>NZ_LZHW01000042.1 GCF_001667265.1 Mycobacterium sp. ACS4331 | reverse complement strand
GTTCGGACCACCCCCACCACCACGGCGCCGCAACCCGCACCGCGATAAAGCCCGCCGCCACACCCAGGCCCGCGCGCACCTGGCCGCCCAACGGCCCCGCAACGCCGAACAACGCCGCATCAATGCCGCCCGCCGCCACGAGATCGACCAACGACAGTGGCGCAACCACATGCGCCGAATGCTGCACCTGTTCAAAGGCACCCCCTCCACCAGCCCCTGGTGCACCTGGATCAACGACCCACCCGAACCCGAAACCCTGCCACCCGACTGGCAACCACCACCCCCACCACCGACCAACAACACCGACGAACCCCCCTTCTAGGAGTCGGTTGCGGCGCGATGCTGCCACCGAGGGGCAACATCCTGCCAACGGGCGAAAGGGGCGAAATCACATGGAAGAAAACACTTCACGCCCCGGTTCTAACCACCAGAACGACAACACGCCTCCCGCCCATGAGACGGAAGACTTGGGAAACGAAACAGGTGGGATTTTCAATGACGAACATCACGATCGCCTCCATCGCAGCAGGCGCTCTGGCCGCAGTGACCGTGGGACTGGCCTCGCCGGCCATCGCTGCAGCACAGGACATTCAGATCCCCGCAGCCGGCGGCGCGGCCTACAGCCTCAACGCCCCCGGCGATCAGTACGACGACTTCGGTGTGCTGGGGGATCGCGGTCCTCGCACCGGCGTCCAGGGTCCCGGCTTCGGCGCCGGCCCGGACCGCCCAGTGTTCAGTCCCGCCGGTGAAGGGCGCTGACCTGGCAATTCTTTCCGGCATGGGCCATACCCGATGCGGGCGACACCACCGTGACGTCGACGGCCCTCGTATAGTCGGACTCATGGCCGGTCGCCCCCTGCACACGTTCGAAGTGGTCCGCACCGAATGGCTCACCCCCCACGTCGTTCGAGTGATATTGGGAGGCAAAGGTTTCGACACCTTCACCCCCAGTGAGTTCACCGACTCCTATGTGAAGATCGCGTTCGTCCCCGCGGGCACCGACGTCGCGAGCCTGCCGCACCCCCTGACGCTCGACAGCTTCCCCAAGGACCAGGCTCCGACGCTGCGCACCTACACAGTTCGTCGCGCCGACCCGTCAACCCGCGAACTGACCATCGACTTCGTGGTACACGGTGAGCATGGCATCGCCGGACCCTGGGCCGCATCGGCTCAGCCCGGTGACGCGGTGTACCTGGCGGGGCCCAACGGCGCCTACTCGCCCGATCCTGCCGCCGACTGGCATCTCTTCGCGGGTGATGAAGCCGCCATCCCCGCGATCAGCGCCGCACTCGAGGCCCTGCCCGCTGACGCAGTGGGGCAGGCCTTCATCGAGATCTCCGGGCCCGACGACGAACTCGAACTGATCCGGCCCGAGGGGGTGGAACTGAGGTGGGTGTACCGCGGAGGTCGCGCCGACATGGTCACCGATCAGCAGGCCGGGGACAACGCGCCGCTCATCGACGCCGTCAAGGGCGCGCCGTGGTTGCCCGGCCAGGTCCATGTCTTCATCCACGGAGAAGCCCAGGCCGTCATGCACAATCTGCGCCCCTACATCCGCAGAGAACGTGGTGTCGAGGCCAAGTGGGCCAACTCGATCTCGGGTTACTGGCGCCGCGGGCGCACCGAGGAGACGTTCCGGCAGTGGAAACGCGAACTCGCCGAAGCGGAAGCGGGCAGAGCCGACTGAATCTGGCACCGTAGGGGAGTGCACCCACCCCTGGACGTGATCCTCGAGGAGTTCGATGAACACCTCGGCCTGGAACGGTCTCGGTCAGCGCATACCCGGCGCGCCTACCTCGGCGATCTGCGCGCGCTGTTCGCCTTCATGGCCGAGCGCACCGCCAGCGCAGACCTGGCGACCCTGACGCTGCCGATGGTGCGATCGTGGCTGGCGAGCCAGGCCACCGCGGGTGTTGCCCGCAGCACCTTGGCTCGGCGCACGTCTGCGGTCAAGACGTTCACCGCCTGGGCGGTGCGCCGTGGGTACCTGGCCACCGACCCCGCGGTGCGTCTTCAGGTGCCGAAATCCCATCGCACGCTGCCCGCCGTGTTGCGCGAGGATCAGGCGCTGGAGGCGATGTCCGCAGCCAAAGCCGGTGCGGCTGAAGGTGATCCACTGGCACTGCGGGATCGTCTGATCGTCGAACTGCTGTACGCGACAGGAATCCGTGTGAGCGAACTGTGCGGCCTTGACATCGACGACATCGACGTGGGCCACCGCGTGCTGCGGGTGCTGGGCAAGGGCAATAAACAGCGCACCGCACCGTTCGGGGAACCCGCCGAAGAGGCGCTGCGGGACTGGCTCGCCGACGGCAGACCCGCGCTCGCCCGCACCGACTCCGGCCCTGCGCTGCTGCTCGGCGCCCGCGGCCGCCGGATCGATCCCCGGCAGGTCCGCACCGTCGTGCACCAGACCGTGTCGGCCGTCGACGGCGCACCCGACCTCGGCCCGCATGGGCTTCGGCACAGTGCCGCCACGCACCTCCTGGAGGGCGGCGCCGACCTGCGCATCGTCCAGGAACTGCTCGGCCACTCGACACTGGCGACCACTCAGCTGTATACGCACGTCACCGTCGCCCGCCTCCGGGCCGTGCACGATCAGGCGCACCCGCGGGCATGAATCGGCGGACCGTGACCGTGTCGTGGGGCCGGGTGAGCTACCTGGAGTGGGTCCCGGAACCGGGGCCAACGCAGCAGTCGACGGTCGTGCTTCTGCACGGCGGTGGAGTCGACAGTGCGCTGCTGTCGTGGGGTGGCATCGGCGCCGACCTCGCCCGCGACGGTCACCGCGTGCTGGCCCCCGACCATCCCGGCTACGGGGAGAGTCCGCCCGCACCCTGGCCGGCCACCCAGCAGCACCTCGTCGACTACACCGGTGAGTTCGTTGATGCCCTCAGTCTCGACCGGTACGCGATCGGTGGGTTGTCGCTGGGCGGCGGAATGGCGATCGGTCATGTGCTGGCTGAGCCCGAAAAGGTCAGCGGGGTAATGCTTCTCGCGAGTTACGGGTTGATGCCTCGGCTCGCCGACGGCCACTTCTCGGGGCTGCGGCAGGCCGCGACATGGCTGCTGGTGAGAACCGGAATCCTGGCCTGGACCACCCGCTGGCTGTCGGCCAACGGGACTGCGGTGTCCGCGAGCCTGGCCAGCCTGATCCGTGGCCCGGACCAGCGCACGCCGGAACTGCAGGACGAGGTGCGGCGGGCCGGGAAACAGGGCCGCGGTCTGACTCAGTTCGCGCAATGGCAGCGCGAACAGATCGGCCTCGGTGGATTGGCCACCGACTACACCTCGCGGCTCGGCAGCGTCGCCCCGCCCGTTCTCCTCGTGCACGGCAGTGAGGACTCCGCAGTGCCTGTCGCCCGGGCCCGTGCGGCGGCCGCGCTGATTCCCGACGCCACCCTCGTTGAAGTCCCCGGCGCGGGGCACTGGGTGCAGCGTGATGCCCCAGCGCGGGTGTTGGCCGCGATGACGGAGTTCCTCAGCGGTTTGAGCCGCACAGGCGTCGACTCCAACAGGCCGCGCGGATCCACGTAGTCCGCACGCGAGGCCGGCCCCCACATCGCGCCCCAATGCAGGCAGACCACCCCTGGACAGCCTGGATGGCCGGGCTGCAGGAAGCCGATCGGGCTGCCGGCACCCACGCGCTGCCCCACCCGAACCGCGGCCCGCACCGGTTCGTAGCTGGTGCGCAGGCCGCCGGGATGCGCCAGCGAGACGACGTCGCGGCCCGCCAGCACCCCGGCGAAGACCACGGTCGCCGGCCCCGCGGCATAGACGACCTGATCCGCGGACCCGGCGAGGTCGACGCCGCGGTGCCCACGCAACCAGTCGGGAGCAGGCGGATCGAACTCACCCACCACCGCGGGCGGCGGCCGCAGCGGCCACGTCAGACGCTCGGGGGCGCCCACAGCGGGGCCCGCGGTCAGCAGTGCGACCATGATCAGGGCAGCCGTGCGCATCGGCCCAGTTCAGCCCGCCGGTGACGACAGGGCCAGCCCCAAGGCCCCGGTCTGGGGACCGACACGTCGCTGTGGACAGAGCACGTGCTCAGACGGTGTAAACTCTTCTCCGCAGCTCGTTTGCGCGGGCTGACTTCGCGCGTCTGCAACACCTGAATGTCGGGTGGTCCCCGTGAGGGGTCCGGCATCGAAGCAGTCGCCAGGGTTCGGCTCAACCAGCCGGACGACAACCGACAATGTAAAGGTAAGGCACAACCATGGCCGTCGTGACCATGAAGCAGCTGCTGGACAGCGGCGCACACTTCGGGCACCAGACCCGTCGCTGGAATCCCAAGATGAAGCGGTTCATCTTCACCGACCGCAACGGCATCTACATCATCGACCTGCAGCAGACGCTGACCTACATCGACAAGGCGTACGAGTTCGTCAAGGAGACCGTCGCCCACGGTGGGTCCGTGCTGTTCGTCGGCACCAAGAAACAGGCCCAGGAGTCCATCGCGGACGAGGCCACCCGCGTCGGCATGCCCTATGTGAACCAGCGCTGGCTGGGCGGCATGCTCACCAACTTCTCCACCGTGCACAAGCGCCTGCAGCGCCTCAAGGAACTCGAGGCCATGGAGCAGACCGGTGGATTCGAGGGTCGCACCAAGAAGGAAATCCTCATGCTCACGCGTGAGAAGAACAAGCTGGAGCGCAGCCTCGGCGGTATCCGCGATATGCAGAAGGTGCCCTCGGCCGTCTGGGTCGTCGACACCAACAAGGAGCACATCGCCGTCGGTGAGGCTCGCAAGCTGAACATCCCGGTCATCGCGATCCTGGACACCAACTGCGATCCCGACCTCGTCGACTACCCGATCCCGGGCAACGACGACGCCATCCGTTCGGCCGCTCTGCTGACCAAGGTCATCGCCTCCGCGGTGGCCGAGGGCCTGCAGGCCCGTGCCGGCGCCTCCGCCAGTGACGGCAAGCCCGACGCGGGCGAGCCCCTGGCCGAGTGGGAGCAGGAGCTGCTGGCTTCGGCCACCACCGGTGCCGAGGCTCCCGCCGCCGAACCCACGACCGACGCTTCCTAATCTCTTCGTCCCCCAGGAGAAGCTTTCAATGGCTAACTACACCGCTGCCGACGTCAAGCGCCTTCGGGAGCTGACCGGCGCCGGCATGCTCGACTGCAAGAACGCCCTCGCCGAAAGTGACGGCGACTTCGACAAGGCCGTCGAGGTGCTGCGCATCAAGGGCGCCAAGGATGTCGGCAAGCGCGCCGAGCGGGCCACCGCGGAGGGCCTGGTGGCCGCCAAGGACGGCGCGCTCATCGAGCTCAACTCGGAGACGGACTTCGTCGCCAAGAACGCCGAGTTCCAGGCGCTGGCCGACAAGATCGTCGCCGCGGCCCAGGCGGCCAAGGCCACCGATGTCGACGCCCTCAAGGCGGCCGACCTGGACGGCACCACGGTCGAGCAGGCCGTCGCCGACCTGTCGGCGAAGATCGGCGAGAAGCTCGAACTGCGTCGCGCCGCCTACTTCGACGGCACTGTCGAGACCTACCTGCACAAGCGCGCCGCGGACCTGCCGCCGGCCGTGGGCGTGCTGGTCGAGTACACCGGTGATTCCAAGGAGGCCGCGCACGCCGTGGCCCTGCAGATCGCCGCGCTCAAGGCCCGCTACCTCACCCGTGAGGACGTACCGGCGGATCTCGTCGCCAACGAGCGTCGCATCGCCGAGGAGACCGCGAAGGCCGAGGGCAAGCCCGAGCAGGCACTGCCCAAGATCGTCGAGGGTCGCGTCAACGGCTTCTACAAGGACGTCGTGCTGCTGGATCAGCCTTCGGTGTCCGACAACAAGAAGACCGTCAAGGCCCTGCTCGACGAGGCCGGCGTGACCGTGACGCGGTTCGTCCGCTTCGAGGTTGGCCAGGCCTGACGACGACTCCGGGCGAGGAACGAGCCCGGAGGAGGAGTCGGGCCCATGGGACCAGGCCTGATCGCCACAGCTTGAGCGGCGCACCAACCGCTCACTTGTGAAACCCCGCGCCACTTCCGGTGATCCCGGAGGCGCGGGGTTTCGCCTTTCGGCAGACTGGATCGATGCGCATCGGAGTCGTCTTCCCTCAGACCGAACTCGGCGGCGACCCTGGGGCCCTGCGGTCCTACGCCCAGGGCGTCGAGGAGTTGGGGTTCACCCACATCCTGGCCTACGACCACGTGCTGGGCGCCGACCCAGCGGTGCACCAGGGTTGGCAGGGCCCGTATGACGTCCACACGACGTTCCACGAACCGTTCGTGATGTTCGGGTTCCTCGCCGCCGTCACGACGCTGGAACTCGTCACCGGGGTGATCATCCTGCCGCAGCGCCAGACCGCGCTGGTGGCCAAACAGGCTGCCGAGGTGGACCTGCTGACCAACGGACGGTTCCGGTTGGGCATCGGAGTGGGGTGGAACCCCGTCGAATACGAGGCGTTGGGGGAGAACTTCAAGAACCGCGGCCGGCGCAGCGAAGAGCAGGTCGACGTCCTGCGGCGGCTCTGGACCGAGCAGAGCGTGACCTACACCGGGAAGCACCACCAGATCACCGGAGCTGGTTTGGCGCCGCTCTGCCCACGCGCTCGATCCCGGTCTGGTTTGGCGCCGCGTCCGAGCGCGCCTATGCGCGGGCAGGCCGACTCGGAGACGGCTGGTTCCCGATGATGGAACCCGGCCCGGCCCTTGACGACGCGCGTGAGCACGTGGTGAAGGCCGCCGAGGACGCCGGACGTGACGCGGCCGAAATCGGGATGGAGGGCCGCGTCACCTGGGTGGGTGATCCGGACGAGGCCGCGGCCGGACTCAGCGCATGGCGGGCCGCGGGTGCCACGCACGTGTCCGTCAACACCATGAAGGCCGGCCTGGCCACGGTCGACGACCACATTGCGGCCCTGGCCCGGGTGGCCGCTGATGCGGGGCTGCACCGCTGACGCTTCGTGGTTGATACCGTCGGCGCAATGGGCCACGTACACGCATTCACCGATGACGCGCTGGGAGACCTCGACGCGGTCGGCGTCGCCGAGGCGATCCAGTCCGGCGCCATCTCCCGGGCCGAGGCCACCGAAGCCGCGATCGCCCGCACCGAGGCAGTCAACGCAGAGCTCAACGGTGTGGTGCACAAGTCCTACGAGCGGGCCCGGGAGCGCGCCGAGGCGCCTTACGGCGGGTTCTTCGACGGCGTGCCGTCCTTCATCAAGGACAACTCGGATGTCGCGGGCATGCCCACCGGCAAGGGCGCCGACGCCTGGGAGCCCCAGCCCGCGGCCGTCGACGGCGACTTCACCAGGCTGTTCTTCTCCACCGGACTGAACATCCTGGGCAAGACCATGATGTCGGAGTTCGGGTTCAGCGCCGCCGCGGAGCATCCGCGACTCGGCCCAGTGCGTAACCCATGGAACACCGCGCACACCGCGGGCGCCTCGTCGTCGGGGTCGGCCGCCCTGGTGGCCGCGGGCGCAGTGCCCATCGCCCACGCCAACGACGGCGGCGGGTCGATTCGAATTCCGGCCTCCTGCAACGGGCTGGTGGGCCTGAAGCCGACCCGCGGACGGCTGCCGCTGGAGGCCGAGCACGGCGAGATGCCGATCAAGATCGTCGCCAACGGTGTGCTGACCCGCTCGGTGCGCGACACCGCCGCCTTCTACCGCGAGGCCGAACGCGCCTGGCGCAACCCCAAACTGCCGCCCATCGGCGACATCACCGGCCCGTCGTCGAGGCGCCTGCGGATCGCCGTCGTGACGCGCTCGATCCGCCGGGAGAGCGGGGTGCAGGTCCGCGAGGCCACCGCCAAGACCGCGGCTCTGCTGGAGAGCCTGGGGCACCACGTGGAGATGCTCGACGAGATCCCCGTGCCCGCGAGCTTCGTCGACGACTTCGTCCGGTACTGGGCGCTGCTGGCGACCGCGTTGGTGCGGGGCGGGCGCAGGCGCTTCGGTCCGTCGTTCGACCGGACCCGGTTGGACAACCTGTCGCTGGGCCTGGACCGGCACGCCACCCGGCAGTTGCACCGCATGCCGTTGACGATGGCGCGCCTCGCGCTGACCAGGCGGCACCTGCGATCACTGGCGCAGCGCTTCGACGTCGTGCTCACCCCGACCCTGGCCGACGAACCTCCCCGCATCGGTCACCTGGACCCCATGGCGGATTACGACCAGATCATCGACCGATTGATCGACTGGGTGGCGTTCACACCACTGCACAACGTCACTGGGGACCCGGCCCTCTCACTCCCGCTGGCGGAGTCCGCGGACGGTCTGCCGATCGGGATGATGTTCGCCGCGGATGCCGGACGTGAGGCCACCCTGCTGGAACTGGCCTTCGAGTTGGAGCAGGCCCAGCCGTTCCGGCGCATCCAGGCATGACACTCGTGCGTTACGCAGACTGGGAGTAGTTAACCGGATTGACACTGTGACCGGTGGCAGCACGAAATAACCCGGCCCCACTCTGTCTGCGTGGAGACCACAGCGTCGACCCCGGCCACTGAGCCGCTCTCCCGATCGGCGACGATCAGCACCGCCCCGGGCAGCACATTCGGTCGCCTTGTGCGCTTCGCGCTGGCCAACGTCCGCCGCCGCCCCGAGCGCTTCGCGTTGTCGGTGCTCGGCATCGCCCTGGCGATCGCCTGTGTCACCGTCGTGCGCACGATCTCGGCGAGTTTCGCCATCACAGGCGCGGATTCGGTGACCGATGTACTCGGGGACGCCCAGCTGTGGGCCGTGCCCGCAGCGGGGGTGCACTTCGACTCCGACGCCGGCGCGCTGGTCGCCGGCGGTCCGGCGCCGGCCCTCCAGCTGCCGCCGGGGTGGCGTGCCGAGCGCACCCTGTCGGGCGTGACCGAGATCGCCGGCCGGGCGGTCTCGCTGCGCGGCTCCGATCAGATCCCCTCCGGCACCGCGGTTGTCAGCGCAACGCTGGCCCAGCGACTCGGGGTCGCCGACGGTACCGAAGTCACCGTCGGTGACGCACGCTTGGCTGTGCACGTCACCGGAACGGGCGAGTCGCTGTCGGTGCCGACGGCCGCGGCGCAGTCGGTGGTCGGTGACCACGGGTGGTGGACGGTGTACGGTTCCGATGGCCAGGATGCCAAACGCAGCCTGGCCCAGGCGCTTTCGGCGACATCCAACCTTCCGGTCACCGCCGACCCGGCGGCGCGCCCTGATCCGGGTGGTCACGGTCTGATCTATGACACCGTGGGTGGTTCGGGGCCGCTGACCTTCCAACAGAAGTTCTCGGCGCTGTTCTCCGGCAAGGTCACCAGTTCCACGCTCGGACTGATCTCGACGATCGGGCTGGGTCTCGGATTCGTGATCGCGGTGTCGTCGTTCCTGGCCGCCGTCGCCGAGCGGCGGCGTGAGTTCGGCATCATGTCCAGCATCGGACTGGCCGACGAGGTGCTGTACTTCTTCCTGGTCGAGTCGGCACTGGTGTTCCTCGCGGCCTATCTTGTGGGCGTGCTCGGCGCAGGAGTCGCTGTGGCGGTGACGATTCCGCAGATCGCAACCGTGACGGCGTGGCTGCAGGCCGCCGCGTTGGTCGCCGCGTTCCTGCCGGCGATGGCCATCGTGGGCGCGCTGGTTCCCGTGCACCGCCTGCTGCAGCAGCGCCCCGTGGACCTGTTGGGAGACCGCTGATGCTGCGCTTCGGGCTGTCCTACGGTTGGCTGGCGACCAGGCGGCGCCTCAAGGAGATGGTGCTGCCGATCGTCACGACGGCCACCGGGGCCTTTCTGGTGGCGCTGGTCTTCGGGATGTCGCCGGGCATCGCCGCGCAGTCGGCGACCCTGGGCCACGTCGAGGAGGTGCGCCGCGCCGTGGTCCTGATCGCGGTCACGGTGCTGCTGGTGGGCGTCGTCGAGGTCGCGGTCGCGACCACCCGGACCGTCGCGCACCGGACCAGGGAACTGGGTGTGTTGGGCGCCAACGGCATTCCACGCGCCCCAGTCGTGGCGGCGCTGCTGGTCGAACCGGTGCTGGCGGCCGCCGCGGGGGCGGTGACCGGCAGTGCGCTCGCCGTCGTGACCGGAACCGTGCTGCACCTGACCGGGGTGGCCGCCGGTGGCGTGTCCGGCGGCGGACTGGCGGCGGGTGCGGCCATCGCGGTCGTGGTCAGCATGCTGGCCGCCGTGGCGACCAGTTTCGTGCCCACGTGGAGGGCGGCGTCGCGTCCCCCGATCCGATCGCTGTCGTCAGGAGGCTGACCGCATGACCGCACAGGTGGACCGCACACCCGTCATCGAGATCAACGACGTGTGGAAACTGCACAGACTGGGCGACGAGGTCGTCAAAGCCCTCAAAGCCGCTGAGCTGCAGGTGATGCCGGGGGAGTTCGTGTGCCTCATGGGTCCGAGCGGAAGCGGCAAGTCCACGCTTCTGAACATCATCGGCGGCCTGGACCGGCCCACCAAGGGCACCGTGAAGATCGCCGGGCGTGACACCGCCGCGCTGACCGAGAGCCAGTACGCCGCACTGCGGCACGACACCATCGGATTCATCTTCCAGAGTTACAACCTGATCCCGTTCCTGTCGGCGGTGGAGAATGTCGAACTCCCGCTGATGTTCGAGCCCTACGACCGAAAGGCGCTGCGCCAGCGGGCGATCGAACTTCTGGAACTCGTCGGTTTGGGCCACCGGATCCACCATCAGCCCACCAGGATGTCCGGTGGCGAGCAGCAGCGCACGGCGATTGCGCGCTCACTGATCTCGAACCCGACCCTTGTTCTGGCCGACGAACCGACGGCCAACCTCGACCACCGTACGGGGGAGACGGTGGTGCGCATGCTGCGCGACCTGTGTTCGACGCTCGGCGTCACCGTGGTCGCGAGCACCCATGATCCCACGGTGGCCGACGAAGCGACCCGTGTAGTCCGAATGACCGACGGACAGATCGTCTGATGAGCGGGAGGCGTGTATGACACAGGAACTGGAGGCCGTGGCACCGTCCGGCCGGGACAAGCTCATGACCACCGAACTGGTGCCGGAACAGATCCTGCCCAAGGTCATGACGACGTTCGGGCTCACCGCGGCCTACGTGTTCATCATCTGTTGGATCACCGGGTCCTCGGTGATGGCCGGGGGCGGCTGGACCGCGATCCCGATGTGGGTGCTGGGCATCCTGACCTTCCTGGTCCCCGCCGGTATGGCGGTCGTCGAGTTGGGCAACCTCTGGCCGGGACAGGGTGGGGTGTACATCTGGGCCACCCGCACCATGGGCGAAACCTGGGGCTTCATCGGCGGTTACCTGTCGTGGGTGCCGGTGATCCTCAACGCGGCCTCCTCACCGGCGGTGGTGCTGCAGTTCCTGCTGCTGGCCTTCCACGCCGAACTGGGGCTGATGACCAGCATCATCCTGCAGTTGGTGATCCTGTGGGCCGTCATCGGTCTGGCACTGGCGAAACTGGCCGCCAACCAACGCATCATGAACATCGTCTTCGTCGTCTACGGCATCCTGACGCTGACGATCTTCATCGCGGGCCTGCTGTTCGCCGTCAACCACGGTTCGGCCACGCCGTTCAGTTGGGCCGAGGCGACGATCCCCAACTTCGCCGTGGCGGGCTTCCTCTACGGCACAGTCCTGCTGTACCTGCTCGGGGTGGAGACGCCGTACAACATGGGCGCGGAGTTCCTGTCGGTGCGCAGAAGCGGACCGAAGATGATTCTGTGGGGATCGGCCGCGCTGGTCGCGATCTATCTGCTGACCACACTGGGCACCATGATGGCGCTGCCCGGGGACGAGATCGACCCCGTGACCGGCGTGATCGGGATGCTCGATGTCGCGGGATTCCCCGGACTGATGGAGATCTGTGCCGTTGTCCTGGCGTTCATCATCGTCGTGGCGCTGATGACCTACCAGGTGGCCTACTCGCGGTTGATCTTCGTCTCGGGCCTCGAACGGCACCTGCCGCGCATCTTCACCCACCTCAACCCGCGCACCCGCAACCCGGTGACGGCCGTCCTGATCCAGGGCGTGATCTCGTCACTGATCCTGGTCGGGCTCTACTCCCAGAGCAGCATGGCCAACGTCACGATCTACCTGCAGGGCGGACTGAGCACGGTCTGGCTGCTGTCTGGATTCTTCTTTCTGATCCCCGTCATCGTCGCCCGGAAGAAGTACGCGGATCGGTATGCGAGCGAGCAGTTCTGGCGCATCCCCGGCGGCATGGTCGGGGTGTGGGCCACCGTCATCGTCGGCTCGCTGGGGACGGTCGGCGGCATCTACTATTCGTTCGTCACGCCGTGGATCGACGTGCCGTCGGCCACGTGGATGACGTGGGTCGGCAGCATCAGCCTGGGCATGTTCGCGCTCGGCCTCACGGTCTACGTCTTCGGCAGGCGCTCGGCACACAAGGTCTCCGAGGAGGACGCGTTGGCGCACCTGGCGGTCTTCGATCTCGAGAAGGGCGAGGGGGAGGCGGCGAAATGAGTCAGGATAACGGGGGAGTGCGGAGTTTACCTGGCGGACATCGCACGCGGCGCCGCGTGAAACCGGTTCGTCCGACCATATTTCAGTCGAACCACATCAGGAGGCGCATTTTCCAATGACGATGGACAGCACGATCGCGAAGGTCGAGGACACCGCCGCAACGCCCCATCCGCTGGACCCACTGACGGGGGCCGAGATTGAGGCGGCGGCCCGGATTGTCACGGAATCTCAGTACAGCACGCCGACATTGAAGTTCGTGATGATCCAGTTGGCTGAACCGGAGAAGACCGCGACGCTGACGTTCGATCCGGAGCTTCCCGTACCCAGACGGGCGTTTCTGACGATGTACGACGCCAAGACGATCTACGAGGCGGTCGTCGACGTGCCCGCCGGCACCGTCGACTCCTGGAAGGCCGTGCCGGGCCGATTCCCGTCCTATCTCGTCGAGCACATGACCGGCGTCGAGGAGAAGGTTCGGGAGGATCCCCGGTGGCAGGAGGCTCTGCTGCGACGCGGCGTCACCGACTTCAGCCTCGCGATGATCGACCCGTGGCCCGCGGGCTACTACGGCCCGCAGGACGACTACGAGAACTCACCTCTGGTGTGCCGTCCGCTCACGTTCATCCGGTCTGCGCCCTCGGAGAACGGCTACGCCCGACCGGTCGAGGGCCTGATCGTGAGGTTCGACCTCGACACGATGACGGTGCTCGACATCGAGGACCACGGCGCCGTCCCGTTGCCGACCAAGGCCGGCAACTACACCGGGGGGTTCATGTTCGACGCGGACAACCGGCCCGCGTTCACGGAATTCCGCGACGACGTCAAGCCCATCGAGATCGTCCAGCCCGACGGGCCCAGCTTCTCGGTGGACGGCTGGAACGTCACCTGGCAGAAGTGGTCGCTGCGGATCGGGTTCAACCCGCGGGAGGGCCTGACGATCCACGATGTGAGCTACACCGACCGGGGCCGGGTGCGTCCCATCATGTACCGCGGTGCGCTGTCGGAGATGGTGGTGCCCTACGGGGATTCGGCGCCCACCCACTGGAACAAGAATGTGTTCGACATGGGCGAGGTGGGGATGGGCTTCTCGGCCAACCCGCTTCGACTCGGCTGTGACTGCCTCGGTGAGATCTTCTACTTCGACGGCACGGTCAACGATTCCGACGGTAACGCCGTCACCATCCCCAATGCGATCTGTATGCACGAGGAGGACTTCGGAATCTCCTGGAAGCACACCGACTTCCGCACGGGCGAGGTCGAGGTGAGGCGGTCGCGGCGGCTGGTGATCTCGATGATCTGCACCGTCGGCAACTACGAGTACGGCTTCTTCTGGTACTTCTACAACGACGCCTCGATCGAGGTCGAGGTGAAGCTGACGGGCGTGCTGACCACCGGGGCCGTCGCCGACGGTGAGACGCCGCGGTGGGGCAAGATGGTCGCGCCGGGCATGTACGGTCCAAACCATCAGCACTTCTTCAACTTCCGGCTCGACATGAACGTCGACGGCCCGGGAAACAGTGTCTACGAAGTGGATTCGATCCCCGAACCAGACCCCGAGCTGAACCCGCACCACAACGCATGGATCACCCGCGACACGCTGGTGGCGTCGGAGGCCGAGGGTGCGCGGGACTGGGAGCACACCACCGGGAGGTACTGGAAGGTGGTCAACCCCAACAGCCTCAACGAATTCGGCAGTCCGGTCGGTTACAAGCTGATGCCCAAGGACATCGTCCCGGTGATGGTTCAGGAGGGCTCGGTCATCTACGACCGCGCGCGGTTCGTGCAGCACAACCTGTGGGTGACGAAGTACGACGCCGCCGAGCGCTACGCCGCGGGCGACTACATGTACCAGTGTGCCGAGGCGCAGGGCCTGCCGCAGTATGTCGCTGACGACGCACCGCTGGAGAACACCGATCTGGTGCTCTGGTACACCGTGGGCGCCCATCACGTGGTGTGCCCGGAGGACTGGCCCGTCATGCCGTGCCACTACACCGGATTCAAGCTCAAG
Organism: Mycobacterium sp. ACS4331; assembly: GCF_001667265.1. Lineage (GTDB taxonomy): Bacteria > Actinomycetota > Actinomycetes > Mycobacteriales > Mycobacteriaceae > Mycobacterium. Next base: position 52,004 of record NZ_LZHW01000042.1, on the reverse strand, counting down.
CCCGTCGGCTTCTTCGACGGCAACCCCGCGCTGGACCTTCCGCCGTCACCGCCGAAGGGGTGCCATGCGAACTGAGTGCGTTCAGCCGACCAGGCTGGGGTAGAGGGCGGCGACCCCGGAGGACAGATTCGCCCGCACGTGGCGGCTCATGTCGTCGGCCAGCACCTCATATTCGCCGGCGGCCACGCCGTCGAGGGCAAGACGTGCGACCTCGGCGGGATCCGATTTGGGCTGATCGAAGTTGGCAGCCATGTCGGTGGCCATGAGTCCCACGTGCAGGGCGGTCACCGCGATGCCGCGGCCGGCCAACTGCGCGCGCACGGAGTTGGTCATCGACCACTCCGCCGACTTGGCCGCGCAGTAGCCGCCGGTGTCGGGCGAGCTCAGCCAGGACAGCACCGACAGCACATTGAGGATCGCGCCCCCGCCGTTGGATTCGAGGACGGGCACGAACGCGCGGATCATCTCCAGCGTGCCGAAGTAGTTGGTCTCGAGTTCGGCGCGCGCGTCCGCGAGGTCGCCGGTGAGCAGATCGACGTCGCGGGCGATGCCGGCGTTGTTGACCAGGAGGGTGACGTCACCCGCCTGGGCTGCGGCCGCCGCGATCGAGGACGGATCGGTGGTGTCGACGCGCACCGGGATCACGCCGTCGATCGTCACGGAGTCCGGGTTGCGGGCACCGCCGTACACCCGGGCGCCCCTGGCGACGAGGTCGCGGGCGAACGCAGCGCCCAAGCCGCGGTTGGCGCCGGTGATCAATGCTGTCGAAGCGGAGAGGTCCATAGGGAGACGAACGCCACGCGGGGCCGACCCATTCCGCCCCGCGCCCAATTTTCCGACGCCGATGAGGCAGGATGGTTGAGGCCGTTCAGCGGACAACGGATGGCCGGATGGCACTGTCATGCGAGGAGGCCGAGTCCCATGGGGGAGCCCAGCACCACCGGCAACACATCAGCACTGCGCCCCAAGTACTCGCGGGTGCTGCTCAAGCTCGGTGGTGAGATGTTCGGCGGCGGCCAGGTGGGCCTGGACCCGGATGTGGTCGCACTGGTGGCGCGTCAGATCGCCGAGGTGGTGCGCAGCGGCGCCCAAGTCGCGGTGGTCATCGGCGGCGGAAACTTCTTCCGCGGCGCCCAGCTGCAGCAGCGCGGCATGGAGCGCACGCGCAGCGACTACATGGGCATGCTCGGCACGGTGATGAACAGCCTTGCGTTGCAGGACTTCCTGCAGAAGGAGGGCATCGACACCCGGGTGCAGACCGCGATCACGATGGGCCAGGTCGCCGAGCCCTACCTCCCGTTGCGGGCGGTTCGGCACCTCGAGAAGGGGCGCGTGGTCATCTTCGGCGCAGGTATGGGCCTGCCGTACTTCTCCACCGACACGACGGCGGCGCAGCGCGCGCTGGAGATCGGTGCCGAGGTGGTTCTGATGGCCAAGGCGGTCGACGGGGTGTACACCGATGACCCCCGGACCAACCCCGAGGCGCAGCTGTTGACCGCGATCACCCACCGTGAGGTCATCGACCGCGGTCTGCGGGTGGCTGATGCCACCGCGTTTAGTCTGTGCATGGACAATGGCATGCCGATCCTGGTGTTCAATCTGTTGACCGACGGCAATATCGCCCGGGCAGTCGCAGGTGAGAAGATCGGAACACTGGTCACCACCTAGGTGGACGCCGGGCGGGCAGCGGAACGACGGGAGAAGAGACGGTGATCGACGAGGCACTGTTCGATGCCGAGGAGAAGATGGAGAAGGCCGTGGCGGTCGCGAGGGATGACCTTGCGTCCATTCGGACCGGCCGCGCGAATCCGGGCATGTTCTCCCGCATCAACATCGACTACTACGGTTCGATGACGCCCATCACCCAGCTGTCGAGCATCAACGTTCCCGAGCCCCGGCTCGTGGTGATCAAGCCCTACGAGGCGTCGCAGCTGCGCAGCATCGAGGACGCGATCCGCAACTCCGACCTGGGGGTGAACCCGTCCAACGACGGCAGCGTCATCCGGATCGCCATCCCGCAGCTGACCGAAGAGCGCCGGCGGGAACTGGTCAAGCAGGCCAAGGGCAAGGGTGAGGACGCCAGGGTCGCGGTGCGCAACATCCGCCGCAAGGCCATGGAGGAGCTGGGCAGGATCAAGAAGGACGGCGAAGCGGGCGAGGACGAGGTCGGCCGGGCTGAGAAGGATCTGGACAAGAGCACGGCGCAGTACGTCAGCCAGATCGATGAACTGGTCAAGCACAAGGAAGGTGAACTGCTGGAGGTCTGACCCTCCAGCAACCATTCCCGTGGCTGAAACCGACACCGGTCAGTCGTCCACCGAGCCGTCACCCAAGGCGTCCCGTGCCGGCCGCAACCTGCCGGCGGCCATCGCCGTCGGAGCCGCCCTCGGCGGCGGCCTGATCGCAATCCTGCTTCTGGCGCCCTACGTCTGGATCGGCGTCGTCGCGGTGGCCATCGCGATCGCCACCCATGAGGTGGTGCGCCGACTCCGCGACGGCGGCTACTCCATCCCCATCGTGCCCCTGCTGGTCGGCGGCCAGGCGATGATCTGGCTGACCTGGCCCTTCGGCGTGGCCGGTGCGCTCGGCGGATTCGGCGGGACGGTCCTGGTCTGCCTCGTCTGGCGGCTGCTGTCCCAGGGGCTCAAGAGCGCACCCGAGAATTACCTGCGCGACGTCTCGGTCACGGTCTTCCTGGCCGCCTGGATTCCGCTGTTCGGGGCGTTCGGTGTGCTGCTGATCTATCCCGAGGACGGTTGGGCGCGGGTCTTCTGCCTGCTGCTGCCCGTGGTGTTCTCCGACATCGGCGGCTACGCCGCCGGGGTGCTGTTCGGCAGGCACACCATGGTGCCGGCGATCAGCCCGAAGAAGTCCTGGGAGGGCTTCGCGGGATCGTTGGTGTGCGGCACCGCGATGGCGGTGGTGGCGGTCGCCTTCCTGCTGGACAAGCCCGCCTGGGTCGGCATCCCGCTCGGCATCTTCCTGGTGATCACGGGCACACTCGGCGACCTGGTCGAGTCCCAGGTCAAACGCGACTTGGGCATCAAGGACATGGGCACGCTGCTTCCCGGTCACGGCGGCATCATGGACCGCATCGACTCGATCCTGCCGTCGGCGACCGCGACCTGGATCGTCCTGACGCTTCTGGTGTGACCGATCACCATTGATCATCATCTCTGATCGGTTGCGGGCGCATCGGTGACGAAGTCCAGCAGAATTGATCGAATCTGCTGATCAGAGTACCGTTGTCGCAATGCCTGAGGTCCTCGACATCGCCCCGCTGCGCAGCGTCGTCGCGGTGGCCGACTGTGGAGGATTCCACCGCGCCGCCGCCGTCCTGCACCTGACTCAATCGGCGGTGAGCCAGCATGTCCGCCGCATCGAGGGGGTCGTCGGGGCGCCCATCGTCGAGCGGTCCGGCCGAGGGACGGTGTTCACCGAGGTCGGCCACCGGGTCGTCGTGCACGCACGCCGCATCCTGGCCGCCCACGACGCGGCGCTGGCGGATCTCGGCGCGACCCAGGAGAAGGTGCTGACGATCGGCGCCACCGAACACGGTGCCGACGTGATGCTGCCGGGCCTGACCGATGCGCTCAGTGAACGGCTTCCCGCGTGGCGCGTTCGGTTCCGGCTCGATCGCAACGTCACGCTCGCCGACGCCATCGAGCACGGAACCGTCGACCTGGCGGTGCTGCTCGACGGGGCCGGCTGGGACCGCTCGAACGCATCGGGCCTGGCGCCGCTGCGCTGGATCTCGGCGCGCGGGTTCACCGTCCCGGAGACGGGCCCGCTGCCCCTTGTCGTCTACTCGGAACCGTGCACGCTGCGGGAGCCGACCTTCGCGGCCCTCGACACGATCGGCACGTCCTATGCGATCGTCGCGGAGTGCTCGGACCTCTCCGGGCTGGCTTCGGCCGTGCGCTCCGGACTGGGGGTGGCCCTGATGCCCGTGATCGGGCGACTGCCCGACGGCCTGTGTGTGGCCGAGGGTCTGCCCGAGGCCAACCGGGCCTCGGTGTTCGTGCGGGGCCGGCCCGGGGTTGACCCGAGCCTGCTCGAGACCGTCGAGGCCGCCGTGCGCGAACTGCTCAACGCCGAGGTCGTCGCGAAGGTGTCCGCATGAAACAGGAACTGGTCTTCGAAGCTCCGCGCCGGGCACTGCCGCCCCGGCATTTCGCCGACCTCGATGAGCGCGGTCGGGCCGAGGCCGTAGCCGAACTGGGCCTGCCCGCGTTCCGCGCCAAGCAGTTGGCCAACCAGTACTACGGGCGGTTGATCGCCGACCCCCGGGAGATGACGGACCTGCCCGCCGCGGTGCGTGAGCAGGTGGCCGAGGCTCTGTTCCCGACGCTGCTGACACCGCTGCGCCAGATCCAGTGCGACGCCGGGGAGACCCGAAAGACGTTGTGGCGGGCCGGAGACGGCACCACGTTCGAGTCCGTGCTGATGCGTTACCCGGATCGCGCGACGGTGTGCATCTCCTCACAGGCCGGCTGCGGTATGGCCTGTCCGTTCTGCGCGACGGGACAGGGCGGGCTGACGCGCAACCTCTCGACCGCCGAGATCGTCGAGCAGGTGCGCAGTGCGGCCGCCACGATGCGCGACGAGTTCGACGGCCGGCTGTCCAACATCGTGTTCATGGGCATGGGCGAGCCGCTCGCCAACTACAACCGGGTGCTGGCCGCCGTCCGCCGCATCATCGAGGCGCCGCCCAACGGCTTCGGGATCTCCGCGCGGTCGGTGACGGTGTCGACCGTGGGCCTGGCGCCGGCCATTCGTCGACTGGCCGATGAGAACCTCGGGGTGACGCTGGCGTTGTCGCTGCACACACCCGACGACGAACTGCGCGACACCCTGGTGCCCGTGAACAACCGCTGGACCGTGGATGAGGCGCTGGCGGCCGCGCGGTACTACGCCGATGTGACGGGACGCCGGGTCTCGATCGAGTACGCCCTGATCCGGGACGTCAACGATCAGCCCTGGCGGGCGGACCTGCTGGGCAGGAAACTGCATGCGGTCTTCGGGCCGCTCGTGCACGTGAACCTGATCCCGCTGAACCCGACCCCGGGCAGTCAGTGGGATGCCAGCCCCAAGCCCGTCGAGCGGGAGTTCGTCCGCCGCGTGCGCGCCAAGGGGGTGTCGTGCACCGTGCGGGACACGCGCGGGCAGGAGATCGCGGCCGCGTGCGGCCAGTTGGCGGCCGAAGGTTAGAAGGGGCCGCGCGTCAGCGCAGCCAACCGCGCCTGCGGCCCCAGATGTCGCGGATCACGACACCGAACACCAGAATCGCGAACGACACCAGGAAGATGTCCTCGACCCTGCCGGTGTGGTTGCCGCGCAGCATCGCGAGCAGGAAGAACCCGATCACCAGGCCGGTGATGTGCCACGTCCGGTGATTGACCCTGCTCCAGCCCCACTTGGCCGATGGCACGTCGGCCGGATCGACGTCGTTGTAGCGCTCAACTTCGGTGCTGACCATGCCCGACATTCTGGCATACGGCCCCGGCGCGTTCTCAGCTGATCTCCCCGTAGCGGCGCAGCGCCTCGCGACGCTCCTGGCCGTGGTCGACGATGGGGGCCGGATAGTCGTCGGTGTCGATCTCGGGCACCCAGCGCCGCACGTAATCACCGGTGGGGTCGAACTTGGCGCGTTGGGCGTCGGGGTTGAACACCCGGAAGTACGGTGCGGCGTCGGTGCCGGTGCCCGCGGCCCACTGCCAGCCGTGCTGGTTGCTGGCCACGTCGGCGTCCAGCAGCTGCTCGAGGAACCAGCGCGCGCCCCACTGCCACGGCAGGTGCAGGTCCTTGACCAGGAATGACGCGGTGATCATCCGGACCCGGTTGTGCATGAATCCGGTCTCGGCCAGTTGGCGCATGCCCGCGTCGACGATGGGAAATCCCGTGCGCCCGGCCTTCCACGCCGCATACGCTTCTTCGGCGTCGTTGCCGTCATCGACCTGCATGGCGTCGAAGGCGGAGTTGAAGTTCCACCACGCACTGCGCGGCCACTGCTTGAGCACCGTGGCGTAGAAGTCGCGGAACGCCAGCTCTCGCAGGTACGCGCGCGGCCCGTCGCCGCGGCCGGTCAGGTCGGCGGCCATGGTGCGCGGATGGATGGTGCCGAAATGCAGGTGGGCCGACATGCGGCTGGTGGCGTCCAGATCGGGCCGATCCCGTGTTGCGGCATAGTCGGCGAGACCGTCGGCGACGAAGTCGCGCCAGCGCGCGCGGGCGGCCCGTTCTCCAGCGGGCAGGCTGAGCTCGGTTCCGGGGTCGGGGATCTGTTGAGGCTTCTCGCCGACGGCATCCGGGGACAGGAAACGGGCTGAGGCGGCCGTCGACGTCGCGGGAGCGCGCCAGCCGTGCTCGAGCCAGCGCCGGTGGTAGGGGGTGAAGACCTTGTAGACCGAGCCGTCGTCCTTGGTCACGCGGCCGGGGGAGACCAGGTAGGGCGAGCCCGTCGCCTCCAGCGGGATGTCCCCGAGTGCGGCCCGGACCGCGTCGTCGCGACGGATGCCGAAGGGTGTGCAGTCCGCCGAGATGTGCACAGATTCGGCGCCAACCGCCTTGGCCAGGTGGGGGATTCGCGTTTCGGCGCGGCCCCTGGTCACCAGCAGCCGCCCGTCGAGCGCGTCGTGAAGCTCCCGCAGCGAGTCGTAGAGGAACTGCAGTCGCCTCGGGCCCGCGGTGGCCGTCAGTCGCGGGTCCAGGACGTAGCAGGCGAGCACCTCCGCGCCGACGGCGGCGGCCGCGAGCAGGGCCGGGTGGTCGTGGATCCGCAGATCGCGGCGGAACCACAGGACACGCGTCGCTGCTGCCATGGTTACAGCATCTGCCCGGTGCCGTCATCGGCGAAACTTGACCCTCCCGTTGGGGGAGACTCCACACTTCTCTCGTGACGACACTCCTGCCGATCGGCGACTTCTCCCGGATGACGCAACTGACGGTCAAGACCCTGCGCCACTACCACGAGGTCGGACTCGTCGTGCCGGACCGGATCGATCCCGAGACCGGTTACCGGTACTACCTTCCGGAGCAGGCGGCGACGGCCGTCGTGGTTCGGCGTCTGCGTGAACTCGACATGCCGATCCCCGACATCCGAGCGGTGCTGGCCTCGGCCCCCGAACAGCGGAACTCGCTGATCGCCGCGCATCTGGTCAGGCTCGAAACGCAGCTGGCCGCCACCGCACGTGCCGTGGAGTCGCTGCGGGCGATTCTGGAGCGGCCGCCCGCGTCCTCGAAGATCCGGCACCGCACGGCACCACCGACTCCGGTGTGGCTGATCACCGCCACGGTCGACCGAGAGGAGCTGACGACGTGGTGGGAGGGCGCGATGGAGGAACTGCGCGCCGCCAGAGGGAACGCTCCCGACCGCGGTGTGCCGGGCGCACTGTTCGGCTCCGAACTCTTCGAACGGGATCGAGGTGAAGCGACGGTGTTCGTCCCGGTCGACGATGACGTGGCCGCAGATCCGGGTGGCCGGATCCGCGCCGCGGTGCTGCCGGCCGTCGATCTCGTGGTGCTGACCCACCATGGCCGCCACGACGATGCCGATGTGTCGTACAGCGAACTGGGCGCTTACGCCACCCGCCACGAGATCGGTGTCGCAGCACCGCTGCGCGAGTACTATCACCGGTTCCACTGGGACACAGACGATCTGAACCAGTGGGAGACCGAACTGTGCTGGCCGGTGTTCAGGGCGGACGCATGAGCGTCCTGGCCGATGGTGGAGGCGGGCTCCGGGGTGATCATCCACATCGGTTCGATTCAGAGTCGGATGCCGTTGTACGACGGCACACTCGGCTACGCGGCGGCCAAGGCCGCGTTGCGTGCCTACAGCAAGGGCCTGTCGGTGGAGTTGGCGCCCAAAGGGGTTCGGGTGAACACCGTGTCGCCGGGATTCATCCAGACTGAGGCCGCCGACGCGCTCATCGCGCTCGAGTCCCTCATGAATGCGCTCGGCGGGATCCCGCTGGGCCGGCCGGCCCGGCCCAGCGAGATCGCCGACGTGGTGGCCTTTCTGGCGTCCGACGCGGCGGCCTCGGTGGTCGGTGCCGACATCATCGTCGACGGCGGCACCGTACGCACCGTGTGAACGTCGCAGGGAACCGGATCAGGCCGCCGGGGGCATCAGCACGGTGTCGATCATGTACACCGTCGCGTTGGCGGTCTTCACGCCGCCGCAGACCAATCCGGCGTCGTTGACCTTCAGCCCGTCGCCGGCGCCCGTCACGGTCACGGGCGCACCCTGGACGGTGACGTGTTCGCCGGCCACCTTGTCCGGGCCGGCCTGACCGGGCACCACGTGGTAGGTCAGGATCGACGTCAGCAGGTCGGAGTCCGTCTTGAGGGTGTCGATCGTGGCGGGGTCGAGTTTGGCGAAGGCGTCGTCAGTCGGTGCGAACACCGTGAACTCGCCGCTGTCGAGCGTCTCGACCAGGTTGACCTTCGGGTTCAACTGGCCCGAAAGCGCCTGCGTCAGGGTCTTGAGCATCGGGTTGTTCGATGCCGCGACGGTGACGGGGTCCTTCGCCATGCCGTCGACCGATCCCGGACCGGACGGCACCTGCTGGGCGTAGGCCGCGCAACCGGTGCCGATGAGTCCGCCCGCGGGATCCGCGGTGGCGGTGGTCTTCATCGGCGAGACCGACATCGAGGTGACCTCGGCCATCGAGGTGGTGGCGTCGGCTTCGGAGCTTGAGTTGTCGCTGGAACAGGCCGACAGCCCGAGGGCGGCGACGGCGGCGATGCTGAGCGTGACCGACTTGAACGTGTTCATGGGTGCGGACTCCTTTGTCAGATGTGCACTACACCCGGCATTCGGGGCCACCGCCGCCTCGGAGTGGTCGCTGTGACAGGCGTCACAATCGCGTCATCAACTCCTGGCCCGCAGCGCTCGATACGCCGCACGGCCGACGATGTCGGCGAGTTCGTCGGGCGCCCAAGTGGATTCCGGGGCGAGCATGGTCGCGACCGAGGTCTCGCAGATGCCGAGGAACACCTCGGTCAGCACCGGCAGCACTCGATCGAGATCGGCGACCTGCCAACGCTCGAACAGCGGGCGCATGACAGCCGCGGTGTGTTCGGTCAGGTGCCGTCGTCCTCCCGAAATTGCTTCGGTCAGAGCCGGATCCGGGTCGTCGGTGAAGATGATGCGCCACGAGGCGGGGCGCTCTTGGACGTCGCTGAGCAGTGACCGGAAGCCCTCGACGAACATCTCCTCCACCGAGCCGGTCTTCAGCGGCGGCAGGATCGCGGTGAGCCGGCTCAGCGACACCTCGGTTTCGCGTTCCAGCAGCGCCGCCAGGATGTCGCCGCGGGTCCGGTAGCAGTCGTAGACCACCGGGCGGCTGACGCCCATCCGGGCGGCGATGTTGGCGAAGGTGACCTGTGTCAGACCCTCCTCGGCGGCGATGTCGAGCGCCGTGTCCAGAACCTGCGGGCGGCGACGCTGCGGGCCCAGGTGCTCGGCCCGCGCGCCGGCTCGGCGCAGACTCATGTGGCGCCCACCCTGCCCAGAATCGTCTGGGATTCGATCAGGCCCTCATCGCTGGGCGGCAGGTGCTGGCCGAAGACGCGGTTGTGCTGGCGGGTGCGCAGGGCGAGGTGCGCCTCGCTCGGGCGATCGAGACCCAGGGCCCGCTGCGCGTCGTGCGGTGTGGTGGTGACGGGGTCGATCGCCGGAACCCCGCGCAGCACGGGTGCGGCCACCTCGACGGTGGTCGGGGACAGCACCCGAAGAAGCATCAGTTGCAGGCGCGTGCTGGCCGCCACCGCCGCGAACGACACGCGCAGGGGTACCACCACGGCGGCGTCGAGCACGCGGGAGGTCGGCAGGCCCGACATCTCGCGCATCCACACCGGCATGGTGGCCAGTGTCCCGCGGCGCAGGACCGCGCTGACGACCCGGGTGGCGGGCCGCAGTATGCGCGGCATGTCAGGCAGCATCACGTCGGCCTGCAGCAGGTGGTTCATGGCCTGTCGGGCGATGTCGGAGCCGATCAACTGGGGCCGCATGCTCTCGAAGTAGGCCAGCACGCCCGCGCGGGTGCGGGGCACGTCGTCGGGGTCGCAGGTCTGCAGTTCGGCGGCCCGCGCGCACTCGGCCCAATACTGGTTCTCCTCGGCCTCCGAAAGCCGGCCCGGGCCGTACTGCTCGTAGGCCTTGAGGATCGAGTGCCACGCCGTGAGGTGGATCCACAGTTGGGAGTGCGGGTCGTTGGCGTCGTAGCGCGCGCCAGTCACGGGGTCGGTGCCCACGGCCTTGGAGTGCACCTTGACCAGCACATCGGCGGCCTTGGCGGTCGATGCGCTGTCGCCGAAGGCGACCATGGCGAAGTAGCGCAGCGTGCGGTCGTACCGGGTGCGGGGGCGGCGGTAGATGTCGTGGGTCTTGTCGACCGCCGCGACGAGCGCGGGGTCGAGTTCCTCGATGACGACGGCGCGCTGGAAGCCGATCGTCAACGACGTGGGGAAGCTCCACACCTTCCAGGTCACCGAATCGGGCCCGAAGAAGCCGTAGTCCTGCGCCGGTTCGGTGACCGGCGGCGTCAGCCATTCGCGGATGTTCATGAACCGATATTCCTACAATGCGTCGGAAATTCCAACACCCTGTAGGAAAGTCGCGGGGTTCTCGATGCGGGAGGTGCGCACCACAGGCGGCACAATGGTTGGGTGGCAGATGAGCGTCGGAAGGTCCTGATCCTCGGCAGCACCGGGTCGATCGGCACCCAGGCCCTGGAGGTGATCGCCGCCAACCCGGACCGGTTCGAGATCGTCGGACTGGCCGCCGGTGGCGGAAATCCGGATGTTCTGGCTGCTCAGCGGGCCGCCACCGGCGTGACGAACATCGCCGTCGCCGACGAGCGCGCCGCGGCGACCCTCGGCGACGTTCCCTTCGTCGGCCCGGAGGCCGCGACCCGGATCGTGGCGGAGACCGCCGAGAAGACCGGTGTGGACGTCGTCCTCAACGCATTGGTCGGCGCGCTGGGGCTCAAGCCCACCCTGGCCGCGCTCGAGCACGACGCCTGCCTCGCGCTGGCCAACAAGGAGTCGCTGGTGGCCGGCGGTCCGCTGGTGCTCGCGGCGGCCGCCCCGGGCCAGATCGTGCCCGTCGACTCGGAGCACTCGGCCCTGGCCCAGTGCCTGCGCTCGGGTTCTGGCGAGGAGGTGGCCAAGCTGGTGCTGACGGCGTCGGGAGGACCGTTCCGCGGATGGTCAGCGGTCGACCTTGAATCCGTCACACCCGAGCAGGCCGGCGCGCACCCGACCTGGTCGATGGGGCCGATGAACACCCTGAACTCGGCGTCGCTGGTCAACAAGGGTCTCGAACTCATCGAGACGCACCTGCTCTTCGGGGTCGACTACGACCGCATCGACGTCGTGGTGCACCCGCAGTCGATCGTGCACTCGATGGTGACGTTCACCGACGGGTCGACCATCGCCCAAGCCAGTCCGCCCGATATGAAACTGCCGATCTCGCTGGCGCTGGGCTGGCCTGACCGGGTCGCCGGCGCCGCGCTGGCGTGCGACTTCTCGACCGCGTCGCGGTGGGATTTCGAACCGCTGGACAACGAGGTGTTCCCCGCGGTCGACCTGGCCCGGCATGCCGGCCGGATCGGCGGCTGCATGACCGCGGTGTACAACGCGGCCAACGAGGAGGCCGCGGAAGCGTTCCTCGCCGGCCGCATCTCGTTCCCGGCCATCGTGCGAACTGTGGGTGAAGTGCTGCACGCCGCCGAACAGTGGGCGGCCGCACCAGCTACCGTTGATGACGTACTTGACGCGCAGCGCTGGGCCCGGGAGCGAGCACAGAACGCGTTCGCACAGGAGGTTTCGTCGGCCCGATGATGTACGTACTCGGTGTTGCGCTGTTTGCGCTGGCCATTCTGTTCTCGGTGGCGCTGCATGAGTGCGGCCACATGTGGGTGGCCCGCGCCACCGGCATGAAGGTGCGCCGCTACTTCGTCGGCTTCGGCCCCACCCTGTGGTCCACCCGCAGGCCCAACCGGCTCGGTGAGACCGAGTACGGCATCAAGGCGATTCCGTTGGGCGGCTTCTGCGACATCGCGGGGATGACCGCGGCCGACGAGATCGCGCCGGAGGACCGCCGATACGCGATGTACAGGCAGAAGGTGTGGAAGCGCGTCGCGGTGCTGTTCGCCGGTCCCGGCATGAACTTCGTGCTCGGTCTGGTGATCCTCTACGGTGTCGCGGTCATCTGGGGCCTGCCGAACCTCAGCCAGAGCACCACCGCGATCGTGGGCGAGACCACCTGTGTGGCACCGCAACTCACGAAGGACTCGGACCTGTCCGCCTGCTCGGGACCCGGTCCCGCGGCATTGGCGGGCATCAGAGCCGGCGATGCCATCGTGCGGGTGGGGGACACCGATGTCGCAAGCTTCGCGGAGATGGCTGAGGTGATCCGAGGTCTCGACGGGCCCGTCCCCGTGGTCCTCGAACGGGACGGACAGCGGATCGAGACGACGGTCAACGTCACACAGACGCAGCGCTTCACCAGCGCCGAGGCGACCGCGCCGAGCACGGTCGGTGCGATCGGCGTCAGCAGTGCCGACACCGGCCCGGCGTTCACGCAGTACAACCCGCTCACCGCGGTTCCCGGCACCCTTGTGTTCACCGGTGAGCTGGGTGTGCACCTCGGCAAGGCCCTGATCAGCATTCCGACGAAGGTCGGCGCGCTGGTCGAGGCGATCGGCGGCGGTGAGCGTGATCAGGACACGCCGATCAGCGTCGTCGGCGCGTCCCGGATCGGCGGCGAGACCGTCGAGCATGGAATCTGGGTGGCGTTCTGGTTCTTCCTGGCCCAGCTGAACTTCGTGCTCGGCGTGGTCAACCTGATCCCGCTGCTGCCGTTCGACGGTGGGCACATCGCGATCGCGATCTACGAGAAGATCCGCAACATGTTCCGCAGGGCGCGGGGCCTCGTTCCCGCAGGTCCGGTGAACTATCTCAAGCTGATGCCGGCCACCTACGTAGTCTTGGTGGTCGTGACCGGCTACATGCTGTTGACCGTCACCGCCGACGTGATCAACCCGATCACCCTGTTCTAGAGCACCGACGAGCGCAGAAGAAGGAAGCCAAGAATGTCGATCGGACTGGGGATGCCGGCGCCGCCCGCGCCCACCCTGGCGCCCCGCCGCAGGACCCGTCAGCTCATGGTCCGCGACGTCGGGGTCGGCAGCGACCACCCCATCGCGGTGCAGTCGATGTGCACCACCAAGACGCACGACATCAACGCGACGCTGCAGCAGATCGCGCAGCTGACCGCATCGGGCTGTGACATCGTCCGCGTGGCCTGCCCGCGCCAGGAGGATGCCGACGCGCTGCCGGCGATCGCCAAGAAGTCGCAGATCCCGGTGATCGCCGACATCCATTTCCAACCCAAGTACATCTTCGCCGCGATCGACGCCGGCTGTGCCGCGGTGCGGGTGAACCCGGGCAACATCAAGGAGTTCGACGGCCGGGTCAAGGAGGTCGCCAAGGCCGCCGGTGACGCGGGCATCCCGATCCGCATCGGCGTCAACGCCGGCTCGCTCGATCCCCGGCTGCTCAAGAAGTACGGCAAGGCCACCCCGGAGGCCCTGGTCGAGTCGGCGCTGTGGGAGGCCTCGCTGTTCGAGGAGCACGGCTTCGGCGACATCAAGATCAGCGTCAAGCACAACGATCCGGTGATCATGGTCGCCGCCTATGAGCAGCTGGCCGCGCAGTGCGACTACCCGCTGCACCTCGGTGTCACCGAGGCCGGTCCGGCGTTCCAGGGCACCATCAAGTCTGCGGTGGCGTTCGGCGCGCTGCTGTCGCGCGGCATCGGCGACACGATCCGCGTGTCGTTGTCGGCGCCGCCGGTCGAAGAGGTCAAGGTCGGCACGCAGATCCTGGAGTCGCTGAACCTGCGCCCACGCGGGCTGGAGATCGTGTCGTGCCCGTCGTGCGGACGTGCGCAGGTCGACGTCTACACGCTGGCCAACGAGGTCACCGCGGGCCTGGAGGGTATGGACGTCCCGCTGCGCGTCGCGGTGATGGGCTGTGTGGTCAACGGACCGGGCGAGGCCCGCGAGGCTGACCTCGGCGTCGCGTCGGGCAACGGCAAGGGCCAGATCTTCGTCAAGGGCGAGGTGATCAAGACCGTGCCCGAAGCCAAGATCGTCGAGACGCTCATCGAGGAGGCGCTGCGACTCGCCGAGGAGATGGGCTCGGCGCGCGCTGACGAGGGAAGTCCCAGCGGACCGCCGGTCGTGACCGTAAGCTGACGGTGGTGCGGCCTGCACGGAGGGCCGCAGTCGTACAGAGAGAGTGCCCATGTCGGCTCCGCCGCTCTTTCGCCTGGTCGACGAACGACGGGTGTCAGTGGTGCGGGATGCCGCCGCGGTGCGACGGGTGCTCGACGCCGATCCGGTGGCCTCGTGCATGGTCGATGCGAGGGTGGCCGACTACGGCATCGATCCGACGGCGATCGGCGGTGAGCTGTGGACCCGCCGGAGCCCCGAGGAGTCCCTGTGCTTCGCCGGTGCCAACATCATTCCGCTTCGGGGCACGCCCGACGATCTCAACGCCTTCGCCGACAAGGCCATGAGCTCGGCCCGGCGCTGCTCCTCGCTTGTCGGCCCGGCCGAGCTGGTGCTGCCCATGTGGCAGCGCCTCGACGCCGCGTGGGGCCCGGCCCGAGACGTGCGTGAGGAGCAGCCGCTGCTGGCGCTGTCCGGGCCGCCCGCGATCCCGGCGGACCCCACCGTCCGCAGGGTGCGCATCGATGAATTGGACGCGTACCTGGTGGCCGCGATCGACATGTTCATCGGCGAGGTCGGCGTCGACCCCCGCCTCGGCGACGGCGGGCGGGGCTACCGGCGCCGCATCGCGAGCCTGATCGCGGCAGGCCGCGCGTGGGCCCGATTCGAACACGGCGAGGTGGTCTTCAAGGCCGAGGTCGGATCGCAGTCGCCGCGGGTCGGTCAGATCCAGGGGGTCTGGGTGCATCCCGAACGCCGCGGACACGGACTGGGCGCGGCCGGCACGGCCGCACTGGCCGGTGCGGTGGTCGAGGGTGGTCGCACCGCGAGCCTCTACGTCAACAGTTTCAACACCTCGGCGCGCGCGGCCTATGAGCGTGTGGGCTTCACGCAGGTCGGCACGTTCGCCACGGTGCTGCTCGACTGACCCGCGGGCCTGGAGCGCCGCGAATTGCGCGCCAGGGTCGCGTTTTCGGCGTGTGAGCAACCCTGTCGATCAACTCGGCGGACGGACCTGCGCGTCGTTGCCCGATTCCCTGCGCGCGGAGTCTTAACATCAGCCTCAATGGTCACAATTCGATCAAGAGCAACACGAGTAACAGCACTGATGGCGGTCGCGGTGCTGACGGCGGCGCTGCCCGCGTGCACACCGCGGCCCGACGGCCCTGCCCCGGTCGCCGAGCAGTTCTTCGCCAAACTGGCCAAGGGGGACACCAGTGGCGCCGCGGATCTGGCGGACCGACCCGACGAGGCGCGCACCGCGCTCAACTCGGCCTGGTCGGGCCTGCAGGCCGAGCACCTCGACGCCCAGCTCCTCGGCTCGCGCTTCACCGAGGACACCGGCGCGGTCAACTTCCGCTACACCTGGCATCTGCCCAAGAACAGGACCTGGACCTACGACGGCGTGCTGAACATGGTGCGCAACGAGGGCGGATGGCAGGTCCGTTGGACCGCCACCGGTCTGCACCCGAAGCTGGGGGAGAACCAGACCCTGGAACTGCGCGCCGATCCGCCGCGACGCGCCTCGGTGAACGAAGTCGGCGGCACCGACGTGCTGGTGCCCGGCAACCTCTACCGGTATTCGATCGACGCCCGCGAAGCCGGCCCGGCGCTGATGGCCACGGCGCGTTCGGTGGTCGACGCGCTGCGGCCCTTCGACGACACCCTCGACCCCCAGAGGTTGGCGGAGCAGGCCAGCGCCACGGCGCTTCCGATGGAGCTCGTGACGCTGCGCAAGGACGACAACGACCGGGTGGCTCCGGCGATCGCGCATCTGCCCGGCGTCATCGTGACCCCGCTGGCGGATCTGCTGCCCACCGACCCGACCTTCGCCCCGGCGATCATCAGCGAGGTCAAGAAGTCGGTGATGGGCGACCTCGACGGGGCTGCCGGATGGCGCGTGGTCAGCGTCAACCAGAACGGCGTCGACGTCGACGTCCTCAACGAGGTCGAGCCGGACCCCGCGCCGTCGGTGTCGATCACGCTGGACCGCGCCGTCCAGAATGCCGCTCAGAACGCCGTCAACGCGCAGGGCCGCAAGGCCATGCTCGTCGTGATCAGGCCGTCGACGGGTGACATCCTGGCGGTGGCGCAGAACGCGGCGGCCGACGCCGACGGGCCCACCGCCACGATGGGGCTCTACCCGCCCGGATCGACATTCAAGATCGTCACCGCAGGTGCGGCCATCGACCGCAACATGGCCACCCCGAACACGCTGCTCGGGTGCCCCGGCACGATCGACATCGGGCATCGGACGATCCCGAACTACGACCGCTTCGACCTCGGCACGGTCCCGCTGTCCAAGGCGTTCGCGAACTCGTGCAACACAACGTTCGCCGAACTCGCGAGCCGGATGCCACCACGTGCGCTCAACCAGGCCGCGGCGCAGTTCGGCATCGGCCCCGACTACATGATCGACGGCATCGCGACGGTGTCCGGTTCGGTCCCGCCGACCGTCGACCTGGCTGAGCGCACCGAGGACGGGTTCGGTCAGGGCAAGGTGCTCGCCAGTCCGTTCGGCATGGCACTGGCCGCCGCGACGGTGGCTTCGGGCCGCGCACCCGTACCGCAGCTGATCGTCGGACGCCAGACCGAGATCACCGGCGAGCGGCCCGAGGCCAACCCGGAGACGCTCGAGGGCCTGCGCTCCATGATGCGGATGGTGGTCACCAACGGCACGGCCAAGGACCTCGCCGGTTACGGCGATGTGCGCGGCAAGACCGGTGAGGCCGAGTTCGCCGGCGGCTCGCATGCGTGGTTCGCGGGCTATCGCGGTGATATGGCCTTCGCATCGCTGATCGTCGGCGGCGGCAGTTCGGAGTACGCGGTCCGGATGACCAAGCTGATGTTCGACAGCCTGCCCGACGGCTACCTGGCCTGACGTCGTCCGCATCACAGGGTGCGAGCGCGATCGGCGAGTAAATTGGAAACCGCCATGACCGGAATCGACGAATCGTCCATCGCGTTGCGGATCTCGGATGCCGACCGCAACGGCACGCTGCGCCGGCTGCACAACGCCGTGGCGCTGGGCCTGATCGACATCGAGGAGTTCGAAGAGCGGTCCGCTCAGGTGTCGGTGGCGCGGATGCGTGCCGAACTCGACGTCCTGGTCGACGACCTCCCCGGTCCGGGCGCCATCGTCTCCTCGGCGACCGATCGCGTCGAGCTGCGTGGGGTGATGGGTTCATTGAAACGGCAGGGTGCGTGGACCGTGCCGACGCGGCTCGCGCTGGTCCGGCGGATGGGATCGGTCGACCTCGACCTGACCCGGGCGCGCTTCGCGGGCCCGATCGTCGTCATCGAGCTCGACCTGAAGTTCGGTTCGCTGGACCTTCGCCTGCCCGACGGGGCCAGCGCGTCGATCGATGACGTCGAGGTGGTGGTGGGCAGTGCGCATGACCACCGCGCCGACGCCCCCGGCGAGGGTCGACCCCACGTGGTGCTGTCCGGCAGGGTGGTGTGCGGGTCGGTCGACATCCGCGGGCCCCGCAGGTCGTGGCGCGGCCTGCGCCGCGGCTGATCCTCAGCGCTTGTCGAGCACCGCGAAGCTGAGGGTGGCGCGGGCGGCCAGACGGTCTCGCGCCACGTCGAACAGGTCGACCGCGGTCACGATCAGTCTTCGCCCCGCCCGCACGATGGTCGCCTCGGCGCGCGCCGGGCCCTCGACCACGGGTGCGACGTAATGGATGGTCAGGTCGGCGGTCGTGACGTCCTGATCGGCGCCGACGTTGCGGCCGGCCAGGATGCCGCCGGCGATGTCGATGAGGGTGGCCACCAGGCCGCCCTGCAGCGCCCCGCGGACGTTCGCCAGGTCGGGTCGGTTGTCCATCTCCATCACCACGCGCTCGTCGGTCTCGGAGACCATGCGGTAGTCGAGCAGGGTGAGCAGATGCACGGTGTCGGTCACCGGATCAGGGTAACAGCGGTGGTACGTGCGTTCTCGGGTCAGGAGAGTGTGGTTCTCTCGGCGAGACCGCCCGCAGAAGTTGGCTACCCTTACAGGCATGCCTGTTCGTGCCGCGCTCCGCGCCGGCGACGTGTCACCCACGCTGCCGGTGCCCAAGTCGATCCCTCGCCCCGAGTACGCGTGGCAGCCCACCGTGCAGGAGGGCAGCGAACCCTGGGTTCAGACCCCTGAGGTCATCGAGAAGATGCGGATCGCGGGACGCATCGCCGCGGGTGCGCTCGCCGAGGCGGGAAGGGCCGTCGCTCCCGGCGTGACCACCGATCATCTCGACCGGGTCGCGCACGAGTACATGCTCGACCACGGTGCCTACCCGTCGACGCTGGGCTACAAGGGTTTCCCCAAGTCCTGCTGCACCTCGCTGAACGAGATCATCTGCCACGGCATCCCGGACTCGACGGTGATCGAGGACGGTGACATCGTCAACATCGACGTGACGGCCTACAAGGACGGCGTACACGGTGACACCAACGCCACGTTCCTGGCCGGGGACGTCTCCGAGGAGCACCGTCTGCTCGTCGAGCGAACGCATGAGGCGACGATGCGCGCGATCAAGGCCGTCAAACCGGGCCGGCAGCTGTCGGTCGTCGGCCGGGTCATCGAGGCGTACGCGAATCGGTTCGGCTACAACGTGGTTCGCGATTTCACCGGGCACGGCATCGGCACCACGTTCCACAACGGCCTGGTGGTGCTGCACTACGACCAGCCCGCGGTGGAGACCGTCATCGAGCCCGGGATGACCTTCACGATCGAGCCGATGATCAACCTCGGATCGCTGGACTACGAGATCTGGGACGACGGTTGGACCGTGGCCACCACCGACAGGAAGTGGACGGCGCAGTTCGAGCACACCCTGGTGGTCACCGAGGACGGTGCCGAGATCCTCACCCAGTTGTGACCGGCGGGGCCCTGCTCATCGCGGGCACCACGTCGGATGCCGGGAAGTCCATGGTGGTCGCCGGCCTGTGCCGGCTGCTGGCCCGCCGGGGTGTGCGGGTGGCGCCGTTCAAGGCGCAGAACATGTCCAACAACTCCGCCGTCACCGTCGAGGGCGGTGAGATCGGCCGGGCCCAGGCCATGCAGGCCCGTGCGGCGGGACTGGCCCCCAGCGTCCGGTTCAATCCCGTGCTGCTCAAACCCGGAAGCGACCGCAGCTCACAGCTTGTGGTGCGCGGCTCGGTCGCCGGCACGGTGCGGGCCGCGGACTACTTCACCCACCGGGAACGTCTGGCCGCGGTCGTCGTCGACGAATTGAACTCCCTGCGAACCGAATTCGACGCGGTGATCTGCGAGGGCGCGGGCTCGCCCGCCGAGATCAACCTGCGCCGGACCGATCTGGCCAACATGGGTCTCGCGCGTGCCGCCGACCTGCCCGTCGTGGTGGTCGGTGACATCGACCGGGGCGGACTGCTGGCGCACCTGTTCGGCACCGTCGCCGTGCTGGAACCCGCCGATCAGGCGCTCATCGCGGGCTTCCTGGTCAACAAGTTCCGTGGCGACCCCGCCCTGCTGGAACCGGGCCTGCGTCAACTCGAGGAGCTTTCGGGCAGGCCGACCTACGGCGTCATCCCGTACGCCGACGACCTGTGGCTCGACGCCGAGGACTCGCTGTCGGTGGTGCCGCACCGTCTCGTGGGCATTCCACGGCCACCAGTGGGACAGGACCGGCTGCAGGTGGCGGCCGTGCGACTGCCGAGGATCTCCAACAGCACCGATGTCGAGGCACTCGCGTGTGAGCCGGGGGTGTCGGTGCGCTGGGTGTCCGATGCGGCCGACGCCGCGGACGCCGACGCCGTGATCGTGCCGGGCAGCAGGGCCACCGTGGCGGACCTGGCCTGGCTGCGGGAGCGCGCCATCGACGCCGTGATCGCCGAGCACGCCGCGGCGGGCCGTGCCGTGCTGGGGATCTGCGGGGGCTACCAGATGCTGTCCCGCACCATCGACGACGGCGTCGAATCAGGTGCCGGCCGTGTTCCGGGACTGGGCCTGCTGGACCTCGACATCGAGTTCGCCGACGTCAAAACGCTTCTGCTGCATGAATATCCGCTGGCCGGCTACGAGATCCACCACGGCCAGGTGGTGCGCAGCGCCGAGGCTGACTGGTTGGGGGTGGGGCACCGCCGCGGCGCGGTGGCCGGCACGCACTGGCATGGACTGCTCGACAACAACGACGTCCGGCGGGCGTGGCTGCGGGAGGCGGCGGCCGCCGCAGGGCGGCACGGTTTCGTCGTCGCCTCCGACACGGACGTTCCCGGCCGGCGCGACGCGCAGCTCGACGTCATGGCCGACCTGCTCGCCGACCACTGTGACGTCGAGGCGGTGCTGGGACTGCTGGGCACCGGTGTGCCGCGCCGTCCGATCGTGAGCACCCGCATCCGCCGGTAGCCTTGGCCGCATGAGGGCGTGGGCCGCGGTGGTGCTGGCTGTCGTCCTGACGTCCTGCGGGGCGGTCGTGGACGGCACAGCGACCTGGCCCGGAGCGAAGCTGGACCGGGCCGTGCTGACCGACGCGGACTTCCCGCCCGGCGTGCTCTATGACCGTGTGGTCGAGCAGGCGGGTGAACCGGACGGTGCGGGCGGGCCGCCGCCGATGCTCTCCGAACCCCCCGGCTGCACGGACGGCCTGACCAAGGTGATCGCGGCGTCGGCGGAGCGCGGACCCGGCAGCGCCGCCAAGTACAGCGTGATCTACGACGGGGCACGGATCGTGATGACGGTGTTGTCGTGGCACCTGGACCTGCCGCGGTTGGAGGACACCGCAGCACGGTGCGCGACGTTTCAGGCCTTCTTCGACCGGTCCTCGCCGGGCATCCCCATGACCACCACCCGGCTGCCGTCGTCTGACGGTCGGCTGATGTATCAGCAGACGATGTCCCTGGGCGGCCAGCAGAACAGCATCTACATGGTGTTCGCCAACGTCGACTCGATGGCCGTGTTCGGGCTGGCGTCACCCACGCCCAATCCGAAGATCCCAGTGAAAGCGGAACTGCCACAGACGTTTTTCGATGTCGTCGACATGCAGGTGGACCGTATCCGCGTGCTCTGAGGGCAGCCCGCCGGTGCTCGGCCAACCCGCAGAAAACCACTGCGGGCGCCGGTCGAGAGCTGTAGCGTGACCGAGTGCCCCCGACCACGATGACCGTTGACGGGTTTCCCATCCCGGTCGACGTGTCGGGCCCCGAGACCGCCTCCGCGGTCGTGCTCCTGGGCGCGGCCAGGCAGGCCACCGCGGCCTACGAGGGGGTGTGCCAACGACTGCACACCGCGTCCCTGCGGACGGTGGTGATCGGTCCAGACCCCAGGCTCAAGCCGGAGTCGGTGATCAGCATCCTCGACTGGCTCGATGTGCCGTGGGCCGTGCTCGTCGGTGACCGGTCGGGCGCCGACCTCGCATGGCCACTGGCCGCCCGCCGCCTCGATCGGTTCACCGCGCTGGTGGTGGTCGACCGCGGGCACCCGAGCGCTCCCGACGTCAACGGCCATGTGCTCGACGAGACCTGCCCACCGGTCGAGATGAACACCACGGCGCTGGTGAGCACCCCTGCGGCGCGTGAGGCGGTGCAGTCCAGTCAGCGGTATGTCTTCGGCGACTTCCGAGTGGTCGACATGCTGGGCCGGCGCAACGCCGCCGAGTCCACGGCGCAACTGGCCGGGGAGATCGTGCTGCGCACCAGCACCTGGTAGCTCAGCTGCCCGACGGCGCCGTCCCGGCGGTCCAGGCCTGCGGAATGCCCGGCTGCCCGGGGAACAGGAAGTCGACGAACGCCACCGCGGTGGGCTGTGGTTCGTGGTTGGCCAAGCCGGGCCGCTCGTTGGCCTCGATGAACACGTACTCCTCGCCCGCGACATCGGGGACCAGCAGGTCGATGCCGGTCACCGGGATGCCGATCGCCTCGGCCGCCGTCACGGCCACCCGGCACAGGGCGGGGTGGACCTGCTCGGTGACATCGTGGATGGTGCCGCCCTGATGCAGGTTGGCCGTGCGACGCACACGCAGGTGGGTGCCCTCCGGCAGCACGTCGTCGAACGACCATCCGGCCTCGGTGACCGTCTCCGCCGTGACGTCGTCCATCGGAATCCGTGATTCGCCACCCGTGGCCGCGGCGCGCCGGCGGCTCTGCGCCTCGATCAGTTCGGCGATCGTGTGGGTGCCGGTTCCGGTGATCTCGGCGGGCATTCGCAGCGCGGCGGCCACCACCTTGCCGTCGATCACCACCAACCGCAGGTCATCGCCCGAGGCGCGCTGCTCGATGAGGACCTCGGGATGCTGCTCGCGGGCGCGTGCCAGCGCGGCCTCGAGCGAGTCATGGTCGGTCACGCCGACTGTGATGCCCTTGCCCTGTTCGCCGCGGGTGGGTTTGACCACGACCTCCCCGACCTCGTCGAGGAACGTGTGGTCCCCGGCGTCGAAGGTCGCGAGGCGGCCGCGTGGGACCACGACCCCTGCCTCGCTGACGATTCGGCGGGTCAGGCGTTTGTCATCGCATCTGCTCATCGCAACCGCGGAGGTGAACTCGGACAGCGACTCTCGAGTGACGACGCTGCGCCCGCCGTGCGACAGGCGCATCTCACCGGTCTCGGCGTCGAGCACCTCGACACGGATGCCGCGGCGCAGCGCCTCGTCGGCGATGATGCGGGCATACGGGTTGAGGTCGTCCACGGTCTCCGGGGCGGGGGAGAACAGCGGTTCGTTGATGGCGTTCTTGCGCTTGACCGCGAGCACCGGCACGCGGGTGAAGCCGAGCTTCTCGTAGAGCGCGATCGCCGCCGAATTGTCATGGGCGACGGACAGGTCCAGGTAGGCACGCCCGCGGTCACGGAAGATCGCGGCGAGGCTCTCGGTGAGTGCGGCACCCACCCCGGGCAGTCCCGCCGAGGGGTCGACGGCCAATGTCCACAGGCTCGAGCCGTCCTCGGGGTCGGAGAACAGGCGGCGATGGTCGACACCGGTCACCGTGCCGATCACGGCGTCGTCCTCGTCCCGGACCGCCACGAGGTACTCGACGGCCTCGGCGTTGTTGTGGTTGTCCCAGATGACCTCGGTGGGCGCGGGAACCATGCCGCATCGCACGTAGACGCGGTTCATCTCGTCGGCGTCGGAGGGACTCCTCAGGGTCCGGACCGTGAACCCGGCTGGCGCGCGCGGGCTGGGGTGCGGCTCGTTGAACCGAAGGCGGTACGTGTGGCTGGGATCGATGAACAGTTCCTGCGGGGCGCGCGCGATCAGCACATGCGACTCGCGGGCGTAGATGCAGATGTCGCGTCGCCCGCGCTCCTCGTGCGCGAGAACCGAGGCCAGCACGGCCGGGTCGGCGAACGTCTGGCCGAATATCAGCCGGCCCCAGCCCAGTTCGAGTACCACGTCGTCGGCCATCTCCTCGACGAGGTGGGCGGGCGTGGCGTCGTGCAGGCCGAGTGTGATGGGCTCCCGAGCCTGATCGGTGTCCGGCGGGGCGCTCATGCCGCGGGTCCGGTGATGCCGTGCCGCTGCAGCCACAGCTCCAGCAGGGCGATCTGCCAGAGTTCGTTGCCGCGCAACGGAGTCAGCCGGCCGTTGGGGTCGGCGAGCAGTCGGTCGACGGCCTCCGGGGCGAACAGTCCGCGCTCCTTGGCCGCAGGTGCGTACAGCGCGTCGCGCACCATGTCGAGGTAGGGGCCCTCGAGGTGGGTCAGCGCCGGGACCGGGAAGTATCCCTTGGGCCGGTCGATCACCTCCGCCGGAATGACCTGGCGGGCGGCCTGTTTCAACACACCCTTGCCGTCGTGGGCGATCTTGAGCTCGGGTGGGCAGGTGGCGGCCAGTTCGACGAGGTCGTGGTCGAGGAACGGCACGCGGCCCTCCAGGCCCCACGCCATGGTCATGTTGTCGACGCGCTTGACCGGGTCGTCCACCAGCATCACCGTGGTGTCGAGACGCAGTGCGCGGTCCACCCCGGTGGCGGCGCCCTCGCGCGCGAAATGTTCGGTGACGAACCGGCCGCTGGGGTCGTCGGCGGCGACGATGTCTCCCGGCGCGCCGGCGACCAGTGCGTTCATCGCGTCCTGGTCGCGGTCGAAGAACGCGCCGCGATAGCGCGACACCGCGTGTGGAAGTGACGCCGCGGCGGGATCGGCCATCGGGGGATACCAGTGGTAGCCCGCGAACACCTCGTCGGCGCCCTGTCCGGACTGCACCACCTTGACGTGCTTGGCCACCTCCTGGGACAGCAGATAGAAGGCGACACAGTCATGACTGACCATGGGCTCGCTCATCGCCGCGATCGCGCCGTCGAGCGCGGGCAGCATCCGCGCGGTGTCGATCCTGATCTGGTGGTGGTGGGTGCCGAATCGTTCGGCGATGATGTCGGAGTACTTGAACTCGTCGCCGGCGACACCGTTGACCGCCTCGAACCCGATCGAAAACGTCTGCAGGCCATGCTGTCCGGCCTCGGCGAGCAGACCCACGATGAGGCTGGAGTCCACCCCGCCGGACAACAGGCAGCCCACCGGCACGTCGGCGACCAGACGGCGTTCGACGGCACGGCGCAGGGTGTCCAGGACCGCGTCCTCCCAGTCCTTCTCGGTCCAGTCGGCCCGATCGGCCGACCGGCTGAAGTCCGGTGCCCAGTAGGTGATGCTGCGACGGGTGCCGTCCGGTTCGATCGCCAGCAGCGTCGCCGGCGGCACCTTCTTCACGCCCCGCAGGATGGTGAGCGGTGGCGGCACCACGGAGTGGAAGCTCAGGTAGTGGTGCAGCGCGACGGGATCGATGCGGGTGTCGACTCCGCCGCCGGCCAGCAGCGCCGGCAACGACGATGCGAACCGGACGCGATGCGCGTCCTCGGTCACATACAGCGGTTTGATGCCCAGGCGGTCTCGGCCCAGCAGCACCCGACCGCTGTCGCGTTCGACGATGGCGAACGCGAACATCCCGTACAGCCGGTCGACGAATCGGTCACCCCAGTGGTGATACGCCTTGAGCAGCACCTCGGTGTCGCTGTGGGAGAAGAACCGGTAGCCCACGGAGATGAGTTGGTCGCGCAGCTGCTCGTAGTTGTAGATGCAGCCGTTCCAGGCGATCGCCAGCCCCAGGTCCGAGTCGACCATGGGTTGACCGCCCGCCTCTGTCAGGTCGATGATCTTGAGCCTGCGGTGTCCGAGGGCCACCCGGCCCGCAGACCACACGCCAGCGCCGTCCGGGCCCCGCGCCTGCATCGTCTCGGCCATCGCGGCGACCGCCGCGACATCAGGTGTCCTGCCGTCGAGTCTGACCTCGCCGGTCGCTCCGCACATCGATTCCGACCCCGTCATCTGCGTATTCGTTTGGCCGATGGGGTGTACCCAGACCGGAGCCGGTCAAACCATCTCCGGCGTATACGCAGGTCGGATGGGGTCGGTCAGTCGGTGTGGCCCTTGAGGATCTCGTCCTCGATGGTGCCGCCGAGCCCCTCCTTCTCGGGGTCGTAGCCGTGCAGGCCGCCGGTCACCGCGTACTCCTCCTCGGGGGAGAGCACCAGTCGGTGCCTGCCGTAGAGACCGAAGACCAGCAGCCCGATCACGTAGAAGACGACGATGGCGATGACCGCGGGCCGGTAGTCGGGGTTGATCAGGACCCCCACGAACGTGACGGCCGCGATCACGAACGCCACCCAGGCGCCGGCGTTGCCGGTGGGGCTGACCCAGGGCCGTCGGGCGTTGGGGAATCTCCGGCGCAGCAGCACGAACGACACCATCTGCAGCATGTAGGCCAGCACCGCGCCCCACACCGCGATGTTGAGCACGACCGCTCCGGCACCCTCGTTGGCATTGACGATGAGCAGCGCGACGAACCCGATGACGGCCCCGACGATCAGCGCGACGTACGGCGTCTGCCGGGACCCGGTCAGCGACAGCGACTTGGGGTAGTAGCCGGCGCGGCTCAGCGAGTACAGATTGCGCCCATAGGCGTACATGATGCCCTGCAGGCTGGCCAGCAGTCCGATCAGCGCGAACGCCGACAACACCGCGGCCCACCCGGTCGGCAGGAACGCCCGGAAGCCGTCCAGCAGCGGTTCGTCGGACGATCCGAGCAGTGCCGACCCGGTCACCGCGGGGTTGAGGAAGAACACGATCGCCCCGCAGCCGACGAGGGAGACCAGACCCCACAGGCCGGCCCGGGGAATGTCACGGGCCGGGTCGTGGGCCTCCTCGGCGGCCAACGGCAGTTCCTCGATGCCGAGGAAGAACCACATCGCGAACGGCAGCGCATACAGCACGGCCAGCCAGCCGAACGGCAGGAACGTGCTGGACCCGGCCGCGTCCGGATCGGGCGCGATGTCGAACAGCCTGCTGAAGTCCACCGCGCCGTTGACCAGTGCGAGCACCCCGAACAGCACCAGGATGCCGATCGAGATGACGGCGACGACGAGGGCGAACTTGAACGAGATCTCCGCGCCCCACGAGTTCAGCCCGACGAAGAGCGCGTACAGGATGATCCACCACAGCCACATCGGCAGCGAGAGCCCGAACAGATCTCCGGTGACCGCGTTGGCGTAGCTGGCCGAGAAGAACACCACGACCGCGGTGGTGAACACGTACTCGATGGTCTCGGCGAAGCCGGTCACGAAACCGCCCCACGGCCCCATCGCGGCGCGTGCGAACGAGTAGGCGCCACCGGTGTGGGGCATGGCCGCCGACATCTCGCCGATCGAGAAGAGCATGCCGAAGTACATGATCACGATCAGGATCGAGGCGATGCCCAGCCCGCCCCATCCGGCCGCGCCGATGCCGAAGTTCCAGCCGGAGAAGTCACCCGAGATGACGGCCGCGATGCCGATGCCCCAGAGGCCCCAGAATCCGGCGGTGCGCTTGAGTTGGCGCTTCTCGAAGTACCCCTTGCCCGCCTGCCGGTAGGTCACCCCCGACGTCGTGAGCTTGTCCTCTGCCATGCGTCGCTCCTTCTCGTCGAGGGACCGGGCCACCCGACTGAGCGCCCCCGCTGGGAGTGAGAATAAGTGGCACAAAGGTCGGTTGTCCTACCTTTGGGGCGACTGATGTGCAAACCTTGGCTGCGACACCAGCAGTGTCGGCGACCCAATGGTCGACTCGGCGCCACATCGCAGAGGAGGTCCTGTGACCCGTGTGACCAATCGCGGTCTGCTCTCGCGGCCCGAACTCGAACAGTTGGTGGCGGCCGGCGAGATCGACACCGTGATCGTGGCCTTCGCCGACATGCAGGGGCGGCTGACGGGCAAGCGGGTGTCGGCGCGCCTGTTCGTCGAGGAGGTCGCCGCGCACGGCGCCGAGTGCTGCAACTACCTGCTGGCGGTCGACGTGGAGATGAACACCGTCGACGGGTACACGATCTCGAGTTGGCAGACCGGATACGGCGACATGGTCATGACCCCCGACTTCACCACGTTGCGCCTGCTGCCGTGGTTGCCGGGAAGCGCGTTGGTGATCGCCGACCTGTCCTGGCTCGACGGCACGCCCGTCGCACAGGCGCCGCGCAGCATCCTGGCCGCTCAGGTGGCCCGACTCGCCGAGCGTGGGTTGCGCGCCCATGTCGGCACCGAGCTGGAGTTCATGGTGTTCGACGACACCTATCGCCAGGCGTGGCAGGCCGGCTACCGCGGCCTCACCCCCGCCTCGGACTACAACGTCGATTACGCGGTGCTGGCTTCGACGCGGATGGAACCGCTGCTGCGGGACATTCGGCTCGGCATGGAGGGGGCCGGGATGTACTGCGAGGGCGTCAAGGGGGAGTGCAACCTCGGCCAGCAGGAGATCGCCTTTCGGTATGCCGAGGCCATGGTCACCTGTGACAACCACACGATCTACAAGAACGGCGCCAAGGAGATCGCCGACCAGCACGGCAAGGCGCTCACGTTCATGGCGAAATACGATGAGCGAGAGGGAAACAGCTGTCACATCCACATCTCGTTCCGCGGTGACGACTCGTCGGCCGTGTTCGCCGACGCCGACGACCCCCTGGGCATGTCGGCGATGTTCCGCAGCTTCGTCGCCGGGCAGTTGGCCACGCTGCGCGAGCTGACCCTGTGCTACGCGCCGAACATCAACTCCTACAAGCGATTCGCCGACGGAAGCTTCGCCCCGACCGCGGTCGCCTGGGGGATGGACAACCGCACCTGTGCGCTGCGTGTGGTCGGCCACGGCGCAGGCATGCGGATGGAGTGCCGCGCGCCGGGCGGTGACGTGAACCCCTACCTGGCCACCGCGGCGCTCATCGCCGGTGGACTGCACGGGATCGACGCGGGTCTCGAGTTGGAGGACCCGTGCGCGGGAAACGCCTACGTCTCGGATGTGCCGCGGCTGCCCACCACACTGGCCGAATCCGCGGAACTGTTCGCCGCGTCCGAGGTGGCCCGCACGGCATTCGGTGACGACGTCGTCGAGCACTACCTCAACAACGCCCGCGTCGAGCTGGCCGCGTTCAACTCCGCGGTGACCGATTGGGAGAGGGTGCGCGGGTTTGAACGCTTCTGAGCCCCCGCGCCCGGTGTTGGGCCTGACCACCTATCTCCAGCAGGCTCAGACCGGGGTGTGGGATGTGCGTGCCAGCTTTCTGCCCGCGATCTACCTCGAGGGCATCACCTCGGCCGGTGGTGTCGCCACGCTGCTGCCGCCGCAACCGGTCGACGACGCGATCGTCGCGCGGGTGCTCGACGGCCTCGACGGTCTGGTGCTGACGGGCGGACGCGACGTCGATCCGGCCACCTACGGGCAGGTGCGGCACACCCGAACCGATGAGCCCGCCCGTGACCGTGACGCGTGGGAATTCGCGCTGCTGCGTGGCGCCCTCGCGCGCCGACTCCCGGTCCTGGGGATCTGTCGCGGCGCCCAGGTGCTCAACGTCGCCCTCGGCGGCACGCTGCACCAGCACCTGCCCGACGTCGTCGGCCACGACCGGCATCAGCTGGGCAACGCGGTGTTCACGACGTCGTCGGTGCGCACCGTGGCAGGTACTCGAACCGCGGCGCTGGTGGGGGAGTCCACCGAGGCGCAGTGCTACCACCATCAGGCGATCGCCGAGGTCGGCCGTGGCCTGGTGGTCAGTGCGCATGACGACGACGGGGTCATCGAGGCCATCGAACTGGATCCGGCGTTCGGCCCGTCCTCCGACGTGTTCTGCGTCGCGGTGCAGTGGCATCCCGAGGAGCGTCTGGACGACCTGCGGTTGTTCGCCGGCGTGGTCGAGGCGGCCCGCGCCTACGCGGGCACCAGAGCGAGAGGAACCAGATGAGTTCTGCGGCAACACCAGTGATCAACCCGGCGACCGAGGAGGTGCTGCGCACCGTCGAGCGCCTCGACGTGGCAGCCGTCGACGACGCCGTCGCGCGCGCCCGGGACGCGCAGCGCAGGTGGGCCCGTCGAGCACCCGCCGACCGGGCTGCCGCGCTGCGGGACTTCGCCGCCGCCGTGGACGCCCACATCGGTGAACTCGCGGCACTCGAGGTGGCCAATTCGGGGCACCCGATCGGCGCGGCCGAATGGGAGGCCGGGCACGTCCGCGACGTGCTGCAGTACTATTCGGCCAGCCCGGAACGGCTGTCGGGCAAGCAGATTCCCGTGGCCGGCGGCCTCGACGTGACATTCCACGAACCGCTGGGCGTGGTCGGGGTCATCACGCCGTGGAACTTCCCGATGCCCATCGCGGCATGGGGCTTCGCCCCGGCTCTTGCCGCGGGTAACGCGGTGCTGGTCAAGCCGGCGGAGTGGACGCCGCTGACCACGCTGCGGATCGGGGAACTGGCGGTCGAGGCCGGTCTGGACCCCGATCTGTTCCAGGTGCTGTCCGGGCAGGGTTCGGTGGTGGGCGAACGGTTCGTGACCCACCCGGACATCCGCAAGGTGGTGTTCACCGGGTCCACGGAGGTGGGCACCCGGGTCATGGCTGGGGCGGCCCAGCAGGTCAAGCGGGTCACCCTCGAACTCGGCGGCAAGAGCGCCAACATCGTGTTCGACGACTGCGACCTCGACCGTGCCGCCGCCACCGCGCCGTACGGCGTGTTCGACAACGCGGGTCAGGACTGCTGCGCCCGCAGTCGAATCCTGGTTCAGCGCAGCGTCTACGACCGATTCATGGAGCTGCTCGAACCCGCGGTCGCCGGCGTGGTGGTCGGAGACCCCGCCGCGCGGGAGACCGAAATGGGCCCGCTGGTGTCCAAGGCGCACCTGGCGTCGGTGTCCGCCTACGTCCCCGACGGCGCACCCGTGGCGTTCCGCGGATCAGCGCCCTCGGGTGCGGGGTACTGGTTCCCGCCCACGGTGCTGACGCCCGAGCGCTCCGACCGCACGGTCACCGAAGAGATCTTCGGCCCCGTTGTGGTGGTGCTGCCCTTCGAGGACGAAGCCGACGCGATCGCCCTGGCCAACGACACCGAATACGGTCTGTCCGGGTCGATCTGGACTGACAACCTCTCCCGCGCGCTGCGGGTGTCCCGGGCCGTGGAGGCCGGCAACCTCAGCGTCAACTCCCACTCGTCGGTGCGGTACTCGACACCGTTCGGCGGCTTCAAACGGTCCGGACTGGGCCGCGAACTCGGCCCCGAGGCACCCGAGCACTTCACCGAGACCAAGAATGTGTTCTTCGCGATCACGGAGAGGCAATGATGACGAAGGTGGATCTGACCCAGCGACTGGCCGGGAAGGTGGCCGTGGTCACCGGCGGTGCCAGCGGCATCGGCCTTGCGTCGGCCAGGAGGATGCGTGACGAGGGCGCCACGATCGTGATCGGCGACATCGACCCGCAGGCCGGCGGCGCGGTGGCCGAGGAGCTCGGTGCGCTGTTCGTTCCCGTGGACGTCGCCGACGAGGCCGCGGTCGACGCGCTCTTCGACACCGCGGTGCAGACCTGCGGTTCGGTGGACATCGCGTTCAACAACGCCGGAATCAGTCCGCCTGAGGACGATCTGATCGAGGTGACGGCACTCGACGCGTGGGACCGCGTGCAGGACGTCAACCTCAAGTCGGTGTTCCTGTGCTGCAGGGCCGCGTTGCGGCACATGGTGCCGCAGGGGCGCGGGTCGATCATCAACACCGCGTCGTTCGTGGCGGTGATGGGCTCGGCGACCTCGCAGATCTCGTATACGGCGTCCAAGGGCGGAGTGCTGGCGATGTCGCGTGAACTCGGTGTGCAGTACGCGCGCCAGGGGATCCGGGTCAACGCGCTGTGCCCGGGTCCGGTGAACACGCCGCTCCTGCAGGAGTTGTTCGCCAAGGATCCCGAGCGCGCCGCGCGCCGCCTCGTGCACATTCCGGTGGGCCGGTTCGCCGAACCCGAGGAACTCGCGGCGGCGGTCGCCTTCCTGGCCAGCGATGACGCGTCGTTCATCACGGCGTCGAGCTTCCTGGTCGACGGCGGCATCAGCGGCCACTACGTCACCCCGCTGTAGGTGTCATGACTGCGGTGCCCGATCCCACCGTCCCCGGATGTGAAGCCGGTGACGCACTGCTGCGCCCGGTCCGGCTCGGCAACGCCTTCGAGGACACCGTGGGCAGGCTGTTGCAGACGATCCGGCTCGGGGTGCTGGCCCCGGGGGAGTCGCTGCCGCCGGAACGCGAGCTCGCGGCCCGGCTCGGCGTCAGCCGTGACACGGTCCGGGAGGCGATCAAGTCGCTGGCCGAGGCGGGATATCTGGTGTCGCGGCGGGGACGCTATGGCGGCACATTCCTGGCGCAGCCGCTGCCCGCCCATCCGGGGCCGGGGGAGCGCGTCACCCGTGAGGAGATCGACGACGCGCTGCGGTTGCGGGAGATCCTGGAGGTCGGCGGCGCGCGGATGGCCGCGGCGCGCACGCTGACCGCGGCCGAGCGCGAAACCCTGTGGAGCAGGCTGTCCGACGTCCGCGACGCCGCCGGGGAGGACTACCGGCGGCTGGACTCCCGACTGCATCTCGCGATCGCCGAGGCTGCCGGTTCCCCGTCCCTGGTGCCGTTGGTGGCCGAGAACCGGATGCGGCTCAATGCCCTGCTCGACCGGATACCGCTGCTGCGCCAGAACCTCACCCACAGCGACGAGCAGCACCAGGACATCGTGATCGCGATCCTGGCCGGTGACGCCGACGCCGCGGCCGAGGCGATGCGTGCGCATGTCGCGGGATCTGCAGCGCTTCTGCACGGCTTTTTGGACTAGATTGCAAGCCATGGCGGATCAGTCGGTGGTCGAGCGGGCGTCGTCGGCGCTCGTCGATGTCGACACGAGCGGGTGGGCCCAGCGTTTCGACCTGCTGTCGGACCCGCATCGCCTCGAGATCCTGCTGAGCCTGCACCGCGCACCGGGGATCTGCGTCAGTGATCTGGCCACCGCGCTGGGCCGCTCCGAGAACGCGGTGTCGCAGGCTCTGCGGGTGCTGCGGCAGCAGGGCTGGGTGAGCAGCACCCGGGTCGGGCGGTCGGTCTGCTACCGGCTCGAGGATCAGACGGTGCACGACCTGCTGCACTGGATCGGTGCCCGGCACAGCTGATCTCCCACCGCATGAACATCTGAACAGCTAGACAGGTGACACGCCGCGCACCTAGGCTTTCCTCCGTGGTCCAATCGACTCTCGCCATGCATATGAGCGACGGCATCGTCAACGCCCCCACCTCGGTGATCTTCGGCGTCATCGCCGTCGTGGCGATCGGATTCAGCGCCCGGCGCGCGAGTGCCGAACTCGACGAGCGCACCGTGCCGTTGGCGGGCCTGGTTGCGGCGTTCATCTTCGCCGTCCAGATGGTGAACTTCCCGATCCTGCCCGGCGTCAGCGGCCATCTCCTCGGCGGCGCACTCGCCGCGATCCTGGTCGGGCCCTACACGGGCGCCCTGTGCATCGCGATCGTCCTCGTGGTCCAGAGCCTGCTGTTCGCCGACGGCGGTGTGACCGCTCTGGGCACCAACATCACCAACATGGCCGTGATCGGCGTTGCCGCGGGATACGGCACCGCGGTGCTGCTGATGTCGGTGCTCGGCCGCCGCGGCGACGCGGGCACCGGTCGCCTCGGGGTCATCGCGTTCATCGCGGCGCTGGTTGGAACTGTCTGCGCGGCAATGGGGTTCGTGGTCCAGTACGCGCTCGGCGGCGCGGGCGCTTCGTCGCTCGGGGCGGTGTTCGGGTACATGCTCGGCACGCATGTGCTGATCGGGATCGGTGAGGGCATCATCACGGCACTGACGGTGGTGGCCGTCGCGCGTTCGCGGCCCGACCTGGTGTACCTGCTGCGCCGTGACTCCGGCCGAGTGGAGGTGGCGGCATGACCGGGGGACGCCGATTCTGGATCGTCTTCGCACTGGCCGTCATCGCGGTCGCGGGCGGGGTGTCCTACTTCGCCAGTTCGTCGCCGGACGGTCTGGACTCGACCACGCTGCGCGGATGCGAGGTCGTCGAGGTCGACGGTGCGGAGGAGTTGACCGGCGACTGCATCGCCGCGCACGCGACCGATCATCACCTGGCGGCCTCGCCGCTGGCCGACTACACGATCTTCGGACACGAGTACAGCGGTGGCCTCGCCGGCGTGCTGGGTGTCGTGGTGGTGGCCGGCGTCGCATTCGGCGCGTTCCGGCTGATCGCCCGCCAGCGCGCCACCAAGGACTGACCGGTGGGAGCGGGGCACTCCCATCCGCTCTACCGTGACGGGCACTCGCCCGTGCATCGCGCGCCCGGCGAAGTCAAGATCGTCTGTCTGGTCGTCTTCCTGCTGGCCGTCGTGGCCACGCCACGAGACATGTTCTGGCCGTACGCCCTCTACGCCCTGATCGTGGTCGCGGTGTGGCGGTGGGCGCACATCCCGCTGCGCTGGGTGCTGCCGCGCATGCTGATCGAAGCCCCGTTCGTGGTGCTGGCCGTGCTGCTGCCGTTCGCCGAGGGCGGGGAGCGCGTGCAGGTGGCCGGGCTGCAGCTGTCGGTGGCGGGCCTGTGGGCCGCATGGGGCATCGTGGTGAAGGGCACGCTGGGTGTCGCGGCCGCGCTGACCGTCGCGGCGACCACCACCGCCCGACAGCTTCCGCACGCCCTGAGCAGGCTCGGGGTGCCCGCCCTGGTCACGTCTATGCTCGTGCTGATGCTGCGCTACATCGACGTGCTGGCGGCCGAGGCCGCGCGAATGCGGATGGCGCGGATCTCCCGTGGCGACTCGCCGCGCACCCTGCACCAGGCCGGCGCCATCGCCCGAAGCGTCGGTGTGCTGTTTCTGCGCTCCTACGAACGCGGCGAGCGGGTGTATCTGGCCATGCTGTCGCGCGGTTTCGACGGCCGGGTGCCGGATCTGGCCGGTGTCGGCGCGGGGGCGCGCGCCACGGCGAATCAATGGGTCATCGCTCTGCTGCCCGCCGCGGGCGCCGTCGCGGTCGCCGCGGCGGCCTGGGGGCTGCGATGACCCCGGACGGGGTCCGGGTGACCGGACTGCGGCACGTCTATCCCGACGGCCACGTCGCGCTCGACGGTGTCGACCTCACCGTCGACGCCGGTGAGCGGGTCGCGGTGCTCGGCCCCAACGGCGCGGGCAAGACCACGCTGATGCTGCATCTCAACGGTGTGCTCACCGCGACATCGGGCACGGTGGAGGTCGCCGGAATCACGGTGGCGCGCAACACCCTTCGCGATGTCCGGCGCCGTGTCGGATTGGTGTTCCAGGACCCCGACGACCAGCTGTTCATGCCCACCGTCGCTCAGGACGTCGCGTTCGGGCCGGCCAACTTCGGCGTCGCCGGAGCCGAACTCGAGCAGCGCGTGGCCACGGCACTGGACCTTGTCGCGATGACCGAACACGCCGAGCGCAGTCCGGCACACCTGTCGCTGGGGCAGAAGCGGCGGGCCGCGCTGGCCTCGGTGCTGGCGTGTGAGCCCGGAATCCTGGTGCTCGACGAACCATCGGCCAACCTCGACCCGGTCGCGCGCCGCGAACTGGCCCACACCCTCTCGGGTCTGGCCGCCACGATGCTGATCGTCACGCACGACCTGCCGTATGCCGCGCAGCTGTGCCAGCGCGCCGTCGTCATCGACGACGGCGTGGTGGTCGCCGACGGCACGATGTCCCAGATCCTCGGCGACGCAGCACTGTTGGCCGCACATCGCCTCGAACTGCCGTGGGGATTCGACCTCTCGGCGGCGCTGCGCTGAATCTCAGTGCCGCTTGGGTGGCGGCCAGGACGGTTCACCGCACAGGGACAGCAGCGCGTTCTCGATCACCTCGGGCAGCGCCGGGTGGATCCAATACTGCCCACGCGCCATGTCCTGGCCGCGCAGGCCGAAGCTCATGGCCTGGATCAGCGGCTGGATCAGCGTCGAGGCCTGATAACCCATGATGTGCGCGCCCAGGATGTCACCGGTGTCGGCGTTGACCACGATCTTGGCCGTCCCCGTGGTGTCCTCCATGGCCCAGCCGTAGGCCACATCGCCGTAGTCCTGAAGCTTCACCTTGGGGTTGAGACCTGCTGCGCGGGCCTCGTTCTCGGTCATGCCGACGCACGCGACCTGCGGATCGGTGAAGACAGCCGACGGCACGAACCGGTGGTCGGCGGGCATCAACTGCTCGGTGTCGTCCCAGCCCTGCAGCAGGTTGTGCCGCACCACGCGGGCCTCGTGGTTGGCGACGTGCTTGAGCTGATAGTCGGAACTGACGTCGCCGAGTGCGAAAATGCCACGCGCGGTGGTGCGTTGGTACTCGTCGACGACGACCTGTCCGGCGTCGGTGACCTTGACCCCGGCCAGTCCGGCGTCCAGCAGATCGCCGTTGGGGCGGCGTCCCGTCGCGACCAGGACCGCGTCGGCGTGCAGAGTCGAGCCGTCGTCGAGGTGCAGCGTGGTGCCGCTGGCGTCGGTGCTTCCGCCGGTGACGTTGCGGTGCATCAGCAGTTCCCACTTGCGCGCTGCGATGTCGGTGAACCGTTCGCCGATGTCGTCGTCGCAGTAGGACAGCATGGTGGCTCCGCGCAGCACCAGCGTCACCCGGGTTCCCAACGCGGAGAACACATGCGCGAACTCCGCGGCCACGAATCCGCCGCCGATGATCACGAGGTGCTCCGGCAGGTCCGGAATCCGCATGATGGTGTCGCTGGTGTGGAACTCGACGCCGCAGTCGGCGATCGCCTGCGGCACGACGGCGCGGGCGCCGGCGGCGATCACCACCTGATCCGAGGTGAACTCGTCACCCGCCTCGGTGCGCAGCACGTGCCGGCCGTCGGAGCGGGTGGGGCCGAACCGGGTGTGCGAATCGAACACCGTGACGTTGGGCGAGGACCGCCGATACCGTTCACCGCCCAACGCGATCGGGTCGATGCGGCCGAACACCCGCGACACGATGTCGCGCCAGCGCACGTCGTCGATGCGGGCGTCGACGCCGTACCGCGCCGAATCCCGGATCGTGGCGGCCACTTCGGCGGCGTAGACGAACATCTTCGTCGGGATGCACCCCACGTTGAGGCAGGTGCCGCCGAAGGTGCCCTGCTCACAGATCGCCACCCTCTTCGAGTCGTAGCGCTCGTCGAGGATGCTGTTGCCCGAGCCGGTTCCGATGATGGTGAGATCGAAATGGTCCACGTCAGCCCTGTCTTCGGTTGGAGGAGGTCGAACTCGTCTGGTCGGTGGTCACGACCCTGCGCTGCAGCCACTCGTCGAGTTCGAGGTAGGCCCGGGCCCGCGGTTCGGGCAGCGACAGGAAGACGTCGTGCTTGGCGTCGGTGATGGGCGCCACTGTGGTGTGGTCGCCCACGCACCCAGCCCACCGCGCGATCTGGCGCACGTCGAGCACCGCGTCCCCGCGTGCGATGGCGTCGGGATCGCCGTGGGACTCCGGGACACTGCGGTCGGATCTCAGGATCAGGTTGGGCACCCCGACGTCGAGCCCGCGGTGCAGTCTGGCCTGCGCGCGACGCACCGCGTTGATCCAGCCGAAGGTGATCGGGAATCCGCCCACGGGCTTCCACGCCAGGTTGTAGTCGAATTCGCCGGCGTAGTCGCGGTGCAGGGAGGTGCCGTAGCCGCCCTGTGTCGGTCTGCGTGCCACGCGTGTCTTGCGCACCTTCGCCAGTGCGCGCAGGGCGGCCCGGGTGGGTGCCGACCGCAGGATCGCCGGGCCGTGCAGGTCGAAGAACGGGCTGTTGAGGACCAGGGCGTCGACCCCCAGCGGGGCGGTCAGGCCGCGGTGCCGGAGGCGGTCGAGCCACAGCGTGACGATCAGCCCGCCCGCGGAGTGCCCGTACACGCACACACCTGCCCCGCCGGTCTCGCGCCGGATGATCTCGAGGGCCGCCTGCAGTTCGCTGTGATAGCGGGCGAGGTCGGTGGTGAAGTGCGGGGTCTGGCCCTCCCGCCACGACCGGCCGCACTTGTGCAGGTCCAGGGCGTAGAACGCGAAACCGCGCGCCCCGAACCACTCGGCCAGCTCGGTGTTGAAGAAGTAGTCGGTGTAGCCGTGCACCGCGAGCACGGCATGCGCCGCCGGTGCTGCCGCACCGCGCCGGACCAGCGTGGCGAAGAGGTCACCCTCGCCGTCGGGATCGGCACCCAGTTCGAGAGTGTGCTGGTGGTAGCCGGGCAGGACGTCTGTCTCCCATGCCGTCACGTGTTCACCTTAGTCGGGTCCCGAGGCCGCGCATCGGCGTCGATGGGGCGAATATCACCGGCCTCGGCGGTTTCTTCGCAGACTGGGCGGGATAACCTTGACAAAGGATCACCCGACGGAACAAAGGATCGGCAAACCGGTGTCAGACGCCAAGACAAGTCAGACAGTCAAGACCGACGTCGTGCTGGTGGGTGCCGGCATCATGAGCGCGACGCTGGGGGCGTTGCTGCGGTTGGTCGAGCCGAACTGGTCGATCACCATGATCGAACGCCTCGACGGGGCCGCCGCGGAGAGCAGCGACCCGTGGAACAACGCGGGCACCGGGCACTCGGCGCTGTGCGAGCTCAACTACACGCCCGAGAACGCCGACGGCTCGATCGACATCAGCAAGGCCGTCACCGTGAACGAGCAGTTCCAGGTGTCGCGGCAGTTCTGGGCGCATGCGCTGACCAGCGGCGTGCTGACCGACGCCCGCAGCTTCATCAACCCGGTGCCCCACGTGTCGTTCGTCGAGGGTGCCGACCGGGTGGAGTACCTGCGCAAGCGCCGTGATGCCCTGGCCTCGAACCCGCTGTTCGCGACCACCGAGTTCATCAACGACAACGACGAGTTCGCCCGCCGCCTGCCGTTCATGGCCGCGCAGCGCACGTTCTCCGAGCCGGTCGCCCTGAACTGGACCACCGACGGCACCGACATCGACTTCGGCGCGCTGTCCAAGCAGCTCATCGGGTACGGCGTGCGCAACGGGACGTCGGTGCTGTTCGGGCATGAGGTGCGCGACCTGTCGAAGAACTCCGACGGCTCGTGGACGGTCAAGGTGCGCAATCGCCGCACCGGCCAGCTGCGCCGCATCGAGGCCAAGTTCGTGTTCGTCGGCGCGGGCGGCGACGCCCTGCCGCTGCTGCAGAAGTCGGGGATCGCCGAGGCCAAGGGTTACGGCGGCTTCCCGGTCGGCGGGCAGTTCCTGCGCACCTCCAACCCGCTGGTCACCGCCGGTCACCGGGCCAAGGTCTACGGCTTCCCGCCGTTGGGGGCCCCGCCGATGTCGGCACCACACCTCGACACCCGGATCATCAACGGCAAGCCGTGGCTGCTGTTCGGGCCGTTTGCCGGATGGTCGCCCAAGTTCCTGAAGCAGGGCCATTTCACCGACCTGCCGCTGTCGGTCAAGCCGAACAACCTCGCCTCGATGGTCGGCGTCGGCCTGACGCAGATGAGCCTGGTGAACTACCTCATCGCCCAGCTCATGATGTCGGAGGCCGACCGGGTCGAAGCGCTGCGGGTCTTCGCGCCCAGTGCGCAGGACTCCGACTGGGAACTGTCGGTCGCCGGGCAGCGCGTGCAGGTCATCAAGCCCGCGAAGGGCAAGGGCGGCACCCTGGAGTTCGGCACCACCGTGCTCTCGGCGGCCGACGGCAGCATCGCCGGCCTGCTGGGCGCCTCTCCGGGCGCCTCGACCGCGGTGCCCGCGATGCTCGAGGTCATGGAGCGCTGCTTCGGCGACCGGTTCGCGCAGTGGCAGCCCAGGCTCAAGGAGATGATCCCGTCGCTGGGCATCAAACTCTCGGAGAACCCGGCGCTGTTCGACGAGGTGTGGTCGTGGGGCACCGGTGTGCTGGGCCTGGAGGCCGGCGCCGATGCGGGTGCCCAGGCGCTCGCGGTCGGTGCCGATGCACCCTCGCCGGCGCAGGGCAGCGACGATCCTGAGCCTGCGGGCGTGGTGTGACGGTTGCGCTGCGCCGAAGTTGGGCCCGGGACCTCGACGCGGCAACGCTGTACGAACTGCTGAAGCTGCGCGTCGAAGTCTTCGTCGTCGAACAGGCGTGTGCCTATCCGGAGCTGGACGGGCGTGACCTGCTGGCCGAGACCCGGCACTTCTGGCTGGAACAGCCCGACGGCCAGGTGATCTCGACGCTGCGCCTGATGGAGGAGTACCCCGGCGGCGACAAGTCCTTCCGGATCGGGCGCGTATGCACCAGGCAGAGCAGCCGTGGCCAGGGCCACACCAGCAGGCTTTTGCAGGCCGCGCTCGCCGACGTCGGCGATCACCCGTGCCGCATCGACGCCCAGACCTACCTCGAGGCGATGTACGCCCAGCATGGATTCGTCCGCGCCGGTGACGAATTCGTCGAGGACGGCATTCCGCACGTGCCCATGCTCCGCCCGGGTCGCGTCGAGGAGGCACCGTGAGCCACCCGGACTTCCCGTTCAGTGCGATCGTCGGCCACGACCAGCTGCGGCTCGCGCTGATCCTCTGCGCCGTGCGTCCCGAGATCGGCGGCGTGCTGATCCGTGGCGAGAAGGGCACCGCGAAGTCGACCGCGGTCCGCGCCCTGGCCGACATCCTGGCCTCGATCGACGACGCCCGGCTGGTGGAACTCCCGATCGGTGCGACCGAGGATCGGGTGGTCGGCTCGCTCGATCTGCAGAGGGTGCTGCGCGACGGCGAACACGCGTTCTCCCCGGGCCTGCTGTCCCGTGCACACCGCGGCGTGCTCTACGTCGACGAGGTCAACCTGCTGCACGACCACCTCGTGGACGTGCTGCTGGACGCCGCGGCGATGGGGCGGGTGCACGTCGAGCGCGACGGGGTCTCCCACTCGTACGAGTCGCGGTTCGTGCTGATCGGCACGATGAACCCCGAGGAGGGCGAACTGCGCCCGCAGCTGCTGGACCGGTTCGGCCTGACCGTCGACGTCCGCGCCTCCCGCGAGGTGGCGGTGCGCACCGAGGTGATCCGGGCGCGGCTGGCGTATGAGGCGGACCCGCACGGGTTCGCGGCGCGGTTCGCCGACGCCGACGCCGACGTGGCCCGCCGCATCGCGGCCGCACGCGGCCGAGTGGCGGGCGTGGTGCTGGGCGACGACGAACTGGGCAGAATCGCGCAGCTGTGCGCGGCCTTCGACGTCGACGGCATGCGGGCCGACCTGGTGGTGGCCCGCACGGCCGTCGCACACGCCGCCTGGCGCGGCGCCGAACATGTTGGAGCCGAAGACATCCGAGTCGCGGCGGAACTCGCCCTGCCGCATCGCCGCCGGCGTGACCCGTTCGACGATCCCGGCCTGGATCCCGCCGCGCTCGACGAGATCCTGGGTGACGAGGACACCGACCCGGAAACCGACCCAGACCCGAACCCGGATCCAGATCCGTCCGGTGGCGGCACGCCGCCGCCGGCCGAGACGGAATCCGGGGGGCAGTCGTCGGGTTCGCCCGCCCCGGCGCCGGCGCAGCAGAGTGCCGCGCCGACACCGACCTTCCGGACCCGCACCCTTCGCGTACCCGGCGTGGGCGAGGGCGCCCCGGGCCGACGATCGGTGGCCCGCAATCGATCCGGTGCCGTGGTGGGCGTCAGCCCGGGCGACACCGGTGACGGTCTGCACCTGTTCGCGACGATGCTCGCGACCGCCGCGCGTTCGGGGCAGCCGGGCCGGCTTCGGCCCGAGATCGACGACATCCGGTTGGCCGTCCGGCAGGGGCGCGAGGGCAACCTGGTGATCTTCGTCGTCGACGCGTCGGGGTCGATGGCCGCGCGTGACCGCATGTCGGCGGTCAGCGGCGCCGCGCTGTCGCTGCTGCGCGACGCCTATCAGCGCCGGGACAAGGTCGCGGTCATCACCTTCCGCGCCGATCAGGCCCAGCTTCTCCTTCCGCCCACGACGTCGGCGCACATCGCCGGGCGTCGCCTCGCGCGGTTCGACACCGGGGGCAGGACGCCTCTGGCGCAGGGCCTGCTGGCCGCCGCGGATCTGGTCCGGCGCGAAAAGGTGCGGGACCGCACTCGCCGACCGCTGGTCGTGGTGCTGACCGACGGACGGGCCACCGGCGGTCCGGACCCGTTGGGTCGCAGCCGAATCGCCGCCGCACGCCTGGTCGCGGAGGGAGCGGCGGCGGTCGTGGTGGACTGTGAGACGTCCTACATCAGGCTCGGGTTGGCCGGTTCCCTGGCTGACGCCCTGGATGCGCCCGTGCTGCGTTTGGAGCAGTTGCGCGCCGAGGCGTTGACGGCCGTGGTGCGCAGCGCCGCCTGATCGAGCGAGAGCAGGAGCACAGGTCATGCCACAGGGTCGTCCGATCGCAGTGCCCGACGACGGGCTGAGCACGCGGGCTCGCCGCAATCAGCCCGTGCTCGCGGTGCACACCGGTCCCGGAAAGGGGAAGTCCACCGCGGCGTTCGGAATGGCGCTGCGCGCCTGGAACGCGGGACTGGACGTCGCGGTGTTCCAGTTCGTCAAGAGCGCCAAGTGGAAGGTGGGCGAGGAGAACGCCTTTCGCGAACTCGCCCGACTGCATGACGAACACGGCACCGGCGGCGCGGTCGAATGGCACAAGATGGGTTCGGGCTGGTCGTGGTCGCGCCGACAGGGGGACGAGGCCGACCACGCCGCGGCCGCGGCCGAAGGCTGGGCCGAGATCACCCGCCGCCTCGCCGAGGAACGGCACGGCTTCTACGTCCTCGACGAGTTCACCTATCCGCTCAAGTGGGGCTGGGTCGACGTCGAGGCGGTCGTGGAGACGCTTCGGCACCGGCCCGGCAGCCAGCACGTGGTGATCACCGGCCGGGATGCACCCGCCGAGCTCATCGACGCCGCCGACCTGGTCACGGAGATGACGAAGGTCCGCCACCCCATGGACGCCGGCCGCAAGGGGCAGCGGGGCATCGAGTGGTGACTCCCGCCGTCGTCGTCGCCGCCCCGGCTTCGGGAAGCGGAAAGACCACGGTGGCAACGGGTCTGATGGCCGCACTGGTGCGGGCCGGAAAGCGGGTCGCCGGATTCAAGGTGGGTCCGGACTACATCGACCCCGGATACCACGCGCTGGCCACCGGCCGGCCCGGCCGCAACCTGGACCCTGTGCTGGTGGGGGAGCGGCTCATCGCGCCGCTGTACGCGCACGGCAGCGCCGGTGCCGACATCGCGGTGATCGAAGGTGTGATGGGCCTGTTCGACGGCCGGATCGAGCCTTCAGGCGCCATTCCGGCGACGGGTTCGACCGCGCACGTGGCCGGGCTGTTGCGCGCACCCGTGCTTCTGGTGGTGGACGCCCGCGGCC
Organism: Mycobacterium sp. ACS4331; assembly: GCF_001667265.1. GTDB lineage: Bacteria > Actinomycetota > Actinomycetes > Mycobacteriales > Mycobacteriaceae > Mycobacterium. The sequence continues at coordinate 9,227 of NZ_LZHW01000042.1, read as the reverse complement.
AGAGTCACAGCATTGCGGCTCTGCTGCACGGTTTCTCGACGTTCGACGCCGGAACCCGGCTCGGCGGTGTGGTGCTCAATCGCGTCGGCAGCGCGCGCCATGAGGAGGTGCTGCGCCAGGCCTGCGAGGCCGCCGGTGTGCCGGTGCTGGGCGCGATTCCGCGCCTGGCCGAACTCGAGGTGCCGTCGCGGCATCTGGGGCTGATCACCGCCGTCGAGCACGGCGCGGCGGCCCGCACCGCCGTCGCGGCGATGGCCGATCTGGTCGGCACGCATGTCGACGTGGCCGCCGTGGCCGCCCTGGCCGCCGCTCCCGGCGGCGCGGTTCCGTGGCGGCCCGAGGACGACGTCGGGACGCCGGTGGCCGGTTCGCCCGTGGTCGCCGTTGCGGCCGGGCGGGCCTTCAGCTTCGCCTACGCCGAGCACGCCGAACTACTGCGTGCGGCGGGCGCGCAGGTCGTGGAGTTCGACCCGCTGATCGACCGACTGCCCGAACGGACTGCGGCACTGGTGCTGCCGGGCGGGTTCCCGGAGCAGTACCCGGAGCAGTTGTCGGCCAACACCGCGCTGCGCGCGGAGATCGCGGATCTGGCGCGGCGCGTCCCGGTCCACGCCGAATGCGCGGGCCTGACCTATCTGATGACCGACCTCGACGGGCACCAGATGTGTGATGTGCTGCACGGTTCGGCGCGGTTCACCTCGCGGCTGACGCTGGGCTACCGCGAGGCGGTCGCGGTGGCGGACTCACCGGTGCAGCGCGCCGGCGAACGCGTCGTCGGTCACGAATTCCACCGGACCACAGTCGAGTTCGCGCGCGAGTACTCACCCGCCTGGCGGTTCCGGCGGGCCGACGGCACCGTGGCCGGCGACGGTGCGGTGCAGGGCGGGGTGCATGCGTCGTATCTGCACACTCATCCGGCCGGGGCGCCCGAGGGGGTGCGGCGGTTCGTCGCACACGCGGCGGCATCGTAGGCTCGCCGGGTGATCGAGAACGCCTACCTGGTCGGCCTGCGCCTGGCCGGCAAGAAGGTCGTTGTCGTCGGTGGGGGAACAGTGGCCCAGCGACGACTCGGCCTGCTCGTCGCCAGCGGAGCCGACGTTCACGTCATCGCCCGCACCGCCACCCCAGCGGTCGAGGCCATGGCCGGCGTGACGCTGACGCTGCGGGACTACCGCGCGGGTGACCTCGCCGGCGCCTGGTATGCCATCGCGGCCACCGACGACGCCGCGGTGAACGCGGCCATCGTCGCCGAAGCCGACAGTCGACAGATCTTCTGCGTGCGCGCTGACATCGCGGTCGAGGGCACCGCCGTCACGCCCGCGACGTTCGAACACGAGGGGCTCGCGGTGGGAGTGCTGGCCAGCGGTGAGCACCGCCGGTCGGCCGCGATCCGCACCGCGATCCACGAGGCACTCTCCAGTGGGGTCATCGGCGCCGGACGCGACGAGGCGGGCACGGCGGCGCTCAAGGGCACGGTGGCGCTGGTGGGCGGCGGACCGGGCGACCCGGAACTCGTCACCGTCCGCGGCCGCCGACTGCTGTCGCAGGCCGACGTCGTCGTCGCCGACCGGCTCGCGCCCGCCGAACTGCTGGCCGAGCTGCCCGCCCACGTCGAGGTCATCGACGCCGCGAAGATCCCGTACGGCCGTGCGATGGCTCAGGAGGCGATCAACAACGTTCTGGTCGACCGGGCCAAGGCCGGGCAGTTCGTCGTGCGCTTCAAGGGCGGCGACCCGTTCGTGTTCGCGCGCGGGTATGAGGAAGTCATCGCCTGCACCGAGGCTGGGATCCCCGTCACAGTGGTGCCCGGCGTGACGAGCGCCATCGGCGTTCCCGCGATGGCCGGCGTGCCCGTCACCCATCGCGGCGTCAACCATGAGTTCGTGGTGGTCAGCGGCCACCTGGCGCCTGATCACCCCGAGTCGCTGGTGAACTGGCCGGCCCTGGCCGCGCTGAGCGGGACGCTGGTGCTGTTGATGGCGGTGGAACGCATCGAGTTGTTCGCTGAGGCGCTGCTTGCGGGCGGCCGTCCGGCGGACACGCCGGTGATCGTGATCCAGCACGGCACGACCACGGCCGAACGCCATGTGCGCGCCATGCTGGGGAATGTCGCCGAGACCGTGCGCGCCGAGGGAATCAGGCCGCCGGCGATCATCGTGATCGGGCCGGTCGTTAACGTGGGCGAAGGTCTCGGTTAGGCCTCGCTCTGACCTCGGTCGCTTAAACAACTCTTAATATTACTGTAGGGTAGGCCGCTATGACGGCTCTCAATGATGCAGAGCGGGCAGAGTCGGGTGCTGCTCCCACCGATGACCGCGCACTTCCGGTGCGCGTCGAACCATCGGAGATCGAGCGTTCCGGCCGGTCACTGCCGCCCTGGCTGCCGTCGCGTCGGTTCATTTACGCCGTCGTCGCGATCGGCGGAATGCAGCTGCTGGCGACGATGGACAGCACCATCGCGATCGTCGCCCTGCCCCAGATCCAGGACGAGCTCGGGCTCTCCGACGCCGGCCGCAGCTGGGTCATCACCGCCTATGTGCTGACCTTCGGCGGCCTGATGCTGCTCGGCGGCCGCCTCGGCGACACGATCGGGCGCAAGCGGACCTTCATCGTCGGTGTCGCGCTGTTCACCATCGCCTCGATCCTGTGCGGTGTCGCGTGGGACGAGGCCACGCTGGTGATCGCGCGACTGCTGCAGGGCGTCGGTGCGGCCATCGCGAGCCCCACCGGCCTGGCGCTGGTGGCCACGACATTCCCGAAGGGACCCGCACGCAACGCCGCCACCGCGGTCTTCGCTGCGATGACCGGCGTCGGCTCCGTCATGGGCCTCGTGCGCGGCGGCGCGCTGACCGAGGTGTCCTGGCGGCTGGCCTTCCTGGTCAACGTGCCGATCGGCCTGCTCGTCATCTACCTGGCCTACAACACGCTGCGTGAGACGAACCGCGAGCGGATGAAGCTCGACGCGGCCGGTGCGCTGCTGGCCACCCTCGGGTGCACGGCCGCGGTGTTCGGCTTCTCCAATGGGCCCGAGCACGGCTGGCTCACCCCGGTCACGCTCGGTTCGGGCGCGGTGGCCCTGGCGGCCTTCGCCGCGTTCGTCCTCGTCGAGCGCAGGGCGGTCAACCCCGTGGTGCCGTTCGCACTGTTCCGGGACCGCAACCGGCTGGCGACCTTCGCCGCGATCTTCCTGGCCGGCGGCGTGATGTTCACGCTGACCGTGCTGATCGGCCTGTACGTGCAGGACATCATGGGCTACAGCGCGCTGCGGGCGGGCATCGGGTTCATCCCGTTCGTGATCGCCCTGGGCGTCGGTCTGGGCCTGTCCTCGCACCTGGTGTCGCTGTTCCCGCCGCGCCTGCTGGTCATCGGCGGCGGCATCCTGGTGCTCGGCGCCATGATCTACGGGTCGACGCTCAATGCGGGCATCCCGTACTTCCCGAACCTCGTGATCCCGATCGTCGTCGGTGGTTTCGGCATCGGCATGATCGTCGTTCCCCTGACCGTCTCGGCGATCGCCGGGGTGGGCTTCGACGAGATCGGTCCCGTCACCGCGATCGCGCTGATGCTGCAGAACCTCGGTGGGCCGGTCGTGCTGGCCATCATCCAGGCCGTCATCACCTCGCGGACGCTGTATCTGGGCGGCACCACCGGCCCGGTCAAGAACATGAACGATGCGCAACTGGCGGCCCTGGACGCCGGCTACACCTACGGCCTGCTGTGGGTGGCGGCCGTCGCGGTGCTCGTCGGCGGCGCGGCGCTGTTCATCGGCTACACCGCCAAGCAGGTTGCGCACGCGCAGGAGGTCAAGGACGCCCTGGACGCGGGCGAACTGTAGTTCGCAGCCAGCAGTAAGCTGGCCTCCCGTGATCACGCGTATGTCGGAGCTGTTCCTGCGAACACTCCGAGACGACCCAGCCGATGCCGAAGTACCCAGCCACAAGCTGCTGATCCGCGCGGGCTACGTCCGCCCGATCGGCCCCGGCCTGTACAGCTGGCTGCCGCTGGGCCTGCGCGTCCTGCGCCGGATCGAGCAGGTGGTCCGCGAGGAGATGGCCGCGATCGGCGCGCAGGAGATCCTCTTCCCGGCGCTGCTGCCCCGCGCGCCGTATGAGGCCACCAACCGCTGGACCGAGTACGGCGACAACCTCTTCCGCCTGCAGGACCGCCGCGGCAACGACTACCTGCTCGGGCCCACGCACGAGGAGCTGTTCACGCTCACGGTCAAGGGGGAGTACAGCTCCTACAAGGACTTCCCGCTGATCCTGTTCCAGATCCAGACCAAGTACCGCGACGAGGCGCGCCCCCGCGCGGGCATCCTGCGGGGTCGTGAGTTCCTGATGAAGGACTCGTATTCGTTCGACATCGACGACGGTGGGCTCAAGAACGCCTACCACGCGCACCGCGAGGCCTACCAGAAGATCTTCTCGCGCCTGGACGTCAACTACGTGATCGTCTCCGCGGTCTCAGGGGCCATGGGCGGCAGTGCCTCCGAGGAGTTCCTGGCCGAGAGTGAGGTCGGCGAGGACACCTTCGTGCGCTGCCTGGAGTCGGGTTACGCCGCCAACGTCGAGGCCGTCGTCACGCATGTGCCCGATGCGCTGCCGATCGACGGTCAGGCCGAGGCCGTCGTGTACGACACCCCGGACGCTCCGACCATCGCGACGCTGGTCGATTGGGCCAACGGCGCGGACCTCCCGCAGTTCGCGGGCCGCACGGTGACCGCGGCGGACACCCTGAAGAACGTGCTGCTCAAAGTCCGGGAACCGGGCGGGGAGTGGGAACTGCTGGCCATCGGCGTGCCCGGCGACCGTGAGGTCGACGACAAGCGCCTGGGCGCCGCGCTGGAACCGGCCGAGTACGCGCTGCTCGATGACGCCGATTTCGCCAAGCACCCGTTCCTGGTCAAGGGTTATGTCGGTCCGAAAGCCCTGCAGGCCAACGGAGTCCGCTATCTGGTCGACCCGCGGGTGGTCGACGGCACGGCCTGGATCACGGGCGCCGACGAGCCGAACCGGCATGTCGTGGGTCTGGTCGCCGGACGGGACTTCACCGCCGACGGCACGATCGAGGCCGCCGAGGTCCGCGACGGCGATCCCTCGCCGGACGGTGCGGGCCCACTGGTCAGTGCGAGGGGCATCGAGATCGGGCACATCTTCCAACTCGGCCGCAAGTACACCGATGCGTTCACGGCCGACGTCCTCGGTGAGGACGGCAAGCCGGTGCGGCTCACCATGGGCTCCTACGGGATCGGGGTGTCGCGGCTGGTCGCGGTGCTGGCCGAGCAGCACCACGACGACCTGGGCCTGCGCTGGCCGGCCAGCGTGTCACCCTTTGACCTGCACCTCGTGATCGCCAACAAGGACGACGCGGCCCGCTCCGGTGCCGCCGAGCTCGCCCGCGACCTCGACCGGTTGGGGCTCGATGTGCTGCTCGACGACCGCACGGCCTCGCCGGGAGTGAAGTTCAAGGACGCCGAACTGCTCGGTGTGCCCTGGATCGTCGTGGTGGGCCGCGGGTGGGCCAACGGGGTGCTGGAACTCCGCAACCGGTTCACCGGTGAGACCACCGAATTGGCGGTCGACGGCGCGGCGACGGCGATCGCCGACGCGCTGACCTAGGCGGGGCGGACCCGGCGCGCGGTGAGTACCGGCTACTCGCTGCCGCCGGGGAACGGCACCGTGACCGGCCAGATCTTCAGCACCTGTTTCCACTGCGCGGCGGCCACCGCGCTCTGTGTCAGGGCCGTCACCGCGTAGGCGCGCTCCTCGCTGTCGTCGGTCTGTTCGGCCACGGCCCGCCAGGCGACTGCGGCGTCGTTCTCCATGCGCAGCGCCAGGTTGGCGGCATCGTCGGGGTCGTCGACCTTCATCGGCAGCTCATAACCGGGGGCCGTGAGCGGGGCGGTGACCGAGCGGCGCTCCAGCATCCTCAGCAGCGCCTCACGCTGTTCGCGGTGGCTCGCCATGGCCTGGGCCACCAGGTAGTTGTCCTCGGAGGTCGAGTGCGCCGAGACGATGCCGTAGCCGTAGATCGTGGCGTGCTCGGTGACCAGGGCGTCGTAGAGCGCAGCGGCGGCCGGGTCGGTGGGCCGGTCGGCGTCGGGGGAGTTCTGTCCAGTGGTCATCGGCCGGTCTTCTCCTGCGGCAGTGTCACGGTCACCGATGCGGTGCACGCTGCGGCGATCGACGCCAGCAGCCCGGCCCGGTACCCCGACTGGGACGCGGCGACGGCGGCGGCAGTCTCACCGGAGCGACGCAGCACCGTCGCGACGTCGGCGGGCGACGGCGGCGGGGCCGATCCCGTCGCGTCCGCAGCCGTCGTCGTGGTGGTCGTCGTCGTGGTGGTCGGCGCGGGTCGGCCCGATTCTCGCGCCAGCTCCTCGGCCAGGGCCTGGGCATGCTGCGCGCGCTCCGAGGCGATCTGCGTCAATGCCCGGGCGAGCGCCGGGGTGGCCGCGGTGGCCGCAGAACGGGCCATCTCGGCGTCGGCGACGGCCGCCTCGTAGGGCTCCCGCAGCGGGTCGATCTCGTCGTCACCGCCTGAACCGCAGGCCGAAGACGTCGCCGCGGTCACCGAAAGCAACGCCAGGCCCACCACGCCGCGACCGGCGGACATCAACACCTCACGCCTGCGCACGGACACATCCTGCCATTGGCCGCGGCGATGGATCGGGGCAGGAGCGTGCCGCCGCGGGAGATTGACGGGAACCACTCCGAGCCTGGCGTATCGTGAGTACCTGGTGGCGTGCCCCATCCGCACGCGCCGAGAGACCGCACAACTCAAGATGAGGAGCTTCGCCGTGACGCAGATGCCCGCGGGTCTGCCTGCTCCCTCGCAGGTGATCGAGCTTCTCAGTGCGGAATTCGAGCGTGCCGGTTACGAGATCGAGGGCGTGGTGGTCGACGGCCACCGGCGCCCGCCGCAGATCATCGTCACCGCCGACGGCGACGTTCCCCTCGATCTGGACACCATCGCCGACCTCTCCCGGTCCGCGGCCCAACTGCTCGACGAGGTTCCGGGTCTGGACGCCGCGTACGTGCTCGAGGTCACCTCACCGGGCGTGGACCGTCCGCTGACCGACGAGAAGCACTACCGGCGCGCCCAGGGTCGACTGGTCGAACTCGACCTCGCCGACGGCGGCCGCGCCAGCGGCCGGATCGTGGGTGTCGCAGACGGAGTTCTGCACCTGGTGATCCGCGCCGGCCGGGATTGGGCGGTGCACCGGATCCCACTCACTGACATTGCCAAAGCCGTTGTCCAAGTTGACTTCTCCGGGCCAAGCCGGCAGGAGCAGGAATTCCTGGACCAGACCCGAAGGGAGGCCGGATTATGAACATCGACATGGCCGCACTGCACGCCATCGAAGTGGATCGGGGCATCCCCGAAGGCGAACTGCTCGAGACCATCAAGTCGGCACTGCTGACCGCATACCGGCACACCGACGGTCACCAGCCCGACGCCTCCATCGAGATCGACCGCAAGTCGGGCGAGGTCAAGGTGATGGCCCGCGAGCACGACGACGAGGGCCGGTTGATCAGCGAGTGGGACGACACCCCCGAGGGATTCGGCCGCGTCGCGGCCACCACGGCCCGCCAGGTCATGCTGCAGCGGTTCCGGGATGCCGAGAACGAGAAGATCTACGGCGAGTTCTCGGCCCGCGAGGGTGACATCGTCGCCGGCGTCATCCAGCGCGACGCGCGGGCCAACGCACGCGGTGAGGTGGTGCTGCGGATGGGCAGTGAGACCAAATACTCCGAAGGAGTCATCCCCGCCTCGGAGCAGGTTCCCGGTGAGAGCTACGAGCACGGCGACCGCCTGCGCTGCTTCGTCCTCGGCGTGACCAGGGGAGTGCGGGAGCCGCAGATCAGGCTGTCCCGCACCCACCCCAATCTGGTGCGCAAACTCTTCTCGCTCGAGGTGCCCGAGATCGCGGACGGGTCCGTCGACATCGTCGCGGTGGCCCGCGAGGCCGGGCACCGGTCGAAGATCGCGGTGGCCTCCCGGACGCCGGGGCTCAACGCCAAGGGTGCGTGCATCGGGCCGATGGGTCAGCGCGTGCGCAACGTGATGAGCGAACTGTCCGGCGAGAAGATCGACATCATCGACTACGACGAGGACCCGGCGCGGTTCGTGGCCAACGCGCTGTCGCCCGCGAAAGTCGTGTCGGTCACGGTGATCGACCCCAACACCCGCGCGGCCCGCGTCGTGGTGCCGGATTTCCAGCTGTCGCTGGCGATCGGCAAGGAGGGGCAGAACGCGAGGTTGGCGGCCCGTCTGACCGGCTGGCGCATCGACATCCGCAGTGACGCGGATGCGCCGGTGGACGCTCCCGAGGGCGGGGGTGCGGCGCCCGCCGGCTGATCCACGGTCCACCGGTGTGGCGCTGGTTTAGAGCGGGGCGCCGATGACGGTAGACTGAGCCGTGATCCAGCGCGAGAGTCCTGCACCCATCCCACGGGAGCACCGAAGCACCGAAGGTCCGGTGCGAACGTGTATCGGGTGCCGGAAGCGAGAGCTGGCCGTCGATCTGCTTCGGATGGTGGCCCTGTCGGGCGATCCCGGTGGCCGCCCCAGCGGCGCTGTCGTGATCGTTGACAGAACCGGTAATCTTCCAGGTCGGGGTGCTTGGCTGCATCCCAACCCGCAGTGCCTGCAGGACGCTCTTCGACGGCGAGCATTCACCCGAGCGCTGCGCATCGCCGGTTCACCGGACACCTCCGCGGTGGTTGAGCACTACACCGCGGCAACAGAACAGGTAGCGAAGAACATGAGCACACCGTGAAGTCCCGATGACCATGCGTCATAGCTAAACCCGAGGCGTCGGCCGACCTCCGCTGCCGCCTCATGACGAGGAGATGTAGTGGCAGGTAAGGCCCGCGTGCACGAGTTGGCCAAGGAACTCGGTGTCACAAGTAAGGAAGTACTCGCCCGGCTGAGTGAGCAGGGCGAATTCGTCAAATCAGCGTCGTCGACGGTCGAAGCGCCCGTCGCGCGCCGCCTCCGCGAATCGTTCGGCGGTGGAAAGCCCGAGAAGAAGGCTCCCGCCAAGCCCGCGCCCGCACCGACGGGCAACGGCGCCCCTTCGGCACCCGCAGCCCCCGCCGCGGCCGCCGAGGTCAGCGCCCCGTCCGCTCCCGCGGCGGCGGCTCCCGCGGCACCCGGCCCCAGGCCCGGTGGACCCAAGCCTGGCGCCCCCAAGCCGGCCGCCCCCCCCCCCACGCCCCCTC
>NZ_LZHW01000041.1 GCF_001667265.1 Mycobacterium sp. ACS4331 | reverse complement strand
TGCTCCAGGGCGCGACGCAACCGCCGACCGATCGTGCGCGTGCTCCGCCCCGACCCGATCAGCTGCCCGTCGCGTTCAAACCACACCTCACACGTGGCATCACACGACAGCAACCGCCGATCGGCATCCGACAAGGCTGGTCCCAGATGCAGATTCGCCAGCTTCTCCTTCACATCAACGTGCACCACCACCGTGGTGCGATGCCCCTGCGGGCGCGCAACAGCTTCGGCATCCCAACCGGCGTCCACCAACCGCATGAACGCGTTGGGCAACGCCGGAAACGGCGGACGACGCACCTCATCACGATGGTGCCCAGTGTCGGACTCATCAGCGTAGTGATCACGCTTCCACTCCCCGATCAACGCCTCATGATGCGACTGCAGCGCAGCGTCGAACTTCGCCGACTCGATCGCCGGCAGCGTGATGCGCCACGTGACCGTGTCCTCACCCACACTCTTCGACACCGAAGCCCGCGGCTCCGGCTTGGGCTCCGGCTCCGGGCGCGGCTCCAACGTGATCGCCTTCTTCAACTGACTCACCGAAGCATGGGTCGCGAACTGCCGATAATGCTCGTCGGAGCCCGCGCCGGCACGTGTGGCGATCACCCCGACCTGATCCAACGACAACAGGCCCTCGCGCAGCGCCTCCACACAGCGCGGGAACTCCTCGATCCGCTCCGCGATCGCCGCAATCGACTTCGAGTGCTCCGCCGAGGCGCCCAACCGCCACGCCAACAACCCCGCCAACGACCGGCACCCCGTGTGACCCCACAACCCGTCCATCCGCGCCGCGATCGCCACAATCCGGCCATCGATCGCGTTGCGCTGACCGGCCAACTCCGACAACTCCTCGAACAACGCGCCCGATCGATCACCGACCAGCGGCTCAACCGCCTCCTCGGGGAACGCCATGATCGACAT
>NZ_LZHW01000040.1 GCF_001667265.1 Mycobacterium sp. ACS4331 | reverse complement strand
GACCGAAACTCCGGCCGAAACGCCCGCGCCCACATCGGGTTCGGAGAAGCCACCCGCGCCGGCCCCTCCGCCCACCACCGTGACGACCCTGCCTCCGGCGCCACAGAAACCGGGGACGGATTGCCGGGCGGCGGCATGAGCGCGCACCGAGCGGACCGCCTATGAGCACCGCGCCCCAGTCCCCGGTCACGGTGGTGCCGCCGCTGCCCAATCGGCGTAACGCCGAACTGCTGCTGCTGTGCTTCGCGGCCGCGATCACGACCGTGGCGCTGCTGCTCGTCGAGGTGAATCAGGAGCAGGGCGTGTCCCTGGACCTGCTGGCGTTCACCGGGGGTTTCCTGGTGCTGTTCGGCGCTGCGCACCTGGCCATCCGGCGTTTCGCGCCCTACGCCGATCCGCTTCTGCTGCCTGTGGTCGCGCTGCTCAACGGCCTGGGCCTGGTGATGATCCACCGACTGGACCTGGTGCAGGTCGGCGTCGACGACTCGACGCCGACCGCCCATCAGCAGCTGCTGTGGACGCTGGTCGGCGTCATCGGTTTCGTTCTGGTGGTGGTGCTGCTCAAGGATCACCGGCAGTTGGCCCGCTACGGCTACGTCCTGGGACTCGTCGCGCTGGTGCTGCTGGCGATCCCCGCCGTGCTGCCCGCCAAATACTCCGAGGAGTACGGCGCCAAGATCTGGATCCGGTTCGAGGGCTTCTCGATTCAGCCCGCCGAGTTCTCCAAGATCCTGCTGCTGATTTTCTTCGCGTCGGTGCTGGTGTCCAAGCGCAACCTGTTCACCAGCGCTGGCAAGCACGTCCTGGGTTTGGACCTGCCGCGCCCGCGCGACCTGGCCCCGATGCTGGTGGTGTGGATCGTGTCGGTGGGCGTCATGGTCTTCGAGAAGGACCTCGGAACCTCACTCCTGCTGTACGCGTCGTTCCTGGCGATGGTCTACGTCGCCACCGACCGATTCAGCTGGGTCGCCATCGGCCTGGCCCTGTTCGCCGCCGGCAGCGTGGTGGCCTACTTCCTGTTCGGTCACGTGCGGGTGCGGGTGCAGAACTGGCTGGACCCGTTCGCCGATCCCGACGGCGCCGGCCACCAGACAGTGCAGGCCCTGTTCAGCTTCGCGACCGGGGGAGTGTTCGGTACCGGTCTGGGCAACGGTCAGCCCGGCACGGTCCCGGCGGCCTCGACCGACTTCATCATCGCCGCGGTCGGTGAGGAACTCGGCCTGGTCGGGTTGGCCGGCGTGCTGATGCTCTACACCATCGTCATCATCCGCGGGCTGCGCACCGCGATCGCCGTGCGCGACAGCTTCGGCAAGCTGCTCGCCGCCGGACTGGCCGCCACGCTGGGCATCCAGCTGTTCATCGTCGTCGGCGGCGTCACCAACCTGATCCCGCTGACCGGCCTCACCACCCCCTGGATGTCCTACGGCGGCTCCTCACTGGTGGCCAACTATCTGCTGCTGGCGATCCTGATCCGAATCTCGCACGGCGCGCGCCGGCCGATCGTCACCGCACCGCTGCCCGCGGCCCAGCCGCCCATCGCGGCGGCCAGCACCGAGGTGATCGAGAAGGTATGAACACCTCATTGCGCCGTGTGTCCATGACCTTGATGGCCCTGGTCGTGCTGCTGCTTCTGAACGCGACCCTGACCCAGGTGTTCACCGCCGACGGTCTGCGTGCCGACCCGCGCAACCAGCGCGTGCTGCTCGATGAGTACTCCCGGCAGCGCGGCCAGATCTCCGCGGGCGGCCAACTGATGGCCTACTCGGTGTCGACGACGGGCCGGTACCGCTACCTGCGCGTGTACCCGAACCCCAACATGTACGCCCCGATCACCGGGTTCTACTCGCTGAGCTATTCGAGCACCGGTCTGGAGCGCGCTGAGGACTCCATCCTCAACGGATCCGATCAGCGCCTCTTCGGCCGCCGGCTGGCCGACTTCTTCACCGGCCGCGATCCCCGCGGCGGCAGCGTCGCGACCACGATCGTGCCCCGCGTCCAGCAGGCCGCGTTCGACGCCATGCAACAGGGCTGTGACGGCGGGTGCAGGGGAGCCGTCGTCGCGCTCGATCCGAAGACCGGCAAGATCCTGTCGCTGGTGTCCGCGCCGTCGTATGACCCCAACCGCCTGGCCACCCACGACACCGCCGCCCAGTCGGCGGCGTGGGAGGAACTGCGCGACGACCCCGCCGACCCGTTGAGCAATCGGGCCCTCTCCGAGCGCTACCCACCCGGGTCGACGTTCAAGGTGATCACCACCGCGGCGGCCCTGCAGTCCGGCATCACCGAGGACGAACGCCTGACCGCGCTGCCGTCGGTGCCACTGCCGGACAGCACCGTGACGCTGGAGAACTACGGCGGCGCACCCTGCGGATCCGGCCAGACGACGTCCCTGCAGGAGGCGTTCGCGCGCTCGTGCAACACCGCGTTCGTCCAGCTCGGGCTGCGCCTGGGCGCGGATTCGCTGCGCAACGCGGCCTCGTCGTTCGGCCTCGACAATCCGCAGGACCCGATCCCGCTGCAGGTCGCGGAGTCGACGGTCGGGCCGATCCCGGACCGCGCCGCGCTGGCGATGTCCTCGATCGGGCAGCGCGACGTCTCAATGACGCCTCTGCAGAACGCACTGGTCGCTGCCGCGATCGCCAACAAGGGTGTGATCATGCAGCCGTATCTGATCGACAGCCTCAAGGGCCCGGACTTGGCGAACATCGCCACCACCACGCCCGTCGAGCAGCGCCGTGCCGTGTCGCCGCAGGTCGCGGCTAAACTTACGGATTTGATGATCGGTGCCGAGCAGTTCACTCAACAGACGGGGGCCATCCCGGGCGTGCAGATCGCGTCCAAGACCGGCACCGCCGAGCACGGAACCGATCCGCGCAACACTCCACCGCACGCGTGGTACATCGCCTTCGCGCCCGCGCAGGACCCGAAGGTCGCCCTCGCGGTGCTGGTGGAGAACGGCGGCGACCGACTGTCCGCAACCGGCGGTGCAGTCGCGGCGCCCATTGGCCGTGCCGTGATCTCGGCGGCACTTCAGGGAGGATCATGAGCCCGCCCAGGGGACCGCGAGCGAGGAACGAGCAAGTGGGAGCCAAGCCCATGAGCCCCCGCAGGCGACCGCGAGCGAGGAACGAGCGAGTGGGAGCCCTGCCATGAGTCCCCGTGTCGGTGTCACGCTGTCCGGCCGCTACCGGCTCCAGCGCCTCATCGCCACCGGCGGTATGGGCCAGGTCTGGGAAGCCGTCGACAGCCGGTTGGGCCGTCGTGTGGCGGTCAAGGTGCTCAAGGCCGAGTACTCGTCCGACCCCGAGTTCGTCGAACGGTTCCGGGCCGAGGCCCGCACCGTGGCGATGCTCAACCACCCAGGCATCGCCAGCGTGCACGACTACGGCGAGACCGAGATCGACGGCGAGGGCCGCACGGCCTACCTCGTCATGGAACTGGTCAACGGCGAGCCGCTGAACTCGGTGCTCAAGCGCACGGGCCGTCTGTCGCTGCGGCACTCCCTGGACATGCTCGAACAGACCGGGCGCGCGCTGCAGGTGGCCCATTCGGCCGGTCTGGTGCACCGCGACGTCAAGCCCGGCAACATCCTGATCACCCCGACCGGCCAGGTGAAGCTGACCGACTTCGGCATCGCCAAGGCCGTCGACGCCGCGCCGGTCACCCAGACCGGCATGGTCATGGGCACCGCGCAGTACATCGCCCCCGAGCAGGCCCTGGGCCATGACGCCACCGCGGCCAGCGACGTGTACTCACTCGGCGTCGTGGGCTACGAGGCGGTGTCGGGCAAGCGTCCCTTCACCGGCGACGGCGCCCTGACGGTCGCGATGAAGCACATCAAGGAGACGCCGGCACCGCTGCCGGCGGACCTGCCGCCGAATGTGCGTGAACTGATCGAGATCACGCTGGCCAAGAACCCGGGCATGCGCTACAAGTCCGGCGGTCCGTTCGCCGACGCGGTCGCGGCCGTGCGGGCGGGTCGGCGCCCACCGCGGCCCAACGCCGCACCGACAATCGGGCGCGCGGCTCCGGCCGCCATCCCGTCGACCACCGCAAGCCGCGCGGTCGCCCCCGCCTCCGCCGCCCGGCCCCGGCCGACCTCCGGCAGCCACCGCACACCGCCGCCGCGTCGCACGTTCTCCTCGGGTCAGCGTGCGCTGCTGTGGGCCGCCGGTGTCCTGGGTGCGCTGGCGATCGTCATCGCGGTCCTCATCGTCGTCAACGCCCGCGACGGCCGCCTCAACCAGCAGCAGCCGCCGCCGACCGTGACCAACACGATCACCCCCGGCCAGGAGACGGCCACCGAGCCGCCGGCGGAGTCACCGGCCGGTGAGGCGCCGGTGGAGCCGTCCAGCTGGTCACCGGATTGGACTCCGGGATCACGGACCGGGGATGCTGGACAACAGCCGGGCCCGATCATCCTTGAGGTGAGCGGCGCCCAACCCGACTCCGCACGACCAGTCGTGCTCCCAGACGACGAGATTGTGTGATGACCACCCCTGAGCTGCTCTCCGGCCGCTACGAACTCGGCGAAATCCTCGGGTTCGGCGGGATGTCAGAGGTGCACCTGGCCCGCGACACCCGCCTGCACCGCGATGTCGCGGTCAAGGTGCTGCGCGCCGACCTGGCCCGCGACCCCAGCTTCTACCTGCGGTTCCGGCGCGAAGCGCAGAACGCTGCCGCGCTGAACCATCCCGCGATCGTCGCGGTCTACGACACCGGCGAGGCCGAGACGGCCACCGGTCCGCTGCCCTACATCGTGATGGAGTACGTCGACGGTGTGACGCTGCGCGACATCGTGCACAACGACGGCCCGATGCCGCCCAAGCGCGCCATCGAGGTGATCGCCGACGCGTGCCAGGCGCTGAACTTCAGCCACACCCACGGCATCATCCACCGCGACGTCAAGCCGGCCAACATCATGATCAGCAAGGCCGGCGCGGTGAAGGTGATGGACTTCGGCATCGCCCGTGCGCTCGCCGATGCGCAGCATCGCGTGACGCAGACCGCCGCGGTGATCGGCACCGCGCAGTACCTCTCACCCGAGCAGGCCCGAGGTGAAGCCGTCGACGCGCGCTCCGACGTCTACTCGCTCGGCTGCGTGCTGTACGAAATGCTCACCGGGGAACCACCTTTCGTCGGTGACTCACCCGTCGCGGTGGCCTACCAGCATGTCCGGGAGGATCCGGTGCCGCCGTCGCAGCGGCATCCCGGCATCGGTCCGGAACTCGACGCCGTCGTCCTCAAGGCGCTGGCGAAGAACCCCGACAACCGCTATCAGTCGGCCGCCGAGATGCGCGCCGATCTGGTGCGCGTGCACAACGGGGAGGCGCCGGAGGCGCCCAAGGTGCTCACCGACGACGAGCGCTCGTCGATGCTGTCGTCCCCGCCCGCCTACCGCGGCGACCACACCGAACAGATGCCACGGCAACGGGACTACACCGACGGGTCCCGGCGTTCGGTGGCCCGCTGGCTGTCCGCGGTCGCGGTGCTCGCGGTGCTCACCGTCGTGGTGACCATCGCGATCAACGTGTTCGGCGGATCGACGCGCGACGTGCAGGTGCCCGACGTCAGCGGCGTGGTGTCGGCCGACGCGATCGCGACGCTGCAGAACCGCGGCTTCAAGACCCGCACTGCGCAGAAGCCCGACTCCGAGGTCCCGCCCGATCACGTGATCAGCACCGACCCGCCGGCCAACACCTCGGCGGGTGCCGGCGACGAGATCACCATCAACGTCTCGACCGGGCCCGAGCAGCGCGAAGTGCCGGATGTGGCGCAGCTGTCCTACGGCGACGCGGTGCGCAAGCTCAAGGCGGCCGGCTTCACGGTGTTCAAGCAGGCCAACTCGCCGTCGACGCCCGAGCTCAAGGACAAGGTGATCGGCACCAATCCGCCGGCCAACCAGACCTCGGCCATCACCAACGAGATCACGGTGATCGTCGGGTCGGGCCCGGAGACCAAGGGCATCCCCGACGTCAGCGGGCAGAGCATCGACGTCGCCACGCGGAACCTGTCGGTCTACGGGTTCACCCGGATCGCTCAGGTCGAGGTCGACAGCACGGCTGCGGCCGGCACGGTGATCGGCACCAATCCGCGGACGGGGGAGACCGTGCCGCTGGATTCGGTGGTCGAACTGCAGGTGTCGCGCGGCAACCAGTTCGTGATGCCCAACCTGATCGGGCAGTTCTGGGACGACGCCTACCCGACGCTGCGGGCGCTGGGATGGACGGGTGTGCTGATCAAGGGCAACAACGTCGACAACAGCGGTCAGCGCAGCAATGCTGTGGTGACCCAGAGCCCGTCGCCGGGCTCCGGAGTCAACTTCAACTCGCCGATCTCGCTGAGCTTCGCGTCGTAGGACGGTTGGTGGCCGCCGCGACCGCGTCGGCCACCTCGGTCTCCAACCGGCGCACCAATGACTCGGGCGGTGCCTCGCCGCAGAAGCCCAGCCAGTTGGCGAGCATGCGGTGGCCGCCCTCGGTCAGGATGGACTCCGGGTGGAACTGCACGCCGTGGATCGGCAGTTCGCGGTGCCGGACCCCCATGATGATGCCGCTGCGGGTCTGCGCGGTGACCTCCAGCTCATCCGGCAGCGTCTCAGGCAGGATCGTCAGGGAGTGATACCGGGTCGCCGTGAACGGATCCGGAAGGCCCTGCAGCACACTCGTGTTCCGATGGAACACGGTGCTGGTCTTACCGTGCAGCAGTTCGGGGGCGCGGTCGACTGTGCCGCCGAATGCCACGCCGATCGCCTGGTGTCCCAGGCACACTCCGAGCACCGGGGTCTTGTGCCGCGCGCTGGCATGCACCAGGTCGATGGTGGCGCCCGCGCGTTCCGGGGTGCCGGGGCCGGGGCTCAGCAGGAGCCCGTCGAACTGCTCGGCGACGACATCCGCGTCGGCCAACCGGTCGTCGTCGTTACGCCAGACCTGCGCGTGCACCCCAAGCTGGCCCAGGTACTGCACCAGGTTGAACACGAAGCTGTCGTAGTTGTCGACGACCAAAACCTGCATCGGCACAGGCTACCCGGCTCTGAGAGCCCCCTTCACCTCGACGAGCGGGGGAGGGCGGCGGGGGAGGGGGCCTCAGTAGCCGAGCGGGCCCGTCGGCGTCGCATAGCGCAGGCGCTGCGGCGCGGCGTGCCCGACGATCTCCAGATCTCCGTCGGCCTCCTCGGTGTATCCCAGGCCGAAGCGGATCACGTACTGCTTGTACAGCGTCACCAACGGCGCCGCCGCCAACGCGCTCTGCATGGCCCCGACGTCCCCGATCGCCGATATGCGGTACGGCGGGCTGTAGGTGCGGCCGTTGAGCAGCAGGGTGTTGCCGACGCAACGCGGGGCAGAGGTGGGCAGCAGCCGCTGGTCCTGCATCTGGATGGCCTCGGCGCCCGCACTCCACAGCGCGTTGACCACGGCCAGGATGTCCTGCTGGTGCACCACGAGGTCGTCGGGGGAGGCGTCGCGCGGGAACCGGCCGTTGGCGTCCCGCTGCGCGTCGGTCATCGTGACGACGAGACCGGGGCCGCGCGCCGGCTCGAATCCGGCTTCGGCCGCCAACTGCTGCGACCTGGCCTGCATGGCCGCCAGCGCCGAGTCGGAGAACTTCCCGTGAGTCGAGTCGATCTGCTCCGTCAGCGCATCGCGCTCGGCCGCGAGCCGGTCCATCGACGACTGGGTCTCGCGGACCAGGTCGACGAGGCGGGGCGCGTCACTGCGCCGGATCTCGTCGCCGCCGGAGACGCCGTGCGTCGCCGCCAGCAGGACACCGGCCAACAGGCACACCACGGGGACGCCGTATCGCCAGCGTGAGCGCGCCCGATCCGGCCGATCCGTGGGGGCCGCGGTCTGGGTCATGGCCTGGACTCCTGGAGTTTCGGAAGTGCGTGTGCCGCTGCGTTAGGCTCTAGGCGATCCTGCCGCGGTGTCCATCGTCGCACCAGCTCATCCCTCAGCGAAGGTAGCCATGCCCAAGTCCAAGGTCCGCAAGAAGAACGACTTCACGATCAACCCTGTGAGCCGGACCCCGGTCAAGGTCAAGGCTGGCCCGTCGAGCACCTGGTTCGTCGTGTTGTTCGTCGGGTTGATGCTGATCGGCCTGGTCTGGCTTCTGGTGTTCCAGCTGGCCTCGTCGTCCCTGCCGTGGATGGCCGATCTCGGCCCGTGGAACTACGCGATCGCCTTTGCTTTCATGATCGCGGGCCTTTTGCTCACCATGCGGTGGCGCTGAACGAGCCCCGCCGCAAGATGAATTCATTCGTTGATAGTTCGCGTCACTAACCTTCCGGCGAGGCGCCGACACAATCACACGCGTGTTATTCATCCCCATTGTTGATAGCGCTTGTGGATAACTGCATATGCAGTGGTAAGAGTGCCTATGAATCCCTCTCAGCAAACAAGCTGGGCCCCCCGGCCAGCCGGTGTCGTGGCCCTTGGTTTAGGCGGCCTTGTGATGGCCGTCGCCTGTGTGACACTGGTCACAGACGTGCCCGGACGCATCCTGATCGGCGTTGCCGCGGCCGGGTTACTTCTATTTGCAACGAGTTCTTGGCTGGCGCGCCCGAAGCTGGCAATCTCCGACGACGGGCTCGCGGTCCGCGGACTGCGGGGCACAGTTACGTTGCGGCGCGAGGACATCAGGCTGATCAGGATCACGGAGTTCCGGCGTATCGGCCGCCGCGTGCAGATGCTCGAGATCGACACCCATGATGATCGCCTGCGCGTCTTCACCCGCTGGGACCTCGGGACCGACCCGCTCGAGGTCCTCGACGCGTTGACCGCCGCGGGCTACGCCAAGCCCTGACTCACCCCATAAACACACCGCGAGCGTGGGCGCCCCCGGCGGACACGCCGAATGGTGTGCCGGGAACGCGCACGCTCGCGACGAGAAGAATTAAGCGATCGTGATCGACTCGATCACCACCGGCTCGGTCGGCCGGTCGGCACGATCGGTCGCGGTGGTGGCGATGGCGTCGACGACCTTCTGCGACTCCGGATCGACGACCTCACCGAAGATGGTGTGCCGGCGATTCAGGTGCGGAGTCGGCACCACGGTGATGAAGAACTGCGATCCGTTGGTCCCCGGCCCGGCGTTGGCCATGGCCAGCAGGTACGGCTTGTCGAACTGCAACTCACCGTGGAACTCGTCGGCGAACTTGTAGCCCGGGCCGCCGCGGCCCGTGCCCGTGGGGTCGCCGCCCTGGATCATGAAACCGTCGATGACGCGGTGGAACACGGCACCGTCGTAGAACGGACCCGAGGTGCTGCCCGACGCATTCTCCGTCGAGTACTCCTTCGTGCCCTGGGCCAGTCCGACGAAGTTGGCCACGGTCTTGGGGGCGTGGTTTCCGAACAGCGCGATCTTGATGTCGCCGCGGTTGGTGTGCAGCGTGGCGGTGGCAGTCTGAATGGGGCTCGTAGTCACGGTTTTACAGTCTGCCACTATCGGTCGGCCCGGCTCGACCGGGCCACCTGAGATCGACCACGGTGCCACAGGCTGATATGCCAGCATGGCATCACACATCAGAGAGGTGCGTTATGACCGCCAGCACAGAGAACAGGCTCACCCCGGCCCGCCGCCTCGGCCAGGGCCTCGCACGCACCGCGTCCGGTCCGGTCGACGTGGCCCGGGGATCCGTCGGGCTCGGCGCCCAGGCCGTCGCTGCGGCCGTCTCAGGGCTGCGCAGGCGGTACCAGGACGGCCAGCTGCGCAGGGAGCTGGAGGCGGCGCAGGAGGCCGTCGCGCGGGATCTGGCTGCGGCGGGGGAGGTCCTGGCCGATCTGCCCGATGCGTTCCGCGAGGCGCGGGCCAACCGGCACGCGAGCCGGCGCCCCTGGGTGATCGCCGGTGCCGTCGGAGCCACACTGGTTCTTGGGGGGGCCGCCTTCGCGGTGGTGCGGCGCCGCGCATCGCGTCCGGAGCCGTCGACCCTGCCGCCGAGCGTGCAGGTCGACCCGAAGCCGTGAAAGAAGAGTGGAGCCTAGGAGATTCGAACTCCTGACATCTGCCTTGCAAAGGCAGCGCTCTACCAACTGAGCTAAGGCCCCGTACCTGAATCAGGCGGGTGGACGGTCCGCTGTCGTGCCGTCCACAGCGTGCCAGACATCTGCGCGCTGCCGTGACCGTAGCACTGCGGCAACCGCCGCGACCACGACCGCGAGAATCACCAGCCGTTTCATTGTGGGCCTAGGAGGACTCGAACCTCCGACCTCTTCGTTATCAGCGAAGCGCTCTAACCGCCTGAGCTATAGGCCCTCATACCGAGCGCCGAGATTACCGTACGAGCTGCCCTACCAACAAAACGCGTGCTCGGGGCCTCGACGCTCGCCGCTACTCGCGGTCCGCGAGCGTGACCTCCACGCCGCCGACGATGTCGGTCGACAGGTTGTAGATGAACGCACCGATCGTCGCCATCGCGGTCAGCACGACGATGTTGAGAAGACCGATCAACAGTGCACCACCGAAGATCGTGCCGCTGGACACGAGTTCTCCGCCGCTGCCGCTCGTGCTCGTCAGGAGGTCTCCGACGTTGCTGTTGAGCTTGCTCCACACCCCCATGCCGCCGAGCACCAGATACAGGAACGCGACGGCGATCATCCACACGAAGAACAGCGCCACCGACAGCAGCAGGGACACCTTCAAGGTGCTCCACGGGTCGATGCGCCGGATCTGCATGCTGGCGCGCACCGGACCGGCCTTGGCCCGGGGTGCGACCTGCACGCGGGCGCCGGATGACGGCCGGGAAGTGCCCGGCTGTTCGCGTTCAGGGGACTCCCGACGCTGCGGCGGCCGGGGCATGGGCCCCGACAGATCCGGCAGCTCGCTGGCGTACTCCTTGTTGCGGTTGGCGTCGGTCTGGGTCGTGGTGGCGGTGGCGTTCTGCTGCTGCAGAGCCGCGGGCGCCGCCGTGCCCGTGACGTAGCGGCTGATCCGGTTCTCCGACTCGGCCGGCGCGGGCCGTGGCTCGGGCTTGATCTCCCGGGTCGGTGGGTCGGACTTGGGCGCCCGAGCCGGACCGGACTGCTGGGTGCGGCTCGCACCGCGCTGCCACGGCGGGGCCTCCCCCGACTCCGACAGCCGGCCGGTCGGGGCCGCCGCTCGGGGCCCCGTCCGCTCGACCAGACCATCACCGCTGCCGGCGTTGTCGCCGGGGCCCGGATGGCCCAGTTCGTTCGGTGAACTCACACCTGCTCCGTCCGTCTGCCCGCTACTCGTCGGTCTCGGCGGCTTCGCCGGTCTCGACGTCGGCGTCCGCCGACTCTTCGCTCTCCTCGGCGTTGCGCGCGATGGCTAACAGTGTGTCGCCCTCACCGAGGTTCATCAACCGAACACCCTTGGTCTGTCGACCGGCCTTGCGCACCTGCCGTGCCGCCGTGCGGATCACACCGCCGCTGGAGGTGATGGCGTACAGCTCGCTGTCATCGTCGACGATCAGCGCCCCGACCAGCCTTCCACGCTTGCGGTCGTACTGGATCGTCAGGATGCCCTTGCCGCCGCGGCCCTGCACCGTGTACTCGTCGATCGCGGTGCGCTTGGCGTAGCCGCCGGCCGTCGCCACCAACAGGTAGGTGTCGTCCTGCACCACATTGAGGGACAACAGGCTGTCGTCCTCGTTGAACCGCATGCCCTGCACACCGGAGGTCGCTCGGCCCATCGGCCGCAGCGCCTCGTCGGTGGCCGAGAACCGGATCGACTGGCCGAGCGCGCTGACCAGCAGCAGATCGTTCTCCGCCGAGCACAGCACCGCGCCGACCAACTCGTCGCCTTCGCGCAGGTTGATCGCGACGATGCCACCGGAGCGGTTCGAGTCGAAGTCGACCAGCCTGGACTTCTTCACCAGCCCGTTGCGGGTGGCCAGCACCAGGTAGGGCGCATCCTCGTAGCTCTTCAGCTGGATCACCTGGGCGATCCGCTCCTCGGGCTGGAACGCCAGCAGGTTCGCCACGTGCTGACCGCGCGCGGTGCGCGTCATCTCCGGCAGGTCGTAGGCCTTGGCCCGGTACACCCGGCCCTGCGTGGTGAAGAACAGGATCCAGTCGTGGGTCGAGCACACGAAGAAGTGCGCCACGATGTCGTCCTGCTTGAGGCCGGCACCCTGCACGCCCTTGCCGCCGCGCTTCTGGCTGCGGTACAGGTCCGTCTTGGTGCGCTTGGCGTAACCGGTCTCGGTGATCGTGACGACGACGTCCTCACGCTGGATGAGGTCCTCGTCGGTGACGTCGCCGTCGGCGGCGATGATCCGGGTCCGGCGCTCGTCGCCGTGTTTGTCGACGATCTCCTTGAGTTCGTCGCGGACGATCGCGCGCTGCCGTTCCGGCTTGGCCAGGATGTCCTCGAGGTCGGCGATCTCGGCCTCGATCTTGGCCAGGTCGTCGATGATGCGCTGCCGTTCCAGGGCCGCCAGCCGGCGCAGCTGCATGTCGAGGATGGCCTGGGCCTGGATCTCGTCGACATCGAGCAGCTCGATCAGGCCGGCACGCGCGACATCGGCGTTGGCCGATGCCCGGATCAGGGCTATGACCTCGTCGAGGGCGTCGAGGGCCTTGACCAGACCGCGCAGGATGTGGGCCCGCTCGTTGGCCTTGCGCAACCGGTACCGGGTGCGTCGGACGATCACGTCGAGCTGATGGTCGACGTAGTACCGGATCATCTGGTCCAGGCGCAGCGTGCGCGGCACCCCGTCGACGATCGACAGCATGTTGGCACCGAAGCTGGTCTGCAGCTGGGTGTGCTTGTAGAGGTTGTTCAGCACCACCTTGGCCACGGCGTCACGCTTGAGTTCGATGACGATCCGCAGACCCACCCGGTCACTGGACTGGTCTTCGATGTTGGAGATGCCGGCGAGCTTCGCATCGCGAACCTGCTCGGCGACCGAGGTAATGAAGTTGTCGTGGTTGACCTGGTAGGGCAGCTCGGTGATGACCAGTGAGGTGCGGCCCTTGCTGTCCTCTTCGATCTCGACGACACCGCGCATCCGGATCGAGCCGCGCCCGGTCCGGTAGGCGTCCTGGATGCCCTGCGAGCCGACGATCAGGCCGTGGGTGGGGAAGTCCGGGCCCTTGACCCGCTCCATGACCGCCTCAAGCGTGGCTTCCTCGTCGGCGTCGAAGTTCTCCAGGCACCAGTACACGGCCTCGGCCAACTCACCGAGGTTGTGCGGCGGGATGTTGGTCGCCATACCCACCGCGATGCCGCCCGAACCGTTGGCCAACAGGTTCGGGAACCGGCTCGGCAGAACCGTCGGCTCCTGCACCCGGCCGTCGTAGTTCGGGATGAAATCGACTGTCTCCTCGTCGATTTCACGCAGCATCTCCATGGCCAGCGGCGTCAGCCGGGCCTCGGTGTAACGCATGGCGGCTGGCGGGTCGTTGCCCGGCGAACCGAAGTTGCCCTGTCCGTCCACCAGTGGGTAGCGCAGCGACCACGGCTGGGCCATCCGGACCAGGGTGTCGTAGATCGAGGCGTCACCGTGCGGGTGGTAGTTGCCCATGGTCTCGGCCACCGAACGCGCCGACTTGGCGTGGCTGCGGTCCGGTCGGAAGCCCGAGTCGTACATGGCGTAGAGCACGCGGCGGTGCACCGGCTTGAGTCCGTCGCGCACTTCGGGCAGCGCGCGGCCCACGATCACGCTCATGGCGTAGTCGATGTAGCTGCGCTGCATCTCCTGCTGGATGTCGACAGGTTCGATGCGATCGGTCGAATCGTCTCCAGGCGGCAGCGTCGTGTCTGTCATTCGCTCCTCGTTCCCAGGCGGTCACCGGTCAGCGGGACCACCGGCACACCGGCGCACGCCGGTCTTGCCAACCCCTCCAGTCTAGTGGTTCAGTTCGTCCGCGCTGGTGACCCGCCACACTTCAACGCCGCACTTCTGCCCGACCGAACCCGTCGGCGAGCGCCGCGGCGATGCCCAGGAACGCGTCCTGGGCGGCCCGGCTCATGCGCGCACGCACGACTTCGGCCCCCTCGGCCAGGTGTTCGTCGAACGGCACGTAGTGCACCGAGCGCGCCCGCCGCGCGAAATACGCCAGCACCGGAGCCACCTCTTTGCCCGAGACACCGGGCTGGGCGCCGCTGACGACCACCGTCGCCGTCGCGGCCAACTGCTGGTGGCCGTGGAAGGCCAGCCAGTCCAGGGTCGCCGCGGTGCTGCGCACGCTGTCAGCGGCCGGTGAGGTCACCAACACCACGGCATTGGCCTCCCCGAGCACGCCGCGCATCGCGGAGTGCACCAGTCCCGTGCCGCAGTCGGTCAGGATGATGTTGTAGTACCGGTGCAGGATCTCGATCAGGCGCTTGTAATCCAACGCCGAGAACGTCTCCGAAGCGGCCGGATCCTGTTCTGAAGCAAGGATTTCCAATCTGCTCTCGGTCTGCACGGTGTGTGCCTGCACATCCGAGTACCTGGCGATGCGGGTGTCTGACAGCACGTCGCGCACGGTCGAGGCGACACCGTCGGGCCCACGTTGCGCCAGGGTCCCGAAGTCGGGATTCGCGTCGACGGCGATCACCCGGTCCCCCCGGATCGCAGCCAGGGTGGCCCCCAACGCGACGGTCGTCGTGGTCTTCCCGACCCCGCCCTTGAGCGACAGCACCGCGATCCGATAGTCGCCCGGCGTGGGTGCCGCCGCTCGCAGCGTCAGCTCTCGGCGCCATCGGTCCTTCGGGGAGTCGCCGAGGTTGATCAACCCCCCGGTCAGGGTGTGCACCATCCGGCGCCATCCACTCGCCGGCTTCCGCCGCACGCGTGGGGTACGCGGCAGTTCCGGAGGCGGATACGGCAGGGGTCCGACGGGTGTGAGGGGTGCCGGGTACGGATGCTGGGCACCGCACACGGGCAGCGGCAGCACCGGAGCCACCGGCTCGGCCGGGTGTTCCACGATCCGCGGGATCAGTTCGGTCGGCGGATCGTCCGGTTCGGACGGGGCCTGCGGTGCTCCCATCAGGGGGCGGGGCGCGGTGTTGTCGTCGACGGCTTCGGTCACGGCGGGCTCACCGGGTGGCGACGGGTGTGTGGGCCGGGCCGGGGACCACGAACCGTTCGGCGATCGCGGCGGCCACATCGACATAGGCGTTGTGGGTCGCGGGCCTGAGCAGGTCGATGTCGACCTCACCACCCTCGGCGAGATGGGGGTCGAACGGGATCAGGTGGATCGACCGGCACCGGGCCGCGAAGTGTTCCTCGACCTTGTCCAGCTGCAGTCCCGAGGAGCCGGGCCGGGATGCGCTGATCACCAGGTGGGATTCCCGGGACAGACCGGAATATCCGTGCAGCGTAAGCCATTTCAGTGTCGCCGCGGCACTCTTCATGGAGTCCAGCGAGGGGGCGGAGACCACCACGACGGCGTGCGCGAGATCCAGCACGCCGGCCATCGCCGAGTGCATGATTCCGGTGCCGCAGTCGCTGAGGATGATGCTGTAGTAGTTGTGCAGCACCTCGACGGCACGCCGGTAGTCGGCTTCGCCGAACGCGTCGGCGACCGACGGGTCCGGATCGCTGCCGAGCACCTCGAGTCGACTGTTCGATCCCCGTGTGTACGCCCGGACATCGGAGTACCGCTCGATCAACGGGTCGGCGAGCAGCCCGCCGACCGTCGCCGTCGAATGTTCCTGTACGCGTTGGGCCAGGGTGCCGCGGTCGGGGTTGGCGTCGACGGCGATGACCCGATCCGTCCGGTTTCGTGCGAACACCGAACCGAGGCCCAGTGTCGTCGTGGTCTTGCCGACCCCGCCCTTGATCGACAGCACCGCCAGGCGGAAGTCTCCGGTGATGGGTGCGGCGATGCGCTCGAGTTTCTGCGCGTGCTCGCGCTGACGCGCCGACTGTCCTGGATTGATCCGGCCCGCGGTGAGCGTGTGCACAGCCCTGCGCCAGCCCGACTGCGGGGGAGCGGGGACACGGTTGAACAGGACCGCGGCGTCCAGTGGGGGTGGTACCCGGTACACGCCGTTCTGCCCGGGCCCGGCGTGGCGCGTCACGGAGTGCCGGCCGGGGCGCATCGTCTCGTCGAGGAATCCGGCCGGGCCCGGCACATGGCCGAACGACTCGAACGCTGGATTGCTGACCGCATCATGGCGAATTCTGACTTCAGCTGTTCCGCTGTCTTCGCCCACCCGAACCCCCGAGACGTCGTGCCTGTCCTTACGCAACGGTCAGTATGGTACTCAGACTTCGCCCAAACGCCTTGCCCAGCTAACGATGAGGCGATATTGACGCGCCACTGTTCCATGGCATCGTCCCCCCAGGTGCCGCACCTGTCCCGTGTGTCACGCCCACCGCACTGGCACGGCGGAACCGGCATCACACGTCGAGGAAGCGAACATCCTTGGCGTTGCGGGTGATGAAGCTGCGGCGAGCCTCGACGTCCTCACCCATCAGGATCGAGAACAGTTCGTCGGCCGCGGCCGCGTCGTCGAGGGTGACCTGACGCAGCACCCGCACCGACGGGTCCATCGTGGTCTCCCACAGTTCCTTGGCGTCCATCTCGCCCAGACCCTTGTACCGCTGAATGCCGTCGTCGACGTTGATCCGCTTACCCGCCGCCTTACCGGCCTCGAGCAGGCCGTCGCGTTCCCGGTCGGAGTAGGCGAACTCGGGTTCGCTGCGCTGCCACTTGAGCTTGTACAGCGGCGGCTGCGCCAGGAACACATGGCCGTTCTCGATCAACGGACGCATGAACCGGAACAGCAGCGTCAACAGCAGCGTCGAGATGTGCTGGCCGTCGACGTCGGCGTCGGCCATCAGGACGATCTTGTGGTAACGCAGCTTGGAGATGTCGAACTCGTCGTGGATGCCGGTGCCCAGCGCGGTGATGATCGCCTGCACTTCGGTGTTCTTCAGCACCCGGTCGATGCGCGCCTTCTCGACGTTGATGATCTTGCCGCGCAACGGCAGGATCGCCTGGAACATGGAGTCGCGGCCACTCTTGGCCGAGCCACCGGCGGAATCGCCCTCCACCACATACAGTTCCGACTTGCTGGGATCAGTCGAGCGGCAGTCGGCCAGCTTTCCGGGCAGGCCACCGATGTCGGTGGCGCTCTTGCGGCGCACCAGCTCACGGGCCTTACGTGCGGCCATCCGCGCCTGGGCCGACGAAACCGCTTTGTTGATCACAGTTTTCGCCTCGGCGGGGTTGGCCTCGAACCAGTGGGTGAGCTGCTCATTGCACACCTTCTGGACGAACGACTTGACCTCGGTGTTGCCGAGTTTGGTCTTGGTCTGACCCTCGAACTGCGGGTCGCTGACCTTGACCGAGATCACCGCCGCCAGGCCCTCGCGGATGTCGTCACCGGTGAGGTTGGGATCCTTGTCCTTGATCAGCTTCTTGTCTTTGGCGTACCGGTTGACCACGGAGGTCAGCGCGGCACGGAAACCCTCTTCGTGGGTGCCGCCCTCGTGGGTGTTGATGGTGTTGGCGAACGTGTGCACCGACTCCGAGTAGCCGGCGTTCCACTGCATCGCGATCTCGACCTCGTGGCCGCTGCCCTTGCCCTCGAACCCGATGATGCTCTGATGGATCGCCTGCTTGGTGCGGTTGATGTGCTTGATGAAGTCCACCAGACCACCCGGGTAGTGGAAGGTGCGCTGCTTGACCTTGTGGGTGGCGGAGGCCT
Organism: Mycobacterium sp. ACS4331; assembly: GCF_001667265.1. Classification (GTDB taxonomy): domain Bacteria; phylum Actinomycetota; class Actinomycetes; order Mycobacteriales; family Mycobacteriaceae; genus Mycobacterium. Next base: position 24,248 of record NZ_LZHW01000040.1, on the reverse strand, counting down.
CGGCGGCCTTCTCCTCCGCGCTCTTCGGGGCTTCGGCTGTGTCGCTGACCACCTCGTCGACGACCTCGGCGACGGTGACGCGCTCGTCGGACAGCGTGATGGTCAGGCCCTTGTTCAGGAAGGCCATCTCCTGCAGGCGACGCGCGATGGTCTCGAAGTCATAGGTGGTGGTCTCGAAGATGTCCGGGTCTGCCCAGAACCGGATCGTGGTGCCCGTCTTCTTGGTCTTCTCACCCTGGCGAAGGGTCCCGGGGACCGACCGCTCGTAGGTCTGGAACCATTCGTGGCCGTCGGTGCGGACGTCCGCCTCGAGCCGGGTGGACAGGGCGTTGACCACGGAGACACCGACGCCGTGCAGGCCGCCGGAGACGCTGTAGGCACCCTCTTCGAACTTTCCGCCGGCGTGCAGGACGGTCATGACGACGTCGATGGTCGGCATGCCCGTCGCGTGCATGGCGACCGGGATGCCGCGGCCGTCGTCGGTGACCTCGACCCCGCCGTCCTCGAGGATTCGAACGTTGACCTCTGAGGCGTAGCCGGCCATCGCCTCGTCGACCGCGTTGTCGACGACCTCCCAGATCAGGTGATGCAGGCCGCGTTCCCCGGTCGACCCGATGTACATGCCGGGGCGTTTCCGGACCGCCTCAAGCCCTTCGAGAACCTTGATCGAATCGGCACCATACTGATCCTGTTGCTTTTGGGCAGCCACGATTAGCGCGTTCTCCTCGGGGGTCGCATGCGCGCGGCCTAGGCGCCGCGGCAGGTGTTGACATCAGTCTACCTGCACAAGCCGACCGGCCCCATGCTCTGGCGGCGTTTCCGACCATCTCATTTCGCCGTCCGCAGATTTTCTCGACTGACCGCAGCAGATCACGCCCCGGCGCTGTGCGGCAACGTTCTGAACGCTCTCAGCCATACGTGTCACGGGGGCCGCGCCCCGAGATGTGCCGCGGCCCTTTCCGCCAGGACGGTGCGGTCGGACCGGTGATCTTCAGCGACGTCACCACACCGTCGCCGACCGCGGCGGCGATCTTCGCCAACAGCTGGGCCTGCACCATCCGCAACTGAGTCGCCCACGCGGTGCTCTCCGCGGACACACTGAGCACCCCGTCACGCAGCACCGTCGGAGTCGCATGCTCGGCGATCTGTTCTCCGACGACGGACTCCCACTGCCCGAACACCGCGCCCTCTGCGACCTTTGTCTTCCAGCCGCGGCTCTTGGCCAGTTCTGAGGTGGCCGCTCCGAGCGGTTGGGGATCCCGGCTGTCCGGACCGGGTCCAGACCAGCTGCGTCGCCGCCGGTTGACCGTCCCGCGAGGCGCGGGGGAGTGCCCACCGCGTCCCACATCCTTACCCTGATCCCGTGCCGCGCCCCGCGCCTCCTCGAGGGTGCGCCGGACCAGATCCATGCCTTTGAGACCGGCCAGATGCGCGGGCGGCTCAAACCCTCTGTCCTCGTCGGTCGGCTGTGATTCGTCGGGACTCATATCAACTCCGAAATCCGGCCCTGGTCACTGTCTTTCATCGTCACCCCGATACGACGGGCATCCCAGTCCGACGGGATGTCCTCGGCCACCGCGGCGGTGACGAGCACCTGTTCGGCCGCCGCCGCGACACCGGCCAGCGCCTGCCGACGGGCGGAGTCGAGTTCGGCGAACACGTCATCGAGCAGCAGAACCGGTTCGGCACCCTCGGACCGCAGCAGTTCATAGGAGCCCAGTCGCAGCGCCAGGGCCATGGACCACGATTCACCGTGGCTGGCGAATCCCTTGGCGGGATGGTCACCGAGCATCAGGTCCAGATCGTCCCGGTGGGGGCCGACGAGGCACACCCCACGGTCGAGTTCCGCGCGCCGGCGCTGGGCGAGCCCCTCCAGCAGCGCCTCCCGCAGCACGTCGACCGTCGCGCCGGGTGCACAGTCGATGCTGGCCCGGTAGGAGATGCTCGCGGGCCGCGAGGCCGGCGCCAGCAGCTGGTAGGCCTTCTCCACCTCCGGCGCGAGTTCGCCCACGAGTTCCAGCCGCGCCGCCATCAGCTCCGCACCGTGCGCGGCGAGGTGGCCGTCCCAGACCTCGAGGGTCTGCTCGACCCCGGCGTCCCCGCGGGATCCGTATCTGGCACCGGCCGCGGACTTCAGGAGTGCGGTGCGTTGCTTGACCACTTTGTCGTAATCCGCCCGCACCGCAGCGATTCTCGGCCGGCGAATGATCGCCAACTCGTCGAGGTAGCGCCGCCGATCACTGGGATCCCCACGCACCAGCGTCAGATCTTCGGGTGCGAACATCACCGCGCGCAGCACACCGAGGACCTCGCGTGTGCTGCGCACCGGAGACCGGTTCAGACGGGCCTTGTTGGCCCGTCCGGAGGTGATCTCCAGGTCGACCGCCATCTCGCGGCCGTCGCTGACCACGATCGTCGAGACCACCGCGCGGTCCGCGCCGGCCCGGATCAGAGGGGCGTCCGATGCCACCCGATGGGATCCAAGAGTCGACGAATACCACAGTGCTTCAATGATATTCGTCTTGCCGAACCCGTTCTGGCCGATGAAGACAGTGCGCCCCGGGCTCAGTTCGAGGTCGAGTGAGGGCCACGAGCGGAAATCCCGCAGAGCCACCTGCCGCACGTACACCGGCTCAACCTATCCGGACAGGCCGACCCGTTTCACCGCGTGACCGCCGAACTGGTTACGCAATGCCGAGACGGCTTTCATTGTCGGTGAATCCTCTTGCCGTGAAGCGAATCTCGCGAACAGCGAAGCCGCGATCACGGGGGTGGGGACACGGTGAGTGATCGCCTCCTCCACGGTCCACCTGCCCTCACCGGAGTCCTCGGTGTAACCGGAGATCCCCGCCAGGCCTGGATCCTCGGCCAAGGCCTTGGCCAGCAGCTGCTGCAGCCACGACCGGACGACGGTGCCGTTGGTCCAGGCCTGGATCACGGCCTGCGGATCCGCGATGAGATCCTCCGCGGCCAGCAGTTCATAGCCCTCGGCGTAGGCCATCATCAGGCCGTATTCGATGCCGTTGTGCACCATCTTCGCGTAGTGACCAGCACCGACCGGGCCGGCGTGGACGAATCCGTCCGCCAGCGGGCCCGCGGGGCGCAGGGTGTCGAAGATCGGCATGGCCCGCGCGACGTCGGCATCGGAGCCGCCGACCATCAGGCCGTAACCCTCGTCCAGACCCCACACACCGCCGGACACTCCGGCGTCGATGAATGCGATACCCTTGTCCGCCAACAACTTCGAGTGCGGACCGTCCTCGGTGTAGCGCGAGTTTCCGCCGTCGATCACCAGGTCGCCGGGTTCGAGGACGTCAGCCAGGGAGCGGATCGTCCCATCGGTGACCGGACCCGAGGGCACCATGACCCAGACCACTCGGGGTCCGGGCAGCTGCGCTGCCAGATCGGCGAGCGTGGCCACGTCGGTGACCTCCGGTCGGGGGTCGTACCCGATCACGGTGTGGCCGCCGCGGCGCAGGCGCTCGCGCATGTTGAAGCCCATTTTTCCGAGCCCGACAAGACCCAGCTGCATCGAGGACCCCTTTCCCAGTCAGTTCTGGCAGTCGCGGGTCACGACATCAACCCGGCAGCCGGACCGGCATCAACAGGTACACGTAGTCCGTCTGCACCGCCGGGAACGGACCGGTGCCGCTGATCAGTTCATCCTCGGAGGGGGCCGGCCGCAGAACCGCGGGCTTGCTCGGCGTGGTGAACCCGAACGACACCCGATCCGAGTGCAGCGAACCGAGTCCGTCCGTGAGGTAAGTCGGATTGAATGCGATGGTCAGGGGCTCACCGGCGAAGTCCACCGGCAGGTCCTCCTCCGCGCGACCGACATCGTCGGCACCGGCCGACAGCCGCAGCAGGCCGTCGCTGAACTCCATCCTGACCTGGGCGCCGCGGTCGGCGACCAGGGCCACACGCTTGATCGCCTCGGTCAGCTCCGAAACCCCGAGCGTGGCGATCGCGGTGTGCTCGGCCGGCAACAGCTGGCGGAATTTCGGGAACTCGGCATCCAGCAGACGAGTGGTGCTTCGCTTGCCGGCGCTGTGGATGCCCAGCAGGCCCTCCTTGCCGACGGTGGCACCGGCGCCCAGCGACAGATGGACCTCGGCTCCTGCCGCGCCGGTCTTGGCGGCCTCGGCCAGTGTCTTGGCCGGCACCAGCACGGCGGCTTCGGTGTCTGCGCGCGTCGCCGACCAGGTCAACTCGCGGACGGCGAGACGGAATCGGTCAGTGGCGGCCAAAACCACTGTCTCACCGGAGATCTCCATGCGGATGCCGGTGAGCATCGGCAACGTGTCATCCTTGCCCGCGGCCACGGCGACCTGGCCGATCGCCTCCGAGAACAGGTCCGAGGGCACCACACCGGTCTCCTCGGGCAGTGCCGGAAGGGTGGGGTAGTCCTCGACGGCCATGGTCGGCAGGGAGAATCGCGCGCTTCCGCAGGTCAACGACACCCGGGTGCCCTCGACACTGACGTCGACGGGTTTGGCCGGCAACGCCCTGGTGATGTCCGACAGCAGCCGTCCTGAAACCAAAACGCTTCCCGTAGAAGCGATTTCGGCTGCGACCTGCACTTCGGCGGACACTTCGTAGTCGAATCCGGAAACCGTCAGACCCTCTTCAGTGCCGGTGAGCAGCACACCAGCCAACACCGGCACCGTCGGCCTCGACGGAAGGTTTCTTGCCACCCATGCCACTGCGTCGGCGAAGTCGTCTCGAACCAGACGGCACTTCAAGTCGGCGCCGACCGTCGTAGTCGGCCCATCCACGGCCATAACGTCCCTTCGTCATTCCACACACAAGCTCCGACTGCGGAGCATCCTGTCATTGTCCAGGTACGACCCCCAAGGGGCGCCCCCGACCCGATGACCGTAACCGCAGTCGAAGAACAACCGTAGAGCTTTCACCCTCAACTTGAAAGCTATTCGATCGGGGTGACATGTGCGCATTGACACGCAGGTCATGGACGGGAACAGGTGCTGTGCATCAGCTCTCCCCAACGGCCTGTTTCTGAAGAGCTTTCTAGAGAGATAACGGAGTAACAGTAATAGGGGCTGTGGAAGCTGTGGATGAGTGTGGGTCGGCGCAGACCAGAGGCCCCAGGAGGGTGTGCAGGGTCGGTGGATGACACTGCGGACGGCCGGCGCCAGCTGTGCAGAGTCTGCGAGTTCTCCACTCGTGTGCGCAGCTGTCACTGAATAGTCGGCAGGTTGTCCACAGCTGTGTGCACAGGGCGTTGGTGTGACGGATGGTGCGCCAGCGACGGAAGTTTTTTTCAGATTTTTCGGCAGCACACAGCGCCGGCATGAGGTCCGGAGCGACGAAACAGAGGAGGAACGACGACGGCGTCAGCGCTTGGAGCGCTGACGGATCCGAGTGGTGAGTTCCTTGACGTGATCGAAGACCTCTCGGCGGTAGGCCATTTCGTTGAGGATCTTCTTCTGCGCATACATGACGGTGGTGTGGTCACGTCCGAATGCCTGCCCGATCTTGGGCAGCGACAGATCAGTCAGCTCGCGGCACAGATACATGGCGATCTGCCGAGACTGTGCCAACGCCCTGGTCTTGCCGGGGCCCCGGAGCTCCTCGACGGTGGTGTCGAAGTACTCGGCGGTGGCGGCCATGATGGTGGCCGCACTGATCTGCATGGTGCTGGCATCGGCGATCAGGTCGCGCAGCACGATCTCGGCGAGGGCGGTGTCGATCTGCGCTTTGTTGAGCGACGCGAACGCCGTCACGCGGATCAGGGCGCCTTCGAGCTCGCGGATGTTGCGTTCGATGCTGCTGGCGATCAGTTCCAGCACGTCATCGGGCACATCCAGGCGTTCCATCTGTGCCTTCTTGCGAAGGATCGCGATGCGAGTCTCCAACTCCGGCGGCTGGACGTCGGTGATCAGACCCCACTCGAAACGAGTGCGCAGGCGATCCTCGAGGGTCGCCAACTGTTTGGGGGGCCGGTCGGAGGAGATCACGATCTGCTTGTTCGCGTTGTGCAGCGTGTTGAAGGTGTGGAAGAACTCCTCCTGGATGCCTTCCTTGCCCTCGATGAACTGGATGTCGTCAACCAGGAGCACATCGATGTCGCGGTAGCTGCGTTTGAAGGCGACCTTGCGGTCGTCGCGCAGTGAGTTGATGAAGTCGTTGGTGAACTCTTCGGTCGAGACGTACTTCACGCGCATGCCGGGGAAGAGGCGTTGCGCATAGTTGCCGGCCGCATGCAGCAGGTGGGTCTTGCCCAGACCCGACTCGCCCCAGATGAACAGTGGGTTGTACGCGCGGGCCGGCGCCTCGGCGATCGCCAGCGCGGCCGCGTGCGCGAACCGGTTCGAGGCGCCGATGACGAAGGTCTCGAAGGTGTAGCGCCGATTGAGACTCGTGCTCGGTGTGGCGGTGCTTCCACCGGAGGCGCGGCGTTCGGTGAAGTGCGACGGCCAGGATTCGGCGGCGCTGGCCAGCGCCTGGCTGTCCTCGTCGGTCTCGTCTTCGTCGTCGTCGACGTTCAGCGAGGACACGGGGGCACCGTCGAGGGACGGATCCGTGGTGTCCTCGTCGTCGTCGGTCGACGGCGGTGCGATCCGAACGCCCAGTTCGACGCGCTGGCCGAGGCGCCGGCTCAGGGCATCGGTGATCTGGATGCGCAGGTGCCGTTCGATCTCGTTCTGCACGAAACTGCTCGGGACCGACAACAGGGCAAAGCCCTCGACGATCGTGAGTGGTTTGACCAGCTTCAGCCAGGCTCTTTGCTGAGGAGTCAGCGGCCGGCTGAGGGACTCACCATTGGTCCGCGGCGATCCGGCGTCGAGTTCCCCGTTGAGTTCCGCGACGACCTGCGCCCACATGGAGGCAAAGTCGGAACTGGGATGATCGGTCAAAGACGGATCCCCCTGTTTCGGACGCTGCGCACAACCAATGGATATCTGAACGAGACCAGTCTGTCCACATAGTTATCCACAGATGTGGACAGTATGCCTGTCCTCGTTGGCAGTTTACCGGCGGTGTCTGCTCAGGCTGTTCTGTTCTGTCGAGCCTGGTTGTTTCGCTTGACGGTTTCGGGGCCGTCCACGCGGAACGGCACTCGCAGAAGCTAACAGGTTTGTCTCGGGGTGCCAACCGTTCTGCAACATTGCCGTAAACGTTTTTGTGCGCCTCTACCGCGAACTGGGTTTGTGTGGTCTGGACTACACCGATCACGTGGCCGATCTGGAAGTCTTGCGGTGTCCGGCCGCAGAGCCCGGATGACCAAGTTTGACCCAGGCAACGCAGGTCAGTACCCTCGAACAGTCGCCCGGACGTTGGCGATACGGCTGCGAACCCGACGATCCGATTCGGATCCCGGCGGGCGCGCCGGTTACGAGCGAGACCCGAACTTAGCAACGGGTGTCGCGTGCGCCCTGAAGGCGGACGCGGTACCCACACGTAATGAGGAGAGACAGCCGTGGCCAAGGGCAAGCGGACATTCCAGCCGAACAATCGGCGTCGTGCACGTGTGCATGGCTTTCGCCTGCGGATGCGGACCCGTGCGGGTCGCGCCATTGTGTCGAACCGGCGCGCCAAGGGACGCCGCTCGCTGACTGCCTGATCTCTGGCAGTCGCTGACGGTGCTCCCGGCCCAGTACCGGATGACCCGGTCCACCGAGTTCGGTGCGACGGTCAAAGAGGGGGTGCGGGCGGCTCAACCGGATCTGGTGGTGCATGTGCGCCGCAGTCCGGACGGAGTCGACGGACCCCTCATCGGATTGGTCGTCAGCAAGTCTGTGGGATCGGCCGTACAGCGGCATCGCGTCGCTCGGCGTCTCCGGCATGTGGCGAAAGCCGTCCTCAACGATCTCTCGCCCGATGAGCGTGTGGTGATCAGAGCTCTTCCAGGCAGTCGCGACGCCGCTTCCGCTCGGCTGGAACAGGAACTGCGTGCTGGGTTGCAGCGGTCCCACAAAGTCCTGAACGCACGTCGATGACAACGCTTCGCGACGGAATCCGCCGGGCTCCGGTTCGAGCCGTCATCTACACCATCCAGCTCTATCGGCACATGGTCTCGCCCCTGCGGTTGCCGACCTGCCGATTCATGCCGACCTGCAGTCAGTACGCCGTGGAGGCATTGTCCGAGTACGGGCTCGTCCGCGGCGGTTGGCTCGCGATGGTCCGCCTCCTGAAATGCGGGCCATGGCATCGGGGAGGATGGGACCCGATACCCGAGCGGCACCCCTCACATCACGAGTCGCCAGACACCGACGCCATCGAAGCCGACGGCAGGAACGAGTCGCATGTTTAATTGGTTCAGCCTCGACATCATCTATTACCCGGTCTCCGCGATCATGTGGGTCTGGTACAAGGCGTTCGCCTTCATCCTAGGACCGACCAACTTCTTCGCGTGGGCGCTGTCGGTGATGTTCCTCGTGTTCACGCTGCGAATCCTGCTGTACAAGCCGTTCGTCCGGCAGATCCGGACCACGCGTCAGATGCAGGAACTGCAACCGCAGATCAAGGCCCTGCAGAAGAAGTACGGCAAGGACCGCCAGCGGATGGCGCTCGAGATGCAGAAGCTGCAGCGCGAGCACGGGTTCAACCCGATCCTCGGCTGTCTCCCGATGCTCGCGCAGATTCCGGTGTTCCTCGGCCTGTTCCATGTGCTGCGGTCGTTCAACCGGACCCAGGGCGGGTTCGGACAGGTGCATCTGTCGGTGGCGGAGAACCGCGCCACGGGCAACTACTTCTTCAGCGCGACCGACGTCGGAAACTTCCTGGATGCCCACCTGTTCGGGGCGCCGCTGGGCGCGACCATGATCCAGACCACGGGTCTGGACGCGTTCAAGGAGTTCAACCGGCTGTCGGTGATCGCGGTCGGTGTGCCGATCATGATCCTCGCCGGCGTCGCGACCTACTTCAACAGCCGTGCCTCGGTCGCGCGGCAGAGCCCCGAGGCCGCGGCCAATCCGCAGACGGCCTTGATGAACAAGCTCGCGTTGTATGTCTTCCCGCTCGGCGTCGTCGTCGGCGGCCCGTTCCTTCCGCTCGCGATCATCATGTACTGGTTGGCGAACAACATCTGGACGTTCGGTCAGCAGCATTACGTGTTCGGCAAGATCGAGAAGGAAGAGGAAGCCAAGAAGCAGGAGGCGCTGGAGCGTCGCTCGGCCAACGCACCGGCACCCGGTGCGAAGCCGAAGCGCCCGAAGAAGTCGTCGGCCGCCGCGGCCACCTCTGAACTGACCGACAGCACCGGCATCGAGGGGGACGCGGCTGCGGAGGAATCCGCCGCTGACGACGGAGCCAAGCCGGCCTCCGAGGCCGAGGCGCCTGATCGCGCACCGCGTCCCGGTGCCAAACCCAAGAAACGTCGACGCTGACCCGACGCGTCAACCGCCCCACAGTGAGCTGAGAGGGACCGAAAGAACATGACTGACACCACCGACACCGCCGCTGAGAACGTGGACCAGAACAACGACGCCGTCGAGGCCGACGAGAAGCTGGACGACCTCGAGGAGCGATTGGTCGCCGAGGGCGAGATCGCCGGCGATTACCTCGAGGAACTGTTGGATCTGTTGGACTTCGACGGCGACATCGATCTGGACGTCGAGGGCAACCGCGCAGTGGTGAGCATCGACGGCGGCAACGATCTGGAGAAGCTCGTCGGTCGCAAGGGCGAGGTTCTCGACGCACTGCAGGAGTTGACCCGGCTGGCGGTCCATCAGAAGACGGGCGAGCGCAGCCGGCTGATGCTGGACATCGCGGGCTGGCGCAAGCGTCGTCGTGACGAGCTGGCCGCCCTCGGGGACAAGGTCGCCCGGCGCGTGCTGGAGACGGGGGAGCGCGAGCAGTTGGCGCCGATGACCCCGTTCGAGCGCAAGATCGTCCACGACGCCGTGGCCGCGGTTGACGGTGTGCACAGCGAGAGCGAGGGCGTGGAGCCCTCCCGACGCGTCGTCGTGCTCGCCGACTGAACTTGGCACCTGAATCCCCAGAGTTACAACGATGTAGTTCTGCCGAGATGGCTGGACCTCCGGAGGATGTTTCACGTGAAACATGACGGCGAGACCGCGCCTCCCTCGGCAGCGCACGAGGTGTTCGGCTCCCACATCGACACCGCGGCCCGCTACGCCCAGCTACTGTGCACCGCTGGTGTGGAGCGTGGCCTGCTGGGCCCGCGTGAATCGGAACGGGTGTGGGACCGGCACCTCCTCAACAGCGCGGCGATCGCCGAACTTGTGAAGCCGAATGAACGCGTGCTCGATGTGGGCAGCGGAGCCGGCCTTCCAGGAATCCCACTCGCGATCGCGCGAGCCGACCTCAGCGTCGGACTGATCGAACCTCTTCTGCGCCGCGCCAACTTCCTCACCGAAGTCGTGTCCGAACTCGGCCTGACGAATGTGACCGTGATCCGCGGAAGGGCTGAGGACCGCGCGGTGATCGCGGAACATGGTGGAGCCGATGTGGTGACCTCCCGTGCGGTTGCCGCCCTCGACAAGTTGAGCCGGTGGTGTCTGCCCCTGGTTCGGCCTGGCGGCCGCATGCTGGCGTTGAAGGGTGACCGTGCCGACAGTGAAGTCGCGGAGCACCGGCGTGTGATGGCATCGTTGGGTGCCACTGATGTGAGGGTGATGAGATGTGGCGGGACGTACTTGGATCCGGCGGTGACCGTCGTCGTCGCTCACCGATCAGACACGAAGCCGGGGCGCCCCCAGCGCCCGGCCAGCAGGAGGGGACGATGACCACGCCGCAGCAGCCACCGAGCCGGGTCAGCCCGAAGCGTGCCGATGTTTCACGTGAAACATGGCCGGATCTCGGTGAGTTCGACACCCCGATCGGGGCCGCCGCTGAACGTGCCACCCAGGTGCTCCACACCAAGCAGCGCCTGCCGCGCCCGACCCACCGTAGGGTGTTCACCATCGCCAACCAGAAGGGTGGCGTCGGCAAGACCACGACGGCGGTGAACCTCGCCGCGGCTCTGGCCGTGCAGGGGCTCAAGACCCTCGTGATCGACCTGGACCCGCAGGGCAACGCCAGCACCGCGCTGGGCATCGAGCGGAGGCAGTCCGGAACCCCATCCTCCTACGAGGTGCTGATCGGGGAGATCCCGCTGCGAGCGGCGCTGCGGCAGAGTCCCCACAACGAGCTTCTGTACTGCGTGCCGGCGACCATCGACCTGGCCGGCGCTGAGATCGAGTTGGTCAGCATGGTCGCCCGCGAGAACCGCCTTCGCAATGCGCTGGCTGAACTCGAAGACTCGGATTTCGATTACGTCTTCATCGACTGCCCGCCGTCGCTGGGCCTGCTGACCATCAACGCGCTGGTGGCCGCGCCCGAGGTGCTCATCCCGATCCAGTGCGAGTACTACGCGCTGGAAGGTGTGTCGCAGCTGATGAACAACATCGAGATGGTGCGTGCACATCTGAACCCGAGGCTCAACGTCACGACTGTGCTCCTGACGATGTACGACGGGCGGACCAAGCTCGCCGATCAGGTTGCCGAGGAGGTGCGGCGCTACTTCGGAGACAAGGTGCTGCGCACCGTGATCCCGCGCAGCGTGAAGGTCTCTGAGGCTCCCGGATACAGCATGACGATCATCGATTACGACCCCGGATCACGCGGGGCGATGAGTTATCTGGATGCCAGTCGGGAGATCGCCGAGCGCGGAGTCATCGGGAAGGGGCAGCAGTAATGACACAGCCGTCACGTCGTAAGGGCGGACTCGGACGAGGTCTGGCGTCGTTGATTCCGACCGGACCCGCGGAGGGCGACGAATCGACACCGCGGATGGGTTCGGCGGCAGCTGATGTCGTGCTGGGTGGGGGCACGCCGCCGCCGTCCGTCGCGCCGGAGATCACCGACGACATCGGTGCGGTGTACCGCGAGGTTGATCCCGCCTCGGTCGAACCGAACCCACGTCAGCCGCGCCAGGTCTTCGACGAGGAGGCGCTGGCGGAGCTGGTGCACTCCATCCGTGAGTTCGGCCTCATGCAGCCCATCGTCGTTCGAGAGCTGCCTGAAAAGCCCGGCAAGTACCAGTTGGTGATGGGGGAGCGGCGCTGGCGGGCCGCACAGCAGGCCGGCCTGACCGCGGTGCCGGCGATCGTCCGGGAGACCGCGGATGACAATCTGCTTCGGGACGCGCTGCTGGAGAACATCCACCGCGTTCAGCTGAACCCATTGGAAGAGGCGTCGGCCTATCAGCAGCTGCTCGACGAGTTCGGTGTCACCCACGACGAACTCGCTTCGCGGATCGGACGGTCGCGGCCCCTCATCACCAACATGATCCGGCTGCTGCGCCTGCCCATCGCGGTGCAGCGCAGGGTTGCGGCCGGGGTCCTCTCCGCCGGTCATGCCCGGGCGCTGCTGGCGCTCGAGGCGGGACCGGAAGCCCAGGAGGAGCTCGCCGCGCGCATTGTCGCCGAGGGCCTGTCCGTCCGTGCGACGGAGGAGGCGGTGACGTTGGCCAACCGGGCGGACGGACCGACGCCGACGGCGCCGCGGCGTAAGCCGATCCAGATGCCGGGCCTGCAGGACGTTGCTGAGCGGCTGTCCGGAGCGTTCGACACCCGCGTCACGGTGAGCCTTGGCAAACGCAAGGGCAAGATTGTGGTCGAGTTCGGCTCGGTCGACGATCTGCAGCGCATTGTCGAGTTGATGGACCAGAACAAGCAGTGAAAACGCGCATCCACCGACACCGGGTAATTACGTCACTGTGACGCAGAGCTGGTCCGGTGTCGGTGGCATGACCGGCTCCTCCTCGAATGCCGTTGGCGGCCAATCTGTTTGGTCAATTACAGGCCAAACTGGTCGGCGTCGGCGTTCCTCTCCTATTCTGGAGATGCCGTTGGGCACCGCTGGACGGCAGGAAGGTCTGAAACCCTAGTGTCTGCTCGCATATCGCCGCTTCGGCTCGAAGCCTTCGAGCAGCTGCCCAAGCACGCCCGGCGGTGCGTGTTCTGGGAGGTCGATCCCGACACGGTGCCCGGTGATGACCACCTCACCGATCCCGAGTTCGAGAAGGAAGCATGGCTGTCGATGGTCATGTTGGAGTGGGGTTCGTGCGGGCAGGTCGCGACGACGGCGGTTGCCGGGCAGAATCCGGATGACGCGCAGTGTGTGGGGTATGCGCTGTACGCCCCGCCGCACGCCGTCCCCAGGGCGCAGCGTCTGCCGACCGGGCCGGTCAGCGCGGACGCGGTGCTGCTGACGTCGATGGGTACCGAACCGGGGCACGAGTCCGACGGCTTGCCCCACACACTGATCGCCCAGGTGGTCGCCGAACTGATGCGTCGCGGCGTGCGCGCCCTAGAAGCGTTCGGCCGCACGGCCGAGGCCGGGGAGCTCCTCGACGGGTCGGTGGAACCCGATGAGGGGGTCGCGGTTGCAGCACTGGGGGAGTGCTCATTCGACCAGTGCATGATCGACGCGGACTTCCTTCAGGATGTCGGCTTCGTCGTGGTTTCCCCGCACCGGTACTTCCCACGTCTGCGTCTCGAACTCGACAAGGGGCTGGGCTGGAAGGCTGAAGTCGAGGCCGCCCTCGAACGCCTCCTGGACAGTGCGCAGCTGCAGCAGCCGCTAGGAGCGGTCACCGCCAGCAGCTGCTGAACGCCGGCGCGCATATCCAGCGCGGCGCGGATGGGTTCAGCGCCCGGCCTGCTCCACCGACAGTTCGTGGGCCAGCAGTTCGGCGAACGTGAAAGTCCCTGTGGGACGGTCGTTCTTGCCGAGCAGGTACAGCCGCTTCACTGCGGCCAGAACGCCTTCGGCGATGGCGTCGCGGGTCTGTGCGGACACCAGCATCGACCGGTCCCGGGGGTTGGTGATGTAGCCGACGTCGACCTGAACGGTGGGCATTCGGGTCAGACGCAGCAGGTCCCAGGTCCGACCGTGGGTACGGCAGTCCCGTAAACCGGTGCGCGCCACCACTTCTCGCTGAATGAAATCGGCCAGGTTACGGCCGATGGTGGACACCGAGCCGTGCGAATTGCCGAAGTGGAACGAGGCGACGCCGTTGGCGGCCGGACTGGCCTGGGTGGCGCAGCGCAGGCTGATCATGAGGTCCGCACCCACGGCGTTGGCGGTGGCCGCACGCTGGGCGTCGGTCGGGCTGTGGTTGGCGGGCCGGGACAGGAAAGTCTCCATGCCGATCGCCGTCATCCGGCCCTCGAGCCTGCTTGCCAAGTCCCACAGGATGTCTGACTCACTGATAGGGCCCTCAGGGCTCTGGGTGATCAGACCGTGGTCGGCGCCGCCGAGACCCGGATCGATGATGATGCGCTTACCGGACAGCTTCGGTCCGGACCGGCGTACCAACTCCTCCTCGCGGATCGCGTGCGGAGAACCGCCGGTCACCCGCGAGCCGAGGAAGTACAGCGAGCGCAGCGTCTCCGGGCCACAGATACCGTCCGCGGACAGCCCGTACTCGCGTTGGTAGGACGTCAGAGCGTTGTGGGTCTGCAGTCCGAAGTATCCGTCGACCAGGCCGGTGTAGAAACCGAGATCCTGCAGGCGAGACTGCAGGGTCGCGACGTCGTCGCCGTACATCGGGGCGCCGAACTGGTGGTTGAGGGTTCGCGCGCCGAGACGGTAGGACGCCTCTTTGATCGAGCGGTAGGTGGCCTCACCCACGATGCCGTCGACGAGCAGGCCCCGGCGCTGTTGGAATGCGCGGACGGCGTCGTCGAGCTCGGCGTCGAACATGTCGACTGCGACGTGCCTGCCCGTCGTCAGGTCGGCGTCGGGGCTGTCGATCAAACCCAAGGCTGCCAAGGCAGCTCGGATCTCGGTCACGGCAAGACCGCGGTCACCGAGGCGGAGCACGTCTGGCGTGTCTCCGTTGCGGGGACTCGACATCGGTTATGACCCTTCGGTCGCGGCGGTCGGCGATCACATCGAACGCCGTCCATGGCAGGGCAGACTGCTGAGTATTCTCTCAGACCGTCGTCTGATTCAGGAAAACCCCAGGCCAATGCAGCGCGTCGGACGGCACCCAGTCGGGTGGCGTCGACGGTCAGGACACGACGTCAGACAGTTCGCGAAGCAGTGCCGCCTTGCCCTTGGCGCCGACGATCCGCTTGACCGGTTCGCCGTCCTTGAACAGGATCATCGTCGGGATCGACACCACCTGAAAATCGCGAGCGGTGTTGGGATTCGCGTCGACGTCGAGTTTGGCGACCGTCAGCTGGCCGGACTTCTCCGCAGCGATCTCCTCGAGAACCGGTGCGACCATCCGGCACGGACCGCACCAGGTGGCCCAGAAGTCCACCAGCACAGGGGTGTTGCTGCTCAGAACGTCATCGGAGAACGAGTCGTCGGAGACTTCGATGGTGGCCTTGCCGGTCATTGCTGAGCTCCAATCAGATCGCTGTTCTCATCGCTGGCCTCGGCAAGCCAACGTTCGGCGTCAATCGCGGCCGAACAGCCGCTGCCCGCGGCGGTGATGGCCTGCCGGTAGGTGCGGTCCACCAGGTCGCCGGCGGCGAACACACCCTCGACAGAGGTGGCGGTGGTCCGGCCCCGGACCTGGACGTAACCGTCGGAGTCGACGTCGACGACGTCGCGGACGAGCGCGGAGCGCGGATCGTGGCCGATCGCCACGAACACACCGGTCACGGCCAGTGTGGACTCGTCACCGGTCAGGCTGTCCCGGACCCGCAGGCCCGACACCGTGTCGGTGCCCTCGACGGCGACGACCTGCGTGTTGGTCAGGAATCTGATCTTGTCGTTGGTGCGGGCGCGCTCGAGCATGATCTTGGAGGCGCGGAACTCGTCGCGGCGATGGACCAGAGTGACACTGCGCGCGAAACGGGTCAGGAAGGTGGCCTCCTCCATGGCCGAGTCACCGCCGCCGATGACGGCGATGTCCTGGTCCTTGAAGAAGAAGCCGTCACATGTGGCACAGGAGCTGACGCCGCGGCCGAGCAGCTCCTGCTCGCCGGGGACGCCGAGGTAGCGCGGGGCGGCGCCCATCGCCAGGATGACGGCGCGCGCGTGATAGGTCTCACCACCGGCGGTGGTCACGGTCTTGACCGGACCCTCCAGCGAGACGTCCTCGACGTCCTCCATCTGCAGGTCAGCGCCGAACCGCAGGGCCTGTTCGCGCATCTGATCCATGAGCTCCGGGCCGGTGATGCCGTCTTTGAAACCTGGGTAGTTCTCGACCTCGGTGGTGGTCATCAGGGCGCCGCCGAAGGACGTGCCCTCGAAGACCAGGGGAGCCAGCTGGGCGCGTGCCGTGTAGACCGCAGCGGTGTAACCAGCCGGTCCGGAACCGATGATGATGACCTCATGGATGGTCGGGTTGTCGGTCATGCGGGCCTTTCTACCAAGCTGCCGACAACGCCGGCAGCTGCACGTGTTCTAACACCAGCGTAGGGCGGGGTGTTCCCACTGTGAGCGGGGCCTCGACGATCGTCGCACGCGAGTGCGTGGCGTGGCGTCCCGTCAGCCCGCGGCGCCCGTCGGTGGGGTGCGCGCGACGGTCCGGTCCGCGAGCAGGCCGGTGTCGGCGGCACTGCAGTTCGGGGCCACCGCGATGGCCGCCACGGTGTCCTCGGTGTCGCCCGGCAGCACCAGGACGACCCCGCGATGGCCGTCGACGTCGACGGGTCGTGCGCCCAGGGCGACGGTGCCGGCGGGGTAGCCGAGGCCGGTCAGACACGACGCCCGCCTGCCGGGGTCGGCGAGCGCACCGTAGTCGGGAGGCTGGCGCAGCAGGGCCAGCACCTCGCTGTCGTTGAGCGGGACGACGGGTGTGACGGTGATGTGGTGCATTGACGTGGGTGCCGACGGCGTGTCCTGCGGATACCGCAGAAGCGCCACGGTGCCGAAGCCGACCGCGGCCACCGCGGCGGTTGCGCCGGTGAGGGCCGCGGCCAACCGCAGGGTGTTGGCGCGGGTCTGTGGCCTCCCGGCGTGGGCGGGCGCGCGGTCAGTGCCGGTCACCCGGTGGGCGGGCGGTTCGGGCTCGTGTGGCGCAGGCAGCACCCGATCAGTGTCCAGCAGTGGCGCACGCGGACTCCAGCGAGGGCCCGAGCATTCTGGACAGTGCCGCCCTGGCCCGGGACCGGCGGCTCTTCACAGTGCCCTCTGGGACGCCGAGCAGGCGCGAGGCCTCCGAAATCGAGTGGCCATGGAGGTCGACGGCCAGGACGGCGGCCCGCTGGGCTGCGGGCAGGCGCAGCAGTGCGGCCCTGACGACGATGGCGGTGTCCACCTGCTCGCGGCTGTCCACGGCGGCGTGCCGCCACTCGTCGGTGCCCGATGGGCGGGGCTGGCTGGCGTTGCTGCGGTGACGGTCGATGCACGCGTTGCTGACGATCCGATACAGCCAACTGGTGACGGCGGCCTGATGGCGGAACACCGGTGCCCCTCGGTGGGCGGCGAGCATGGCCTCCTGAAGCGCGTCGGCGGCGTCTTCGGCACTGGCGCAGCGCAGCGTGGCGAACCGGCTCAACCGGTCCACATGACGCAGGTACAGCTCGGCAAAGGCCAAGCGGTCGCCCGCGACATGGGCGGCGAGGAGTTCGGCGTCACTGCGGGGTGCGGGGGCTGAGATGGTGATCACGCGCCGGACGGTAGGCCGCTGTGGTGGCGACGGCACTTCACCGCGGGCGTGGCCTGTGCACAGCCGTCACTCAGCGGCGTTGAGGGTGATCTCGGAGATGTCGGTGCGGCTCTTGCCGTCGACGGTGCCCAGCGTCGAAATCCAAACCAGCACATTGGAGGTGGGCTCCGAGGCGTTCACCTCGATGGTGTTCTTGCCGCGCTGCAGTGTGGTCGGTTCGGTCAGTGCCGTGGTGTCCTCGAGGCTACTCGGACTCGAGGTGGACGATGACCGAATCTGGACCGCGGTGCCGGTGCTGGTCACGTCGACGGTCACCGAGCCGAGCGTGATCGGCTCGGGCAGGGTCAGCAGCAGGCCGACGCCATTCTTGAAACCGGGGAACGGCGCGGGGTCCGAGTAGGTGTCGGTCGGCCACGCCGTCGATGGGTCACCGTCGATGGCCAGCTCGGCCTTGCCGGGCTCGTCGGCCTCACCCTCGGGTGAGAACACCGTGGCCCGAAGAGGTTTCACGGACGCGCCACTTTCGGCGGTGGTGCCCTCGGTCGTCGAGGTCTGCGGGTTGAGTCCCAGCTGGTCGCCGTCGAGGCCGCCGCCGACGTCACCGAAGATCCGGCCCAACAGGGATGCCAGCGCGATCAACGCCACCAGCACGATCGCGCCGGCGACGCCACCCCCGATCAGCAGGGCCTTCCGCCGCTTCGCCTGCGCCGCCTCGTCGGAGTCGGCCACGGCCGGCCGGGCATCGGCCTGCTCGACGGGCTCGATCAACTCGGTGCGATCAGCGACCGCGGTCGCCTGCTGAAGCAGGTTCAACAGTGTTGGCGCCGTGCGGATCCCGCCGCCCTCCTGCACCGACCGCGCGGCGGCCGCCGAAATCTGGAACGGGATCGTGCGGTCGATCGAACGCGGTTCGACGGGCTGACCCGCGGCGTCGAGGTCTGCCGGTTCGAGGCTGCTGGAGGTGCCCCGCACGGGCAGCGGCCACCGGTCGACCAGCAGCGCATACAACGCCGCGCCAGCCCCGCGGATGTCATCCTCGGGCGTGGCGTCCGGCAGAGTCCCCGGAAATGCCAGCACCACATCGCCTTCCACGCTGACGCGGATGCGACTGGGGTGGTCGAGCGACAGTGCGACGCCGGCCTGATGGGCGGCTTCGGCAGCCGAAGCCAGCGACTGCACGGCGCGCGCCCCGCCGATGGGTGAGGGTGACGTCTCGGCGACCTCTTCGAGCGATCCGCCGCGAATCCACTCGGAGACGATCAACCCGCCGGCTCCGGTGTCGGCGACATCCAGGATCCGCGCCACACCGTTGGACTCGATCCGGCTCAGTTTCATTGTGCGCGAGAGGATCTGCTGCACCACACTGTCGGGCAGCGCACCCTCTGGGTCGACGAACGTCAGCGCGACCTGGCGGTCCAGGGCGGTGTCGAGGGCCTGCCAGAACTGCAGGTGCGGCGGTCCGCCGTGGAACACCAGCAGGCGATAGCGGCCGTCGGCGATGCTGGCCCCGGCGATCAGGTAGACGTCCTCGTCGGCTGCGGGGTCCATGGACCGCTCGCGGGGGGCGTCGAAGGCCAGCGGTTCCCGGCTGGGGTCACCCGCGAAGTCCCCGCGGGGCCGCGCCGGGGGCACGACATCGGTGGGCTGCTGGCCGGCCGGCGACGGCGTTGCGTCGGGCTGGAAGTCCTCGGGGGAGGTCCGGGGCAGCTTCGTGGTGGCGTCGGGCGTCGGGTCGACCGAAGGTGTGTCGCCTGCCACCGCTCCTCCTGCGATTCCAACCCCGGCAACCGTTGCTGGGGTCCCCAGTGGGGATGGCTCGGCGGTCCGTTCTTGGCCGGTTCCCGCCGAATTCCTCTGCTCAGGGTACTTGACCGCACCCGGCGCCGGATGCGGGTCGGCCGCGCCGGAATGAGTTGCGGCTACCTCGTGACCTGGTCGTAGCCGGCGCAGGACGGCGTCGCGGGCCGCGATGGCCTCGGGGACGCGAGCGGCCAGCATCACGCCGATCACAATCGGCAGCATGAGCACCCCGAGCACCGCCAGCCGCAGCAGGGAGCCGGCGCCTCCCGCAGCCTCGGTCAGCGACGCGAGGCCAAGCAGCCGGTCGGCGAGGTGTCCGAGCAGGCCCGAGGCCAGTGACGCCGCCAGGGTCACCAGAATGGTGCGCACCACGGGAAGTCCGAGCAGCTGGCCACGCGGAGGCCGCAGGGCGCGCCGCAGCAGGATGTGTCCGGCGATCGCGCCGGCCAGGAAGCCCAGCCCGTTGGCCAGCCCGAGGAATCCGGCCACCAGTTCGGGGTTGTCGGTCATGTGCGGGGCCAACAGCGACGCCGCGATCTTGACGATCGTGATCACGACGATGATCGCGATGGGGATCCATGGCTGTTCTCGGGCGTAGAAGACGCGCAGCTGCAGGAGCACGAGCGCGTAGGGGATCAGCGTGAACGACGACAGCGCGATCGAGACACCGAGGTAGTGGGCGTCGACATCACCGAACTTGCCGTAGGCGAACAGCGCGCTGCCGATCGCGGGTCCGGCGACGGTCATGAACGCCACGATCGGAATCAGGGTGATCATGGTCAGCCGCGTGGCCAGCGACAGGTCGGCCAGCACCGCGGGGGTGTCGTCGGCGGCCGCGTTGCGGCTCAGCCGCGGCATCACGACGGTCAGCACGGTCACGCCGATCATGCCGAACGGCAGCATGAGCACGAGCCAGGTGTAGTTGTAGATCGCCGGCCCTGAAGCCGCTGCCGTACTGGCGATCTGGTTCCCGACCACGAGGCCGATCTGGCTGATCAGGACGTACAGCACCATGGCCGCGGCCATCGCCCCGAAACGTTTGAGGCGGTCGTCCACCCCCCACAGGGGTCTGAGGCTGATGCGCTCCCGGCGGATCGCGATGTAGAGCACCGCGGTCTGTGCGACCACACCCAGCGTGGTGCCGATACCGAGCACCAGCAGCTTGGCGTTGCCCATCTCGACGGGGTCCACCGAGAGTTCGCCCGGCACGGCCACGTAGAGGCCCAGGGTCGCGATGGCGACCACGTTGTTGACCACCGGGGCCCAGGCCGGGGCCCGAAATTCGTTGCGATTGTTCAAGATCGCCATGAACACCGAGGACAGCCCGTAGAAGATCACCTGCGGCAGAAGCAGATACGCGAACGCTGTGGTCAGCGGCTCGTTCACCTGCGGATCGCCACCGAGCATCAGGCGCACCAGTACCGGTGCCCCCAGCACCGACAGCACGGTCGTGACCAGCAGCAGGGTGGTCGCCAGCGTCACCAGGCGGCGGACGAACGCCGCCCCGCCATCGGGGTCGTCGAGTTCGGCGCGGGCCAGCACCGGGACGAAGATCGCCGTGAAGGTGGCCTCCAGCACCAGGGCCGCGACCAGGTTGGGCAGTTGGTTGGCCACAGTGAACGAACTCGACAGCGCTGCGCCCAGAATCGCGGCCAGCAGCACGATTCGGATGAAGCCGGTGATGCGGCTGATCAGGGTCGCGAACGCCATGCCCCACGACCGCGACACCACGGCTGAGTCGGACAGTTCGGGTCGCGCCGCCGGACGACGAGCGGTCGGCGGCGGCGCGGTCGGGCCCTGCCGGGGGCGCGGTGCGGGTCGGCGGCGGGCGTCGTGGGGAGCGTTCATGATGGGGTTGGTGCGGTCCGGTCGTCAGGCCGGTCGAGGTCGGCGCGGTCGGGTTGACCGCGGAAACGATGCCACAGCCGCCGTGCGGTGAGTGTCACCAGGACGGCCGCGGCGGCCAGGGTGATGAAGAACAGCACCTTGCCGTAGGCGTTGGAGTGCACCGACAGCCGCACCGGTTCGCCGAGGGGCAGCCCGGCCGGTGTCTGCAGGGACACGTCGACGGCGACACGCTGCGTGAAGTGCACCTCGATCGGGACTCGGATCGGCAGATATCCCGGCGGCAGCTCCTGTTCACCGATGTCGGTCACCGCCATGCCGGGCGGCGCGTCGACCGACAGGCGCACCCGGATCGGCACCGCGAGGTCGTTGCGCAGGGCCAGCGGCAGGGGACTGCGCTCGGTGGCCAGCGTGTAGGAGCCGCCGGGGTTGACGATCGTCACGGCGCCGAACAGGTCGCTGATCGTGGCGCTCACGACCCCGACCCGGGCGGCCGCCAGATCGTTGCGCACCGCGGGCCGCTCGGCCTGGCTCAGCGCGCGCAGCATGTCCTCGCGCAGCGGAGCGGTGTACTGGACGCCGGTCAGCCCGGTCTGCGGGTTGGTGGTCAACGCGGCCGTCAGCCCCCACAGTCGACCGACCTGCCAGCTGATGCGGCTGGTCACCTCGTCGTCGAACTGTGTGCCAGGCGGTGTGCTGGACACCGCCGCGGGGTCGGGCGGTGCGGTCGATGCCGCGGCCTCCGACACGACATCGGGCAGCGGCCGGGGTACGGCCAACCCCGACCGGATCATGGTCCCCAGCGTCGTCAGGATCCCCTGCGCGTCGGGGGGCTCGAGATTCCACTTCAGCGGCGGCATCAGGAACTGGGTCCGCGGGTCCGCATCGGGCTGCAGGCTGCGCCAGAGCATCGCGGCCAGCGCGTCCTGGCGCCGCGCCGTGCTGGATGCCTCACGTACCGGAACCTCGAGCGCCGCGTCGAGGTAGTTCGGTTCGACGGGCTCGGAGCCCGCTGCGGCGAGCGCGGCGCCGACCGCGGGGTCGAACGGCGCGAGCACGACGTTGTGGGAGGCGCGCCGGACCGCGAGATCGGCGCCGGTGCCGTCCTGCGTGGAGTCGTGCGCCGGGGCCAGGGCCACGGTGGGCCCCTGAGCGTCGAGCAGCTCGGTCGCCCTCTCCGTCAGCGGTTCGTCGCCCAGCAGCGTCGCCCCGCGCACCGAGCGCACCCCGAGCAGCTGGTCGACGAGGTCGGCAGCGCCCGTCGTCGCGAACCCGCTCAGGCCGGCGTCGTTGACGCGCTGCAGCGCGTCGAGGTCCGCCTGGGCGTAGGGCGTCGCGATCACGCACATCCGCGACGCGAGTGCGCGCAGTCGGTCCAGCCACGCGGTGGCGGCCTCGCTGCCGGTCCCGGGATGGCTCGCGGTGCTCAGCCCGTCGTCACTGTCGGAGACCGTGTAACCGGCGGTCATCGCGTTTACGGTGACGAGCAGGTCGGGGTCGACCGCGAGGCACAGCGCACGCCCGACCTCGTTCTCCGGATCGACGGCGGGGTTCGTTGCGAACTCGGCGGCCCCGAGCAGGGTGTCGAGTCGGCCGCCCTCCGCCAGCGACGTGGCCAGGTCGTCGTCCATGAGGCGCACGGGAGTGGTGCCGCCGGGCACGCCGGGGGCCAGCCGGGGCTGGTCGGCCAGCGGCCAGATCATGGTCAGCTGCACGGGCCGGGTGATGTCCGGCGGCAGGACCCCCTCGACGCCGTTCGCCACGGCAGGTTCGGCACCGGCCTCGCGGGGCAGCCCGAGGACTGGAAGCAGGAACCGGGCGTCGTCGAGGCGGGCGGGGGCGCCGTAGTCCGGGGTGCCGTTGACGTTGACCAACAGGGGGTACACGCCGGGGGCGCCGATGCCCAGGGTGGGCTGGTCGGCGGAGCGCAGGGGATAGATGAAGCGGAAGGTCGCCTCCTGGCCGCGGTTGAGTTGTCCTGAGACCGCGACGAATTCGCCGACCGCCTGGTACTGGTCGGTGGACCCGGTCAGTTCGGTCCGCAACGCGGACGAGCCGGCCACACCGGGGGCGTGCTCGAGGCGGGCGACGACGTCGCGGACCGGGCGATCGCCGACGTTGGTCACGGTGCCCGTGACGGTCACGGTCGGCTGGCTGGCCGTGGTCACCACGTCGGGCGTGACGCTGTCGATGCGCACGGTGACGAACGGTGTCTCGCCGGGCTCACCCGCGGCGGCGGTGGGCACAAGGGCCGGCAGGAGTGCCAGCAGAACCACCAGGAGCAGGGTCGCGCAGCGTGGCACCACGTGGGATCGGTGCCGGGACGTCGTCATTGCTGTGGTCCGCGACCGCCCGCTCGGCCGGCCGCAGAACCGTCCGGGCGGTGGTCGCGGGTGCGCGAGTGGGTTTGGGGGCGGCGGCGCGGCGCGCTCGGCGGCAGCGGAGGCAACGCCGACGGGCCGTCGGTCTGCAGCTTGTTGATCAGCTCGCCCGCGACCTCGGCCAGGCGGCGCTCGTCGGCGTAGGCGAGCCGGGACGGCAGTTCCTGCAACGGGACCCACGCCACCTCGGCGACTTCGACGTCCTCGTCGGACAGTTCGCCGCCGGAGAACCGGAGCAGATAGTGATGCACGGTCTTGTGCACACGCCGGCCCTCGGTGACGAACCAGTAGTCGATGCTGCCCAGCGCGGCCAGCACGGTGCCCTGAATGCCGGTCTCCTCGGCCACCTCGCGGATCGCGGTCTGCTCGGCGGTCTCACCCTGCTCGATGTGCCCCTTGGGGAGTGACCAGAGCATCCGGCCCCGGCGATCGATCCGGCCGATCAGCGCCGCCGTCTGCTCTTCCCGGGGGCCGTCGATTCCGTCGATGACCAATCCACCCGCTGAGGTCTCGTGCACGGTGCGCAGTCGGGGCCGCTGCCTGCGGTTGCCCTTACTGGAGTCCTTGGCGACGGGACGGTCGGGTCGCTCCGGTTTGGGGACGGGGGGGGGGGGCCGCCGGCGCGCGGCCGGGGGGGGGGCGCCCCCCCCGGCCCCGACAAGCACGACCGGGGAGGGGCG
>NZ_LZHW01000039.1 GCF_001667265.1 Mycobacterium sp. ACS4331 | reverse complement strand
CGGGTGGAACCCCATCATCATGATCAGCAACCCGCACAGGGGAGCGCGCGGGCACCAGCCCCCCACCGGGGCGGGGGGGGCCGCCGCGGGAGAACGCGGGCGGCGACCCCTCCGGATACGGCGCCGGCTACCCGCCGCCCGAGTACTCCGGCGGCGGCCAACCCTGACCCTGTGGTGGCATGGTCACCGAGCGATCCCCTGTCCTGGTTCCTGATCATGATGATCGGTTTCCGACCAGTTTGGCATGACGATCCCGGGTGGCGGATCGGCAAAACGGTCCACGCGGGTGCCCGCGGCGTAGCGTCGCAGGCATGGCCGAACTCAAGAACCGCCTGCGGACAGACCTGACGGAGGCGATGAAGGCGAAGGACAAGCTGCGCACCGCGACACTGCGGATGCTGTTGGCCGCCATCCAGACCGAAGAGGTGTCCGGCAAGCAGTCCCGAGAACTGACCGACGACGACGTGCTCAAAGTGCTGGCCCGGGAGTCGCGCAAGCGGGGCGAGGCCGCCCAGATCTATGTCACCAACGGCCGCGGTGAGTTGGCCGCCAACGAGCGCGCCGAAGCGCTCGTGATCGACGAGTATCTGCCCACCCCGCTCAACGACGACGAACTGGCCAACGTCGTCGACACCGCGATCGCACAGGTCGCCGAGGCCAACGGGGAGGCTCCGACGATGCGGCAGATGGGACAGGTGATGAAGGCCGCCGCCGCGATCGCCGAGGGCAAGGCCGACGGCGCGCGCATCTCGGCGTTCGTCAAAGACCGACTCTGACGCCTCAGACGCGCCAGAGCGCCTCCTGCATCGTCGAGGCGATCAACGACCCGTCGGCGCTGTAGAGCGCGCCGGTGACCAGGCCACGCGAGTCACTGTTGTTCAGGTTGCGCACGTCGTAGCGATGCCAGTCGTGCGGGGTGAACGGGCGGTGGAACCACACCGCGTGATCGAGACTCGTGGCGAATCCGGTCATCGGGTTCAGCGGAGTGCCTGCGGGGCGGGCCACCGGAACGGGGCCGAAGTCTGACATGAAGGCCAGCGTGCAGGCCCGCACCAGAGGGTCGTCCTCGATCGCGTCGCGCGTGCGAATCCAGAACGGCGGCACCGCGAACTCGGAGTCGTCGTCGGGCAGGGTGCGCATCTCGAACCGCTCGGCGAACTCGAGGCCGGGTTCCTTCGGGACCGTCTGGTCGAAGCCGGCCGGGTCGACGGGCGCGGGATGATGGTCGGCGCCCGGTTCGGGCACGTGGAAGGACGCGATCATCTCGAGGATCACCTTGCCGTGCTGCACCGCGGTGACACGGCGGGTGTCGAACGAGCGCCCGTCACGCGTGCGTTCGACGACGAACTCGACGTCCGTGTCGTACTCACCGCCGCGGATGAAGTACAGATGCAGTGACTGCGGGTGCTTGTCCGGTTCGACCGTGGCGCCCGCCGCGCCGAGCGCCTGGGCCGCGATCAGTCCGCCGAACAGTCGCACGCCCGGGCCGGCCTCAGGTTGGGGTGCCACGAACGTGTCACCGTCGCGGTCGTACTGCAGGAGCTGAGCGATCCAGCTCGTCTTGACACCTGTCACGTCCGCCGACCCTATCGGGTGGCGAAGTACTTCCCGCCATCGGAGGCCAGTCGGCCGAACGCGGCCCGCAGGACGGGTGCGAGCGCCTTGAACGGCAGGCGCAACGCGTGCCTGGGCTCGATCGCGACCTTCCAGATGAATCTGGTGCCCGTGCCGTCGGGCAGCACCACGTAGTCCTCGGCGAACCGGCGGAACAGCGGCGCATTGGCTTCGGTGACGTAGAAGGAGTAGCCCTGGCCCTCGTCCCAGCGGAAGAAGTGCTCCCGCACCTGGGACGGGCCCAGCGCCACCACCCGGGAGCTGCCGACGCCGAACGGTCGCGGTGACGTCCAGGTCACCGACGAGACCGAGTTGCCCCACGCGGCCAGCGACTCGTCGGACTGCAGCGACTCCCACACCTGCTCGGGTGGAGCGTCGTAGTGCTTCTCGTAGCGGAAGATGTGCGGGGCGGTGTCCAGGAACCTCGCATCGGCGGGTTCGAGCGCAAACCAGCGTGCCATCGCATGAGCATGGCACGTGCCTGTGCGCACGTCACGCCGGATTTGGCGCGCGGGCCTGCGGCGATGGGCCGGCCTTCGGCCAGGGCACACCGACTCCGCCGACCGACACGACCGGATGTCCGGGAAGCAGGGTGCGGAGGGCGCACGCGGACTCGCCCGGCGCGCGCGACACTCAAACCAGTGCGAAGACACGCCGAGGTTGTACATCCCGTCGACGGCCCCCTCGGCGCACAAGCCGGCCACTTCGTCCCGCGGTGCCGGGTGCAGGGTTTATCCCGCGCCGACGACGGGCCGCGACGCTAGGGGGTCGTCTGCAGAGTGCGAACGACCTGGTGGAGCGGTTCGGGCACGGTGGACACCGCGCCGACGAACGGGTGGGACAGCTCCACGACGAGAAAGAGTTGCGCGCCGACGAGAGTGCCGATGATGGCGACCATGGCGTAGTGGTTGGCGGGTTTCTCGACCCCGTAGATGATGGCGCAGCCCAGCAGCAGCCCACTGGTGATGATGATGACGGCCCACAGCGACCAGGGTGGGCCGGTGTCGGTGGCGGCCTGCAGGATGCGTTCGGCGCGCGCCCTGCTCAGATCTTCGAGGTTGCCAAATGAGTTGGCCAGGAGGATCTCTTGTGCGTCAGTGCGTGACTGGGCGGTTTCGTAGGCGGCGTAGAGCCGGTCGAGGGCCTTGTCGGCCTCAGCGTAGGACCGGCCGGCGTTGATTTCGTCCCACTCGATGATGGCGGACTGTTGGTATTCGAGCAGAGCCTGACGCATCCGGTCGCGGTCAGGCTGGTCGAAGATATGGGAGTCTCGGGCCAGTTGCGCGGCGGCGGTGCCTTCGGTACGCACGATGCTGTCGGCATGGCCTATCTGTCCCCACATGGCTGAGACGACGAAGCCGATGAAGAACGCGAACACGAAGCCGACCACGCCGAAGGCGAATTTGGTGACATCGTTGTGTTCGTCGCCACGCAGGTTCGGGAATCGGCGGCGCACCAAGATCTGGACGAGGATCGCCGTACCCGCGGTGCAGGCGACGATCAGAATCAACAGCAGCGACGGCGGCACATGGCTGACCAGCCACTGACTCACCCGCGTCCCCTTTTTTCGTTGAGTGGGCAGAATCGCCCTTGGACCGGAAACTGACTGTAGGTGCCAGCCCGGCCGAATCGGGGTGTTTCGCGAATCCCCGGCCGGGCCCGAAGCGCGGTCTTCTCTGCAGCTGCGCAAGGCCGATGCTCTCGGAGCGCCGCGGGATGAACATGTTCCGCTCGGAGGCCACTCAGGCTCTGTGCACGGTGCTTGACCCAGACTGCTGCCGCTCGCCGGTCCGGCGTGCCTCCGCCGACCGGCCGCGGACTGGCAGCAGAAAGGCCCTGCCGGAATCCGGTCAGGGCCTCTGCCTTGCAGTCACACGAGTCGGGGTGGCGGGATTCGAACCCACGACCTCTTCGTCCCGAACGAAGCGCGCTACCAAGCTGCGCCACACCCCGCGTGAAGCCACGACAGCGTATCGCACGAGGGGGTCGAGAAGCCAAACGCGTTCCCCGGATCGGGATGGAGACGGCGTGTCGGTGACGTTGTAGGTCAGCAGAAGCCGCAATCTGGAACTCCCCACGAAAGAGAAGAACTATGACCGCGCTGGGTGCCGCACTCTACGGAGGATTCTTCGCCCTGGCCGCGCTGTGGCTGTTCGTGACGGCCGAAGGTCAGGACCAGGAGCAGGACCGCTCGAACGCCTCCAGCTTCAACGACGCCTCGGAGGGGTCCATCCCCCTGCTGGTGACCCACTCGTCGTCGAAGTAGGTGTCCGCGTAGCGGTCACCGCTGTCGGCGAGCAGGGTCACCACCGACCCACTCTGCCCCCGCGCCACCATCTCGGCGAGCAGACCGAACGCGCCCCACATGTTCGTGCCCGTGGACGGCCCCACGCGCCGCCCGAGGACTCGGCTGACGTGGCGGGCCGCCGCGATTGACGCAGCGTCGGGGACGCTGACCATCCGGTCGACGACGCCCGGCACGAATGACGGTTCCACCCGGGGCCGGCCGATGCCCTCGATCCTCGACGACTGGCCGGTCGTGACGTCGCGGCCCTCTCGATACGACGGGAAGAACGCGGAGTTCTCCGGGTCCACAACGCACAGCCGGGTCGAGTGGCGGCGGTAGCGGATGTAGCGGCCGATGGTGGCACTGGTGCCGCCGGTGCCGGCGCCCACCACGATCCAGGACGGCACCGGGTGCTCCTCGGCGCGCATCTGCGAGAAGATCGACTCGGCGATGTTGTTGTTGCCCCGCCAGTCCGTCGCACGCTCGGCGTTGGTGAACTGATCGAGGTAGTGGCCTCCGGTCTCGTCCGCCAGACGCTGCGCCTCGGCGTAGACCTCTCCGGAGTTGTCGACGAAATGGCAACGGCCGCCCTGGGATTCGATCAGTGCGATCTTCGACGCGCTCGTCGACTTCGGCACCACCGCGATGAACGGCAGGCCCAGCAGCGCCGCGAAGTACGCCTCGGAGACCGCGGTCGACCCTGAGGACGCCTCCACCAGCGTGGTGTTCCTCCCGACCCAACCGTTGCACAGCGCGTACAGCATCAACGAGCGCGCGAGGCGGTGCTTGAGGCTGCCCGTGATGTGGGTGGTCTCGTCCTTGAGGTACAGCGCGACGTCGGCGCCGTCGCACCAGGCCGACGGCAGCGGATAACGCAGGAGGTGCGTGTCGGCACTGCGCCGCGCATCCGCCTCGATCAGCCTGACCGCATTGTCCAGCCAGGCGCGGTCAGGGTTGTGCTCGCAGACAGACTCCACCGCGGATCAGTGGACGGCGGCGGTCGGCTGTGACTGACCGAGGTTGCGGCTGGCGTCGCGGCCGCCGGTCGGGGCGGCGATCAGCGTCAGCAGCGTGGCCTCCGGGCGGCAGCAGAACCGCACCGGCGCGAACGGCGACGTGCCGATGCCCGCCGACACGTGCAGGGCCGTGTGGGCGCCCCACTTCGACGCACCCTTGACCCGGGAGGTGTCCAGATCGCAGTTGGTGACGAGCGCACCCTTGAACGGCACGCACAGCTGACCGCCGTGTGTGTGGCCGGCCATGATCAGCTGATAGCCGTCGGCCGCGAAGCGGTCCAGCACCCGGGTGTACGGCGCGTGCACCACGCCGAGGGTCAGGTTGGCGGCGGCATTCGCGGGTCCGGCGATGGTGTCGTACCTGTCCCGCTGGATGTGCGGATCATCCACGCCGGCCGCGGCGATCGTCACACCCGCGACCTCGATCTCGCGGCGCACATGCGTCATGTCGAGCCACCCGCGCTCGGTGAACGCCGCGCGCAGATCCTGCCAGGGCAGCGGTGTCCCATGCACCCGGTGATCGCGGTCGGTCAGGTATTTGGCCGGGTTCTTGAGCACCGGCGCGAAGTAGTCGTTGCTGCCGAACACGAACAGGCCCGGCACCGACAGCAGATCGCCGAGCGCCTGCACCACGGAGGGCACAGCTTTGGGGTGCGACAGATTGTCACCGGTGTTGACCACCAGGTCGGGCTCCCACCGAGCCAGTTCCCGCAGCCACGCCTGCTTGTGCTTCTGCGCGGGACGCATGTGCAGATCAGACAGGTGCAGGACCCGCAGCGGCGAGGACCCCGGGCTCAGCACCGGCATCGTCACTTCGCGAACGACGAACGCATTGCGCTCGATGATCGAGGCGTAGCCGATCCCGGCGATGGCCGAGCCGAGCGTGACTGCGGCGGTGCGTTTCAGGATGGGCACAACTGCGGACATGTGAGCAGGATACTGCTCACATGCGCGTCACGGAGGGGGTGGCGGCACGAGAACCGGCACCGTGATGGGCGGCAGACCGGGGATCTCCACGACGGTCTGACCGAACTCCGGCGGTGGCGGGGGCATCCCGGGCGGCAGCAGCGGCGGCGGCGGTGGCGCCGGTGGGATGCCGTTGCTGACCTGGATGGTGACGATCGACCCCGGAATCGTCTGACCGCTGGGGGAGGTCCCCACGACCGTCCCCGCCGATGAACTGCTGTTCACCGATGCCGTCTGATCGGCGACCTGGAAGCCGGCCTCCTGGATCCGCCTGCGGGCCCCGTCCTGGGTCAGGCCGGCGACGCTGGGCACGCGCGAGTTCGGGCCGCCGTCGACGTACCGAGGATCGGTCGGCGGCAGGACCACCTCACCGAAGTTCGTCGCGATCGGCTTCATGGCCGCGAACCACGTGCTGGCGGGTTCGTTGCCGCCGAACAGCGACCCCGACCCGCACTGCCGCAGGGGCCACGAGCACAGCTCGCTGGGCGTGTTGGAGTCGTCGTAGATGTAGTTGGCGGCCGCGAGTTGATTGGTGAAGCCCAGGAATCCCGACGACCGGTTGGATTCGGTGGTCCCGGTCTTGCCGGACATCGGCAGGTCCCACCCGACGGACCCGGCCGCCCCTGCGGCGGTGCCCGCGCCGGTGTCGTCCTTGCTCAGCGCGTTGGCCAGGGTGTTGGCCAGACCCTCCGGAACGACCTGTTCGCACGTCGCGGTGGTCACCGCGATCTCCGTGCCGTGCCGGTCGAAGACCTTGTCGATGGGGTTGGGCGGGCACCACGTGCCGCCGGACGCCAGTGTCGCCGCGACGTTGGACAACTCGAGGCCATTGACCTCGATGGGACCCAGCGTGAACGACCCGATGTTCTGCCGCTTGACGAAATCCGCGAGGCTCTCGTTGCTTTCGGGGTCGTAGTCCCGCGCGGTGCCGGGGTCGGCGTAGCTGCGCAGCCCCAGTTTGACGGCCATGTCGACCGTCCGCTGCACACCCACCTGCGAGATGAGCTTGGCGAACGCGGTGTTCGGCGACGTCGCCAGAGCGTCGGTGACGTTCATCGGGCTGCGGTAGCTGCCGGCGTTCTGCACACACCAGGTGTCCTTGGGGCAGCCCTTGGCGCCACCGCTGCCGAGCCCCTTGGCCTCGAACCGGTTGGGCACGTCGAGTTGAGCACTGATGCCCATGCCCATCTCGAGGGCGGCGGCCACGGTGAAGATCTTGAAGACCGAACCCGCGCCGTTGCCGACCAGAGAGAACGGCTGCGGCTGCATGGTCTCGTTCATCTCGAGATTGAGCCCGTAGGTGCGATTGCTGGCCATCGCGATGACCGGATGGGACTGCTTGCCCGGCCGGATCACGCTCATCACGCTCGCGACGCCTGGAGTGTCCGGGCTGGCGTAGCGGTTGACCGCCTCCTTGACCGTGCCCTGGACGTCGGGGTCCAGCGTGGTCTGGATGCGGTAGCCGCCCTTGGACAGCTGCTCCTTGCTGATGCCCGCGCGGGCCAGATACTCCTGGACGTAGTCGCAGAAGAAGGCGCGATCACCGGCGGCGATGCAGCCGCGGGGCAGTTCGTTGGGAACGGGCAGCACGCCGAGCGGCTGTTCCCGGGCGAGGCGAAGCTCGTCGGCGTTGGCGGGCAGGTTCTCGATCATGGTGTCGAGCACGAGGTTGCGCCGAGCCAGCGCGCCGTCGGGGTTGGTGTACGGGTTCAGGGCGCTGGTCGACTGCACCAGGCCGGCGAGCAGCGCGGCCTGCTGCCAGTTCAGCTGTGACGCGTCGACGCCGAAGTAGGTCTGGGCGGCGTCCTGGATGCCGTAGGCGCCGTTGCCGAAGGACACCAGGTTCAGGTACCGGGTCAGGATCTCGGGCTTGGTGAAGGTCTTGTCCAGGGTCAGCGCCATGCGGATCTCCCGCAGCTTGCGGGCCGGGGTGGTCTCGATGGCGGCACGGCGTTCGGCGTCGGTCTGGGCGGTGACCAGGAGTTGGTAGTTCTTGATGTACTGCTGCTCGATCGTCGACCCGCCGCGGGTGTCGGCCGCGTTGGCGAGGTATCCGGACAGGCCCGTCAGCGTGCCCTGCCAGTCCACCCCGTTGTGCTCGGCAAAGCGTTTGTCCTCGATGGACACGATTGCCAGCTTCATCGTGTCGGCGATCTGATCGCTGGTCACTTCGAAGCGCCGCTGGGAATACAGCCAGGCGATGACGTTGCCTCTGGCGTCGACCATGGTGCTGACGGCGGGGATGTCGCCCTCGACCAATTGGGACGATCCGTTGGCGACGACGTCGGACGCGCGGTTCGACACGAGACCCAATCCACCCACGACGGGGAACATGAGCGCCGCCGCCAAGACGGCGGCCAGCAGGCAGCACCAAGCCATCTTGATGACCGTCACTGCCACCGGTGGGCGTTCTGACATGTCGTACAGCCTAACGATGCCCTGAGCGGGGCGAATACCGAGCGGCGCGCTTTGTAGTGACCTCAACCGGGGCCCACGGGACCCAATTCATGATCGGACGGGACGCCCGTCCCAAAAAAGTGGGGGAGGAAGTGTTGCGCAAATGCAACCTGACCACCTAACTTATACACACAGTGCGACGTAGGTAACACATCACGACGCAATGTGGTGTAGATCGCAACACGATCAACCGCAGAGTGGAGTGCCGCTGCAGAGCGGACCGAGCGAAGGGAATCGCTGGTGTCAGGAACTCGGACCGCAACGCGTAGGACCACCACAGCACCGATCTCGCCGCCTGTCCAGGGGCTGGAGGCGGAAGCCCGCATCGCCTGGGTCTCCAAGGCCCGGTGTCGAGGCGCCGATCCCGACGAGCTCTTCGTCCGCGGGGCTGCCCAGCGCAAGGCCGCTGTGATCTGCCGGCACTGCCCGGTGATCGCGGAGTGTGGGGCCGACGCGCTCGACAATCGTGTCGAGTTCGGAGTCTGGGGTGGTATGACCGAACGGCAGCGCCGAGCCCTGCTCAAGCAGCATCCCGAAGTGGTGTCATGGGCTGATTTCTTCGCCGCCCAGCGCAAGCACCGCACCGCTGGCTAATAACTGCGCAGCCGTCATTTCCTGAGCACGCATGCGGTCCGCGCGCGCCCTCGCCCGCGCGCAACGTGAGGAGTTCGCCGACCTCCTCGACTCGCTGACCCCCGAACAGTGGGCGATGCCGAGCCTGTGCGCCGGATGGACCGTGCGCGACGTGGCCGCCCACACCATCGCCTATCTCGCGCAGAGTCGGGTACGCCTTGCCCTCAACATGGTTCGGGCATCCGGTGACGTCGACCGCCTGAACGCCTGCGCACTGTCGGATTTCGCGTCATCACCGCCCGAGGAACTCGCCCGGATGATGCGAGCCGGTGCGGAACCGTCCGGGGCGGCCGCCCTGTACCGGTGCCGCGTCGCGCTCATCGAATGCCTGATCCACCAGCAGGACATCCGTCGACCGCTGGGGTTGCCACGGGTCGTCTCCGAGGAGGCCGTCCGGGTCTGCCTGGACTATGCGCGTATCAGTCCCGTCATCGGTGGCGCCCGCCGCACCCGTGGACTGCGGCTGGCGGCCACCGACTCCGACTGGTCGGCCGGTCGGGGGCCCGAGGTGTGCGCGACCGGTGAGGTTCTGCTGCTCGCCATGACGGGTCGCGCACCGGCCGTCGCCGGCGAATTGTCCGGAGACGGTGCGGAACTGCTCGTCAGGCGGGGGGATGATCGCGTCTGACTCCTCCGCGCGGCTGGCGCCGCGGGCTGCGTCGTCAGGCGGGGTTGGTTGCGCCCGACTCCTCCGCGCGGCTGCCGCCGCGGGCTCCGTCGTCAGGCGGGGTTGGTTGCGCCCGACTCCTCCGCGCGGCTGCCGCCGCGGGCTGCGTCGTCAGGCGGGATCTGGTTGAGCCCGACTCCTCCGCGCGGCTGGCGCCGCGGGCTCCGTCGTCAGGCGGTGAGCTGGTCCGCGATGGCCCGCAGCGCCTCAAGGTCGGCCACATCGAACGGCAGCGACGGCACGCCGACGATCGGCACATGCGGGTTGGCGCCGGTGAACCGCGACAGCAGGCGAACCTCGCGCTTCGCGGTCAGCCCACGATCGGCGTGCACGCGCAGCACCGCGGCCGCCAAGGATTCGGGGTCCTTCTCCTCCAGAGCCTCCGCGCCGTCGACGGCCCGTTCGATGTGCAGCGCGCTCAACGTGGGATGCGTGCGGTTGAGGATCAGACCTGCCAACGGCATCTTCTCCTGCGAGAGTCGGTCGACGAAGAACGTCGCCTCCCGCAGCGCGTCCGGCGCCGGCGCGGACACCACGACGAACTGCGTGCCACGCCGCTTCAACAGGTCATAGGTGCGGTCCGCCTTCTCCCGGAAGCCTCCGAAGGTGGAGTCCAGCGACTGCACGAAAGCCGATGCGTCCGAAAGCATCTGGGATCCCAGGACGGTGGACAGGGCCTTCATCGCCAGGCCCACCGCGCCGGTGACGAGCTTGCCGATGCCGCGCCCAGGTGCGAGCAGCAGACGCCACAGACGGCCATCCATGAAGCTGCCCAGGCGCTTTGGGGCATCCAGGAAGTCCAGGGCATTGCGCGACGGCGGGGTGTCCACCACGATCAGGTCCCAGCGATCCTGGGACAGCAGCTGCCCCAGCTTCTCCATCGCCATGTACTCCTGCGTGCCCGCCAATGACGTGGCCACCGTCTGATAGAACTGGTTGTCCAGAATCGCTTGTGCGCGTTGCGGATCCGTGTTCGCGATGACCATCTCGTCGAACGTGCGACGCATGTCGAGCATCATCGCGTGCAGTTCGCCGGTAACTTCGGGCGCCAGCGGAACCCGCTGTGGGGTGTTGCCCAGATCCTTGATGCCCAGTGCCTGCGCCAGTCGCTTCGCCGGGTCGATGGTGAGCACCACGACCGTGCGTCCGTACTCGGCGGCCCGCAACGCCATCGCGGCGGCCGTCGTCGTCTTGCCGACGCCGCCGGCGCCGCAGCACACCACGACGCGGTTGGAGGTGTCCTTGAGGATCGACGCGATGTCGAGCGTCGAAGGTGTCGTGCTCATCTATCGGACCCCCTGCTGCGCGAGTGCCTCGGCCAGCTCGTACAGGCTGCCGAGGTCGATGCCGTCGTTGATGGCGGGCAGTTCCAGGCGCGGCACCTTGATCTCGTCAAGCTGCTCGGCGCTCTCCGACCGGGCCCTGATCCGGGTGGCGTGCTGGATGGTCTCCGTCAGCAGACCGGCGAAATCCTCGTCCGAGAGCGTGATTCCGACGGACTCGAGATCGGCGCGCACGGAGTCGGCGTCCACGTCGCCCTCGGCGGCCTTGGCCAGGTCCTCGGGCTGAAGGAAATTGGGGATGTTGCGGTTGACGATCACGCTGCCGATCGGCAGGCCCAACTCCTGCAGCTCGTCGATCGCCTCGATGGTCTCCTGAATGGGCAGCGACTCGAGCAGCGTCACCAGGTGGATCGCGGTCTGTTCGGAGTGCAGCAGCTTGACCACACCGTCGGCCTGCGAGTGCACGGGCCCGCCCTTGGCCAGATCCGAGACGGCCTTGGTGACGTCGAGGAACCGGGATATCCGCCCGGTCGGCGGCGAGTCGACGACGATCGCGTCGTAGACCGGGCGCCTGTTCTTGTCGAGTCGGATCACCGACTCCTTGATCTTGCCGGTCAGCAGCACGTCCCGCAGACCAGGGGCGATGGTGGTGGCGAACTCGACGGCGCCGATGCGTTTCATCGCTCGACCGGCCAGGCCGAGGTTGTAGAACATGTCGAGGTACTCCATGAACGCGGCCTCGATGTCGATGGCCAGCGCATTGACCTGCCCACCGCCGTCGGCGGTCGCGATCTTGAGCTCCTCGTACGGCAGCGGCGGCACATCGAAAAGCTGTGCAATGCCTTGCCGCTCTTCGACTTCCACCAGCAGCACCTTGCGGCCGCCGGCGGCCAGCGTCAGTGCCAGAGCAGCAGCGACCGTCGACTTCCCGGTGCCCCCCTTGCCGGTGACGAAATGCAGTCGGGCCTCCGCCAAGCGGGAAGGCCAGCCGACGGTGCTCCCGCCGCTTGCTGTGGTCGCCATGAACTGCATGCTAGCCAACGGGCCAGCACTCATGACTAAGCTCATGCCACATGAGCGATCGGACCGCCTGGGAGTACGCCACCGTGCCGCTGCTGACCCACGCCACCAAGCAGATCCTGGACCAGTGGGGAGACGACGGCTGGGAGTTGGTCTCGGTGCTTCCCGGACCCACCGGTGAGCAGCACGTCGCCTACCTGAAGCGGGCGAAGTGAGCGTCAAGGACAGGCTGGCGGAACTGGGCCTGCAGCTTCCCACCGTCGTGGCACCGCTGGCCGCCTACGTTCCCGCGGTGCGCACCGGCAACCTGGTCTACACCTCGGGCCAGCTCCCCCTTGCCGACGGTGAGTTGTCTGCCAGCGGCAAGGTCGGCGCGGCCGTCAGCCCCGAAGACGCCAAGGCCGCAGCCCGAATCTGCGCGCTCAACGCACTGGCGGCGATCGACGCCCTGGTCGGCATCGACTCGGTGACCCGCGTGGTGAAGGTCGTCGGCTTCGTCGCCTCGGCTCCGGGCTTCACCGGACAGCCCGGTGTGGTCAACGGGGCCTCTCAGCTGCTCGGCGAGGTCTTCGGGGATGCGGGCAGTCACGCCCGGTCCGCGGTCGGTGTGGCCGAACTGCCGCTCGACGCACCCGTGGAGGTCGAACTCATCGTCGAGGTGGCGTGAGCTCCCCGGAGCATCCCGCCTACGGACTGCTTCGTCCGGTGACCGAGACGGCCTCGGTTCTGTTGTGTGACAACCCCGGCATCATGACGCTCGACGGAACCAACACCTGGGTGCTGCGCGGACCCGGCAGCGACGAACTCGTGATCGTCGACCCAGGCCCCGACGATGACGCGCACGTGGACCGCATCGCGGCGCTGGGCACCATCCCGCTCGTTCTGATCAGCCACAAGCACGGCGATCACACCGACGGCATCGACAAGCTCGTCGACCGCACCGGCGCCGTGGTGCGCTCGGTCGGCAGCGGCTTCCTCAGGGGCCTCGGCGGTCCCCTGACCGACGGTGAGGTGATCGACGCCGCGGGCCTGCGCATCACCGTCATGGCCACGCCCGGGCACACCGCCGACTCGGTGAGTTTCCTGCTCGACGACGCCGTGCTGACCGCCGACACCGTGCTCGGCCGCGGCACCACCGTCATCGACAAGGAGGACGGCAGCCTGCGCGACTACCTGGAGTCGCTGCGCCGGCTGAAGGGACTCGGGCCGCGCACGGTTCTGCCCGGACACGGACCCGATCTGCCCGACCTGCAGGCCGTCAGCGACTACTACCTCGCGCACCGCGAGGAGCGGCTGGACCAGGTTCGAGGCGCGCTGCGAACGCTGGGGGACGACGCGACGGCCCGGCAGATCGTCGAACACGTCTACACCGATGTCGATGAGAAGCTGTGGGAGGCCGCCGAATCATCGGTGCAGGCCCAACTGGACTACCTGCGCACATGATTACGGCGCGTTTCCCCGCGCTGATCGCCGGAAAACGCGCCGTAATCGCTGAGAACTAGCGGGCGCGGCGCGCCAGTCGCTCGCTGTCGCTGATCAGCACGCTCTTGCCCTCCAGCCGGATCCAGCCGCGGTGGGCGAAGTCCGCCAGGGCCTTGTTCACGGTCTCGCGCGAGGCGCCGACCAGCTGGGCGATCTCCTCCTGCGTGAGGTCGTGCGTGACGCGCAGCGCGCCGCCCTCCTGGGTGCCGAAGCGCTGAGCGAGCTGCAGCAGCTGCTTGGCGACGCGGCCCGGCACGTCGGTGAAGATCAGGTCGGCGAGGTTGTTGTTGGTGCGGCGGAGGCGGCGGGCCAGCACGCGCAGCAGCTGCTCGGCGATCTCGGGACGATCCTTGATCCAGGCCTTGAGCGCGTCACGGTCCATCGACACAGCGCGCACCTCGGTGATGGTGGTGGCGCTCGACGTCCGCGGGCCGGGGTCGAAGATCGACAACTCGCCGAACATGTCCGACGGTCCCATGATCGTCAGCAGATTCTCGCGGCCGTCCGGCGAACGCCGGCCGATCTTCACTTTGCCGGAGATGATGATGTACAGCCGATCGCCGGGCTCGCCCTCGGCGAACACCGTGTGTCCGCGGGGGAAGTCCACGGGCTGCAACTGCTTGGTGAGCGCGGAAACAGCGCTGGGTTCGACTCCCTGGAAGATTCCGGCCCTGGCCAGGATCTCGTCCACGTTAGCCTCTCTTAGTTCTCTGATGGTCTGATGCGCGCTGCCCAGCCCTCTATGTGAATTAGCGAGCTCAGTCTAGAGGTAGGCCGCTCTGCGACTAGCCAACGCTACACACGATTTGCTTGTCGAGTCTGTCGAAACTGCGGATTGACTTCCAGCGACCGGTACAGCCGAGTCGGGAGGTCGGGTTCTTCGGCGAAGGTGACGGGCGCCGGCCGCGGCCGGAGACGCATGGGCGCGGGGCGCGGAAGGGCGGCCACCCGCTCCATGAGTTCGGCGACTTCGTCGTCGGTGTCGTCGATCGTTGTCTCCAGGCGGTCCAGCCCAAACGTCGCCATCATGAGCAGCCCGGGGACGGACGCTGCGAGCAACCAGGACACACGACGAAGTAAACACGGGCAAGGTCTCAGCGGGATCACGTTTTGCCATCCGCTCCGCCGCTACCCTGTGAGGGTGGCGGGCAAGGGAAAACGCGACCGGAAATGGGATCACGAGACTCATCTCGGACTGGTCCGCAGGGCCCGGAGAATGAACCGGACTCTGGCCAAGGCCTTTCCGCATGTGTACTGCGAACTGGACTTCACCAACCCGCTGGAACTGACGGTCGCGACCATCCTGTCCGCACAGAGCACCGACAAGCGGGTCAACCTGACCACCCCCGCGCTGTTCGCCCGGTACCGCACGGCTGCCGACTACGCCGGTGCCGACCGTGCGGAACTCGAGGAGCTCATCCGGCCGACCGGCTTCTACCGCAACAAGGCCACCTCGCTGATGGGGCTGGGCCAGGCGCTCGTCGAGAACTTCGACGGTGAGGTGCCGCGCACCATGGACGAACTGGTGACACTGCCCGGGGTGGGGCGCAAGACCGCGAACGTGATCCTCGGC
This sequence comes from Mycobacterium sp. ACS4331, assembly GCF_001667265.1. GTDB lineage: Bacteria > Actinomycetota > Actinomycetes > Mycobacteriales > Mycobacteriaceae > Mycobacterium. The sequence goes on along the minus strand of NZ_LZHW01000039.1, from coordinate 57,798 downwards.
AACGCGTTCGACGTCCCGGGGATCACGGTGGACACCCACTTCGGCCGACTGGTCCGCCGGTGGCGCTGGACCGACGAAGAGGATCCCGTCAAGGTCGAGAAGATCGTCGGAGAACTGATCGAACGCCGCGAGTGGACTCTGCTGAGCCACCGGGTGATCTTCCACGGCCGCCGCGTGTGCCATGCCCGCAAGCCGGCCTGCGGCGTCTGCGTGCTGGCCGACGACTGCCCCTCCTTCGGGGCGGGTCCGACCGACCCGGTGCTGGCCGCTCCGCTCGTGAAGGGACCGGAGACCGAGCACCTGCTGGCGCTGGCGGGTCTGTAAGCGCAGATGAACTCGTCGGCGCGCTGGACCCTGGCGCTCGCAGTGGTCATGGTGGTGGTGCTGGGCGCCTTCGTGGCCGAGTTCGTGCGCTCCGACGACGGTGCGCCGACGACATCGCAGTCGGCCGACGGCCCGCAGGAACAGGACCGGCGCGCGGCCGACACCGCCGAGGCTCTCGCGGGCCCACGGCAGCGGGCCGACCTGCGTCCCTGTCCTGGGCCGGGCGACGGACCCGGACCGGAGAAGCTGCGGGGCATCGAGTTGGAGTGCGCATCCGATGGATCCACCGTCGATGTGGCCGAGGCCGTCGCGGGCCGACCGACCGTCCTGAACCTGTGGGCCTACTGGTGTGGCCCGTGCGCGGACGAACTGCCCGCGATGGCGGAGTATCAGCGCAGAGTCGGATCGGCGGTCACGGTGCTGACGGTCCACCAGGATCAGAACGAGGAGGCGGCCTTGTTGCGGCTGGCCGAACTGGGCGTCCACCTGCCCACACTGCAGGACGGCAGGCGTCGCGTCGCGGGCGCGCTGCGCGTGCCCAACGTGATGCCCGCAACAGTCGTGCTGCGCGCGGACGGTAGCGTTGCTCAGATCCTGCCGCGGTCATTCGCCACCGCCGAAGAGATCGAGGCGGCGGTGGGTGACCTGCGATGAGAGGGGATCCGTGGTGAGCGCTGGTGGCACCGCGCGCTGGGGGGAACCGGTCCCGCTGGCGCCCCATGTCGGTCCGCCGTGGCTGCGACCGCTGCTCGACAACGTCGACCAGGTTCGCGGCGCGTACCGCCGCCGGGTGCCCGCCGAGGTGCTCGCGATGATCACCGACGCCAACACCCAGGCCGTCACCCAGGGAACCCGGCGCGATGCCGCGGTGCTGGTGCTGTTCTCCGGCCCGCAGGACGTACCTCACGACGGTGGCCTGCCCCCCGACGCCGACCTGCTCGTGACGGTCCGGGCGTCGACCCTGCGCCACCATGCCGGGCAGGCCGCCTTCCCGGGCGGCGCCAGTGACCCCGAGGATGACGGCCCGGTCGCGACAGCCCTGCGCGAGGCGTGGGAGGAGACCGGCATCGACACCTCGCGCATCCATCCGCTGGCGACCCTGGAGCGCATGTTCATCCCGCCGTCGGGTTTTCATGTCGTGCCGGTGCTGGCCTATTCGCCGGACCCCGGGCCCGTGGCCGTCGTGGACGAGGCGGAAACCGCTATTGTCGCGCGGGTGCCCGTGCGTGCGTTTGTGAACCCGGAGAACCGGCTCACGGTGTACCGCGCAAGCAGTACGCGACGCTTCGCCGGGCCTGCGTTCCTGCTCAACCAGATGCTGGTCTGGGGTTTCACGGGACAGGTGATCTCGGCGATGCTCGACGTCGCCGGATGGTCGCAGCCCTGGGACGCCGACCGCGTGCTGGAACTCGACGAGGCGATGGCGCTGGTGCCCACAGACGGTGAAGGTGTATGACCACATCTCAATGGATCGACATCGCCATCGTCGCGCTGGCGTTCGTGTTCGCCGTGTCCGGATGGCGCTCCGGAGCACTCGGTTCGGTGATGTCGCTGATCGGCGTCGCACTCGGCGGCGGCGCCGGACTGCTGTTGGCGCCGCACATCATCGACAAGCTCGACGGTCAGCGGACCAAGCTGTTCGTCGCGCTGTTCCTGATCCTCGCGCTCGTCGTGGTCGGTGAGATCGCCGGAGTGGTGCTGGGCCGGGCCATGCGCGGCGTGATCCGGGGGAGGGGCCTGCGGTTCCTGGACTCTCTGATCGGCGCCGTGGTGCAGATGCTGCTCGTGGTGGTCGCGGCGTGGATGCTCGGCAGCCCGCTGACAGCCTCCGGGCAGCCGAATCTGGCGGCCGCCGTGCAGGGTTCCAAGGTCATCTCCGAAGTCGAGGCGGTGGCCCCGGAGTGGTTGCGCGCGTTCCCCAAACGGCTGTCCGAAGTGTGGGACACCTCGCATCTGCATGAGGCGCTCGGTCCGCTGGGGCCGGCCACCATCACGGCCGTCGATCCGCCGGATGCGTCATTGGCGGTGTCACCGATCGTGGAGACCGTGCGCCCCAGCGTGGTGAAGATCCGTGGGATGGCGCAGGGGTGTCAGAAGGTCCTGGAGGGCACCGGCTTCGTGGTCGCCCCCAATCGGGTGATGTCGAACGCACACGTCGTCGCCGGGTCGGACAGCGTGACGGTCGAGTCGGACGGCACCGAGTACAACGCCACGGTGATCTCCTACGACCCCGACGCCGACATCTCGATCCTCGAGGTGCCCGACCTGCCCGCGCCACCGCTGCCGTTCGTCACCGATCAGGCCGCCTCGGGCACCGACGTGCTGGTCCTGGGCTATCCCGGCGGCGGGGACTTCGTCGCCACACCGGGACGGATCCGCGAGGTCATCGAACTCAACGGCCCCGACATCTACCACACCAAGACCGTCAACCGTGAGGTCTACACCATCAGAGGCACTGTCCGGCAGGGCAATTCAGGTGGGCCGCTGATCAACCGGGCCGGTCAGGTGCTCGGCGTCATCTTCGGCGCCGCCGTGGACGACAACGACACCGGGTTCGTGCTGACGGCCAACGAGGTGTCCAAGCAGTTCCCCAAGATCAACAACGCCGGGCCCGCGCCCACGGGATCCTGCGTCGGTTAATGAAGTTCGGCCAGGAACCGACTGAGGTGGTCGTTGACGGCTTCAGGCGCCTCCTCGTGGCCGAAATGCCCGGCGCCGGGCAGTGACCCGAACTGACCCAGCGGCGCGTACCGGCGCGTCCGGGACACCGGATCCGCCAGCACGTACGGGTCGGCCTCGCCGCGCAGATGCAGCATCGGGATGTCGAGGGGACGGTCCATGGCCTGCATGAATCGCCGTCCCTCGGAGCGGAACTGGCTGCGCACGGCCCAGCGCTGATACTCGAAGGCGCAGTGCGCCGCACCCGGAATCTGGATGGCCTGCCGCAGATGTCCCATGCTCTCCGAGAAGTCCTCGGATGCCACCCATTTCGGGGACGCCCGGCGACGGAACAGGTCCTCCAGCGCCGCGGCGTCGTGCCGGGTCAGCATCCGTTCCGGCCACATTGGCGCCTGGTAGGCCAGAAGTGAGCGCAGCAGCGCGCGACTCTGATCGCGACGCGTCAGCGCCGAACGCCGCAGCGCCGCGGGGTGCGGCGAACTGACCAGGGCGATGCCGCGCACCAGCCGGGGATGCAGCACCGAGGTCGCCCAGCACACCAGGCCGCCGTCGGCGTGACCCACGAGCGTCGCCGAGGTGTGGCCCAGCGCGCGGATCAGTCCGGCGGTGTCGCCCGCCAGCGTCCACCCGTCGTAACCCCGGGGCGGTTTGTCGCTGCCGCCGTAGCCGCGCAGATCCACCGCGACGGCGCGCACGCCGGACAGACCGCGCAGTTGGTGGCGCCACGACCACCAGAACGAGCCGAAGCCGTGCAGCATGATCACCAGCGGGCGCGCGGCCGGGGGCGGGTCGTTGGGCTTGGGGTCGGCCTCGACCACGTGGAACCGGATGCCGTTGGCGTGCACGTCGAGATGACGCCACGGTCCGGCGATGCGGGTCACCGAGGGGTCGGGACCAACCGCCATCAGACGGTCACCAACCGGATGGGTCGGGGGCGTTGGCCGCCTTGTCGGTCAGCGCGGACTGGGCGTTCGGGCCGCGATGGTCGCCGGGCGTCAGGGCCGACCGGGTCTCCTTGACCGATTCGATCGTCTGCTGCGGGCCCCGGATGCGGCGCACCTTCAGATACCCGAACAGCGCCAACACCGCCGTGACCACCAGCATCACGGCGAAGACGATCAGGAACGCGACCCAACGCCACAGCCAGGTGTCCAGCAGTTCGGCGACGAAGAAGAAAAAGAAGAAGGTCGAATAGAACAGGATGACCAGCGCGAGGATGAAGAAGACGCTGCCGGTCAGCCCCTTCTTCACGTCGCGGGTGATCTCGGCCCGGGCCAGTTCGACTTCCGCGCGCACCAGCGTCGACACCTGGGCGGTGGCGTCCTTCACGAGGTCGCCGATGGATGCGTCGGCCGGCACCGCGTGCGGATCGACCAACGGGATCGAGGTCACGGTGGCGGGTACGCCGGTCTTGCGGTCACCTTTGCTCACGGTGGTTCATGTTGCCATGCCGTCTGGGGCCAGCACGACCCGCTGATGCCGATGTTGCAGGTGTGGCCCGGCTAGACTGACGCGACAGTCGGGGCTGGACGATGGCAGGAGATCATTGGATGACCGGACGCCGGCGGTGGGGAGTTCTGGCCAGTCTGTGCGCCGTGATCGGTTCGGGTGTCGTCCTCGCGGGCCCCGCACACGCGGCCCCCGTGGTTCTGGGTGGTGGCTCGGGCATCGTGGTCGACGGCGAGTCGTACTGCACCCTGACCGCGATCGGCCACGACAACCGCGGTGACCTGGTCGGATTCACCTCGGCGCACTGCGGTGGCCCGGGCGCGACAGTCGCCGCCGAGGGCGCTGAGGCCGAAGGGCCCGTCGGCACCATGGTCGCGGGCAACGACGGCCTGGACTACGCCGTCATCCGCTTCGACCCGGCCAAGGTGACCCCCACAAACAACGTCAAGGGCTTCGTCATCAATGGTCTGGGCCCCGACCCGAAGTTCGGTGCCGTGGCGTGCAAGTTGGGCCGCACGACCGGATACTCGTGCGGTGTCACGTGGGGCCCCGGCAAGGATCCCGGCACGATCGTCAACCAGGTCTGCGGTCAGCCCGGGGACTCCGGTGCACCCGTGACCGTCGACAACAAGCTGGTCGGCATGATCCACGGCGCGTTCACCGAGGACCTGCCGACCTGCGTCATCAAGTTCATCCCGCTGCACACCCCGGCTGTCACGATGTCGTTCAACACGCAGATGGCCGACATCGTGGCCAAGGGCCGCCCCGGAAGCGGATTCGTCCCGATCGGGAGTTAGCCCCCTTCCCGGGAGCGGACGGCCCCTCCAACAACCGCGAGCGTGCACCTTTGTACGCATTTCACGGAGTGTCGGCGTACAGACACGGCCGCTCGCGGGAAGGGAGAGGGCTACTTGCTGGCGCGGATGGCCTCGAACACGCTGGGGTCCAACAGTGTTGAGGTGTCACCGAGTTCGCGGCCCTCGGCGACGTCGCGCAGCAGGCGGCGCATGATCTTGCCGCTGCGGGTCTTGGGCAGCTCCGGCACGACGTGGATCTCGCGCGGTTTGGCGATCGGGGAGATCTCCTTGGAGACTTCGGCGCGCAACTCCTCGACCATCTGCTCGTGGCTCATCTCGGCGGCGTGCGATTTGAGGATGACGAACGCGCAGATGCCCTGGCCGGTGTGTTCGTCGGCGGCGCCGACGACGGCGGCCTCGGCGACCCCGGCGTGCCCGACGAGGGCGGATTCGACCTCGGCGGTGGAGATGCGGTGTCCGGAGACGTTCATGACGTCGTCGATGCGGCCCAGGACCCAGATCTCGCCGTCGGAGCCGTAGCGCGCGCCGTCACCGGCGAAGTACCAGCCCTGTTCGGCGAATCGTGACCAGTAGGTCTCCTTGAACCGTTCCGGGTCGCCCCAGATGCCGCGCAGCATGGCCGGCCACGGCTTGTCGAGCACCAGGTAGCCGGTGGTCTGCTCGCCGTGCTCGGAGGCCGGCGGCAGTTCGTTGCCGTCGTCGTCGACGATCTTGGCTGAGATGCCGGGCAGGGGCCGCATCGCTGAACCGGGCTTGCAGTCGGTGACGCCGGGCAGTGGGGAGATCATGATGGCGCCGGTCTCGGTCTGCCACCAGGTGTCGACGATGGGGGTCTTGTCGCCGCCGAAGACCAGGCGGTACCAGCGCCAGGCTTCGGGGTTGATGGGCTCGCCGACCGAACCGAGCAGGCGGATGCTGGACAGGTCATGCTCGAAGGCCAGTTCGCGGCCCCACTTCATGAAGGTGCGGACCACCGTGGGGGCGGTGTAATAGATTGTGACGCCGTACTTTTCGATCACCTGGAAGTGCCGGTGCTCGTCCGGGGAGGCCGGGGTGCCCTCGTAGACGACCTGCGTGACACCGTTGGACAGCGGCCCGTAGGTGATGTAGGTGTGGCCGGTCACCCAGCCGATGTCGGCGGTGCACCAGTACACGTCGGTCTCGGGCTTGACGTCGAACACGTTGAAGTGGGTGTAGGAGGCCTGGGTCAGGTAGCCGCCCGAGGTGTGCACGATGCCCTTGGGTTTGCCGGTGGTGCCGGAGGTGTAGAGCAGGAACAGCGGCTGCTCGGAGTCGAATGCCTCCGGGGTGTGCTCGACCGAGGCGTGCGCGACGGTGTCGTGCCACCACAGGTCGCGGCCCTCGGTCCAGGGCACGTCCATGCCGGTGCGGCGCACCACGAGCACGTGCTCGACGGGGCTGTCCTCGAGTCCTTCGAGGGCCTCGTCGACGCCGGCCTTCAGTGGGGCGGCCTTGCCGCGGCGGAACTGGCCGTCGGTGGTGATGACGAGCTTGGCCGAGGCGTCTTCGACGCGGGCGCGCAGCGCCGAGGCCGAGAAGCCGGCGAACACGACGCTGTGCATGACGCCCAGGCGTGCGCAGGCCAGCATCGCGATGATCGCCTCGGGCACCATCGGCATGTAGATCGCGACGCGGTCGCCGGCGGTCAGGCCGAGGTCGGTCAGGGTGTTGGCGGCCTGGCTGACCTCATCCTTGAGCTGGGCGTAGGTGATGTCGCGGGCATCGCCGACGGGCTCACCCTCCCAGTGGATGGCGACGCGGTCGCCGTTGCCGGCCTCCACGTGGCGGTCCACGCAGTTGTAGGCGACGTTGAGCTTGCCGCCGACGAACCAGTTGGCGAAGGGGGCCTGCGACCAGTCCAGAACCTCGGTGAACGGGGTGTCCCAGTGCAGCCGCTGGGCCTGCTTGGCCCAGAATGCCAGCCGGTCCGCCTCGGCCTCGTCATACAGCGCCGCGGTGGCGTTGGCATTCGCGGCGAATTCCGGGGCCGGCGGATAGCATGACGGAACTTCGGTGTGCGTCTCGGTCATGTCTGTGAGGGTAGTCACCCGACGTTGCATCGACGTTGGCAACTCACATCTGCGCCCACAGGCGGCGGATGCGGTGCGCCGAGCGGTAACCGATCCCAGGGCGAGCGGTCCTGTGAGCATCTCGTCTAGGAGGTCCGCGTGCGTCGCATCCGCCCGGTGATGGCCCTGGCGGCCGTTCTGCTGACCGGCGTGTTGACGCTTTCGGCCTGCGGGGGTGGCGATGCGGGCGACAGCGGGTTCGTCACCGTCAACGGCGGTGAACCGCAGAACGCGCTGCTCACGACCAACACCAATGAGACCAACGGCGGGCGCATCCTGGACCGGTTGTTCGCGGGACTGATGTCCTACGACGCCAAGGGCGTGCCCTCACTGGAGGTGGCCGAGTCCATCGACACGACCGACAACGTCAACTACCGCATCAGGCTCAAGCCCGACTGGAAGTTCACCGACGGTTCCCCGGTGACCGCGCGGTCGTTCGTCGACGCCTGGAACTACGGTGCGCTGACCACCAACGCGCAGTTGATGCAGAGCTTCTTCTCGCCCATCGTCGGTTACGACGAGGTCGCCGCGCCCAACCCGACGGCCTCGACCATGTCGGGGCTGACGGTGGTCAGCGACACCGAGTTCACGGTGCGCCTCAAGGCGCCGACGATCGACTTCGAACAGCGCCTGGGATTCACACCGTTCTACCCCCTGCCGCCCGTGGCCTTCGAGGACATGGAGGCCTTCGGTCGCAATCCCGTCGGCAACGGCCCGTACCAGCTGGCGCGCTCAGATCCGTGGCAGCACAACGTCCGCATCGATCTGGTGCCCAATCCGGACTACCGCGGCAACCGGGTGCCGGCCAACAAGGGCCTGCGTTTCGTGTTCTATGCCAACCTGGACACCGCGTACGCGGACCTGCAGGCCGGCAACCTCGACGTGCTCGACACCATCCCCAGCAGCGCGCTGCCGACCTACCGCGACGATCTCGCCGACCGCGCGATCAGCGGCCCGACGGCGCAGAACCAGACGCTCGACATCCCGCTGCGGCTGCCCCATTTCGGCGGCGAGGAGGGCCGCCTGCGCCGCCTGGCGGTGTCGGCGGCGATCAACCGTCGGCAGATCTGCGACCAGATCTTCCACGGGGCCCGTTCTCCCGCGAGGGAGTTCACCGCCAGCTCACTGCCGGGATTCAATCCCAATCTGCCCGGATCCGACGCCTTGGACTACAACCCGCAGCGCGCCAAACAGCTGTGGGCCCAGGCCGAGGCGATCGCACCGTGGCGCGGTCAGTTGGCCATCGCCTACAACGCCGACGGCGGCCATCAGGAATGGGTGGACGCGGTGGCCAACAGCATCAAGAACACCCTCGGCGTCGACGCCGTCGGCGCGCCGATGCCGACCTTCGCACAGTTGCGCACCGAGATCACCAACCGCACCATCGACAGCGCGTTCCGGGCCGGGTGGCAGGGCGACTACCCCTCGATGCTCGAATTCCTCGAACCACTGTTCGTGACCGGCGCGGGATCCAACGACGTCGACTACTCCAAACGGGACTTCGACGGGGCGCTGACCGTCGCGCAGGCCGCGCCCACGCTCGAGGAGTCCTACGTGCTGACCAACGACGCCCAGCAGATCCTGCTCAGGGATATGCCGGTGATTCCGCTGTGGGACTACATCAACGCCGCCGGGCACTCCGACGCGGTCCGTGACGTGGCGATCGCGTGGAACGGCCTGCCCGACTACGAGCGGATCGCCAAGGCCGCCGGCACCGACTGAGGGCTGGGCCGGTTATGGGTGGCTACTGGGCTGCGTTCATCGCGCGTCGCACCCTCGCGATGATCCCGGTGTTCCTCGGGGCGACGCTGCTGATCTACGCCATGGTCTTCCTGCTGCCCGGGGACCCGATCGTCGCCCTGGGCGGCGACCGCCCCCTCAGCCCCGCGGTCGTGGCCCAACTGCGCGCGCAGTACCACCTCGACGACCCGTTCTGGCTGCAGTACCTGCGCTATCTGGGCAACATCGTGCGCGGCGACTTCGGCACCTCGTTCTCGGGTCTGCCGGTTCGTGACGTTCTGGCACAGGCGTTTCCGGTGACGCTGCGCCTGGCCCTGGTGGCACTCGTGGTCGAGACCGTCTTCGGGATCGCCTTCGGCGTGGTCGCCGGACTGCGCCGCGGTGGGTGGTTCGACGCCAGCGTGCTGCTGGCCAGCCTGGTGATCATCGCGATACCGATCTTCGTCCTCGGGTTCCTGGCCCAGTTCGTGTTCGGCGTCCGATTGGGCATCGCCCCGGTGACAGTCGGTGACCAGGCCACCCTCGGGCGCCTGCTGCTGCCCGGCATCGTCCTGGGGTCGGTGTCATTCGCCTACGTCGTACGCCTGACCCGCTCGGCGGTCGCCGAGAACGCCGTCGCCGACTATGTGCGCACCGCGACCGCCAAGGGGTTGTCCCGGCCGCGGGTGGTCACCGTGCACATCCTGCGCAATTCGCTGATCCCCGTCGTGACCTTCCTGGGCGCGGACTTCGGCGCACTGATGGCCGGTGCCGTCGTGACGGAGGGCATCTTCAACATCCACGGCATCGGCGGCGCGCTGTACCAGGCCGTGACCAGGCAGGAGGCGCCGACCGTGGTGTCGATCGTGACGGTGCTGGTCATGGTCTACCTGCTGGCGAATCTGCTGGTCGACCTGCTGTATGCGGCGCTCGATCCGCGGATCCGGGAGGCCGCTCATGCCTGATCTCCTGCGCCGTCCGCAGTTCGTGGTGGCGGGCGCGCTGATCCTGCTGGTGGTGGTGGTGGCCGCGTTCCCCGGTCTGTTCACCAGCATCGACCCGCAGTACGCGAACCCCGACGAGAGTCTTCTGGGCCCCTCGGCGGCGCACTGGTTCGGCACCGATCTGCAGGGGCATGACGTCTACGCCCGCACCATCTACGGGGCGCGGGCTTCGGTGCTGGTCGGCTTGGGGGCGACGACCGCGGTGCTGCTGGTCGGGGGTGTACTCGGCGCGCTGGCCGGGTTTTACGGCGGGTGGCTCGACGCCGTGGTGTCCCGACTGGCCGACGTGTTCTTCGGCATCCCCCTGCTGCTCGCGGCGATCGTGCTGATGCAGGTGATGCAGCACCGCACGGTGTGGACGGTGATCGCGATCCTGGCCGTGTTCGGGTGGCCGCAGGTCGCCCGCATCGCCCGCGGGTCGGTGCTGCAGGTCCGAGAGGCCGACTACGTGGCCGCGGCCCGGGCACTGGGGCTGCATCGGTTCGGCATCCTGGTCCGTCATGTGGTCCCCAATGCGCTGGGCCCGGTGATCGCGGTCGCGACGATCGCGTTCGGCGTCTTCATCGTCACCGAGGCCACGCTGTCCTACCTCGGGGTGGGGCTGCCGCCGTCGGTGGTGTCGTGGGGCGGGGACATCAACGCCGCGCAGAGCAGGCTGCGGTCCGGATCGGCCGTCCTGTTCTACCCCGCGGGTGCGCTGGCACTGACGGTCTTGGCGTTCATGCTGATGGGCGACGCCCTGCGGGACGCCCTCGATCCGGGGTACCGCGGCCGGATGGGTTGGCGCGCATGACAGAACCCGTGTTGAGCATCACCGATCTCGCGGTGCGGTTCGGCGCCGACGAACCCGCCGTCAGTGCTGCGACCCTGACCGTCCATGCCGGGGAGACCGTCGCGGTGGTGGGGGAGTCGGGGTCCGGCAAGTCGACCATGGCCGCCGCGGTGCTGGGACTGCTGCCCGCGGGCGGGCGGATCGTCGGCGGCCGCATCGAATTCGCCGGCGCCGACATCACCGGCGCCGACCAGTTCCGCATGCGGGCCATCCGCGGGACCGGCATCGGGTATGTGCCGCAGGACCCGGTGACCAATCTCAACCCCGTCTGGCGGATCGGATTCCAAGTCCGTGAGGCGTTGCGCGCCAACAATATCGGCGAGCGCAGCGAGGCCGGTCGCAGGGCGGTCGAGCTGCTCGGCCACGTCGGCATGCCCGATCCCGCGGTGCAGGCGCGCCGGTACCCCCACCAGCTGTCGGGCGGGATGTGTCAGCGGACGCTGATCGCGATCGGCCTGGCGGGGCGACCGCGCGTGCTGATCGCCGACGAACCGACATCGGCACTGGATGTGACGGTGCAGCGGCAGGTGCTCGACCACCTGCAGCAGATGGCCGCCGAACTGGGCACCGCGGTGCTGCTGATCACCCACGACCTGGCGCTGGCCGCCGAACGGGCCAGCCGCGTCGTCGTCATGTACCGCGGCCGCACCGTCGAAACCGGTGTCGCGAAGCAGATCCTGCGTCACCCCAGCGAGGACTACACCAAGCGGCTGGTGGCCTCGGCTCCCGCGCTCACCGCACGGTCCGCGGCGCCGCACGTCGTCGAGCACCCACCCGGCGACGATCTCCTGGTCGCCACCGAGGTCACCAAAGTCTTCCGGACCGGCGGTGGTCTGCTCCGCCGGCCCCAGGAGCACGTCGCGGTGGACTCGGTCTCGTTCCGGCTGCCCAAGGCCACCACCCTGGCCGTCGTCGGCGAATCCGGTTCGGGCAAGACCACTCTGGCGCGCATGGTGCTCGGTCTGCTCAAACCCACCTCCGGGCGGGTCAGGTTCGACGGCATGGACGTCGCGGCCACCGACCGCGCAGGCGAACTGGCGCTGCGGCGGCGTATGCAGCCTGTCTTCCAGAACCCCTACCGCAGCCTCGACCCCCGCCACTCGGTCCGGCAGGCGATCGAGGAACCGCTGCGCATCCACGGCGTCGGCGACCGCGGCCAGCGCCGGCAGCGCGTCGCCGAACTGCTCGACGAGGTCGCACTGCCCGCCGCGACCATGGATCGGCGACCGCGCGAACTGTCGGGCGGCCAGCGGCAGCGGGTGGCCATCGCGCGGGCGCTGGCGCTGCGTCCGGAACTCGTGGTCTGGGATGAGGCGGTCTCGGCGCTCGACGTGATCGTGCAGGCGCAGATTCTGGACCTGATGGCCGATCTGCAGCGCCGACTGGGCCTGACGTACCTGTTCATCAGCCACGACCTGGCGGTGGTGCGGCAGGTGGCCGACACCGTGATCGTGATGTCCGGGGGGCGCGTCGTGGAGTCGGCGTCCACCGAGGCCGTGTTCACCGCTCCTCGCGACGAGTACACCCGTCGACTGCTGGAGGCGATTCCCGGCGCGGACCGCGCGCTGTAACGTGAGCCGCCGTGACCGCTGATCCGCTCGCCCCGCTGCTGGCGCTCCCCGGTGTCGCCGAGGCCGCCGAGCAGACCCGCGAAGCGCTGGGCCGCGCCCACCGACACCGCGCCAACCTGCGCGGATGGCCCGTGACCGCCGCCGAGGCCTCACTCCGGGCGGCGCGCGCGTCGTCGGTGCTCGACGGCGGTGCGCTCCAACTCGACGAGGACAGTGCCAGCGATCCGGTGTTCGCCGGTGCGCTGCGGGTGGCGCAGGCGCTCGAGGGCGGCAGCGGAACGCTGGTCGGCGTCTGGCGGAGGGCCCCGCTGCAGGCGCTGGCCAAACTGCACTCGCTGGCCGCCGCCGATCTCGTCGATGACGAGCAGTTGGGTCGGCCTCGCGTCTCCCCGGAGATCTCGGCGCGCCTCGACCTGATGTCCCGACTGGTCACCGGAGGCAGTGCGGTCCCGGCGCCCGTGCTGGCGGCGGTGGCGCACGGCGAGCTGCTGGCGCTGTCCCCATTCGGAAGCGCCGACGGCGTGGTGGCCCGCGCGGTGGCTCGGCTGGTGACGATCGCGACGGGGCTCGACCCGCACGGCCTCGGCGTGCCGGAGGTGCATTGGATGCGCCGTGCCGCCGACTATCGAAAGGCCGCCGAAGGATTCGCGTCGGGAACCGAGAAGGGTCTGACCGAGTGGCTGCTGCTGAGCTGTCGAGCAATGCAGGCCGGCGCCCGCGAGGCGCTGTCGATCGCGGACTCCAAGGACCAGGCGGGCAAGTCGGAGAGCGCCGAGGAGAAGCCCTGAACATGCGAAGCGGGCGGCGCCCCGAATGACTCGGATCGCCGCCCGCTAGCACGGTAGCCGGTTACCAAGCGTGCGACGTTGGGCTGCGTGGGTTGGCCTCGGCGTGTTTGGGATGCGCTTCGGATGTCACCCCACCCAAAGGGTTGACATCTCCGCTCGCTTTTCGCCAATTACGCAGGCCCGCAACACTTCTGCCTCTATCGCGGCTTCGGCTCCGCGTGGGTGCCCGGTACCGTGCTGGGTCGCCCGCCTTCGGGAGATCGGTCCTTCTCTTCCGGGTCGATCTTGGCCTCGTCGGGCTTCCGTGCTTCCTTTGTACTCCGTGACCCCGGTCACATCAAGTACAAAATCCGGTCGTGTTGGAAAGCCGATTTCGGATCGTTACCTGATCGGGGGTTCGGGCGCCTCGCCGACGTCAGTCGCGGAATGCGAACCGGCGCAGCAGCGAATACGTCAGCGCACCCGCGGCGAGTGCGCTGACCCCCACCGCGGCGGTCGTGGCCACGGCCGCTCCCGAGGGCGCCGGCAGGCGATCCCGCAGCGACACGGGGTTGGAGAACGTGAGCACGGGCCAGTCCCGGCCCGCGGCCTCCTTGCGCAGGGTGCGGTCGGGATTGACCACGGCGGGGTGCCCGACCAACTCGAGCATCGGGATGTCGGTGATCGAGTCCGAGTAGGCGTAGCAGTGCTCGAGGGGGTAGCCCTCGCGCGCCGCGAGTTCGCGAACCGCCTGGGCCTTGTTCTCGCCGAAGCAGTAGAAGGCGATGTCGCCGGTGTACTTGCCGTCCTCCACGACCATGCGCGTGGCCATCGCGTGGGTGGCGCCGAGTGCGCGCGCGATCGGCGCGACCACCTCCTCGCCCGACGCCGACACGATCACCACGTCGCGGCCGCACAGCTTGTGGTCGGCGATCAGGTTGGCCGCCTCCGCGAACACCAGCGGTGTCATGATCTCGTCCAGCGTCTCGGCGACGACGGCCTTGACCTGCTCGACGTCCCAGCCTGCGCACATACTCGTCACGTAGGACCGCATGCGGTCCATCTGATCGTGGTCGGCGCCCGACATCAGGAACATGAACTGGGCGTAACTCGACTTCAGCACACTCCGTCGATTGAGCAGACCCTGGGCGAAGAAGGGTTTGCTGAACGCAAGCGTACTGGACTTTGCGATGACGGTTTTGTCCAGATCGAAGAACGCGGCAGTGCGTTGCGGGGAGTCATTCGGGGGTCCGGAGTGCGCGAAATTGACGGCCGTGTGGTCCGGAACGGGGGCGGTCACGTAGGCCAGGATAGGGCGGCTCTGACATTTTCTGTGGCGATGCTCAAAATGGCAGATCAAGCCACCTGTCGTACGCTGCAATTCTTCAGTGTTGGTCAGCTGACCCATCTCGTGTCGGGACTTGCGCTAGTGCGCGGTTACATGTGTATAGTGAGTATTACTCGGCTTATGGCCGGGTGTGTATCAGCCCGACCCCCCGGGGCTGATACACGACGACCCTCGCCTCCTCCCCCCCTGGCGGGGGTCGTCCCTTATCTACAGGTGTTTCCTGAACTGCTCCGCTAACGCATTCGAGAGTTGCGGAATCCTGTTTTCGACTAACGCGCAAAGCGTTGTCCACAATCTGGTGCCAATCCACAATTCGGTGTGCCGCAGTGGCGTCGCGGATCACGCGGGTCGCACTGTGACTGAGTGAGTGCCGACACGGGTTCGATAGCAGTTCTGCTGGACGATTCTTCGCTGAGTGACGAGGTCGACGCGGTCGCAGCCGCTGTGGGCCTGCGCACCGTGAGGGTGTCCGGGCCCGCCGCGCTGACCCGTGCGGGATGGTCGGCGGCACTGGCCGTCGTGCTCGACACCGAGACGGCACGCCGGTTCCGCGACCCGCTTCCACGACGATCGGATGTCTACGTCGTGACCGGGACCGAACCCGGCGATGAGGATTTCCGGGCCGCCATGGCGATCGGCGCCCAGGCGGTCCTGCAGCTCCCCGGGGCGGCGGGAGAACTGGTCGCGGCGCTGTCGTCGGGTGCGCATGCGGCCGTGCGTGCCGATGCGGCCAGCGGTGAGGTGGTCGCGGTCGTCGGCGGCCGCGGCGGTGCGGGGGCGTCGGTGTTCGCGGCGGCCCTGGCGCTTCGCGCGCCGGCCCTGCTGGTCGACCTGGATCCGTGCGGTGGTGGTCTGGACCTGCTGCTGGGCACCGAGGCCGCCACCGGTCTGCGCTGGCCTGACCTCGCGGTCAAGTCCGGCCGGGTCAGCTGGGATGCGCTCCGGCAGGCGCTGCCCTCGGCCGGTGCCGTCGCCGTGTTGTCCGGGGCTCGTCGCGGCGGCGACCCCGACCCTGGTGCCGCCGAGGCGGTCATCGACGCGGGCCGGCGCGGCGGGGCCGCGGTGGTCTGTGACCTCCCGCGGCACCTGTCCGATGCCGCCGTCGTCGCTCTGGGGTCCGCCGACCTTGTGGTCGTCGTCTGCCCCGCCGACATCCGATCGTGCGCCGCCACCGCCGCCCTGGCCCCGGCTGTCGCGGCGATCAACCCCAATGTCGGGTTGGTGGTGCGCGGACCGGCGCCGGGCGGGCTGCGCGCGACCGACGTCGCCGCAATCGCGGAGCTTCCGCTGCTGGCATCGATGCGGCCCGAGCCTCTGCTGGCCGAGCGGCTCGAACGCGGCGGCCTGACGCTGAAACCGCGCTCACCCCTGGCGTCGGCGGCGAACCGGGTCTGGGATGTGCTGCCCGGGCGCCGCCGGGCCGCGGTGGCCGCATGACCGCGTCACTGATCGACCGGGTGCGCGAGCGGCTGGCGGCCGAGTCCACACCGCTGCGTCCCACGCAGGTGGCCGCGGCCATCCGCGCCGAGACGGGCGGCGTCGTCGGTGACACCGAGGTGCTGGCCACCATGCGGGTGCTGCAGACCGAGTTGACGGGTGCGGGTGCGCTCGAGCCGCTGCTCAGCGCGGCGGGCACCACCGACGTACTGGTCAGCGGCCCGGACTCGGTGTGGTACGACGACGGAATCCGGCTTCGCCGCAGCGCAATCCGGTTCGCCGACGACGCTGCGGTGCGCAGCCTCGCGCAGCGTCTGGCGCTGGCCGCGGGCCGTCGGCTCGACGATGCCCAACCCTGGGTCGACGGCGTGCTTACCGGACTGGCCGCCGGTGGCGCCGCGGTGCGGCTGCATGCCGTGCTGCCACCGATCGCTGTGGAGGGGACCTGCATCTCACTGCGGGTGCTGCGCCCGGCCACCGAGACACTCGACGGACTGGCGGCCTCGGGCGCCATCAGGCCCGAGGCGCTGCGCCTGCTGCGCCAGACCGTCGCCGCGCGCCTGGCGTACCTGATCTCCGGCGGCACCGGCGCGGGCAAGACGACGATGCTGTCCGCGATGCTCGGGGCGGTCGACCCGGCCGAACGGATCGTATGCGTCGAGGACGCCTCCGAACTGGCTCCCGCCCACCCGCATGTCGTCCGGTTGGTGTCGCGCGGCCCCAACATCGAAGGGGCCGGTGAGATCACCCTGCGCCAGCTTGTCCGGCAGGCGCTGCGAATGCGCCCGGATCGCATCGTCGTCGGGGAGGTGCGTGGTGCCGAAGTCGTCGACCTGCTGGCGGCGCTGAACACCGGACACGACGGCGGCGCGGGAACCGTGCACGCCAACAGCGCCGCCGAGGTCCCGGCACGGCTCGAGGCGTTGGCCGCGACGGGCGGCCTCGAACGTGCCGCCCTGCACAGCCAGCTGAGCGCCGCGGTCCAGGTGGTGCTTCACGTCGACCGCCAGCGGGACGGGCGTCGCCGCCTGGCCGAGGTCGCGCTGCTGCGCCGCAGCGCTGGCACGGACCACAGCGAGGTCGTCACCGCGTGGCATGCCGACCGCGGATTCACCTCTGCCGCAGAGGACTACGAGGCGGTTGTGGCCGCGAGGATGGGCTCGTGATCGGCGCGGCCACCGCGGCGCTGACACTCGCCGCCGTCATGGTCGCCGTACCCGCACGGCCGGGACGCCGGTTGGTGCCGGTCACACGGCGCGTCCGGTCGACGCGGGGAGCGCAGATCGTGGGATGGGGGGCCCTCATCGCCGCGGGGACCGCGACGGGCGGAGTCCTCGCCGGGGTTGCGTGCGCCCTGCTGGCCTTGACGGTCTCGACGCGGATCCGGCGCCGCGCCGCCGGCCGTCGTGCCGCGCGGGATGCGCACAGCATGGAGGCCGCGTTGGACGTGCTGGTGTCCGAACTGCGGGTCGGCGCCCACCCTGTGCAGGCGTTCGTCGTCGCGGCTCGGGAGTCCCACGGCGTGGTGGCCGCGGCGTTTCGAGGAGTCGCGGCCAGGGCCCTGCTCGGCGCGGATGTGCCTGCCGGACTGCGTTGCGCCGCAGCCACGTCCGCGCGTGCGGCCGACTGGGAGCGGATGGCGGTGTTCTGGCGGCTCGCGGTCGATCACGGGCTGGCGATCGCGACACTGATGCGCGCGGCGCAGCGCGACATCGTCGAACGGCAGCGATTCGTTGCCCGTGTCGAAGCCGGCATGGCCGGCGCCCGCGCGACCGCCGCCATTCTGGCCGGACTCCCCGTCCTCGGTCTGGTGCTCGGTCAACTCATGGGTGCGCACCCGGTGGCATTTCTGCTGAATCGCGGCGCCGGGGGATGGTTCCTGCTGGTCGGGGTGGCCTTGGTGTGCTGCGGACTGGTCTGGGCGGATCACATCACGGGTTCGGCGTGATCATCGCCGCGCTGGCCTTGGCGGTCGCGCTGATTCTGAGTGGTCGGGACGCCCGGATCCCGAAGGTGCAGCGACAATCCGGTCGGGTCGTCCGGCGGGCCGAGGATCCGTTGGCCGTCGCCGCGAGCCTGGACGTGTTCGCGGTCTGCCTCACCTCCGGCCTTGCCGTCGCCGCTGCGGCGCGAGCGACGGCACCGTCCGCACCACCCGCCCTGGCCGGCCTGTTGCGGCGCGCCGCGGATCTGCTTGCCGTCGGCGCGGATCCCGCGACCGCGTGGGCGCCTCGGCCGGGCGAATCGCTCGACGAGTCGTCGACGGCACTGTTGCGGTTGGCGCGGCGGTCCTCCTCGTCGGGTGGTGCGCTTGCGGCCGGCGTGGCAGAACTCGCCGAGCAGTCCCGGCAGGAGACGGGGCATCGCGCCGAGGCCGCCGCGCAACGCGCCTCGGTGGTGATCGCAGGTCCGTTGGGCCTGTGCTTCCTGCCCGCATTCGTATGCCTGGGGATCGTGCCGGTGGTGGCCGGTCTGGCCGGAGACGTCCTGGGTTCAGGGTTGATGTGACAGTTCAAGGAGAGGGGAAAAGCAGTGAACGAGAACAGATTACGGGTGCTCAAGGGCAGGTTGGTGTTGCTGGCCGTCGACGAGAGCGGCATGTCCACGGTGGAGTACGCCATCGGGACGATCGCGGCCGCGGCGTTCGGGGCGATCCTCTACAGCGTCGTGACGGGGGACTCGATCGTCGGTGCCCTGACCAACCTGATCAATCGCGCGCTGAACACCGCTGTCTGAGCGGCGATGCCGGTATGGGCACGGTCGAGGCCGCGCTGGCGCTGGCGGCGCTGGTGGTCGTCGCGGTGTTGTGCCTCAGCGGTGTCACCGCGATCATCTCCGCTGCGCGGTGCACCGACGCCGCGCGGGAGGCCGCCCGGTTGGCGGCCCTCGGCGACGGGGCCGCGGCCACCGCGACGGCGCTGTCGGTGGCGCCGTCGGGGGCCGAGGTGCACCTGCGCCGCGACGGCGGGTTCGTCATCGCCACAGTCACGGCGCGGCACGCACTGCTGCCGGGCATCCCGATCCGGGCGCACGCCGTCTCGGCCGTGGAGCCGTCGATGTCGCGATGATGCCGGGGCCGCGAGCGTGGCCGCAGCGCTGGTGATGCTGGCGTTCATGGTGGCGACGGTGGGCGGTGCCCAACTCGGTTCGGCCGTGCTGGCCCGGCATCGGGCGCAGGCCGCCGCGGACCTGGCGGCGCTGGCCGCCGCCGGTGCGCTGCCGTCGGGGCCGGAATTCGCCTGCGCGCGGGGCCGCAACCTCGCGACGGCGATGGCGACCGCCGTCGTCGACTGTCAGGCCGACGGCCTGGACGTCATCGTGCGGGTCGAGGCGCCGGCGATGCTCGGTGTCGCCCGCGCGGCCGCCAGGGCGGGGCCGGTCACGGGGTAGAGGCGCGCCAGTTCATCGCCCGGGCGATGCGGTGCTGCGACCCACCCTCGACGCGTTCGAGGTTGACCCGAACCACGAACCCGACCGAGATGGGCTGGCCGTCCTCGTCGGTGACGTTCCAGACGTTGCAGTAGGTGGTGCCCGGTGTGGCCTCGCCGGCTCTGGCGAGTGCCCGCGCCTCCATGGGGCTGAGGTTGCGGTCGGGCAGATCGTCGGCGAACGCGCGGCTTCGGCTGACGTCGGTGTCGGGGTCCAGGCCGCTGTTGAGCAGCGACTGCACGGTGTCGGTGGCCAGTCCGGTGGTCAGGTTCCAGATCAGCGGGCCCGGCATGGCGCGTTCGGGCGGTTCGGTGTCCTTGGGGCCCACCCAGACGTGGACGCCGTGCACCGTGCCGTCGGTCATCCGGACCGGTTCGGTGCAGATCACCCGACTGCCCTTGGGGTTGATGCTGGCCAGGCTGGTCCCCGACGTGACGGTCTCGCTGATGGCCGTCTGAACCGCCGCGAGATCAGGACTGCGGCGCAGCATGGACCGGACCGGGACGAGGTCGGCCAACTCACGTCCCCGCGCGACGACGGCGGGTTCACTGCCCAGCGTCTCCACCAGCAGCCACTCATGGCCCATGTCGGCTGATCTTACTGAGCGGGGACAACAGCCCGCGAAGCAGCGCGCAGCAACGGGCGCGCACCGCGTCGGCCACCGTCAGGGGCCAGTGATCTCAAGCCAGCAATGTTGAGCGGTTGCACAGCATCGATTGTCGCGGTACGTTCGGAGGACGCTCGGTCGCCTCGGTTCACGCGCGGCGGTCCAAGCGTCCGCTGTTGACCGCCCCCTGGGAGGTCGACCGTTCGAGGGGTCGGTCGTCACCCCAGTTGGGCGAGCACGGTGCGCAGCACCCTGACCGCGCCGGTCTTGTCCAACGGGTCGTTTCCGTTGCCGCATTTGGGTGACTGCACGCACGACGGGCAGCCCTGCGGGCATTCGCAGGCCTCGATCGCGTCGGCGGTCGCCCCCAGCCAGGTCGCGGCCTGCCGATATCCACGCTCGGCGAACCCCGCACCTCCGGGATGGCCGTCGTAGACGAAGACCGTGGGCAGCCCGTCCTCGGGTCCGATCGGGGTGGACAGCCCGCCGATGTCCCCGCGGTCACAACTGGCCACCAGTGGCAGCAGACCGATCGCCGCATGCTCGGCGGCGTGCAGCGCCCCCGGTGTCGCCAAGGGTTCGATTCCGTTCTCCGCCAACAATTCCGGAGTGATGGAGTACATCACCGCCACGGTCGACAACGTCTGGGTGGGCATCGTCAACTCGACGAAGTCGATCACCTCGCCGGCCAGGGTCCGGCGCAGATAACCGATCACGGTGTGCGAGACGTCGACGGGCACCAGGCCGAGGGTCACCTCGCCCAGGTCGATGCGGTCACCCTCACCGGTCACCGCGATGTCGGTGCGTTCCCGGGCGTAGGTGGTGTAGCCGGGATCCTCGGCGTGCACGAACGCCACCGCGTCCTCGAGTTGCAGGGCGTCGACGACGTAGGTCTCCCCCTGATGCAGGTACACCGCGCCCGGATGCACGGTCGCCGGCGCCTGCCCCGCACCGACCCCGCCGAGCAGGCGCCCGGTCTCGGACTCGACGATCGCGACCTGCCCCCCGGCGCCGCGGATGTCGACGACGGGATGCGGATCCACATCCGGTGCGGGGAAGTACCGCCCCGACCGGTGCCGCAGCAGACCGTCGTCCACCAGCGATTCGGCGACCATCTCGGCGTTCCAGGTCCGCACCTCGGTGTCCTCGAGGGGCAGCTCGGTGGCCGCGCACAGAAGCTGGGGGCCCAGCACGTAGGGGTTGGTCGGGTCGATCACCACGCGCTCGATGGGCCGGTCCAAAAGCGCGGCCGGATGGTGCACCAGATAGGTGTCCAGCGGGTCGTCCCGCGCGATGAGCACGATCAGAGCGCCCTGACCGCGTCGCCCGGACCGCCCGCCCTGCTGCCAGAACGACGCCACGGTGCCCGGGAAACCCGCCAGCACCACCGCGTCCAACCCCGCGATGTCGACGCCGAGTTCGAGCGCGTTGGTGGTGGCCACGCCCAGCAGCTGACCCTCGGCCAGCGCCCGTTCGAGCACGCGTCGGTCCTCGGCCAGATATCCCGCGCGGTAGGACGCGACGCGTTCGACCAGGTGCGGCGCGCGTTCCTCGAGGCGGGACCGGGCACCCAGGGCGGTCAGCTCGGCGCCGCGGCGCGACCGCACGAAGGTCAGGGTTCGCGCGCCCTCGGCGACCAGATCGGCCATCACGCGGGCGGCCTCCGAACCCGCGGTCCGGCGCACGGGGGCGCCGTGCTCCCCGGTGACATCGGTCCGCAGCGGCGGTTCCCACAGCGCGACGGTCCGCGCGCCCCGTGGCGAGCCGTCCTCGGTCACCTCGATGACGGCCTGCCCGATCAGCTCGGACGCCGTCTCACCCGGAGAGGCGGTGGTGGCACTGGCGAAGATGACGGTCGGGGAGCCCGAATACCGCGCGCACAACCGCAACAGGCGCCGCAGCACCATCGCCACGTTCGACCCGAACACGCCGCGGTAGTAGTGGCACTCGTCGACCACGATGTAGCGCAGCCCCCGCAGGAACACCGCCCACCGCGCATGATTGCGCAGCATCGACAGGTGGATCATGTCCGGGTTGGAGAACAGCCAGCGCGACCGCTCCCGCGCGAACCGGCGGATCTCGCTGGGGGTGTCCCCGTCGTAGGCGCTGGGGCCGACGTCGGCCAGGCGCGGGACCGCGGTGGTCAGCGCGTGCGCGGCGCGAAGCTGATCGTGTCCGAGGGCCTTCGTCGGCGACAGGTAGAGCGCGCGGGCCCGCGGGTCCTGTGCCAGTGCGGTCAGGATCGGCACCTGATAGGCCAGCGACTTTCCCGACGCGGTGCCGGTGGCCACCACGACGTGTCTGCCGTCGTGGGCGTGCTGGGCCGTCGTGGCCTGGTGTGACCACAGCGCCCGCACCCCGCGCTCGGTGAACGCGGCCACGACATCGGCGTCGACCCAGTCCGGCCAGGGTGCCGTCACACCGTCCTGAGCAGGCAGTTCGGCGATGTGCCGGATGGGGTCGTCGACCAAGCCGACGGGGGCTCCGACGGGGCTTCCGCTGCCCGTAAGGGCCGCAGCGAGCAGTTCGCTGCCGAAATTCGCCGTCACATCCGTAATTGTTCACCAGAACGTTGCAACGAGACTGTCGCGGACGCTCTGATCATGATTTGATGTGGGAGGTCGCAGCTTCTGTGTGGTGTGCAACGCTCTCGCAGGATCGACGTTGCGGTCGCGGTTCCTGCGAAGGATGTGCGGTCACAACGGGCCCGGTGTTCCGCAACGGTGGTGCACCGCACCCGGTAGGAAAGTAAGGAAAGATCGGAAGATGCCACAGGGAACTGTGAAGTGGTTCAACGCGGAAAAGGGCTTCGGTTTCATCGCTCCCGAGGACGGCTCCGCTGACGTGTTCGTCCACTACACGGAGATTCAGGGTTCGGGCTTCCGCACCCTCGAGGAGAACCAGCGCGTCGAGTTCGAGGTCGGCCAGAGCCCCAAGGGGCCGCAGGCCACCGGCGTGCGCGCCGTCTGAGTTTTCAGCTGACAACAAGCGCCCCGGGCGGTTCCTACCGCCCGGGGCGTTTTGTCTGCCTTAGTGTCGTGTCGTGAGCCAGTTGTCCTTCTTCTCTGCGGAGTCGGTGCCGCCTGCGGTCGCCGATCTCTCGGGGCTGCTGGCCGCGTCGGGACAGATCGTGCTCGTGGCCGCTCCCGAGGGCTCGCAGGGCTTCGGTGCTCGCCTGTCGGTGGTGGTGGATCGGCCGTGGCGGGCGACGGGTCTGGCCGAGATGATCGAGGACGCTGGGCTGCAGCCGGAGATCGCCCGCACCGATGAGGACACCCCGCTGGTGCGCACCGGCGTCGAACCGCGTCTGGTCGCCATGGCGCGCGCCTGGACCCGCGGCGCGGTCAAGACCGTGCCGGAGGACTGGCTGCCGGGCTCGCGGGAACTGCGGGCCTGGACGCTGGCGGCCGGGTACGCCGACGGGGACCGGTATCTGCTGGGGCTGGACCCGCACGCGCCCGACACGCATTCACCGCTTGCTTCGGCACTGATGCGGGTGGGAATCGCGCCCACTCTCATTGGAACCCGCGGCACCCGGCCCGCGTTGCGGATAAGCGGCCGTCGACGCCTGTTACGCCTGGTAGAGAACGTGGGGGAACCGCCCGGTGATGTCGAAGCGTTTTCTCAGTGGCCCCGTGTATGACAATGCTTCACGGGGAAGTCAGTTTGCGTCCAAGGGCCCACAATGCAAAATTGGCAGTTGCCCGCAGGGATGGGGGCCCTGCACGGCGATGAATGAAGTAGGAGCGTAACCGCAGTTGGCTGGCGATGACGGCAATGGCAGCGTCCGACGGCTCGTGATTGTCGAGTCGCCCACCAAGGCGCGCAAAATCGCCGGTTACCTGGGTTCGAACTACATCGTGGAGTCGTCACGAGGGCACATCCGTGACCTGCCGCGGGCCGCGGCCGACGTGCCCGCCAAGTACAAATCCGAGCCGTGGGCCCGCCTCGGGGTCAACGTCGACGCGGACTTCGAACCCCTCTACATCGTCAGCCCGGACAAGAAGGGCACCGTCACCGAGCTCAAGGGCCTGCTCAAGGACGTCGACGAGCTCTATCTGGCGACGGACGGTGACCGCGAGGGTGAGGCCATCGCCTGGCACCTGCTGGAGACGCTGAAGCCCCGCGTCCCGGTCAAGCGCATGGTGTTCCACGAGATCACCGAGCCCGCGATCCGCGCGGCCGCCGAGAACCCGCGCGAACTGGACATCGACCTCGTCGACGCGCAGGAGACCCGCCGCATCCTGGACCGGCTCTACGGCTACGAGGTCTCGCCCGTGCTGTGGAAGAAGGTCGCCCCGAAGCTGAGCGCGGGCCGAGTGCAGTCGGTCGCGACCCGCATCATCGTGCAGCGCGAACGCGAGCGCATGGCGTTCCGCAGCGCGGCCTACTGGGACATCGTCGCCGAACTCGACGCCAGTGTCTCCGACCCGACCGCTGCGCCGCCGGTGTTCACCGCGCGCCTGGTCAACGTCGACGGGCAGCGGGTGGCCACGGGCCGTGACTTCGACTCGCTCGGTGCGGTCCGCAAGCCCGACGAGGTCGTGGTGCTCAACGAGTCCAGCGCCGGCGCGCTGGTCGCGGGGCTGCGCGGCGCGTCGCTGTCGGTGGCCTCGGTCGAGGAGAAGCCCTACACCCGCCGGCCGTACCCGCCGTTCATGACCTCGACGCTGCAGCAGGAGGCGGGCCGCAAGCTGCGCTTCTCCTCCGAGCGCACGATGAGCATCGCGCAGCGGCTGTACGAGAACGGCTACATCACCTATATGCGTACCGACTCGACGACGCTGTCGGAGTCGGCCATCAACGCGGCGCGCAACCAGGCCCGCCAGCTCTACGGCGAGGACTACGTCTATCCGACGGCCCGCCAGTACACCCGCAAGGTCAAGAACGCCCAGGAGGCCCACGAGGCCATCCGTCCCGCGGGTGACACCTTTGCGACGCCCGACGCGGTGCGGCGTGAGTTGGACAACGACGAGTTCCGGCTCTACGAGCTGATCTGGCAGCGCACCGTCGCATCCCAGATGGCCGACGCGCGCGGCACCACCCTGAGCCTGCGGATCAGCGGGCAGGCCGAATCCGGTCAGCAGGTCACCTTCGCCGCAAGCGGTCGCACCATCACGTTCCCGGGTTTCCTGAAGGCCTACGTCGAGACCGTCGACGAACTCGCCGGTGGTGAGGCCGACGACGCCGAACGGCGCCTCCCGAACCTGCGGCAGGGTCAGCAGGTCCGTGCCGAGAACCTGACCCCCGACGGCCACGCCACCAACCCCCCGGCCCGCTACACCGAGGCCTCGCTGATCAAGGCGCTCGAGGAGCTGGGCATCGGCCGGCCGTCGACGTACTCGTCGATCATCAAGACCATTCAGGACCGCGGCTACGTGCACAAGAAGGGCAGTGCCCTGGTGCCGTCCTGGGTGGCCTTCGCCGTGATCGGCCTGCTGGAGCAGCATTTCGCGCGGCTGGTGGACTACGACTTCACCGCGGCCATGGAGGACGAACTCGACGAGATCGCGTCCGGGTCGGAGCGGCGCACCAACTGGCTGTCCAACTTCTACTTCGGCGGCGAGCACGGTGTCGAGGGTTCGATCGCGCGCTCCGGTGGTCTCAAACAGCTGGTGGGTGGCAACCTCGAAGGCATCGATGCGCGAGAAGTCAACTCCATCAAGCTCTTCGATGATCACGAGGGCCGCGCGATCAACGTCCGGGTCGGCCGCAACGGTCCGTATCTGGAGCGCATGGTCATCGGTGAGGACGGCGAGCTCACCCCGCAGCGGGCCAACCTCAACGACGACCTGACGCCCGACGAACTGACGCTCGAGTTGGCCGAGAAGCTGTTCGCCACCCCGCAGGGTGGACGCAGCCTGGGCATCGATCCGGAGACCGGTCACGAAATCGTCGCCAAGGACGGAAGATTCGGCCCGTTCGTCACCGAGGTGCTGCCCGAACCGCCCGATGACGGTGAAGCGGGCAGCCCGGCCAAGAAGGGCAAGAAGCCGACGGGTCCGAAGCCGCGCACCGGTTCGCTGCTGCGCTCGATGGACCTCGAGACCGTGACGCTCGAGGATGCGCTCAAGCTGCTGTCGCTGCCCCGCGTCGTGGGTGTCGACCCGGCGACGGGCGAGGAGATCACCGCGCAGAACGGGCGGTATGGCCCATACCTCAAGCGCGGCACGGATTCCCGCTCGCTGGCCACCGAGGATCAGATCTTCACGATCGACCTCGACGAGGCACTGCGGATCTACGCCGAGCCCAAGCGTCGCGGCCGCCAGGGTGCGGCAACGCCGCCGTTGCGCGAACTCGGCACGGACTCGGTGTCGGGTAAACCGATGGTCATCAAGGACGGCCGCTTCGGTCCGTACGTGACCGACGGTGAGACCAACGCGAGCCTGCGCAAGGGTGACGACGTGCTGTCGATCACCGACGAGCGGGCCTCGGAACTGCTGGCCGATCGGCGTGCCCGTGGTCCGGTGAAGAAGAAGGCCGCCGCCAAGAAGACCGCGGCCAAGAAGGCGCCCGCGAAGAAGGCGGCCAAGAAGGCACCCGCCAAGAAGGCCTGATCCGGATCTGAACCGGATCAGGCCTCGACCGAGGGAACCTCGGTCTTCGCCATCGCCTCCGGCACCGCCAGATTCACCGGCCGGGCGAGCTGCGTCGGCGCGATGCGGCCGCGAAGTTCGACGATCTCGCCGACATCCCAGCACAGCGCCTCGGCGTCGACGGCATCGCTGACGGCCCTCGCCGAGGCCAGCACATGGCCGGGTTCGAGCTTGGCGAGCTCCGTCAGGCGGGCGGCCTCGTTGACCGGGTCGCCGATCACGGTGTACTCGAAGCGGGCCTGCGCGCCGATGTGTCCGGCGATCGCGCGTCCGGCGGAGACGCCGATCCCGAACTCGGAGTCACCGAGGACCGGCAGCAGGTTGTCGTGCAGCTCGCGGGCGGCGGCCAGGGCGGCCGCGGAGGCGTCGGGATGCTCGATCGGGGCGCCGAAGATGCACAGCGCCGCGTCACCCTGGAACTTGTTCACGAATCCGCCGTGGCGCGCGACGACCTCGACGACCACCCGGAAGAACTCGTTGAGCAGGCTGACCACCTCGCCGGGCGGACGCGTCGCGGCCAGGTGTGTCGAGCCGACGAGGTCGACGAACAGCACCGCGACGTCGCGCTCCTGCCCGCCCAGCTCGGTGCCGCGCTCCAGTGCGCGGCGGGCGACGTCCTCGCCGACGTAGCGGCCGAACAGGTCGCGCAGGCGTTGCCGCTCCGAGAGATCGCGCACCATGTCGTTGAAGCCGGCCTGCAGCAGGCCCAGTTCACTGGCGTCGTAGATCTGCATGTGGGCGTTGTAGTTGCCGCGCTGCACCTCGCCGAGCGCCCACCGCAGTTGGCGCAGGGGGTCTGCGATCGACATCGCCACCAGTACCGTGCCCGCGAAGCCGATCCCGAGGGCGGCCAGCGCCATCAGCAGGATCGGGGTGACCAGCTGATCGGCCGAGGCCCGCAGGAAGGAGTATCTGCTGGCCACCACCGCGAGCACGATCGCCAGCAGCGGGACACCGGTGCTCAGCACCCAGGTCAGGACCTGACGCAGGATCACGCCGGGCGCTCTGAAGTTCTCCGGCACACCGCCGCGCAGGGCCGCGACCGCCACCGGGCGCAGCACGCGCTCGGACTGCAGGTAGCCGAT
Organism: Mycobacterium sp. ACS4331; assembly: GCF_001667265.1. Classification (GTDB taxonomy): domain Bacteria; phylum Actinomycetota; class Actinomycetes; order Mycobacteriales; family Mycobacteriaceae; genus Mycobacterium. Next base: position 30,043 of record NZ_LZHW01000039.1, on the reverse strand, counting down.
GATCGCGGTGGCCGTGGCGCCCAGCCCCGTGGCCACCGCCAGGACCGGCGCGGAATGGCCGGCCACGGGCCAGCTGGCCGCGATGAACACGACCGCGCCGAGGCACCAGTTGGTCAGGCTGATGGCGGTGCGGTAGATGGGCATCCGCAGGGCGCGGGTGCGGGCCAACTCGGTGGCCTGCGGGTCGGAGTCGGTGAGCAGGCCGTCGCGGCGCTGCCACCGGAACACCGGCACCAGCAGGCGCAGGCTGACGTACGCACCGATCGCGAACGACACCAGCAGGTAGGCCAGGAAGATCGCGAGGTTGAGCCGCGGCAGATCCTGGAGTTGGATGCGATCCTGCGGCGGCAGGCCGAACCGCAGGAAGCCGAGGACGAACAGCGCGCCGATGATGTCGGCCTGCACCATGCCGAGGGTGAAGACCGGCCACGGGGTACGCACCACCCAGCGGACGAATGCGCTGATCCGTCCGCGTGGCGCCTCCCCGGTGGTCACCCGTTAACCGTATCGGTCGGGGCCGACCAATCCGAACCCCACATCTCGCCTGTTGGACCGCCGTGTCGGCCGCGACCACTACTGTTTGACCGGTGTCCGGGGTTTTCACGCGATTGGTGGGCCAACACGCCGTCGAGGCGGAGTTGGTGGCGGCCGCAGTGGCGGCCCGTGGTGACGAGACTCACAGTCCGATGACGGCCGGAACTATGACACATGCCTGGCTGATCACCGGTCCGCCGGGGTCGGGCCGGTCCGTGGCCGCGCTGTGCTTCGCGGCCGCACTGCAGTGTGGATCGTCCGGAACCCCCGGCTGCGGAAGCTGCAAGGACTGCACGACGACCATGGCCGGCACCCACGCCGATGTCCGCCGCGTCATTCCCGAGGGTCTGTCGATCGGTGTGAGCGAGATGCGCGCGATCGTGCAGACCGCGTCCCGGCGTCCCAGCACCGGCCGCTGGCAGATCGTCGTGATCGAGGACGCCGACCGTCTCACCGAGGGCGCGGCCAATGCCCTGCTTAAGGTTGTCGAGGAGCCGCCGCCGTCGACGGTGTTCCTGTTGTGCGCACCGTCGGTGGACCCCGAGGACATCGCGATCACCCTGCGGTCCCGGTGCCGGCATGTGGCGCTGGTGACGCCGCCGCCCGAGGCCATCGCCGGGGTGCTGATGGACACCGACGGGCTCAGCCCCGATGAGGCCCGGTGGGCGGCGTCGGTCAGCGGCGGGCACGTCGGCCGGGCCCGCCGGTTGGCGACGGACCCCGAGGCGCGGGATCGGCGCAAGCGCGCGCTGGGCCTGGCGCGCGACGCCGCCACCCCGTCGCGCGCGTACGCCGCGGCCGAGGAGCTCGTGGCGGCGGCCGAAGCGGAGGCCAAGGCGCTCACCGAGGGCCGCAACGAAGTCGAGACCGAGGAGTTGCGGACCGCCCTCGGTGCGGGCGGCACCGGGAAGGGCACCGCGGGCACCATGCGGGGCGCCGCGGGCGCGATGAAGGATCTGGAGAAGCGGCAGAAGTCCCGGCAGACCAGAGCCTCCCGGGATGCGCTGGACCGCGCGCTGATCGACCTGGCGAGCTATTTCCGGGACGCCCTGATGGTGTCGACGGGCAGCGTCGGGATCACGGCCAACCACCCGGACATGGCGGAGAAGGTGGCCGCGATGGCCGACCACGCCTCCCCGGATCGGCTGCTGCGCTGCATCGAGGCCGTGCTCGAATGCCGGGAGGCGCTGGCGGTCAACGTGAAGCCGAAGTTCGCCGTCGACGCCATGGTGGCCACCGTGGGTCAAGCACTCCGCAGCGACCTGTAGACTCTCCTGGGCCCGGTGCTCCGGGCACGCCGCCTTAGCTCAGTCGGCAGAGCGATTCACTCGTAATGAATAGGTCGGGGGTTCGATTCCCCCAGGCGGCTCCACCTTTCCCACCACCCGCGAGCGTGCGGGTTGGTACGCCTGACTGCGGCGTGTCCCCGTACAGACTTGGGCGCCCGCCGTCAGGGGGTGGCAGGTTTGAGGGCGCGCAGCGCCGCGGCTTTGGCGGTGTTGGCCGCCGGGAAGCCCGCATAGCCCGAGGAGTGGTAGACCACCTCGGCCAACTCCTCGTCGGTGAGCCCGTTCTGCTTGGCGATGCGGAAGTGTGACTCCAGCTCGTCTTCGGCGCCCAGCGCGATGAGGATGCCGAGGGTGACCAGGCTGCGATCCCGGCGGGCCAGGCCCTCACGGCTCCAGAGCCGCCCGAAGATGCCTTCGATGCCGATCTCCATCAGCTCGTTGGCGAAGCCCTTACCGAAGCTGACCTTCTCGTTGGGGAGGTCGTCGGGGAGGATGCCGGGCAGCAGCTCCCGGAAGACGTTGAGACCCTCGTCACGCAAGTTAGTCATACGAAGTACTGTGACACAGCTTCCGGCACGCAGCGTTCACCAGGGCGATGACCTGGAGCCTCACGGTCACCGCGGCGCTGGCGATCGTCCTGACGTGGTTTCCTCCGGCGTCTCGCCGATTCGTCAGCGGGCGGGAGCCAGATGGCCCACCGGACCCGAAGCCAGACACACCGAAAGCGCGGCGGTTGCCGCCTGTGCCGTGATCGCGTGGCCGGCGCCGGGCAGGCGCACGTAGACCCGGTTGAGTCCGGGGTGGACGGGCACCTTGGCCGGCACCCCGTCGTCCAGCGTGAGCACCATCGACCCCTCGCTGTTGGCCAGGTAATTGATCTCGGCTGTCCAGTCCGCGGGCAGCAGTGGGCCGTCCAGCGGCATCCGAACCGGGCTGTCGGGCTGGGTCAGGTAGCCGCAGTGCGGAGTCGGGCCCGGCGCGATCATCCGCACCCAGGTGACGTTGGCGTCGACGAGGTCTCCGGCCGAGTCGAACATGCGCAGCTTCGTCGTCGACGCATCGAAGTCGGGTCGCTCACGCAACAGCGCGAACATATGGCTGGCCAGGTTCTCCGGGTACGCCACCCGCTGCAGAATCATCGGGTCGACCTCCTGGTCCAGGAGCGGTGCGTCCGAAATCTGCTGTGCGCCAGCAAGACTGGCCCGGGCGTTCTGCAGGTAGGACTTGGTCGGGTTGTCCCGCCAGCTGGTCAGGAACGTCGATGTGGAGTACAGGCTGCTGACCACGAAGGCCGCGACCGCCGCCGTCACCAGCACCGTACGGCGCCGCGAGGCGTCCAACCACGCGCTGCCCGGGCGATTGGGGGCGCACAGTCCGACCGCGGCACACAGCGTCAGCACGACCACCAGATCCGGCAGGTAACGCAGGGTCTGCGCCAACTCCAACGCCGTGAACCGTGAGGAGCGCATCAGATAGATCGGGATCTGGCAGGCCACCGCGTAACCCAGCGCCACCAGCCACACCGGGCCGATCCGCTGTTTGCGCCAGAGCGTGAGCGCCACGACCGCGGCCAGTACCGCCCAACCCAGCACCATGACGGTCGTCGGCGGCACCCCCCAGGGTGAGGCCGGCGCCCAGCGCTGCCACGTCCAGGGCCCGCCGACGAGTCCCGGCACGATGCCGTGGGTGAAGGAGCGGCTCAACAGATCCCACGTCATCGACAGATCCCAACTCCACCGCTGCTGGTCCACCACCACCAGGTAGAGCGCCACCCACGCCGCTGTCAGGGCCAACGACGACGTCCACAACCGCGCCCCGCGCCGCCACGCCGTCACGAGTGGCCGCGGTTGTCCCTGCACGTGGAACAGCAGGGCCACCACGGCGAACGCGACGAACGGGACGACCGCGGCCTTCTCGAAGAACAGCAGGCCGCCGAAGTACACCAGCGTGCCCGTCACCGCATAGCGCTGATTGCCGGTGCGGGCCAACAGAATCGCATCGCCGCACACCCAGGCCAGCGCGGTCAGAAGGGGAAGGGAGTTCAGGCCCGCGGCCCACCACGCGAAGCCCGGCACGCCCAATGGGGTGAACAACGCGAACACCAGCGGCACCAGCAGGACGGGGCGCCAGCCCAGGATCAGGTGCAGCGTACGAAGCAGGGCCAGCGAGGCGAGCAGCTGCAGCACCACCAGCGAGACCGCGGGCCAGAACCAGACCAGCGGCGCGGCGCGCGTGATCAGGCCGCCCAGCAGGAACCCGCCGGGCATGACGTGGCCGTCGTGATCGTCGAACAGGTAGCCCGTCGAGAGCAGGTTCTGTGTGCCGGCCCGGCCCACCAGGATCAGGTCGTCCCAGTAGAAATAGCCCCCGAACGCGAGGACGCCGCGGACCGCCAGGGCCACCCCGATCAGGGTGGCGGCGATCACAGCGACGGAACGGGCACGCACCCTGCATTCATACCTGGGTAGATTGGAGCGGATGCGTGCACTGGTCACCGGCGCTGCCGGCTTCATTGGTTCCACCCTGGTGGACAGGCTGCTGGCGGACGGCCACTCCGTCGTGGGACTAGACAATTTCGCGTCCGGCCGGGCCACCAACATCGAGCACCTCTCCGACGAGCCCGAGTTCTTCTTCGCCGAGGCCGACATCGTGACCGCCGACCTCGACGCGATCCTGACCGAGTACCACCCGGAGGTGGTGTTCCACCTCGCGGCGCAGATCGACGTCCGGCATTCGGTGGCCGATCCGCAGTTCGACTCCTCGGTCAACGTGCTGGGCACGGTCCGCCTCGCCGAGGCGGCGCGCAGGGCCGGGGTGCGCAAGATCGTGCACACCAGTTCGGGCGGATCCATCTACGGCGTCCCCACCGAGTTTCCGACCGGCGAGGCCGTGCCCGCCGACCCGCACTCGCCCTACGCCGCGGGCAAGGTCGCGGGCGAGATCTACCTCAACACGTTCCGGCACCTGTACGACCTGGACTGCTCGCACATCGCGCCCGCCAATGTCTATGGACCGCGGCAGGATCCGCACGGTGAGGCCGGCGTCGTCGCGATCTTCGCCCAGGCGCTGCTCGAGGGCAGGCCCACCAAGGTCTTCGGCGACGGCTCGAACACCCGTGACTACGTGTTCGTCGACGACGTCGTGGACGCGTTCGTCAAGGCCTCAGGCGGGGCGGGCAGCGGCTTGCGCTTCAACGTCGGCACCGGAGTGGAGACCTCGGACCGTGAGTTGCACACGGCCGTGGCCAAGGCCGCGGGCGCGCCCGACGACCCGGAGTTCCACCCCCCGCGGCTCGGTGACCTCAAGCGGTCCTGCCTGGACATCAGCCGCGCCGAGCAGGTGCTGGGCTGGCGTCCCCGCGTCGAGTTGGCCGAGGGCGTGCAGCGCACCGTGGAGTACTTCCGCGTGCACGGGCGCTGAACCCGTCAGGACGGCTCGGACCCCGGCTCCTGCGCGTTCTGCAGCGCCACCGCGCGCGCCAGTCGGGCGTACTTGAGCTCCAGATCCCGAAAGCGCATGTAGGTGCTCATCGTCGTGAAGATGAACACGATGATCAGGACGTAGCCGATCAGGTCGGCGCCGCGTGCCACACCCAGCCAGTTCGCCACCACCGTGGTGTCGTCGGGGCGCAGGATCGCATAGATCGCGGTCACCACGAAGAGCAGATAACCGACCTTGACCCAGGCGCGGGTCTTGGCACTGGTGCGTGAGCGCAGCAGATAGAGCAGCAGCAGCACCACCGCGGCGATCAGCAGACCCTGAATCCAGTTCATCGGGGCATCCTCCGGCGCAGAAATCCGTCGAAGACGATGTTGACGCCGTTGAGCAGCGGCTGTCCCTTCGACATCGAATAGTCCGTGTACAGGATCTCCACCGGCACCTCGGCCACGCGCCAGCGATTCTCGGCGATCAGCGAGATGAACTCACTGGCGTGGCTCATGCCGTTCATCGTCAGGTTCAGTCCGTCGGCCACCGTGCGGTTGAAGACCCGAAGGCCGTTGTGCGCATCCGTCAGCCCGAGGCGGCGACTGGCGGGGCTCACGGCGGCCGCGGTCCGCAGGATCGCCCGCTTGAGCCACGGGATCTGCGTCGCCGGACCGTGCGCGAACCGCGTGCCGATCACGATGTCGGGACGGTCCGGTTCCGACATCCGGTTGATCATCGTCACGACGTCCGCGACCCGGTGCTGGCCGTCGGCGTCGAAGGTGACGAACAGGCGGGCGCCGGGGCGTTGTCGCGCGTACTCCACCCCGGTCTGGATGGCGGCACCCTGGCCGAGGTTCACCGGGTGGGTGACGACATGCGCGCCGGCCCGAAGCGCCAGCGCGGCGGTGTCGTCACGACTTCCGTCGTCGACGACCACGACGTTCGGGAAGACCGCGCGCACGCCGGCGACGACGTCGGCGATGACGGACGCCTCGTGATAGGCCGGCACGATGACCCAGACCCCGTCGGGCGGGTGAACTTGCGTTTCGATGTTGACAGGCTACGCGGGGACGCTGTCAGGTCCTGGCCAGCGCGCCGAGGTGCACCGCAATGCCCACCACGGGCCCGCACAGCAGCGCGATCACGGTGCGGGTCTCCAGATCGAGCGGCGTGGCCAGCAGGGCCGCGGCGGCCACCGTCGCTCCGACCCAGCCCACCGAATAGGCGCGGTGGCGGGCCGCGGCGACCGTCGCCGCGCCGGTGACCGTCAGGACCGCGATCGCGACGGCGCCGGCCGTCAGCCACGCCAGCAGCGCACCGCTGGCGATGTAGTCCGGCCCGAAGCCCACCCGCAGCAGCCACGGCCCGGCGACCGCGGCGAGCACCACGCCGACCGCCCCCACTCCGACCACCATCGCGATCGGCATCAGCAGTGCGCGCAGGCGGTGCCGGCGCTGGTCGACGAAGTGCGCGATCAGATTGCCCTGCATCGCCGTCAGCGGCACCAGCAGCGGTGCGCGGGTCAGCGTGACGGCCAGGATCACCACACCGCCGGTGGCGCCCAGATCGCCGCCGGTGGCCTGCAGCAGCACCGGGAAGCCCATCACCAGGATGGCGCTGGCACCCGCCGCGGCCACCGCATGTGCCGCACCGCGGAGAAAGTCGCCGGTGTCCTCGTGCGCCACCAGGGCCGCGGTCAGGCGCGCGGTGGGGGAGGCCAGCAGCAGCAGAAGCCAGGCCAGCGCGCCGCCGACGGTCGCCCAGAGGAACCCGACCAGCCCCCAGCCCACCAGCACGGTCGCCCCGGCGATCAGCACGCGGATCACCGCGTCGGTCACCATCAGCGCGCCGTACTGAGACCAGTGGCCCGCCCCGGCCAGCATGCCCAGCAGCGTGGCATGCAGGCAGAACCCGGCGAGGCCCGCGGCCAACAGCAGCACCGACAACCACCGGGCCTGCACGAACACGTGTGACGACCACAGCAACGCGGTCGCGACGACCGCCGCGGCCGACACCAGTCCGACGACGGCGGCCAGCCGCATCGGCCGCGTGACGGCCCCGGTCGCAGGGAGTGAGCCGGCCAACCGGATCTCGCGAGTGCTCTCCTGCAGAAGGCCGTTGGCGGCACCGGTGACCAGACCGAAGGCGCCCCAGAACACCGCGAAGACCGAGAAGCCGGCCGGATCGAGGTCGCGCGCGGCCAGGTACAGCACCGCGTACCCGCACACCGCCGTGACGGCGGTGGCCATCCCCACGCGGGCGACGCCGCTGCGGGCGACAGGCCCCGAGGGCCCGGTGGGGACGGCCGCGTCGGTCACAGCTGCGGGACCGCGGTCGAGTGAAGCCAGGCGTCCCACAGCGGCCGCAGTGACACCTCGGCATAGTGTGCGGCCAGGCCGGTGAAGTCATCGGTGACGACGGTGGCGTGCCGGTAGCGCGTGGTCCAATCCCGAAGCAGTGCAAAGAAATTCTTGTCCCCGATCACACCGCGGAGGCTGTGCAGGGTGAGCGCGCCGCGCTTGTAGACGCGGTCGTCGAACATGTCCTCCGGACCCGGATCGGCCAGCAGCAGATCCTGCGGTGAGTCGACCAGCTTCTCGTGATAGTGCGCCGCCCACTCCCGCGCGCTGGGGCCACCGGACTCCTCAGACCACAGCCATTCCGCGTAACACGCGAACCCCTCGTGCAGCCAGATGTCGCGCCACCGCCGCACCGTCACGCTGTTGCCGAACCACTGATGCGCCAGTTCGTGGGCGATCAGCCGTTCCGAGCGTCTGCTGCCGTCACAGTGGTTGGCGCCGAAGATCGAAATGCCCTGTGCCTCCAAGGGGATTTCGAGGTCGTCATCGGTGACGACGACGGTGTAGCCGTCGGCCAAGGGATATGGGCCGAAGAGTTTGGTGAACAGCTTCATCATCTGCGGCTGCCGGCCGAAGTCGTGGTCGAAGTCGTCCCGCAGGCGCGCGGGAAGAAGCGCCTGCATCGGCACGGCATCGCGATCGGATCGGTCGGACTTCCCCGATTTGGGCAGCTTGTGTGTGACGTAGTCGCCGATCTGCAGGGTCACCAGATAGGTGGACGTGGGTTCGGCGAGTTCGTAGGTCCAGGTGGTCTGGCCGGCGCGCACCCTGCGAGAGGTCAACGCGCCGTTGGCGATCGCCGCATAGGGACTGTCGGTGCTGATCTGGATGCGGTAGCTGGCCTTGGCCCCGGGATGGTCGTCGCAGGGGAACCACGACGCCGCGCCGTTGGGCTGGCCGGCCACCAGCACGCCATTGGTCAACTCCTCCCAGCCGACCTCCCCCCACAGGCTGCGCAGCGGACGCGGATTACCGCCGTAGCGCACCTCGACCGTCATCGCCGCACCCGCGGGAAGCGGTGTTGCCAGGGTGATTCGGAGCTTGCCGTCGGAGGTGCGGTATCCCTGTGGGCGTCGTCCGTTCACCGAGACCTTGGAAACCCGCAGTGCGTCAGACAGATCCAATGAGAATGAACTGAGCGCGGCGAGTGTGACCGCGGTGACGGTGGCAGAGCCGGTCAGCCGGTTCGCCGACACCCGGTACTCGAGGTCGAGTTCGTAGCGGGACACCCGGTAGCCGTAATTGCCGTTGCGCGGCAGGTACGGATCGATGACCGGGGGCTTGCCCGCGGTGTTCCTGCTCTTTCTCATCGGCGCCGCTTCCGGCCCGAAACCGGCCAGGGGGCAATGGGATTGCCCTGCCATCTGGTGGACGGCGGCACCTCGTCTCCGCGCATCACCAGGGACGCGGGCCCGACGGTGGCGCCCGCGCCCAACCGGGCCGCGGGCAGCGCGACACAGTGTGTCCCCAGCGTGGCGCCGTCCTCGAGGACGACGGTGTCCATTCGCATGATGCGGTCGTGGAACAGGTGGGTCTGCACGACGCAGCCGCGGTTGACGGTGCTGCCCCGTTCCAGGGTCACCAGGTCCGCCTCCGGCAGCCAGTACGTCTCGCACCACACCCCGCGGCCGATGTCGGCGCCCAGGCCCCGCAGCCAGATGTTCATCACGGGCGTGCCGCTGGCGGCCCGGGCGAACCACGGCGCGGCCACGGTCTCGACGAAGGTGTCCGAGACCTCGTTACGCCAGACGAATGACGACCACAGGGGATGTTCGACCGCGCGGATGGGGCCCACGACAACCCATTTGGCGATGACGGAGATGGCGCCGGCGATCGCTCCCGCGGCCAGGAGCACGACACCGCCGGACAGCGTGGCCCACCCCCAGCCGAAGTGGTGTGCCATCGCCTGCAGCGCGCCCAGCACGGCCACCCCGATCGCGAAACTCACCATGACCGGGATCAGCCGGCAGGTCTCGACCGCGCCGCGCATGATCCGCAACCCGATCGACGGGTGGAACGTCCGCAGGGCGTCGGCCGCGGTGGGCTGGCGGCGCAGCCGGATCGGCGGACTGCCCAGCCACGAGGATCCGCGTTTGGCCTTGGGCGGGGTCGCCGAGAGGACCGCGACCAGGCCGTCGTCGGGCACCCGGCGCCCGGGTTGCGTGATGCCGGAATTGCCCAGGAACGCGCGTTTGCCGATGGTGGCCTTGGCCGCGTGGATCCAGCCACCGCCGAGTTCGTAGCTGGCGACCATGGTGTCGTCGGCCAGGAATGCGCCGTCCTCGATGACGGTGAACTTCGGGGTCAGCAGCGCCGTCGAGATCTCGGTGCCCTTGCCCACTTTCGCGCCGAGCAGGCGCAGCCAGAGCGGCGTGAGCAGGCTCGCATACAGCGGGAAGAGGTAGTTGCGGGCGCCGTCCATCAGGCGTTCGGTGGCCCACAACTGCCAGCCCACCCGGCTTCGCACCGGGTGATAGCCCTCGGTGAGTCCGATCGCGAGCAGGCGCACCAGCACCACCGTCAGCGCCGCGTAGACCCCGAGTGAGGCCAGCGTCGCGGCCGGCACCCACACCAGCGCGGGCACGATCGCGGCCGACAGCGTCTGCGTGTCGCGCACCGCATGGGCGATCACGGCCAGGCCCGCCGCCAGGGCGATCAGCGGCAGGGCGCCGAGCAACAGCGACGTCACGCCGTAGACGGGCACCCAGCCCAGCGCCCGTGGCGGGCGGTGTTCGGGCCACGGGTGCCGGGCCTTGCCCGACTTCACCGCGGGGGAGCCCTTCCAGTACTGCCCGTTCTTGACCTTGCCGACGACGCCGGATCCCGCCGCCACATCGGCGTTCTTGCCGACCACGGCACCGGGCAGCAGCGTGGTTCGCGCCCCGACCGTCGCGTCGTTGCCGATGGTGATGGGACCGACGTGGAAGAGGTCACCGTCGATCCAATGTCCCGACAGGTCGACCTCCGGTTCGATGGAACTTCGGTGGCCAAGGGTGAGCATGCCGGTGACCGGGGGTGTGGAGTGCAGGTCCACGCCCTTGCCGACCTTGTTACCCAGCGCCCTGGCGTAGTACACCAGCCACGGGGCGCCCGCGAGGTTCTCCGCGCCGCTGGCCTCCGACAACCGCTCGGCCAGCCACACCCGCAGATGCTCGGACCCGCCCCGGCGGTACGTGCCGGGCTCCAGGTTGGACAGCATCATCTGCGCGGCGGCGGCCGCGATGCCCATCCGGCCCATCGGCGTGATGAACAACAGGAACGCCGCGATGACCCACCACCAGTTGAGCTCCACCAGCCACGGCAGCGGAAGGGCCGCCGCGAGCACGTTGTTGGCCAGCGCCAGCCATGTCACCCACTGCAGACCCGTCAGCGTCGCGAGCGGAACGGCGGCCGCGACCTGCACGGCCTGGGTGCCCACCCCGGTCGGTTCGACGCGACGGGTTTCGACCTTGTCCGTCGGCGCGAGTTCGTCGAGGAACCCGGCCAGCGATCCCAGCCGGGGGTGGTCGTACAACTGCGCGACGGTCACCTCGGGGTGGCGCGTGCGCAGCGCCGCCACCAGCTGGGCAGCGGCCAGCGATCCGCCGCCCAGGGCGAAGAAGTCGGCCTCCGGCCCGTCGACGCGGGCGCCCAGGACATCCCGCCACAGCCCGGCCAGCCATCCCATGGTGCCGGCCAGTTCGGGAGTGTCGTCCGCGTCGGCGTCGCCGACCGGCCAGGGCAGCGCGTCGCGGTCGACCTTGCCCGAGGTGCGGGTCGGCAGGTCGTCGACCAGCACCAGTCGCGGCACCAGGGCGGCGGGCAGTGACTCGGCGAGCGCTGCGCGCGCCGCCTGCACGTCGAAGTCGGGGTCGGTGCTCGCGACATAACCGACCAGCAGGGGTGTGCCGCTCGCGGTGCGCCGGACGGCCGCAGCACCGCCGGAGACGCCGGGGAGGTTGACCAGTGCGGCGTCCACCTCCCCGAGTTCGATCCGGCGTCCGCCGACCTTGACCTGATCGTCGGCGCGACCCTGGAAGCACAGCCCGTCGGGTTCGAGTCGCACCAGGTCACCGCTGCGGTAGGCGCGCGGCCAGCCCAGAGTCGGCATCTCGGCGTACTTCTCGGCGTCCTTGTCCGGGTCCAGATAGCGCGCCAAGCCGACGCCCCCGATCACCAGTTCGCCGGTCTGCCCATAGTCGACGGGGTTGCCCTCGGGGTCGACGACGGCCAGGTCCCAGCCGGGCAGCGGCAGACCGATGGTGACCGGCCCGGTGCCGTCGAGCTTGGCCAGGCACGCGACCACAGTGGCCTCGGTGGGTCCGTAGGTGTTCCACACCTCCCGGCCCTCGACGGCGAGTCGGTCGACGAGTTCGGGCGGGCACGCCTCGCCGCCGAAGATCAGCAGCCGCACCTGTTCGAGGGCCTCGGCGGGCCACAGTGCTGCCAGGGTCGGGACGGTCGAGACGACGGAGATGTCGCGCGACACCAGCCACGGGCCCAGGTCCATGCCGCTGCGCACCAGTGACCGCGGTGCGGGCACCAGGCACGCGCCGTGCCGCCACGCCAGCCACATCTCCTCGCAGGACGCGTCGAAGGCCACCGACAATCCCGCCAGCACACGGTCTCCGGGTCCGATCGGGTTGTCCTTCAAGAACATCTGCGCCTCGGCGTCGACGAACGCCGCGGCGCTGCGGTGCGTCACCGCAACACCCTTCGGGGTGCCCGTCGAACCCGAGGTGAAGATGATCCATGCGTCGTCGCGACCCAGCGGCGCCCCGGCGCGCCAGCCTCGCGACGAACCGGGCCCCCGGACCAGACCCGCCTCGGTGATGATCGCGACCACCTGCGCCTCGGAGAACACCAGCTCGGCCCGCTCGGCGGGGTCGTCGGCATCGACGGGGACGTAGGCCGCCCCGGCGGCCAGGGTCGACAGGATCGCGACGTAGAGCGCATAACTGCCCGACGGCATCCGGATGCCGATTCGATCGCCGCGACCGATGCCGCGCGCGGCCAGCCACGCGACGCTGTCCTCGATGTCGGTGATCAGTTCGCTGTAGGTCAGCTGGACGTCACCGTCGTCGATGGCCGCGGCGTCGGGATATCGCGACGCGGTCGCGTAGAGGATGTCGATCAGGGTTCGAGGGTCCGGGGCATCCCCCGAGAGCAGATACTGCGGGGGGATCTGCGAGACGGGGTCCGCTGCCACAAGTCGAAAATACTAAGCGCCAGCGGTGTCGCGGCACCGCCGCGCTCACCGGGCGTTTTGGGGTACGAGTTCTCACTTTGCGGGTAGACCTGACAGACTGGCTGTCAGAGGGGAGTACTCCTTCGCCGCGGAGTCGTCATCACGTCGACCGTCATCGGTCGACCGGCGCCGTGGGCCGCATGTCGATCAGAGCGGCGGAAGAGACCTCTGGCGTTTTGGCGACCGGAGGATTTCTCACATGAACGTGTCCGCTCTCGAGTGGGCCATCACGCTCGGCGTGACCGTGGCTGTACTGATCTTCGACGTGGTGGTCATCGGCCGCAGACCCCATGAGCCCTCGACACGCGAATGCGCGACATATCTGTCGATCTACGTGGGTCTGGCCATCCTGTTCGGCATCTTCGTGTGGAACTTCCACGACCGCCAGTTCGGGCTCGAATTCTTCGCGGGCTGGCTCACCGAATACAGCCTGTCGATCGACAACCTGTTCATCTTCATCATCATCATGGCCAGCTTCAAGGTGCCCAAGAAGTACCAGCAGCAGGCCCTCCTGGTGGGCATCATCCTGGCGCTGGTCTTCCGGGGCATCTTCATCGCGCTCGGCGCGGTGGCCATCAACCAGTTCTCCTGGATCTTCTACATCTTCGGTGCGTTCCTGGTCTACACCGCGATCAAGCTCGCCCGGGACACCGATCACGACGACGACGCCGACAACAAGATCGTGCAGTTCGCGCGCAACCATCTGAAGTTCACCGAGACATGGGACGGCCTCAAGCTGTGGGTCAAGGAGAACGGCTCGCGGGTGATGACGCCGATGTTCCTGGTGATCGTCGCGCTCGGGACCACCGACCTGCTCTTCGCGCTGGACTCGATCCCGGCCATCTACGGCCTGACCCGCGAGCCCTACCTCGTGTTCACGGCGAACGTGTTCGCCCTGATGGGCCTGCGTCAGCTCTACTTCCTGCTCGGTGACCTGCTGGACCGCCTGGTGTACCTGTCCCAGGGCCTGGCGTTCATCCTGCTGTTCATCGGCGTCAAGCTGATCCTGCACGCGCTGCACGAGAACGAGCTTCCGTTCATCAACGGCGGTGAGCATGTCGCGGTGCCGGAGATCCCGACCCTGTGGAGCCTAGGCGTGATCATCCTCACGCTGTTCATCACGATGGTGTTGAGCCTGCTCAAGACCCGGGCCGAGGCCAAGCGGTCGGCCTAGTTCCGCTCTGCCTGAGCGCAACCGCAGACACGAGGACATGGGGCCGCTTAGCTGGCCCCATGTCCTCGTTGCGCCTCTTCATCGCCGGTACCGACAGCGCCGCGGACTGGACCGAGCTGACCAGCGGTGCCGAACCGGCCGTCCGGATCCAGGCGCGAGACCTCCAGCATGCGCAGCGCGCCAGCCGCCGAGTCCGGGCCGAAGCCCAGGCCGAGTCGGCCGTCGTCCTCGATCTCGAGGTGCTGATCGCCGATGACAGGCGCGCGGCCCGCCGGCTGATGGCCTCGGTCACCTCCGAACGCGACACCGTGCACTACGTCGGCACGGTCGACGGTCTGGCTGGACTGGTGGCCGACATCTACTCCGCCGGGGTGGCCGACGGGGTGACGCTGATCCCGGTGTCGCCGGAGCAGGATGCTCGCGCCCTGGGTGAGAGCACCCTGCATCGCCTGCGATTCAAAAAGGCCTGCTGAGGGCCTTCAGTACCAGTTCTGGTAGCCGCCCTCGGGGCCGAGCATGCGCTCCAGCCGGGTGCGGTTGATGCGCGCCAACTCGTTGCGGACGACCTTGCGCTCGGTCTCGGCGTCGTTGTGCAGACGGTCGGTGACGGCGCCCAGCACGTCGCGGGCGCTCTGCCCGCCGCAGCACATGACGAACCCGAAGCCGAACTTGTCCTCGTACTCCTGCGCCGTGGCTCGCAGCGTCGCCATCACCGCCTCGTCCTCGTCCCACACCGAGCACTGTTCGGCGTGGGACTTGAGGCTGCGGGGCCGACGGCCGACGTGCGGATACGCCACCAGGATCTGGTCGACGGCCGCCTCGGACAGGCTGAACAGCAGTGCGTCGGCGCGCCGGAACAGCGCATCGTGGCTCGCGTAGGGCCGGTCGTCGGCCAGCGCGTGGGCCATGATGACGCTGTTGCAGCATTCGTACAGCGCATGCACCGCGCGACTCTCGGACAGCGCATTGAACGCGTCCAACCCCATCCCCTGATGCATCAGCACACACACATCATGAGAACTCGATTGGACAGCGGCGTTACCCCGTGTTACGGGGAGGAAAAATCAGTGCCCGCTGGTCTTGAAACGCTCAATTGAGCGCTGCACCTCGGCCTCGGCCTCGGCGCGCCCGACCCAGTCGGCGGCCTTGACGAACTTGTTCGGTTCGAGGTCCTTGTAGTGCACGAAGAAGTGCTTGATGGCCTCGAGTTCGAAGTCCGACACGTCGCTGATGTCCTGGATGTGGTCCCAGCGCTTGTCACCCGCCGGCACGCACAGCACCTTGTCGTCGCCGCCGGCCTCGTCGACCATCTTGAACATGCCCACGGGACGGGCCTCGACGATCACGCCGGGGAACACCGACTCCGGCAGCAGCACCATCGCGTCCAGGGGGTCGCCGTCCTCGCCGAGGGTGTCCTCGATGAAGCCGTAGTCGGCCGGGTAGGCCATCGGGGTGTAGAGGTAGCGGTCCAAGCGCACGCGGCCGGTCTCGTGATCGACCTCGTACTTGTTGCGCTGTCCCTTGGGGATCTCAATCGTCACGTCGAATTCCACCGGCTGGCTCCTTCGCCTCGCTGGGTCTGCCAAAGTCTCGCCAGCCACCCTAACGTGACCGGGTCGACCGTCAGCGGGGCGATACCCTGCTCTACATGCATCCCCACCGGTGGCGTCGCACCACTCACCTTCTGGTGGGACTCGCCGTACTCGCCGTCGTGGTCATCGCGGTCGCGGCCGCGGCGCTGTTCGTGGGTGGGCGGCACGGCGGCGATGCCCAGGCCGCCCCGCGCCCGGCGCCCGCGGCGGCCAATCCGGGAGTGGTGCCGGTGGCCGACGACTCGGAGATGCCCACCGGGGCCGGTCTGGCCGCCACGCTCGCGCCGCCGCTGGCCGATCCCAATCTGGGCGTCCTGACCGGGCGCATCACCGACGCGCTGACGGGCGACCAGCTGTGGCAGCAGGGCGACGACCTGCCGATGCAGCCCGCGTCGACCAACAAGGTGCTGACCGCGGCGGCCGCTCTGCTGACCCTCGACCGGGACGCACGCATCACCACCACGGTGGTCGCCGCCGACCAGACGAGGGCCCCGGGCCTGGTGGTCCTCGTGGGTGCGGGGGATCCGACGCTGTCGGCGGCCCCGCCCGACCAGGACACCTGGTATCGCGGCGCCGCGCGGATCAGCGACCTGGCCGACCAGGTTCGGCGCAGCGGCGTCGACGTCACCGCGGTCCAGGTCGACACGTCGCTGTTCACCGGCCCCAAAATGGCACCGGGCTGGGATCCGGCCGACATCGACGGCGGCGACATCGCGCCCATCGAATCGGTGATGCTCGACGGTGGCCGCACGCAGCCCACGACGGTCGAGTCCCGGCGTTCGCCGACCCCGGCGCTGGACGCGGGGCGGGCGCTGGCCGCGGCCCTGGGAGTCGACCCCGCGACCGTCACGACGGCCCCGGGCCCGGCCACGGGTCAGGAGTTGGCCTCGGTGCAGTCCGCCGCCCTCATCGAGCGGCTGCGGCAGATGATGGTCACCTCCGACAACGTCATGGCCGAGACGATCGCGCGGGAGGTGGCCGCCGAACAGGGTCGGCCGCTGAGCTTCAGCGGTGCGGTCGACGCGATCACCGATCGGCTGAAGGCCGAAGGTGTCGACATGGACGGCGCCAGGCTCGTCGACTCCAGCGGTCTGTCCGTGGACAACCGGTTGACCGCCACGACGCTCGACGAGGTGGTCGGTGAGGCCGCCGGTCCCGACCATCGGGACCTGCGTCCGCTGCTGGACCTCCTGCCGATCGCGGGTGGCTCGGGCACGCTGTCCGACCGATTCCTCGACCCGATGGCCAGCCAGGGCGCCGCGGGTTGGCTGCGCGCCAAGACCGGGTCGCTGACCGGCACCAACGCGCTGGCCGGTGTCGTGACCGACCGCAGTGGGCGGGTGCTGACCTTCTCGTTCCTGTCCAACAACGCGGGACCCACCGGTCGGCTCGCGATCGACGCGCTGGCGGCCGCGCTGCGGACCTGCGGGTGCGTCCGATGAGCAGCACGGTCGGCGGGGCCGTCGACTGGCAGTTCGCCGCGACGGTCGGCGCCCGGTTGGCGCGTCCCGCTCCGCCGGTGACCGACTACACCCGCAACCAGGCCATCGAGGAGTTGGCCGCGGCCTCACGCGCGGCCGAACCTCCTGTCCGCGAGGTCACCCGACTGCACACCGACGGACCGGTGCCCGACGCGCGGATCGTCGATCGCCCCGACTGGATCCGTGCGGCCAGCGACTCCATGCGGGTGATGACCGGTGGCGAACAGCGCAGCAGCGGTCCGGTGACCGGCCGGATCACGGGCGCGCAGACCGGTGCTGTGCTGGCGTTCGTCTCGTCGGGCATCCTCGGTCAGTTCGACCCGTTCTCGGCCGACGGCGGAAAGCTCCTGCTGGTGTATCCCAACGTCATCGCGGTGGAACGCCAACTGCGGGTGGCGCCCAAGGATTTCCGGCTGTGGGTGTGCCTGCACGAGGTGACCCACCGCGTGCAGTTCACCGCGAACCCGTGGCTGGCCGGGTACATGACCGAAGCCCTGGGCGTGCTCACCGCCGACACCAGCGATGAATTCGCCGCCGTGGTGGGACGTTTGGCCGAGTTCGCCCGAGACCGGCGCGACGGTGTGGTGGGTTTCCTGCGCGCCGTGCAGTCCGAGCCCGCACAGCAGGCCCTGGATCGACTCCTCGTTCTCGGCACCCTGCTCGAAGGGCACGCCGACCATGTGATGGACGCGGTCGGTCCGGCGGTGGTGCCGTCGGTGGCCACCATCCGGCGCCGGTTCGACGACCGCAGGCAGCGCAGACAGCCTCCGCTGCAACGACTTCTGCGGGCCCTGCTCGGAATCGATGCCAAGCTCGCGCAGTACACCCGCGGCAAGGCCTTCGTCGACCACGTCGTGGAACGCGTCGGCATGGATCGCTTCAACACCGTCTGGACGAGCGCGGAGACCCTGCCCCTGCCCGCTGAAATCGATGAGCCTCAGCTGTGGATCGACCGGATTCTGTAGGCCGCCTGCGCGCTGCCGTCTCGACGTTCGCCAGCCAGTGGCTCCCTGGTGCCGACCGGTGGTGCGTCGCACTCTCGGGCGGCCCGGACTCCCTGGCCCTCACCGCCGCGGCCGCGGGTCTGCTGCCGACCACCGCGCTGATCGTCGACCACGGACTGCAGGACGGCTCCGCGGCGATCGCAGAACAGGCGCGGGAGCAGGCGTTTTCTCTGGGATGTGTTGGCGCGCAGGTTCTTTCGGTCAGCGTTGGCAGGGATGGCGGTCCGGAGGGGGCGGCCAGGACCGCCCGCTATGCCGCGCTGACGCGGGCCCGCGACGGCGCACCCGTGTTGATCGGCCACACGCTCGACGATCAGGCCGAGACCGTGCTGCTGGGCCTGGGGCGCGGGTCCGGTCCGCGGTCGATCGCCGGGATAAGGCCCTACGACCCCCCGTGGTGCCGCCCGCTGCTGGGTGTGCGCCGCGAGGTGACCGAGGCGGCGTGTGACGCTCTTGGGCTGCGGGCGTGGCGCGACCCGCACAACACCGACGCGCGCTACACCCGGTCGCGACTGCGGCACGAGGTGCTGCCCCTGCTCGAGGACGTGCTGGGCGGTGGCGTCGCCGAGGCGCTGGCCCGCACCGCGACCGCACTGCAGGAGGATGGCGACGTCCTCGACGAGCTGACGACACGAGCGGCCGCGCTGGTGGTGACCGAACAGGGTCTCGACGCCGTGAAGCTGGCCCGGCTGCCCGCGGCGGTGCGCCTGCGCGCGATCCGGGAGTGGCTGCTGTCCGCCGGTGCGCGCAATCTCACCAGCCGGCACATCCGGGCAGTCGACGCGCTGGTGACGTCATGGCGGGGGCAGGGCGGCGTGGCCATCGGCACGGAGTTCAGCGACCGCCGGGTGTTCGCCGAACGCCGGGACGGCCGGCTGGTGCTGCGACACACCGAACGGTAACCCTGGACGTCACCGCATTGGTTCTGCACGCCGCGACGTGGCACGCTGTGAACGTGCCAGTGAATTCTGCGGAAATCTATCCGGGGGACATCAAATCGGTGCTGTTGTCCGAACAGGACATTCAGAACCGCACGGCTGAACTCGCAGCCGCGGTGGCGGCCGACTACAGCGATTCGCTCGGCGCAGAGGATCTGCTGCTGGTGACGGTCCTCAAGGGCGCGGTGATGTTCGTCACCGACCTGGCCCGGGCGATTCCGCTGCCCACCCAGCTGGAGTTCATGGCCGTCAGCTCCTACGGATCGTCGACGTCGTCGTCGGGTGTCGTACGGATCCTCAAAGACCTCGACCGCGACATCAACGGTCGTGACGTCCTGATCGTCGAGGACATCATCGACTCCGGGCTCACGCTGTCGTGGCTGCTGCGCAACCTCGCCACCAGGAACCCGCGGTCTCTGGAGGTCTGCACGCTGCTGCGCAAACCCGACGCCGTGCGGACCGACATCGACGTCAAGTACGTCGGCTATGACATCCCGAACGAGTTCGTCGTCGGATACGGCCTCGACTACGCCGAACGCTACCGAGATCTGCCCTACATCGGCACACTGGAGCCGAAGGTCTACAGCCACTGATCTTGGAGGCGCCATGCGCACCGAACTTCGCATCTGTCCGATCTGCGAGGCGACGTGTGGCCTGGCCCTGACCGTCGACGGTGACCGCGTCACCGCGGCGCGCGGCGACGCCGAGGACGTCTTCAGCGCGGGGTTCATCTGCCCCAAGGGCGCGACGTTCGCCGACCTCGACAACGACCCCGCGCGACTGTCCCACCCGATGGTGCGTCGTGACGGCGAACTGACCGAGTCCACGTGGGACGAGGCGTTCGATGCCGTCGCGCAGGGTCTGGGCGCGGTGCTCGGCGAGCACGGTGGCCGGTCCGTCGGGGTCTACGTGGGAAACCCGAACGCGCACACCGTCGCAGGTGCGCTCTACGGGCCCATGGTGATCAAGGCCCTGGGCACGCGCAATGTGTTCTCGGCGAGCACTCTGGACCAGATGCCCAAGCAGGTCGCGCTCGGGCATCTGTTCGGCAGCCCGTTCGCGTTCGCGGTGCCCGACCTGGACCGCACCGACCACCTCGTCATCATCGGGGGCAACCCCCTGGTGTCGAACGGCAGCCTCACCACGGCCCCGGACTTCCCGGGCAGGCTCAAGGCGCTGCGCAGGCGCGGCGGCCGGCTGACCGTGATCGACCCGGCCCGCACCCGCACCGCGGCCCAGGCGGACTGGCATCTGGCGCCGCGCCCGGGCACGGACGCGGCCCTGCTCTTCGCGGTGGTGCACGTGCTCTTCGACGAGGATCTGGTGGCTCCCGACCTCGGGGGCATCGCCGAGCACGTCGCGGGTGTCGAACAGGTCCGCGGCATGGCGGCCGACTTCAACCCCGACCTGGTGGCCGCGCACTGCGGTGTCGAGCCTGAGGACATCCGGCGACTGGCGCGTGAGATCGCGACCGCCGAGAGTGCCGCGGTGTACGGCCGCATCGGCACCTCGACCGTCGAGTTCGGGACGCTCGGAAGTTGGCTCGTCGAGGTGATCAACATCCTGACGGGCAACCTGGACCGCCCGGGCGGGGTGATGTTCCCGCTGTCACCGACGGCGTCCACGCCGCGGCCGCCACACCGGGGCCGGGGATTCCAGGTGGGCCGCTGGCACAGTCGCGTGTCGGGCCACCCCGAGGTCGCATCGGAGTTCCCGGCCGTCGCGCTGGCCGAGGAGATCGACACCCCCGGGGACGGCCAGATCAAGGCGCTGATCACGATCGCGGGCAATCCGGTGTTGTCGGCGCCCGACGGGGACCGGCTCGCCAGGGCTCTCGACGGCGTCGGGTTCATGCTGAGCATCGACCCGTACCTGAACGAGACGACGCGGCACGCCGACGTGATCCTGCCGCCTCCACCACCGTCCCGCAGTCCGCATTTCGACTTCGTGCTCAACAACCTCGCGGTGCGCAACAATGCGCGCTACTCACCGCCGGTGCTGCCGCCCGACGAGGGCTGGCCCGACGAGACCGAGATCCTGGCCAGGATCGCGCTCCTGGTCTTCGGTCTGGGGGTGCACGCCGACCCGACACTGGCCGACGAGCAGGTGATCCGCGCGACGCTGGCCAAGGAGTCCGAGGATCCGGAGTCGCCGGTGGCTGGGCGATCGGTCGACGAGATGATCGGCATGCTGCCGGCGGGGCCGGGCTATGAGCGGCGACTCGACATGATGCTGCGGGTCGGCCCCTACGGTGATGCGTTCGGCGCCCAACCCGGCGGGCTGACGCTGCAGCGGCTGCTGGAGGCGCCGCACGGCATCGACCTCGGACCGCTTCAGCCCCGACTCCTCGAAGTGCTGCGCACGCCGTCGGGCCAGGTCGAGTTGGCGCCCGAGGAACTGGTCGCCGACGCGGCCCGGTTGCGCGCGTCGCTGGCCGGCCGGGTGGATGGGCTGGTGCTGATCGGCAGGCGGCACCTGCGTTCGAACAACAGCTGGATGCACATGACCGGCGGCACCAACCGGTGCACACTGCAGATCCATCCGGATGACGCCGCCGCGCGGGGCTTGACCGACATGGCGTCGGTGAAGGGCCCCGGCGGCGAGATCCTCATCCCGATCGAGGTCACCGACACGATCCGGCCGGGCGTGGTGTCGATCCCGCACGGGTGGGCCGAGGCCAACGTCAATCAACTCAACGACGGCGGGGCACTCGACCCCCTGTCGGGGACGGCCGTGCTCAACGGCATCCCGGTGGACGTCACCGCAGTCCACTAATCCGGCGAGCGCGCGTGTCTGTACGCGACGCGCCGCCCGAAAGCGGACCAATGCGGACGCTCGCGACGGTCCTGTGGGCGCTAGCGCAGTTCCCAGATCGCGGTGACCGAGAAGCTCACGGTCTGCTGACCGGGTGACAACGGCACGTCGGCGGCCATCGCGCGTGGCATGGGCGTGGGCGACGGCGGGGTCGACCCCTCGGCGGCCTCCGAGATCGAGATGACGTCGCCCAGCGTCAGCCCGGACAGCTCGGCGTACTGCTCGGCGCGCGACTTGGCGTCCTCGAACGCGCGGGCCCGGGCGTCCCGGACCAGGTCGGAGTCGTCGTCGATCGAGAACGTCACGGAGTTGATCCGGGTGGCGTTGCCGCCGATGTTCGCGATCAGCGGCAGAGCGCGCGATGCCGCGTCGACGTCGTGGATGCGGACGTCGATGGTGTTGGTGGACTGATAACCGGCAGGTGTGGTGCCGTCGGGCCCGTACTGCGGTTGCAGGGTGGCCCCGGTGGTGGCGATGTTGTCGCGATCCACGCCACCCCCGACGAGGGCGTCGATGACGGCCTGCTGGCGTTCGTTGGTCTGGTTGAGCACGGTGACCGCGTCCGCGCCGGTGAAACTGATCCCCACGTTGGTGGTCACGGTGTCGGGCGTGCCCTGCACTTCGCCGTTCCCGACGACGGTCACCTGGCGAACGTTCGGTGCCCCCGACGACGCGGGGCTGACGGCATCACAGCCCGTCATCGTGACAGCGGCCACGCCGGCGAGCACGGCGACGGACAACCGGATGGGGGTCTTGGAGTTCCCGGCGATCGGCATGGTGGCACCCTACCGGCGATCGCCGCGTGTCACCGGCGGGCTGCGTCGGGAATTCGCCTGCGCGGTGCGCGAGTTCAAGTAGTGGACTACTCACGCCCTCGGCGGCGGGGCCGCGCAGGGTTTGTAGGTGAGCCGATCGCTCGCCGCGGTCGGCGGATCGGAAGGGGGACCATCATGGTCGCCAACGCTTTGAGAATCGGTCACCTGCCGCACGCGTATCTGCGGGCGGCCCCGGCCCTCGCGCACCACGTCACCCATGGGTTCTCCGTGTGCTGGCACGGTCTCGCCAACGCCGCGACCGTGGGTGTGGCACCCGAATCGCACCGCCGTCCCGTCCGCGCCGAATACCTGGAGCGGGCCGAGATGGCACGCGAGTTCACCCACCTGTGACGTCGGACAGGAACGCCAGCAGGATGCGGTTGACCTCGGTCGGCCGCTCCTGCTGCAGCCAGTGGCCGGCACCGTCAACCCAGATCTCCCGGTAGGGGCCCGCGACGACCTCACGGGCACGTTCGGGTCGCATGGTGTGCCGCACCGGATCCGCGCTTCCGCCGACGAACAGCGCGGGCACGTCGATGCGCGCATCCGTCAGATGCGGTGTGGCCGCCCAGTTGCGGTCGTAGTTGCGGTACCAGTTCAGCGCGCCGGTGAACCCGGTCCGGCTGAACTGCTGCACGTAGACCTCGAAGTCGGCCGGTGAGATCCAGTCGGGCAGGCCCGGTTGTCTGCCCTCGGCGAACAGATCCCGCATGGTGCCCGCGACATCGGCGGCCATCTCGGCGTCGACGACCCCGGGGGTCTGATAGCGGAGCATGTAGAAGTCCGCACCGAACTTCTCCCGCCACCGTTCGGTGGGCCGAGTGCGGGCCCGCGGAATCGGCGGCACGCTCAGGCCCGCGACGGCGCGGACCCGGGCAGGGTGCAGCAGTGCGGTGTGCCAGACCACCAGCGCACCCCAGTCGTGCCCGATGAAGACCGCCCGAGAGGTGCCGATGTCGTCGAGCAGGCCGACGAGATCGCCGGTCAGGGCGTTGATGTCGTAGGCCTCGACGTCGGTGGGGCGGTCGGAGCCGCCGTACCCGCGCTGATCGGGGGCCAGCACCCGCCAGCCGGCGTCGACCAGGGCCGGGATCTGGTGGCGCCACGAGTACGCCAGTTCGGGGAAGCCATGAGCGAGGACCACGACCGGTTGGTCGGCCTCGCCGGTCGCGCCGGCGTCGAGGACGCGCAGACGGACACCATCGCGCACGACGAAACGTTCGTCAGGTTCGCCCACCCGGTCACCAAACCACACCGGCGGGAACCTTCGATCGTTGGACTAGCGGTAGCCTGACTGAACGCAGCTCACAACTCTGCCCCGCACGTGGAAGGACCCGGCCGACCCGCACCCGCTGGCCAAAGACTGACGATGAACCGAAAAAACGTGATCCGCACGCTGACCGTGATCGGCGTTGTGCTCCTGCTGGCGTGGTCCTTCTTCTATTTCAGTGACGACACCCGTGGGTACAAGCCCGTCGACACCTCGGTCGCGATGTCGCAGATCCAGGACGACAATGTCAACAGCGCCCAGATCGACGACCGTGAGCAGCAGCTTCGGCTCGAACTGAAGAGCGGCAACGGTGACACCGCAAACAGCGACAAGGTCATCACCAAGTACCCGACGGGGTACGCGGTGCCGCTGTTCGACGCGCTGCAGAGCAAGAACGTCAAGATCAACACCACGGTCAATCAGGGCAGCGCCCTCGGTTCGCTGCTGATCTACATGCTGCCCCTGCTGCTGCTGATCGGCCTGTTCGTGATGTTCTCGCGGATGCAGTCCGGTGGCCGGATGGGCTTCGGCTTCGGCAAGTCCAAGGCCAAGCAGCTGTCGAAGGACATGCCGAAGACCACGTTCGCCGATGTGGCCGGCGCCGACGAGGCGGTCGAAGAGCTCTACGAGATCAAGGACTTCCTGCAGAACCCCAGCCGTTACCAGGCCCTCGGCGCCAAGATCCCCAGGGGCGTGCTGCTGTTCGGCCCGCCGGGCACCGGCAAGACCCTGCTGGCCCGTGCGGTCGCCGGCGAGGCCGGGGTGCCGTTCTTCACGATCTCCGGTTCGGACTTCGTCGAAATGTTCGTCGGTGTCGGCGCCTCCCGCGTGCGTGACCTGTTCGAGCAGGCCAAGCAGAACAGCCCCTGCATCATCTTCGTCGACGAGATCGACGCGGTCGGCCGCCAGCGCGGCGCGGGCCTCGGCGGTGGTCATGACGAGCGTGAGCAGACCCTGAACCAGCTGCTGGTCGAGATGGACGGTTTCGGTGACCGGCAGGGTGTCATCCTGATCGCGGCCACCAACCGGCCCGACATCCTGGACCCCGCGCTGCTGCGCCCGGGCCGCTTCGACCGCCAGATCCCGGTGTCCAACCCCGACCTGGCCGGGCGCAAGGCCGTCCTGCGGGTGCACTCGCAGGGCAAACCGATCGCGCCGGACGCGGATATGGACGGCCTGGCCAAGCGCACCGTCGGCATGTCGGGCGCTGACCTGGCCAACGTGATCAACGAGGCCGCGCTGCTGACCGCGCGCGAGAACGGCACCGTCATCACGGGCGCCGCACTCGAGGAGGCCGTCGACCGCGTCGTGGGCGGCCCGCGCCGCAAGAGCCGGATCATCAGCGAGCACGAGAAGAAGATCACCGCCTACCACGAGGGCGGTCACACGCTGGCCGGTTGGGCGATGCCCGACATCGAGCCGATCTACAAGGTGACCATCCTGGCCCGCGGTCGCACGGGCGGGCACGCGATGGCGGTGCCGGAGGACGACAAGGGTCTGATGACCCGGTCGGAGATGATCGCCCGCCTGGTGTTCGCGATGGGTGGCCGCGCGGCCGAGGAACTCGTGTTCCGCGAGCCCACCACCGGCGCGTCGTCCGACATCGACCAGGCCACCAAGATCGCCCGCGCGATGGTGACCGAGTACGGCATGAGCGCCAAGCTCGGCGCGGTGCGCTACGGCACGGAGCACGGCGACCCCTTCCTCGGCCGCACCATGGGCACGCAGGCCGACTACAGCCAC
The DNA here is from genome assembly GCF_001667265.1 of Mycobacterium sp. ACS4331. Lineage (GTDB taxonomy): Bacteria > Actinomycetota > Actinomycetes > Mycobacteriales > Mycobacteriaceae > Mycobacterium. The sequence continues at coordinate 4,376 of NZ_LZHW01000039.1, read as the reverse complement.
GAGGTGGCTCGGGAGATCGACGAGGAGGTGCGCAAGCTCATCGAGGCCGCGCACACCGAGGCCTGGGAGATCCTGACCGAGAACCGTGACGCCCTGGACCGGCTGGCCGGCGAGCTCCTCGAGAAGGAGACGCTGCACAAGGCCGAACTCCAGGTGGTGTTGGCTGACGTCAAGAAGCGGCCCCGCATCACGGCGTTCGACGACTTCGGCGGTCGCATCCCATCAGACAAGCCGCCGATCAAGACGCCGGGCGAACTGGCGATCGAACGTGGCGAGGAATGGCCCAAGCCGGTGCCCGAGCCCGCGTTCAAGACGGCGATCCGCAACGCCAGCGCAGCCAATGGAGCCAACGGCGCCAACGGCGCCCATGGGGCGAATCCGACCAACGGCGCACCGCCTCAGCACCCCAACGGCCCGACTCAGCCCGACTACGGCGCCCCGGCCGGGTGGCATGCTCCGGGGTGGCCACCGCAGGGCGGCGCAGCGCCGCAGGGCGGGTGGTACCCGCCGCCGCAGGGCACGCCGCCACCACCGCCGTCGGGTGGGTGGCAGGTGCCGCCGCAGCAGCCGTACCCGGGTCAGCCCTACCCGTACCAGCCGTACCCGCCGCAGAACCCGCCGCCGGGCGAGCCGTCGGGTAACGACTCGAACCGGACCGTACCGCCGGGAAATGCGTGATGACGAACGGAGTCTTGCATGGTGCTGCCGAATTCTCGGGTCGCAACGGTTGATCGTCCGGTGTTCGATCAGGCGCGTGCAGAGGCGGCGGTCCGCGAACTGCTCTACGCGATCGGTGAGGATCCCGACCGGCACGGACTGATCGAGACACCCGCCAGGGTGGCCCGCGCATATCAGGAGATGTTCGCCGGGCTCTACCTGGATCCCGACGAGGTGCTCAACACCACGTTCGACGAGCAGCACGATGAACTTGTGCTGGTCAAGGACATTCCGATGTACTCGACGTGCGAGCACCACCTGGTCGCCTTCCACGGTGTGGCGCACGTGGGGTACATCCCCGGTGTGGACGGACGCGTGACGGGGCTGTCCAAGCTGGCCCGCGTCGTCGACCTCTACGCCAAACGTCCCCAGGTGCAGGAACGTCTGACCGCCCAGATCGCCGACGCCCTGATGCGCAAACTCGACCCCCGCGGCGTGATCGTCGTGGTCGAGGCCGAGCATCTGTGCATGGCGATGCGCGGCATCCGCAAGCCGGGCGCCACCACCACCACCTCGGCAGTGCGCGGACAGTTCAAGTCGGACAAGGCCTCTCGTGCTGAGGCGCTGGAACTCATCCTGCGTAAATGACGCTCGCGGCGGGACTGCCCGTACAGGTGATGGGGGTTGTCAACGTCACCGACGACTCCTTCTCCGATGGTGGCCGCTACCTCGATCCCGGACGCGCGATCGCGCACGGCCTAGAACTGGTCGGCCAGGGGGCCACGATCGTCGACGTCGGAGGCGAGTCGACCCGGCCCGGAGCAGTCCGGATCGCCGCTGACGTCGAGTCGGCGCGCGTCGGCCCGGTGATCCGAGGGCTTGCCGCCCAGGGGATCACCGTCAGCATCGACACAATGCACGCCGATGTCGCCCGAGCCGCCCTGGACGCGGGCGCCCAGATCGTCAACGACGTCTCCGGTGGACGGGCCGATCCGAAGATGGCGTCGGTCGTGGCCGACGCCGGGGTGCCGTGGGTGCTGATGCACTGGCGTTCGGTGAGGGCCGAGCATCCGCACGACGTCCCGCACTACGGCGATGTGGTGGCGACCGTGCGGGCCGAACTGCAGTCGGCGATCGACGACGCCCTGGCGGCCGGGGTGGCGCGCAGTCAGTTGATCATTGATCCCGGGTTGGGGTTCGCCAAGACAGCGCAACACAATTGGGCCCTGCTGAACGCTCTTCCCAGCTTCGTGGAGACGGGCCTGCCGGTGCTGATCGGTGCGTCCCGCAAACGCTTCCTGGGTTCGCTGCTGGCCGACGCCGACGGCACCGTCAGAGCTCCGGACGGGCGGGAGGTCGCCACGGCGGTGATCTCGGCGCTCGCCGCGGCCCACGGGGCCTGGGGGGTTCGGGTCCACGACGTGCGGGCCTCGGTGGACGCCCTCAAGGTGCTGGCGGCCTGGAACAGTGCGGGAGGAGGCGTGAATGGCTGATCGAATCGAACTGCGCGGCTTGAAGGTTCGCGGTAATCACGGAGTCTTTGACCACGAGCGTCGCGACGGCCAGGACTTCGTCGTCGACATCACGGTGTGGATCGACCTCGCGGACGCCGCGGCCAGTGACCAACTGTCCGACACCTACGACTACGGGGTGCTCGCGCAACGGGCGGCCGCCGTCGTCGGCGGCGAACCGCGCAACCTCATCGAGACCGTGGCCGGCGAAATCGCCGACGACGTGATGTCCGATGAGCGCGTGCACGCCGCCGAGGTCACGGTGCACAAACCCCAGGCGCCCATCCCGCTGGACTTCGCCGACGTCGCCGTGGTCGCACGCAGGTCGCGCCGCGGTGGCAGGGGTTCGATCATCCCGGCGGTGGGGGAGACCCTGTGAGTCGCGTCGTACTCTCCATCGGGTCCAACCTCGGCGACCGGCTGGCGCGCCTGCAGGGTGTCGTCGACGCGCTCGGCGAGCGGGTGGTGGCGGTGTCGCCGGTCTACCAGACCGCCCCGTGGGGCGGTGTCGACCAGGGTCCCTTCCTCAATGCGATCGTGATCGCCGAGGATCCCGCGCTTGACGGTCCCGCATGGCTGCAGCTGGCCCAGCAGCTGGAACGCGACGCCGACCGGGTGCGCGAGCAGAAGTGGGGGCCGCGGACGCTGGACGTCGACCTGGTCTCCGTGCGAGATCCGGCCAACCTCGAAGCGCCCGAGGTGATCTCCCGGTCCGATGGGCTCACCCTGCCGCACCCGTTGGCGCACCTGCGGGCATTCGTGCTGATCCCGTGGCTCGCGGTGGAGCCCGAGGCCACCCTGACCGTGGCCGACGAGCGCCGCAGCGTGCTCGACCTTCTGCACGAGATCGACGCGGCCGAACGCGAGGGTGTCGAACTGTTCGCGGCGGAGTTGCATGGGCCCGACGAGAAAGCGTGACCTGGCCGCGGCCGTCGTCGTCGCCGCCGTCCTCGGATACCTCGCGGTGCTGCTGCTCTACCGGTGGTTTCCGCCGCTGACGCTCTGGACCGGGATCTCGCTGGCCGGTGTCGGAGTGGTCGAGGCGGTCTGGGGGTGGCAGGTGCGCACCAAGATCGCCGACAACAGGATCGGACTGGGCGCAGACCGGCTGCACCCGCTTGCGGTGGCGCGGACCGTGGTGATCGCCAAGGCGTCGGCCTGGGTGGGGGCCGTGATGTTCGGGTGGTGGCTGGCGGTGCTGGCCTACACATTTCCGCGTCGGACCACGCTGCGGGTGGCCGAGCAGGACACTCCCGGGGCGCTCGTCGCGGCGGCCTGCGCACTGGTGCTCATGGTGGCCGCGCTCTGGCTTCAGCATTGCTGCAAGTCGCCCGGCGACCGGACGGACGATCCCGACGATCCGTCTGGTCTGCCGGAATAGCGCAGGGATCTTCAGAATCGCCGATGCGCGGCGACACGCGCAGTGACCTCGCACAGGTACAGTCGGCGCATGACCGTTCTGTCCCGCGGCGCGCAGAGTCGGCGCAGCGGCCGCAGGCCGGGTTGGCTGCTCTTGACTGTGTTGCTGGTCCTCGCCATTGCGGCGAGTTCCGCGTTGGTGTTCACCAACCGTGTCGAACTGCTCAAGCTCGCCGTCATCCTGGCGTTGTGGGCCGCCGTCGTCGCGGCGTTCGTCTCGGTCATCTATCGAAGGCAGAGCGACGCCGATCAGGCCAAAGTGCGCGACCTGAAGCTCGTGTACGACCTTCAGCTGGATCGGGAGATCTCGGCACGCCGGGAGTACGAGCTGACCGTCGAGACCCATCTGCGTCGCGAGATCTCGTCGGAACTGCGCCTTCAGTCCGCCGACGAGGTGGCCGCACTGCGCGCCGAACTGGCGGCGCTGCGGACCAATCTGGAGATCCTGTTCGACACCGACCTGGCGCACCGGCCCGCCATCGAGACCGATCGCACCCGGGGCGAATGGCTGCGCACCCCGGAACCGGTCAAGGCCGACCGGGTGATCGCCAGCCGGGTCGCGCCCGCGGAGGAGGACGACACCACCCGCACCGCCGAGAGCCCGATCATCGACGTGCCCGAGGAGCCGCTGCTGCCGCCGCCTCCGCCGCCGGTGCCGGAACCGCAGGCACGACGGCGTCGCCGGGCCGAGGAGCCCGACTACCGCGGCTCGCACCGCCGGGCGTCGGAGGAGACCAGCTGGGTGATGCCGCCGGTGCCGGCGCAGACCTCCGCACCGCCCCCGCCGCC
>NZ_LZHW01000038.1 GCF_001667265.1 Mycobacterium sp. ACS4331 | reverse complement strand
GTTGTGTGGTGGGGACGAGTGGGGACTCAGGGTGGGTCCGTCCAGCCTCAACCCAACAAAAAGGGCCGGCCCCTCAACAGGGCCGGCCCGCTGGCCGAGATTTCAGAAGGTCACTCGTCGAAACGACGGCGGAAGCGATCCTCCATCCGACTGGTGAAGGATCCGCCCGAACCCTTCGCCTTCTTCGGATGCGAGGCCCCGGCGTCACCGCCCTTGGCGTCCTTGGCGATGCCGCGCGGACCCGTCACCGCGAACACGACACCCGCGAACATCATGATGAACCCGAGGACCGAAAGGACGGGGAAGCCTCCGACCATGGTCGCTTTGATGGCCACGCCGGAGACAAGCAACGCGAGACCGACGATGAACAGCCCGGCACCGTAGAAGCGACGGCGAGCCGATGGGGCACGCAGGGTGCCTCCCCGCACGCTTGACGCGAACTTCGGATCCTCGGCGTAGAGCGCGCTCTCGATCTGGTCAAGCATGCGCTGCTCATGCTCGGAGAGTGGCATTAGTCCCTCCTTGCCGGCACCCGCGGCGGTCGTGTCGATCGGATTCCCGATCAGGTCAGGTGAGTCCAGTGCTGGACTGCCAACATCGATGATACGAGGTGAATGTGCGTGGTACCACCTAGTTCGCACCCCCGATTCTATGCCCTCGACGGCGGTGCCTGGGCCACACCCCACACCGACATAATGGCAGCAGACCGCACGCGCACGTTCCCTGCTCGCTCGTCATCGCCTCCGGGAGGACTGACCGGCCTTGGCCACCTACCTCATCGACCTGTCGCCCAGCGATATGCAGCGTCGACTCTCCGATGCCCTGCACGTCTACGTCGACGCGATGCGCTACCCGCGCGGCACCGAGGAACAGCGCGCGTCGATGTGGCTCGAGCACATGCGCCGCCGTGGCTGGAAAGCCGTGGCAGCGGTGCAGGTCGACGGGGCCGCCGACCCGCCGGGCGGCGACACCCCCACGACGGCGGCGCTGGCCGACGCTCCCCTGCTCGGAGTGGCCTACGGCTACTGCGGAGCGCCCGACCAGTGGTGGCAGCAGCAGGTCCTGCAGGGGCTGCGCCGCACCGGCATGCCCGGCGACGCGATCGACCACCTCATCGCCGACTACTTCGAACTCACCGAGCTTCACATCCATCCCCGCGCGCAGGGCAACGGCCTGGGTGAAGCGCTGGCCCGCAGGCTGCTGCACGGGCGGCCGGAGCGCAGCGTGCTGCTGTCGACACCGGAGATCAACGGTGAGGACAACCGCGCCTGGCGGTTGTACCGGCGCCTCGGGTTCAACGATGTGATCCGCGGTTATCACTTCGCCGGAGATCCGCGACCGTTCGCGATCCTCGGCAGGCCACTGCCCCTGTGACTGATCCAGCAACCATGTCGGGCGGGCGTCTGGCACGATGACGCAGTGCTGCGTGTCCATCCAAGCCCCGGTCGGCGCCGAACCCGGCTGCTGTCGCTGGTGGTGCTGATGCTCGTCGTCGCCCCGCTGGCCGTGGGCTGCGTGCGGGTCCGGGCGTCGATCACGGTCTCTCCCGACGACCTGGTGTCCGGTCACATCATCGCCGCCGCCAAACCCCACAACGCCGACGACAGGGGTCCGCAGTTCGACAACGACCTGCCGTTCGCCCAGAAGGTCGCGGTCTCCGACTACGAGGCGGACGGCTACGTCGGATCCGAGGCCGTCTTCTCCAACCTGACCTTCGGCGAGCTGCCGCAGTTGGCGAACCTCAACGCCGACGCGGCGGGCGTCGACCTGTCCCTGCGCCGCGCGGGCAACCTGGTGATCCTCGAGGGCCGCGTCGACCTGACCAGCCTGTCCGACACCGAGGCCGAAGTGGAACTGACCGTGTCCTTCCCCGGGGAGGTCACGTCGACCAACGGCGACCGGATCGACACCGACGTCGTCGAGTGGACCCTCAAGCCCGGCATCGTCAACACCATGAGCGCCCAGGCCCGCTACACCGACCCCAGCACCCGCTCGTTCACCGGCGGCGCCCTGTGGCTGGGCATCGCGGCACTGCTGGCGTCCGCAGCGGTGGCCGCGCTCGCCTGGTCCACGCGGGACCGCTCCCCCACGGTCGGTTCGGAGTAGTCGCCGGACCGGGCGTGCACCCCCGCCCGGGAGCGCAAACCAGGCCCGAGGCTCTACTCTGTTCAGTTGGGGTGGATCATCAAGAAAGGGGCCCCGCGCTGAGCGTCAAACCTGCGGCACCGTCGGCCGTCGATGTAGCTGACGCGGTCACCGAGCAACTACGGCGCCACCTGCGCGAGCGTCGTCGAGACGCCGAGTACATCGGCCCCGCCTACAACGAACTGATCGCCGAACTCGAGCACTTCGTGCTGCGCGGCGGCAAGCGCGTGCGACCGGCCTTCGCCTACTGGGGGTGGCGGGCGGTGGCGCCCGAGACCGAACAGGTCAGCGACGACATGCTGCTGGTGTTCGGCGCGCTCGAACTGCTGCACGCCTGCGCACTGATCCACGACGACGTCATCGACGCCTCGGCCACCCGGCGCGGTATGCCGACCGTGCACCGGCACTTCGCCGATCAGCACCGCAGTCGCGGCTGGCACGGCTCCCCCGAACAGTTCGGCATCTCGTCGGCGATCCTGGCGGGCGACCTGTCGCTGGTGTGGGCCGACGACATCATCGCCACCGCAGACGTGTCCGACCACACCCGCAGACGGGTGCGCCGCGTCTGGTCCGCCATCCGCACCGAGGTCCTGGGCGGCCAGTTCCTCGACATCGTCGCCGAGTCCAGCGGGGCCGACTCGATCGAGTCCGCGATGGCGGTCAACACCTACAAGACCGCGAGCTACACCGTGACCCGACCACTGCAGTTGGGGGCCGCGGCCGGTGCTGACCGACCCGACATCCAAGCCGTCTTCCACGACGTCGGGACCGATCTGGGCATCGCGTTCCAGTTGCGCGACGACGTGCTCGGCGTGTTCGGCGACCCCGACGTCACCGGCAAGCCGTCCGGAGACGACCTGCGATCGGGCAAGCGTACGGTCCTGTGGGCCGAGGCCGTCGCTCGCGCGGAGTCCCACGACCCGCTGGCCGCCGAGAAGCTGCGCACGTCGATCGGAAGCCAACTGTCCGACGGGCAGGTCCGCGAGCTGTGCGGCATCATCGAGGCCGTCGGCGCGCTGGCCGCCGTCGAGACCCGCATCGAGGAACTCACCGAGCGCGCACTGACCGCCCTGGACGCCGCGGCGATCAACCCCTCCGCCAAGGTCGGCCTCACCGAACTCGCCAGACTGGCCGCCAACCGGTCCGCCTGACATGCCGACCGCACCGACTGCGCACCGCGACGGCCGCAGTGCCGCATTCGCGCGACTGCGCGAGTTCAGCAGAGCCGAGGAGGCCCGTCCCGCACTGCTGGGCCTGCTCGGGGCCCTGATGATCACCGCGGGTGGTCTCGGCGCGGGCAGCACCCGCCTGCACGATCCCGTTCTGGAGAGCCTGCACCTGTCCTGGTTGCGGTTCGGGCACGGCCTCGTGGTGTCGTCGCTGCTGCTGTGGTCGGGTGTCGCGCTCATGCTCGCAGCGTGGCTGTGGCTCGGGCGCCGGGTCAGCGAGGGCGGCACGACGGTCTACACGATGGTGGCCACCACGGGTTTCTGGCTGGCGCCGCTGCTGTTGTCGGTGCCGTTGTTCAGCCGGGACACGTACTCCTATCTCGCGCAGGGCGCCCTGCTGCGCGACGGCTTCGACCCGTACGCGGTGGGGCCGATTGAGAATCCGAATGCCCTGCTGGACAACGTCAGCCCGATCTGGACCACGACGACTGCGCCCTACGGGCCGGCGTTCATCCTGATCGCCAAGTTCGTCACGATGCTCGTCGGCGACAACGTCATCGCCGGCACCATGGTGTTGCGCCTGTGCATGCTGCCCGGGCTGGCCCTGCTGATCTGGGCGACGCCGCGCATCGCCCGGCATCTGAAGGCCGATCCGGCCGTGGCGTTGTGGATCTGCGTGCTCAATCCCCTGGTGATCATCCATCTGATGGGCGGCGTGCACAACGAGATGCTGATGGTCGGGCTGATGATGGCCGGCATCGCACTGACCTTCGCCCGCCACCCGGTCGCCGGTATCACGCTGGCCGCCGGTGCCGTCGCGGTCAAGGCCACCGCCGGACTGGCCCTGCCGTTCCTGGTCTGGGTCTGGATGAGGCAACTGCGCGACCGCCCGGCCGGCGCACTGCGCCGCCCCGTTCCGGCCTTCCTGGCCGCGGGCGCCGGATCGGTGGGGATCTTCGTCGCGGTGTTCGCGGTGACGTCCTGGCTGGCCGGCGTCGGCCTGGGCTGGCTGACAGCGCTGGCCGGATCGGTGAAGATCATCAACTGGCTGACGGTCCCCACGGCCGTCGCCAACCTCTCGAACGCCGTGGTCGGCCTGGTCTTCGACGTGAACTTCTACGCGGTGCTCGAGGTCACCCGGATCGTCGGCATCGCGATCATCGCCGTGTCACTTCCGGTGCTGTGGTGGCGATTCCGGCACACCGACCGCGAGGCGCTCACCGGAATCGCCTGGGTCATGGCCGTCGTGGTGCTGTTCGTGCCCGCGGCGCTGCCGTGGTACTACACGTGGCCGCTGGCCGTGATGGCCGCGCTGACGCAGTCGCGGGCCTGGATCGCGGCGATCGCGGGCTTCTCGACCTGGATCATGGTGATCTTCAAACCCGACGGCTCGCACGGCATGTACTCATGGATGCACGTCCTGCTGGCCACGGCCTGCGGGGTGGCCGCGTGGTACTCACTGGCCCGTTGGCAGGGCCTGCGGGCCGGGCAGGACCAGGCTCAGTAGGCGAGCGCTTGGGCGCGCCGCAACACCTCGCGCGCCTGATGCGAGTGCAGCGCGTCCACCGGACGGGCGTTCTCCCGCACCTCCTTGGACCCGTTGAACGTCAGCGTCAGGGACGGATCCGCGGTGAACAGCCAGCGCAGGATCTCGGTGTCGCGGTAACCGCCGTCGCGCAGCACGGCCAACAGCCCCGGCAGGGGTTTGACCACATGACCAGATTCGGTGAAGAACGCCTGCGGGATCACCACCGCGCCGTCGCGACGCAGGGCCACGAGGTGCCCGTCACGCAGTTGCTGGTGCACCTTGGTCACCGTGACGCCGAGCATGTCGGCGACGTGGTTGAGGGCAAAGACAGGTTCGTCCGGGTCGAGCACGTCGTCGCCGGCCGGAATGGTGCTCACGGGTCACAAGTGTAGGCATGTGCGCCGGAACTTTTCTGCCAGGTTCGACTGTCCACCTACGATGACCCAGTGATGCCGAACGCTTCTGACGACCCGCTCGAGGGCGCACTGTTGGACGGCCGGTATCTGGTCGAGACCAGGATCGCCTCAGGCGGTATGTCCACGGTGTACCGCGGCGTCGACACCAGGCTGGACCGACCCGTCGCCTGCAAGGTCATGGATCCCCGCTACGCGGGCGATCAGCAGTTCCTCACCCGCTTCGAGCGGGAGGCCCGCGCGGTCGCGCGCCTCAAGGATCCCGGCCTGGTCGCCATCTACGACCAGGGCATCGACGGCAGGCACCCGTTCCTGGTGATGGAACTGGTCGAGGGCGGCACACTGCGGGAACTGCTGCGTGAACGCGGGCCGATGCCGCCGCATGCGGCCGCCGCGGTGCTGCGGCCGGTACTGGGCGGTCTGGCGGCGGCCCACCAGGCGGGCCTCGTCCACCGCGACGTCAAACCCGAGAACGTGCTGATCTCCGACGACGGCGAGGTCAAACTCGTCGACTTCGGACTGGTGCGCGCCGTCGCCGAGGCCGGAATCACCTCCACCAGTGTGATTCTCGGGACCGCGGCATACCTGTCGCCCGAGCAGGTCGCCAGCGGCGACTCCGATCCCCGCAGCGACGTCTACTCCGTCGGCGTGCTGGCCTACGAACTGCTCACCGGCACAACACCGTTCACCGGCGACTCGGCACTGGCCGTGGCGTACCAGCGGATGGACCACGACGTCCCCCCGCCCAGCTCCCAGATCGACGGTGTCCCACCCGCGTTCGATGACCTGGTGCTGCGCGCCACCGCCCGCACTCCCGCCGACCGCTACCCAGACGCCGCGGCGATGGGTGCACACCTGGACGCGATCGCCGCCGATCTGGGACTGCCGGCGTTCAGGGTGCCCGCACCGCGCAACTCCGCGCAGCACGCGTCGGCGGCACAGACCACCGCGAAACAGCCGCGCCGGGCCGCCAATCCCCCGATCCTGCCGGTGCGCAACCCCACTCGGGAGCTCACCCGCGGACCCGACGACTGGAACGAGACGCCGGAGGCGGCCCCGGCCGAGCAGTTCGCGGGCATCCACCTCGACGAGTTCGCCTGGGCCCGCCAGCGGGCCCGCCGCAACACCGCCATCTGGCTGATGATCGTGCTGGTGCTGACGGGGTCGGTCGCCGCGGGCGCATGGGCCCTGGGCAGCAACCTGACGACGCTGCTGGGGAATTAGCCCCGCAGCATCTCGGCGACCAGGAACGCCAACTCCAGGCTCTGCTGGGTGTTCAGGCGCGGGTCGCAGGCCGTCTCGTAGCGCCCGGCCAGGTCGTCGTCGGAGATGTCCTGGGCACCACCGAGGCACTCGGTGACGTTCTCGCCGGTGATCTCGACGTGGATGCCGCCCGGGTGGGTGCCGAGGGAGTGGTGCACCTCGAAGAAGCCCTGCACCTCGTCGACGATCCGGTCGAAGTGCCGGGTCTTGTACCCGGTGGACGACTCGTGGGTGTTGCCGTGCATGGGATCGCACTGCCAGATCACCTGATGCCCGGAGGTCTGCACCTTCTCGATGATGGCCGGGAGCACGTCACGCACCTTGTTGTTGCCCATCCGGCTGATCAGCGTGAGCCGGCCCGGCACGTTGTGCGGGTCCAGTCGCTCGACATACTCGAGCGCCATCTCCGGCGTCGTGGTCGGGCCGATCTTCACGCCGATCGGGTTCGAGATGACCTCGGCGAAGGCGACGTGCGCGCCGTCGAGCTGCCGCGTGCGTTCGCCGATCCAGAGGTAGTGGGCCGACAGGTCATACAGCTTGGCCGGCTCGCCCTCCACGGCGCCCTCGTCGGCGTCGTCGGCCAGGCGCAGCATGGCCCGCTCGTAGTCGAGCACGAGCGCCTCGTGGCTCGCATAGATCTCGGCGGTGTCGAGGTTGCGGTCGTTGACGCCGCAGGCGGTCATGAAACGCAACCCGCGGTCGATCTCCCCCGCCAGCGCCTCATACCGCGCACCGGCCGGCGAGGTGCGGACGAACTCACGGTTCCAGTCGTGCACCAGGTTCAGCGAGGCCAGGCCCGACGCGGTCAGCGCGCGCACCAGGTTCATCGCGGCGCTGGCGTTGGCGTAGGCGCGCACCAGTCGCGACGGATCGTGTTCGCGCACCGCGGCATCCGGGGCGAACCCGTTCACCATGTCACCGCGGTAGGACTTCAGCCCCAGCGCGTCGGTGTCCGATGACCGCGGCTTGGCGTACTGCCCCGCGATGCGGGCCACCTTCACAACGGGCATGCTCGCGCCGTAGGTCAGCACCACGGCCATCTGCAGCAGGGTCCGGATGTTGGCCCGGATGTGGGGCTCGGTGTTGTCGGCGAAGGTTTCGGCGCAGTCACCGCCCTGCAGCAGGAAGGCCTCGCCGCGGGCCACCGCGGCCAACTGGGCCTGCAGCTTCTCCACCTCGCGCGGCACCGTGATGGGCGGTACGCTCTCGAGCACCGTGCGCATGGCCGTGGCCTGCCCGGCATCCCAGCTTGGCTGCTGCAGGGCGGGCTTCGCCAACGCCGAGTCCAGTCGTTTGCGCAGGTCATCAGACAGCGGCGGCAACGACGGCAACTGGTCGATGGGTACGTCGACGGTCCAGTTCACCCGACCATCGTAACCGGGCCGCGCAGCGGTCTTCACCAGCCCGAGCGGCGCTCAAAGCCACCAACGAGTTCGGCCATGATCTGGAATCGGCGCAGGTTGTGACGCGCGTCGACCAGGGCGTCATGCGTGTCGTGGGGGCGCGGGGGCATCCGCGGGGACCCGAGGTCCTCCCACAGCTGCCGCAGTTCGCGGGTGAACCGCGGAATCTGCGGCGGCAGATGCGTCATCGGCCCCCACAGCTGACACAACGCCACGTGGTCATAGGCCGCCACCCACGCCCACAGTTCGATGGGTTCGTCACCGTCGATGCCCAGGAAGTCCTCGAGGTCCTCCCGAATCCGGCGCCGCGATCGCCACAGCTGCGACGACGGCGGCGGCAGCTTCGGCAGCACGTTGGTCTTGACCCACTTCCCGGCCTGCTCGGCGGGGAATTCGGTTGACACGCCGTAGTATTCACGACCATCCTCGGCCACCACCCCGATCGAGATCAACTCGATGGTGCGCCCGTTGTCGATGAATTCGGTGTCGTAGAAGAACCGCACGTCGTGAAACCCTATCCAGCCGCAACCTGCGGCGGAGGTGCGGCCGCATGGATCTGCCGATCCAACTGCGCGTCGACCGCGTCGTCATCGGGAAACCTCGGCATCCCGGCGACCACGCTCTGCAACCACAGATTGGCCTGCACCACGGGCCGACGGAGTCGACGCTCGCGCTCGAGTGCGCGCCGCATCCTGCGCGGATGGCTGGTGTACCGCCACCGCGCCCACGGCGCATGAGGACGTGACAGGCGCACCGCGCCGACGACCAGAAGTGGTGGAATCCCCATGCCGAGCAGGCCGGTCCACACCTTGCCCTTGGCGAGCACCACGACGGCCAGCGCCAGACTGCCCACGGCCCAGGCCACCACGGCCGCCCGAACCCACCACGACGTGTCGGCACGCCAGACGTTGATGTCGAAGAACGCCAACGGGTTGAACCCCATGACCAGAAGCCCCGCCGCCGCGATCGCCACGAACACCGCGTCGACCGACGTCCGCCCGTCCTCCGACCAGTACACGTCCTGCAGATGCAGGATGAGCGCGAACTCGTCGAGCACCAGGGCGGCGCCGATCCCGAACACCACCGCGGCCATCGTGAACTCCCGCGATCCGCCGTTGACCGCGAGCGTGACCATCGTGACGCCGGAGACCAGCACCAACACCACGCCGATCACCACGTGATGCAGGTGAAAGCCCCCACCGCCGCCGCCGACCGACATGTTGCGCGGCTGCCACCAGCGCTTCGGCTTGTCGCTGTCGGCGGTCGCGCGGATATATCGCACGATGCACCGGGTAATGAAGAACGTGATGATGAACGAGACCAGGCACCAGACCAACGGTTCGCGTCCGGGCGCGATGAACGCGAACCGGATGTCCAGGAACGTCTCAGGCACGCCCGCGAACTTACGCGTCCCGCGCCACGATCGCGGTGCACACCGCGGGTGGATGCCCGTGTCGGCCCTCTGCCCCCGATAGGCTGTTCGAGACATGAGTAACAGGCGCTGGCCCGGTGTGGGCGATCAGTCCACCCGCGGGCGACGCGGCGCGTGGCAGGTGTTCACGCTCGCCGCGCTCGCCGCGTTCGGTTACGCGACGTGGCGACTGTTCCGCGACGTGCCCTATCGCATCGACATCGATGTCTATCGCATGGGCGGTCGGGCCTGGCTCGACGAACGCCCGCTCTACAGCGACGGCACGGTGTTCCACACCGTCGGCGGCATCGATCTGCCGTTCACCTATCCACCGCTGGCGGCCATCTCCTTCAGCCCCTTTGCGTGGCTGTCGCTGCCCGCGGCCAGCATCGCGATCACCGCGACCACCCTGGTCCTGCTGGTGGTGTCGACGTCGATCGTGCTGGCCCGCCTGAGCAGCGTCGACACCCCGGGACCGCGCTGGCGGGTCGTCGTGCTGGCGATGGCGCTCGTCGCGCCCGCGGTGATCTGGCTGGAACCGGTGCGGTCCAACTTCGACTTCGGTCAGATCAACGTCGTGCTGATGACCCTGGTGATCGCCGACTGCGTGCCGCGGCGGACGCCGTGGCCACGCGGACTGCTGCTGGGCCTGGCGATCGCGCTCAAGCTCACCCCGGCCGTGTTCCTGGTGTACTTCGTGCTGCGCCGCGACATCCGGGCCGTGCTCGTGGCGTTCGCGTCCTTCGCGGGCGCGACCCTGATCGGTTTCGTGCTGGCCTGGCAGGACTCGATCGAGTACTGGACCCGGACTGTGCGCAACACCGACCGGATCGGCACCGCGACGCTGAACACCAACCAGAACATCTCGGGCGCGCTGGCCAGGCTGGGGTTGACGGAGGACTTCCGGTTCGCGCTGTGGACGCTGGCGTGCTTTGCGGTGCTGGGGCTCACGGTGTGGGCCGGCAGGCGCGTCCTCGCCGCCGGTGAACCGGTGCTGGCCCTGATCTGTGTGGCGATGTTCGGTCTGGTGGTCTCGCCGGTCTCGTGGTCACACCACTGGGTGTGGGTGCTGCCGACGTTGGTGGCGTGCGCCGTGGTGGGCTGGCGTCACCGCAGCACCGCGCTGGGCCTGGTCACCGCCGTCGGGTGCGCCCTGATGATCTGGACGCCGATCGACCTGCTTCCCGAACACCAGGAGGCCGAGGCCGCGTGGTGGCGCCAACTCGTGGGCGGTTCCTACGTGTGGTGGGCGCTGGCGGTCATCGTCGCCGCCGGTCTGACCGTGACGACGCGGGTCAGCCCGCGGCCGACTGCGGAAGGCGAGACGGTGCCGTCGCCTGACCATTCTGAGCAGGCGCTGCCCCGTTCTTGAGGCTGGCGGCGTAGATGTCGACGTACTCCTGCCCCGAAAGCTCCATCAGTTCGTAGACGACCTCGTCGATGACGGCGCGCTCGATGAAGCGGTTCCCCGCCATCCCCTCGAACCGGCTGAAGTCCATCGGCTTGCCGAAGCGGACCGTCACCTGGCCGAACCGCAGGCCCTTCTTCCCCGGCGGGTTGACGACGTTGGTGCCGATCATCGCCACCGGGATCACCGGGACTCCGGTCTGCAGCGCCAGGCGCGCGAGACCGGTCTTGCCCTTGTAGAGCCTGCCGTCGGGTGACCGGGTGCCCTCGGGGTACATGCCCAGCAGCTTGCGCTCGCCCAGGATGCGCACCGCGGTGTCCAGCGCGGCCTGCGCCGAGTCGGCGTCGGTCCGGTCGATCGGCACCTGGCCGACGACGGTGTAGAACCACGCCAGGAAGCGGCCCTTGACGCCGGTGCCGGTGAAGTACTCCTGCTTGGCCAGGAAGGTGATGCGTCGACGCACCACCAGGGGGAGGTAGAAGCTGTCCATCACGGCCAGGTGATTGCTGGCCAGGATCGCGGGGCCCTCGACCGGAACATGCTCCAGTCCTTCGACTTTGGGCCGCCCGATCAGGGCGAGCAGGGGGCCCAGCAGGACGTACTTGAACAGCCAGTACCACATGGAACTCGAACCCTCCCGCTGATTTTCGGACGCACACCGGTCGGGCGCACACCGGCCCTGCTTCGCGCCAACTCTACCCACCCCGCCCTGATGCGACCACAGGGCGTGAACACCGCCCAGCTACTCCTCGACCGTGACCGGAATCGGTTCGTAGCGTCCGCGCGACGCGCCGGGCCCAGACGGCGGCTCGGGCGGGCTGGGCGGTTCCGGTGCGGCGTCTCCGGCCTGATCGACGAGAGTGCGGATGACCGCCAGCAGCGCGACGCTGTGCTCCGCGATGACGCTGAGCAGCGGGTGCTCCTCGCCGGTCACCAGCGCCGCCAGGGCACACACCGGGCACCACACCTGCTGGCAGCGCCCCGGGCCTGCGCCCGCGCGGGCCGCGGCCAGCAGTGCGGCACTGCGCACCGCGGGGTCGATGCGGTCGAGGATCGCCTGCGCCAGCTGGCGAAGCTCCGGCCCAAGGTCGGAGTGCACACCGCTCACTGAGGCCACACCTCCGGGTTGGGTCGGAAACGCACAGTCAGTTCGGCACCCTTGAGCTGGGCGCCGATCACGATGCAGCGCCGCAGCACCGACGCCAGCTTCACGCGCCGCCGCATACCGCCCACACCGATGATCAGATCGTCGTCGACCCGGCCCAAACTCAGGGATCCCGAGTCCACGTGGGGCAACTCTAATCGCATGCGATAGACCGAGCCGAGTCCCGTTCCCGACTCGAGGTCCACGACGGGACGCAGCGGCCCCGGCGGCGCGGAACCGTCGCGGCGGCGCACGGAGTCCAGCAGATCGCCGAGGGCCTTCGGCCCGACCGGCTCGCCGGGCAGGTGCGGCACCAGGACCAACGCGGGGCCGCCGGCGGTGGTCGACAGCTCGTCGAGCACGCTCTGCTGCTCGGCGATCCGCTCCGAGTACCAGTCGAACGCCGGGTGGTCGGGCAGGTTTCGGTACTCGTAGGAATCATCCTGCAGCAGAACCTGATTGACGATCAGCCTGACCACCGGCACGCCCATCAGCGTCAACGATCCCAGGGTCCGGGTCGCTTCGGCGGCCACCACGCGCTCGGGCGTGAGCACCAGATGCGCGCCGATCGCCGACTCGTCCGTCAGCAGGTCGGACAGTCGCTCGACCGCGGCGGTGATCCGTTCCAGCAACGACACCACCGCCCCGGCGGCCCCGCCGTCGCCGACGACCGAGAGCCTGCGGTGCCGCGGCCAGGCCCGCTCGACATACAGCGCGAAGGTCGACGGCAGGGTCAGCATGCGCAGCGCGTCGGCGGTGGACGCGCAGTCGACGACGATGTGGTCCCACTGCCCCGAGTCGGCGAGTTCGGCGACCTCGGCGAGCCCGAGCACCTCCTGAACGCCGGGCAGGGCCGAAAGCTCTTCGGGGGCAACGTCACCCAATTCCGATTCGGGAAACTGAGCGGCCAGCGGGACCGCGACCTCACGCCACCGCGACTCCAACAGTGCCAGCGTGTCCAGCGCGAGCGCATCGAGCAGGCCACCGCCGGCGTCGGCATCGTCGGTGAACACTCGGACCGCACGTCGCGCGCCGGTGGGCGGCACGGGCACACCGAGGACGTCGCCGAGGGAATGCGCCTGATCGGTGGACACCGCGAGCACCCGTTCCCCGGCGCGCGCATCGCGCACCGCGGTGGCGCAGGCCAGCGTCGACTTACCGACCCCACCCTTGCCGACGAACAGGCTGATCCGGGCGCGGCCAGCGGCTGCGGACTCGGCGACTTCGCTCAGCCCTCGACTCTTTTCTTCAGGTCCTTCAGAGCGGTGTCGGTGAGCCTGCGCTCGGCCTTGCGTTTGAGCAGCCCGATCATCGGGATCTGCAGGTCCACGGAGAGTTCGTAGGTGACGTCGGTTCCAGAACCCTTGGGCTCCAACCGATATGCACCGTCAAGAGCTTTCAGCAGCGTGCTCGACACCAGCGACCAGCGGACCGACTTCTTATCGGCTGGCCAGTCGTAGGACAGCACCATGGTGTCGCGCAGCACCGCGGCGTCGAGCACCAGGCGGGCGGTCTTGGGATAGCCCTCGTCGTCGGCTTCGAGGACTTCGGTCTCCTTGTACTCCTTGACCCACTCGGGATAGGTGGCGATGTCGGCGATCGCGTCCATCACCGTGCCGGGATCCGCGTCGATGTAGATGGTCTGCGTCGTCTTGTCCGCCACGTGCGCTGCCTAACCTCGTACCCTGTACTGCCCCGCCCTTGAGGTCAAACGGTACCCCGACCGCCGACTGCTCGGCCCCTCAACCGGCCTGCGGCGCCGCTCCGACGGGCCGCCCGGCCTCAAGCCTGGACTTGATCTCGAACGACATGTTCTTACCCGCCACCCTGCGCCGGTGGACGAGTTTGGGCAGGTTCAACTTGGCCAGTTCGCGCGCCGAGACACCCGCGGGTTCGGCGTGCAGGAAATAGTGCAGGAGAACCCCGTCGAGCACCGGTTCGAGCCAGATCTCCATCGACCCGGTCAGCGGGCCCGCCACCGACCAGCGGATGCCGGCCGCACCGCGCTCCTCGATCACCTGCAACTGCAGATCCGGCCACCAGCGGCGCCACTGCGCCGGATCGGCGATCGCCTCCCCGACCTGCTGTGGCGATGCCGCGACGAACGTCTCGTCGGCCACCTGGATGCTGTTCATGGGCCTTAGCTTCACACACGCCAAGCCGCGCATGGGGCCAGGGGCCGCAGACTAGGCTGAACGAAAAGTCGGTCAACCGGAGAGGCCTCGACCATTGCGTGAGTTAAGTGTTCCCGCGTCGTTCGAAGTCGGCGAGCACGACAACATCGTCAGCGCCGTTTTCGAGCACGAGCGTGACGATCCTGACTATGTGATCTACCAGCGGCTCATCGACGGCGAGTGGTGTGATGTCACCGCCGCCGAGGCGGCCGGCATGGTGCGGTCGGCGGCCCAGGGGCTGATCGCCCAGGGGGTGACCCCCGGTGACCGGGTGGCGATCCTGTCCGCCACACGTTTCGAATGGGCGATTCTCGATTTCGCGATTCTGTCCATCGGTGCGGTGACGGTGCCGATCTATGAGACCTCCTCGGCCGAGCAGATCCGCTGGGTGCTCTCCGACTCCGGCGCCGTGGTGTTGTTCGCCGAGACCGATGCGCACGCCGCGACGGCCGCTGCGCTGATCGACGAACTCCCCGACCTGCGCCGCGTGTTCCACATCGACGGGGGCGGTCTCGACGAACTCATCGCGGCCGGCGCCGAGGTGGACCCGGCCGAGGTCACGGCCCGCGTCGCCAACCTCCGCGCCGCCGATCCGGCGACCCTGATCTACACCTCCGGCACCACCGGCAGGCCCAAGGGCTGCCAGTTGACACACTCCAACCTGATCTATGAGATCCGCGGCTCCAAAGCCAGCCTGCCCGACCTGCTGCGCAAGGGTGAGCGTGCGCTGGTGTTCCTGCCGCTGGCGCACGTGCTGGCCCGTGCCATCACCATCGGGGCGTTCCACAACAAGGTGACCGTCGGGTTCACGAGCGACATCAAGAACCTGGTGCCGATGTTCGGCGTGTTCAAGCCGACCATCGTGGTGTCGGTGCCGCGAGTGTTCGAGAAGGTGTACAACACCGCCGAGCAGAACGCGATCAACGGCGGCAAGGGCAGGATCTTCGCGATCGCCGCACAGACCGCCATCGACTACAGCGAGGCGCTGGACACCCCGGGCGGTCCGGGGCTCCTGTTGCGGCTCAAGCACGCGGTGTTCGACAAGCTGGTGTACGGCAAGCTCAAGGCGGCCCTCGGCGGCGACTGCAGGGCCTCGATCTCCGGCGGCGCCCCACTCGGTGCGCGGCTGTGCCACTTCTACCGCGGTGTCGGTCTGACCATCTACGAGGGCTACGGCCTGACGGAGACCAGTGCGGCCATCACCGTCAACCGGGTCGGCGACCTCAAGGTCGGCACCGTCGGGAAGCTGTTGCCCGGCAACAGCCTGCGCATCGGCGACGACGGTGAGCTGCTGGTCTCCGGCGGTGTGGTGTTCGGCGGCTACTGGCACAACGAGCAGGCCACGGCCGAGGCCATCGTGGACGGCTGGTTCCACACCGGCGACCTCGGCGACGACGACGACGACGGGTTCGTCAAGATCGTCGGCCGCAAGAAGGAGATCATCGTCACCGCGGGCGGCAAGAACGTCGCGCCTGCCGTGCTCGAGGACCGGCTGCGCTCGCATCCGTTGATCAGCCAGGCGATGGCGGTGGGTGATGCCCAGCCGTTCATCGGCGCGCTCATCACGATCGACCCCGAGGCCTTCGACGGCTGGAAGCAGCGCAACAGCAAGGACACCGACGCGAAGGTCGCCGACCTGGTGACCGATCCGGATCTGGTGGCCGAGGTGGACCGTGCGGTCAAGGAGGCCAATCAGGCGGTGTCCGCGGCGGAGGCCATCCGCAAGTTCCGCATCCTCGGGGTCGACTTCACCGAGGACACCGGTGAGCTCACCCCGACCATGAAGGTCAAGCGCAAGGTGGTCGCGGAGAAGTTCGCCGAGGAGATCGAGGCGATCTACCGCAAGGACTGATCCAGCAGGCCCGACAGCCGGGCCGCCATGGTGTCCCACTGCCACTGCGCCAGAACCCACTCGCGGCCCCGCGCGCCCATCGCGGCCGCGCGGTCGGGGTCGGCCAGCAGGTCGGCGACCGCGTCGACGATCCCGTCCAGCGATCGGCCGTCGACGACGGTCCCGGTCTGGCCGTCGAGCACGGTCTCCGGCGCGCCGCCGGAGGTGCCCGCGACGACGGGCACTCCGGTCGCCGACGCCTCCAGGAACACGATGCCCAGACCTTCCACGTCCAGGCCCGCTCCCCTGGTCCGGCACGGCATGGCGAAGACGTCGCCCAGCGCGTAGTGCCCGGCCAGTTCGCGTGACGGCACGCCCGCGGTGAACACGACGTGTTCGGCCACGCCGTGCTCGTGGGCCAGTTTCTCGAGGGTCTCGCGGTACGGGCCGCAGCCGACGATCACCAGGACCGCGCCGTCGATGCGCTGCCGGATCCGTGGCAGCGCGCGGATCAGCATGTCCTGCCCCTTCCGGGGCACCAGGCGCGAGACGCACACCACGGTCGGGCGATCGCCGAGACCGTAGCGGGCGCGCAGTTCCGCCCGCGCCGCCGGATCGGGGGCGAATCGCTTCGCGTCGACGCCGGGCGGCAGGTGTTCCATGGCCGCGTGTGCGCCGAAGGCCGAGGCGAAGCGGCCGCGGGTGTATCGGCTGACGTAGGTGATGACGTCGGCGCCGTCTCCGATGCGGCGCAACGCCGACCGCGCGACGGGCAGCATCGACCAGCCCACCTCGTGACCGTGTGTGCTCGCGATGACTCTGCTCGCGCCCGCCCGGCGAGCCCGCGGGGCCAGCAGGGCCAGCGGCGCCGCGGCGCCGAACCACACCGTCTCGGCCTCGTGGCGTTCGATCAGATCGCTCATCCGGGACTCGACCGTCGGGACGGGGAGCATCAGCGTTCCGGGGTGCCGCACCACCCGGTACCCCGCCGACTCGGCCTGTTCGTCGAAGGCCGGCGCGTCCTTCCAGCGCGGTGCGTACACGGTCAACTCGTGCTGGCCCGTGGCGGCCAGGCGGACCACGAGTTCCTCGAGATAGGACTGAATGCCCCCGCGCCGCGGTGGAAAGTCATTGGTCACCAGCAGGACTCGGGTCATATGCCTGCCGATGCTAACGGGGCTCGGCAGCAGCGGCCAGCCAGGCACGCCACTGGTCGAGCAGGTCCGCGGGCGCGGTGCCCGTGACCTGGCGCAGCGCTGTGTCGGTGTCACGGTGTCCGGGTCCAGCTGCTGCGGTGTAGAGATCCCGCAGCGCGGGCTCGCCGTAGCGGTCGGCGATGAAGCGCGCGAACAGCCAGGCGCGGTCGTAGGCCTCGGACAACTGCCCGCCGTGGGTGGAGAAGTCGTTGTCCGATGGCAACCGGGTCGGCGCGGGCATCGCCGGAACCGGACCGGATCGGGCGACATAGTCGGCGACGCCCTCGGTGACCCACCGCGGCGCGTCGGCCGCGGTGTCGGGGCGGGCGGCGTAGTGGAACAGCTCGTGGGTGAGGACGAGTCGCAGGGCCTCGTCGGACATCCGGCCGGCGCCGGGCCCCAGGACGATGCGTTGCCCTTCAGCCGTTCGGCGGAGGGGATCGACGGCGTCGGCCACCGCGACCGCGGCCACACCTGCGGGCGCGCCCGGCGCCGCGGCGGCGAACTCGGCGTCAGTGCCCGTCGCGACCACCACGATCTCGTCGGACCAGTCGGTGCCCCAGAAACGTTCCACGCGTGGAGCGCTCAGCGCGAGATCGGCCTCGGCACGACGCAGCACGGCGTCAGTGGACTCGCCGCCGAGACTCAGCGACGTGACGATGCGGCCATCCCCGACGGTCACCGTCGGCGCCGACGGCACCGATACCGGCGCTGAGGCGGTGTCGTTCGGTCCGCGACTCAGGGCGACGAGCACCAGCGCGGCAACAACCACCACGGCGGCACCGACGGCCACCGGCCACCGGCGCCGGTGACGATCAGTAGCGACGGGCGTTGTAGAACGGTCCGGCACCATCCAGCGGCACCACCTTGACCGGCACGCCGTAGGTGGACGCGTGCACCACCATGCCGTCGCCGACGTAGATGCCGGTGTGGGAGGCATCCGAGTAGAAGTTCACCACGTCACCGGGCTGCAGATCCTCGCGGGACACGGGCTGCCCACCGCGGGCCAGCGCCTGGCTGGAGTGCGGCAATGCGATCCCAGCCTGCTGGAACGACCACATCACCAGGCCCGAGCAGTCGAAGGCACCGGGGCCCGAACCTCCCCACGAGTACGGCGATCCCACGCGGGTGAGCGCCGCCTGCACGGCCACCGCACCCTGGCCGGTGCCTGGCGCACCCGGCACTGCGGCATCCGGCGGAGCCAGGTCACCCGGAGGGACACCCTCCGGTGCCTGCGCCAGCACATCGGGCCCCGGCGGTAGTGCCTCGGGGGCCGGCGGGACCGGGCCCGGGTCGGCGAGGGCGACCCGCTGCTCGGGGGTCAGCGCCTGGTACTGCGATCGGACGACCGCGATCTTCAGCTGCAGTTCACTCTGCTTCGCCTGCAGGTCCGCGCGGACCGCGGCGGCCTGCTCGGCCGCGGTCTTGGCCTCGGCCGCGGATTTGGCGGAGGCCGCCTCGGCCGCGATCGCCTGCTCGTTGACCCGGCGGTAGTTCCCCATCTGCGCGCCGATCTCGGCGGCCATGACCCGCTGTACGGACAGCTTGTCGATCAGGCCCTGCGGCGACTCGGCGGTGAGGATGGCGTTGAAGCCCGACGTGCGCCCACCCATGTACATGGCGGCGGCGAACTTGTTGACGCCGGCCTGGAAGGTCGCGAGCTCGGTCTGCGCCGCGGCCATCGAGGCGCGGTCTTCAGCCAGCTTGCGGTCCGCGGCGGCCTGAACCTCGAGCTTGGCGTTCAGGTCCAATTGGGCACTGTGCATCGCCTCGGTGGTCTGCTCGGCCTGCCGCGAAAGTTCGTTCAACTTTGCCAGCGCGTCCTCCTGCGGATCAGCGTGCGCGCCGGACGCGAGTGCTCCGCTGAGGACGGTGAGTGCGGCGAGTGTGCCGATGGCGGTCTTCTTGAGGGGTCGCCTGGTGATCCGATCGCCCCGTTGCCTGCCGTCGAACCTCAAGATTTGCGTCCTTAAACTGCCTGTGAGTGCGTGGGTGGTGCGTGGATCTCGCCCAACCGCACCGCCGCCGAACCGCCTTAGGTCTCAAGTAGGTTACGAAACGGCATCGGCGTTGTCCATCAGGAGACCTAAATTTAACAGCACCGAGTGCCAGAAATCCCCCTGCCGCGCCCGGCCCCCGCTGAGCACCTCCTGTGAATCACGCGACACCGGGCTGTTGGCCGCGATGGATGGGAACCAGCCGCAGGCGTGGTGCAAGGCCCGCCTCCGCAAGCACCTCCAACGCCGCGCGCTCATCCGCCAGCAGGGTCTCAGGCACTCCAAGAAGCACGCTGACCACGCATTCTCGACAACCTGGACCGCGCACAGCGCAGTCGTCACAGTCGATGACGACGGGTTCGGGCGCATCGTCGCGGTCCCAGGAACTCTCGTTTTGTCGCATAGGTGCTGCCCCACTTCTTCCGTTGGTCTGCTGCGATTCGCACGCTAACCGAGAGCACCGACAAGAAATCTCCCGCTCCGCGGCACGCGGGCCCGCGACACGACCCCCAGACGGCGTCGAATCTGCCGGATTCTGTCGCCCGCAGGCCCTAACGTGATCGAACGTGAGTTCGGACAAGTCGGCCCAGCTGAGCTTCGCCGACCTCGATCCCGCGGCGGATCTGCCGCTGCGCGCCACCACGTTCGTCGTGGTCGACCTCGAGACCACGGGCGGTCGCGCGACCCCCAAGGAGCCGGGCGGTCAGTGTGATGCCATCACCGAGATCGGCGCGGTCAAGGTGTGCGGCGGTGAAGTGCTCGGGGAGTTTGCCACGCTGGTCGATCCTGGGCGCGCGATTCCGCCGCAGATCGTCCACCTGACCGGCATCACCACCGCAATGGTGTGTGCCGCGCCGACCATCGACGCCGTGCTGCCGATGTTCCTCGAGTTCTGCCGCGGCGCGGTGCTGGTGGCCCACAACGCCGGCTTCGACATGGGGTTCCTGCGGGCCGCCGCCGCCCAGTGCGAGCTGCCGTGGCCGCGACCGCCCGTGCTGTGCACGGTGCGGCTGGCTCGCCGGGTGCTCACGCGGGAGGAGGCGCCCAGCGTCCGCCTCGGCGATCTGGCGCGACTGTTCCGCACCAGCACCACGCCCACCCACCGCGCCCTCGACGACGCCCGGGCCACCGTCGACGTGCTGCACGGCCTGATCGAACGGGTGGGCAACCAGGGCGTGCACACCTATCCCGAACTGCGCGCCTACCTGCCCGACGTCACCCCCGCGCAACGACGCAAACGCGGCCTCGCCTCCACCCTGCCCAACCGTCCCGGGGTCTATCTGTTCCGCGGCCCGTCCGGTGAGGTCCTCTACGTCGGCACGGCCGTCGACCTGCGTCGTCGCGTCACCCAGTACTTCAACGGGTCGGACCCCCGCGGCCGGATGAAGGAGATGGTGAACCTGGCCGAAGCGGTCGACCACGTCGAGTGCGCCCACGGTCTCGAGGCCGGCGTGCGGGAACTGCGCCTGCTGGCCGCGCATGCCCCGCCCTACAACCGGCGGTCGAAGTTCCCGCACCGATGGTGGTGGATCACGTTGTCCGACGAGGCATTTCCGCGGTTCACCGTCGTCCGCACGCCGGGTGAGCGCCACGCCCTCGGCCCGTTCCGGGCCCGGGCCGACGCGGCGGCGACCGCGGCCCTGCTGGCGCGGTTCTCCGGTGTGCGCACCTGCACGAACCGCCTCAGCCGCTCGGCCCGGCACGGACCGTCCTGCCCCGAGCGGGAGGTCTCGGCCTGTCCCGCGCCGCGGGATGTGACCGCGGCGGAGTACACGCCCGCGGTCAGCCGTGCCGCCGCGGTGCTGGCCGGAATCGACGACACTCCCCTGGCCGCGGCCGTCGCGCACGTCGACGCGCTCGCCGAGCGCGGACTCTACGAGAGCGCAGCGCGGCTGCGTGATCAGACCGCGACCGCGATCGACGCCGCGGTCCGAGGGCAACGCCTGGCGGCGCTGAGCTCGGTCGACGAGCTTGTCGCAGCGGCACCCGACGGGGCCGGCGGCTGGCAGTTGGCGGTGGTGCGGCGCGGCCAACTCGCCGCGGCGGGCAGCGCGCCACGCGGCGTCCCCCCGATGCCCGTGGTCGAGGCGTTGTGTGCGGGTGCGCAGACGATCCTCGCCGAGCCCGCCCCCCTGGGCGGCGCGCTCATCGAGGAGGTGGGACTGGTGGCGCGCTGGCTGACCACGCCGGGCACCAGGATCGTGCACACCAGTCAGGGCTGGGCGTCGCCCACCGGTGGCGCCGGCCGCTGGTCGCGCTGGGCGGCGGCGGCGCGGTCGGCCCGGTTGGCCGCCGAGCAGTACGTCGATCCGCCCGCCGACCTGACGCCTGTGCCGAAAGCCGTTGCGCGGACGCC
Source organism: Mycobacterium sp. ACS4331 (assembly GCF_001667265.1). Classification (GTDB taxonomy): domain Bacteria; phylum Actinomycetota; class Actinomycetes; order Mycobacteriales; family Mycobacteriaceae; genus Mycobacterium. The sequence continues at coordinate 21,316 of NZ_LZHW01000038.1, read as the reverse complement.
GATCACAGCCGTTGGGTGAATTTCACCCACTTGGCGAGAAGCTGTCCGGCGGCGCCGGAGTCGATCGCGTCGACGGCCCGCTGCAGACCCGACTCCCATGACGGCAGCCATTCGGCGGAACTGGTCAGACCCGCATGGGCCACCATCGCCCCGGCCGCGTTGAGCACCACCGCGTCGCGCACGGGGCCCTTGGCGCCGGAGAACACCGACCGCGCCTCGGCCGCATTGCTCTCGGCGTCGCCGCCGAGCAGCTCCGACAGCTGGGCGCGCGGAAAGCCGAAGCCGGCGGGGTCGAAGGTCAGCCGGTCGATCGTGCCGGCCTGGACACGCCAGATCGTCGACGTCGTGGTGGTGGTCAGTTCATCGAGGCCGTCGTCGCCGTGGACCACCAGCACGCTGCACCGCCGCGCGGCGAACACGCCGGCCATCACCTCGGCCAGGTCCGCGAACGCACAGCCGATCAGACCGGCCCGCGGACCGGCCGGATTGGTGAGCGGCCCAAGCAGATTGAAGACGGTCGGCACGGCGATCTCGCGCCTGGCCGCACTCGCGTGCCGCAGCGAGGGATGGAACTGCGGGGCGAAGCAGAAGCCGATGCCCACCTCCTCGACACAGCGCGCGACGTCGTCGGGACCGAGGTCGATGCGCACACCGAGCGCTTCAAGGGTGTCGGCACCACCGGACAGCGACGACGCGGCGCGATTGCCGTGCTTGATCACCGGCACGCCGGCCGCGGCCACGACGATCGCCGCCATCGTCGAGAGGTTGACGGTGTTGGCTCCGTCGCCGCCGGTGCCGACGATGTCCACGGTCTCGGTGCCGATCCGATCGGTGGGCACCTTGCGGGCATGCGACAGCATCGTGTCGGCGAGCTCACTGACTTCGGCCGGCGTCGGACGCTTCATCTTCATCGAGACGCCGAACGCGGCGATCTGCGCCGGCGTGGCCGCCCCGGTCATGATCTGGTCCATCGCCCAACCGGCCTCACCCGGCGCCAGCGGCTGCAGTTCGGTGAGGCGGCTCAGGATGCCGCGCCAGGACGGGGCGGCCGGATCCGGTCGGGTCTGGGTATCAATCACGCACCGATATTCCCACGTCGGGACGCGCATCCGGCAAGCGGGAGGGACCCTCCGAACGCGACACTCTCCGCCAAAAGCATCCCCGGGTGGAGATCGACAACTACAAAGCGTCATACTTCTTGGTGTGACGACCGCTGTGGGTACCTCAGGGACTGCAATCACGTCGCGCGTACATTCGCTGAACAGGCCGAATATGGTTTCTGTCGGCACCATCGTGTGGCTTTCGAGTGAACTCATGTTCTTCGCCGGCCTCTTCGCGATGTACTTCACTGCGCGCGCACAAGCCGGTGGCGACTGGCCACCACCTCCCACGGAGTTGAACCTCGCGCTGGCCGTACCGGTGACCCTGGTGCTGATCGCGTCGTCGTTCACCTGCCAGATGGGTGTGTTCGCCGCTGAGCGCGGCGACGTCTTCGGCTTGCGCCGGTGGTACACCATCACCCTGGCGATGGGCACGTTCTTCGTGCTCGGCCAGGCGTATGAGTACGTCCACCTCGTCCAGCACGGCACGACGATCCCCGGCAGTGCGTACGGCACGGTGTTCTACCTGGCCACCGGTTTCCACGGCCTGCACGTCATCGGCGGTCTCATCGCCTTCGTGCTGCTGCTGTTGCGCACCAAGATGAGCAAGTTCACGCCGGCGCAGGCCACTGCCGCGATCGTGGTGTCGTACTACTGGCACTTCGTCGACATCGTGTGGATCGCGCTGTTCGCCGTCATCTATTTCGTCCGTTAGTCCAGCGCTGTGATGAACAGGAGTGCTCGGTTGATGATCTCGCGGTTGATCGGATCGACCAGCGGTGACCGGTCCCGGCGGCGATTGCGCCGCCGACTGACGGCCGGAATGCTGCTGCTGGTGGCGCTGGCGATGGCCGGCGGATTGGCGGCAGTGCTGACCCCCAAGCCACAGGTCGCAGTCGCCGACGAATCCCAGTCGGCCCTGCTGCGCAACGGCAAGCAGCTCTACGACACGTCGTGCATCAGCTGCCACGGCGCCAATCTGCAGGGTGTCGCCGACCGCGGCCCCAGCCTGATCGGCGTCGGTGAGGCAGCGGTGTGGTTCCAGGTGTCGACGGGCCGCATGCCCGCGATGAGCCTCAACGCTCAGGCGCCGTCGAAGCCGGCGAACTTCGACGAGAGCCAGATCGACGCGCTGGGCGCCTACATCCAGGCCAACGGCGGCGGACCGCTGGTGGTCCGCGATGAGAACGGTCAGATCGCCCAGGAGTCGCTGACCAACGGGAACGTCGCCCGCGGCGGTGACCTGTTCCGCCTGAACTGCGCCTCATGCCACAACTTCACCGGTCAGGGCGGCGCCCTGTCCTCCGGCAAGTGGGCACCGGCGCTCGGTGACGCCAACCCGCAGGTGATCTACACCGCGATGCTCACGGGCCCACAGAACATGCCCAAATTCTCCGACCGGCAGCTGAGCCCGGAGGAGAAGAAGGACATCGTCAGCTACGTCCGGCACGCCGCGGAGACCCCCAGCCCCGGTGGCTACGGGTTGGGCGCACTGGGCCCCACCTCTGAGGGCATGGTGATCTGGATCGTCGGCATGGTGGCGATGATCGGTGTGGCGATGTGGATCGGGGCACGAGCATGAGCGACGCGACTGGCGCGCAGCAGCCGACTGACGAACAGTTGGCATCGATGTCACGCGAGGAACTTCTGGCCCTGGGCGGTCAGAAGGACGGCGTGAACATCATCTTCAAGGAGGACCGCTGGCCCGTCGAGGGCACCCGCGCCGAGAAGCGCGCCGAGCGCAGTGTCGCCGGTTGGCTCCTCCTGGGCGGCCTCAGCGGGCTCGCACTGCTGGTGGTCTTCCTGTTCTGGCCGTGGCAGTGGGATCCGGACAGCATCTGGTACAACCTCGCGACCCCGATGTACGGCCTGACCTTCGGCCTGTCGATCCTGTCGATCGGCATCGGCGCGGTGCTCTACCAGAAGAAGTTCATTCCTGAGGAGATCACCGTCCAGGACCGCCACGACGGTGCGTCGAGCGAGTTCGACCGCAAGACCGTGGTGGCCAACCTGACCGACGCCCTCGAGGGCTCGACCATCAAGCGCCGCAAGATGATCGGCGCCTCGCTCGGGCTCGGACTCGGCGCGTTCGGCCTCGGCACGCTGGTGGCGTTCGCCGGCGGTCTGATCAAGAACCCGTGGAAGCCCGTCGTCCCGACCGCCGAGGGCAAGAAGGCCGTGCTGTGGACCTCGGGGTGGACCCCGCGGTATGCCGGCGAGACCATCTACCTCGCCCGCGCGACCGGCGACGGCCACGCACCCTTCGTCAAGATGCGCCCCGAGGACATCGACGCCGGCGGCATGGAGACTGTGTTCCCGTGGCGTGAGGCCGACGGTGACGGCACCACTCCTGAGTCGCACCACAATCTGGCCAAGATCCAGATGGGTGTGCGCAACCCCGTGATGCTCATCCGCATCAAGCCTCAGGACATGCACCGGGTCGTCCGGCGTCAGGGCCAGGAGAGCTTCAACTTCGGTGAGTTCTTCGCCTACACCAAGGTGTGCTCGCACCTCGGCTGCCCCTCGTCGCTGTACGAGCAGCAGACCTACCGCATCCTGTGCCCGTGCCACCAGTCGCAGTTCGACGCGCTGCATTTCGCGAAGCCGGTGTTCGGCCCCGCGGCACGCGCCCTGGCGCAGCTGCCCATCACGATCAACACCGAGGGCTACCTGGTGGCCAACGGTGACTTCATCGAACCTGTCGGCCCGGCCTTCTGGGAGCGCAAATCATGAGTTCGGCAATCGGTGAGCGGCTGGCCAAGCAGGGTGACGCGATGGACTCGCGTTATCACCCGTCCGCAGCGGTCCGGCGACAGCTCAACAAGGTCTTCCCCACCCACTGGTCCTTCCTGCTGGGTGAGATCGCCCTGTACAGCTTCATCGTCCTGTTGATCACCGGCGTCTACCTGACGCTGTTCTTCGACCCGTCGATGGCTGAGGTCACCTACCAGGGCGTGTACCAGCCCCTGCGTGGCATCGAGATGTCGCGGGCCTACGCCTCGGCGCTCGACATCAGCTTCGAGGTCCGCGGCGGTCTGTTCGTCCGGCAGATCCACCACTGGGCGGCCCTGCTGTTCGCGGCGTCGATCATGGTGCACCTTGCGCGCATCTTCTTCACCGGCGCGTTCCGCCGCCCGCGTGAGGCCAACTGGGTCATCGGCTCGCTGCTGTTGATCCTGGCGATGTTCGAGGGTTACTTCGGCTACTCGCTGCCCGACGACCTGCTGTCCGGCATCGGTCTTCGCGCCGCGATGAGCTCGATCACCCTGGGTATGCCGGTCATCGGCACCTGGCTGCACTGGGCGCTGTTCGGCGGCGACTTCCCCTGTGGCGGCGTCGGAAACGACTGCTCGATCGGTATCTTCATCCCGCGCATGTACGCGCTGCACATCCTGATCATCCCGGGCATCATCCTGGCCCTGATCGGTGCGCACATGGCGTTGGTGTGGTTCCAGAAGCACACGCAGTTCCCCGGGCCCGGCCGCACCGAGACCAACGTCGTCGGCGTGCGCGTCATGCCGGTGTTCGCCGTGAAGTCGGGCGCGTTCTTCGCCATGGTCACCGGCATCCTCGGCCTCATGGGTGGTCTTCTCCAGATCAACCCGATCTGGGACCTGGGCCCGTACCGGCCCTCGCAGATCTCCGCGGGCAGCCAGCCCGACTTCTACATGATGTGGACAGAAGGCCTGGCCCGTATCTTCCCGCCGTGGGAGCTCTACCCGTTCGGTCACACCGTCCCGGCGTCGACCTGGGTGGCGCTGATCATGGGTCTGGTGTTCGGCCTGCTGATCGCCTGGCCGTTCCTGGAGAAGAAGTTCACCGGGGACTACGCGCACCACAACCTGCTGCAGCGTCCCCGTGACGCTCCGGTCCGCACCGCGATCGGCGCCATGGCGATTGCGCTCTACCTGGTGTTGACGTTCTCCGCGATGAACGACGTCATCGCGCTGAAGTTCCACATCTCGCTGAACGCGACCACGTGGATCGGCCGTATCGGCATGGTGGTGCTGCCGCCGCTGGTGTACTTCATCGCCTACCGGTGGGCCATCGCGCTGCAGCGCAGCGACCGCGATGTGCTGGAGCACGGCATCGAGACCGGCATCATCAAGCGGCTCCCGCACGGTGCCTACATCGAGCTGCACCAGCCGATCGGCCCGGTCGACGAGCACGGTCATCCGATCCCGCTCGAGTACCAGGGTGCGGCGCTGCCGAAGAAGATGAACAAGCTCGGCTCCGGTGGTGCACCGGGTTCCGGCAGCTTCCTGTTCGCCGATCCCGTCTCCGAGGACCGGGCGCTGACCGAGGCCGCCCACGCGGCCGAGCACAAGGCGCTCACGGCCCTCAAGGAGTACCAGGACAACGAGCACGGCACGGGCAACGGCCAAGGAAACGGGCACGGGCACTAGCCGACTGCGCACCGAACAGCGATCGGGGCCGTCACCATTGCGGTGGCGGCCCCTATCGCTTTCTGCGCTTCGGTGGTGGCACTCCCCTCCCCCGCGCCGGGCTCACGCGGTGCTCTCTGCGCTGGGTTGGTGGCACTCCCCCTCCCCCGCGGCGGGCCCACACGGCGCTCTTTTGTGCGGAACCGCAGCAGATTTCGCCGAAAAGCATGCAATGCCGCACAAGACTGGGCCGACGAAGGTCGCCCGTCGCCCCGGTCGGGGGTGTCAGCGGGAACGACAGCGCCGCCGTACAACCCGGGATGGAACGCGGCTCGGCACCAGGGACAGCGATCCGAAACCCGAACTGCCGGAGAGGGGCCCCGAGCTGCACCGAACAGAGCGCACTCACGCATCGATGATCAGCGGGCGGGCGGCGACTCACGTGCATCCGGCGGGGCGCGTCACGCACCCACCGAACGGTCGCGCAGGGAGGGTCAGTCAGCCTGCTGTGACGGCAGCTGTCGCACCAGCAGCACCGGAATCGCGGCCATCCCGAGCGTGAGCAGGCCGGCCACGGCATACAACGCCCACGCCGTTCCGTCGGAGCCGATGGCCATCAGGTGCGTGGCGATCGCGACGGCGATGTAGGCCGCGCCCATTGCCGTGAGGACTCCCAGGCCACAGCGCAGCAGCAGCCGGTCCATCGCGGCCGAGGGGAGCCGAGACGGGGCCGATCGCACCGTCGACGCGGGATAACCGGCATGGATTCGCGAGGCGGCGACGCGGGCCCTGCTGGACTCTGCCGGGGCCGCGGTCACACTGTCCGGGGTCGCCTTCCGGGCCCGCAGCAGAAGGGGCACCGCCACGGCGATCACCAGCGCCGACACCCCGATCACGGTGTACAGCAGCCACGGCGTGTCCCCGTCCTCCGCGGTGCCGCTGGAGCGTCCCCCGCCGAGGTCGGCCAGGGCGACGCCCGCGGCCACCGCAAAGCCCAGCGCCAGCAGCCACGCCACCGCACAGGCGACGATCAGGGCACGGTCGATCACGTCGGGCGACCACCCCTGGGCGCGCTCCCTCATCCCGGCCATCAGCAGCTCGTCTGGGCTGCGTTGTTGGTGTTGGACGACAACACGGTCCCGTCGCTCGTAGTGATCGAACAGTTCAGTTTGCTGACCAGGAACAGGCTGGAGGCCTGCACCGAGCCGACCTCGGACTGCGAGATCGGCGTGACTGTCAGCGACCACGGAATGTAGACGTTGCGCTGAGTGCGCCGACGTCCCGAGGCGTCCACATACGTCACCGAGATGATGTCCCCCGGCGCCTTGGTCCCGGTCACCGAATACGTCACCTGGCGAGGCCCGGCCGGGGTCGTGGTGGTGGTCGTCGGTGGCGGCGCCGGCGGCGGTTCGGTCGTGGTGATCTCGTCCTGAACCGGAGGCGCCGTCGTCGTGGAGGTCGCCGGCGTCGCCAGGGTGTTCGTGTCGGTGTCGGCCACCAGAAGTGACACCGACACGACGAGCGCGATGGCCGCGATGATCGCGGTGACGCCGACCACCCACGGCCAGCGCGGCGGGCGTTCACCGTCGACCGGCGCGACCTCGGCGTTATAGCCGTCGTACCCGTCGTAGTCGTACAGATTGGCGTCGGCAGGCACGTACGGCCCGCTCATGAACTGCTCGGACTCAGGCGCCGAATACGCCTGTGACGGGAATTCACCGGCGCCGACATCGTCGACGCGATCCACCGCGGTCGGCTGGTCCTCGCCGGCTCTGTCGCCCGGCTCGTCCGCAGACTCGGGTCCCGGAGAATTCGGCCCGCTCATCTTCGCCTGTCCTTCTCGACTAGTTGCGCCCCGGCAACACTACCCAACCGAGGCGGTAGAACGAGTCCGACGGAAATCCTGGCGCGTCGTGTCGCGCCAGGATTGTGACCTTCACACCCGCCGAAACGCGTGCGAGCGTCTGTCAGTGCTTCTCGGGACCGAGGTAGTACTCGAAGACGAGACCGGCCACGGTGCTCAGGATGAAGCAGACGCCGGCGAAGATCAGCCAGGGCAGCCACAGGGCCATGCCGACAGCGGTCACCGAACCGGAGAGGGCGATCGCGATGGGCCACCAGCTGTGCGGGCTGAAGAAGCCGAGTTCGCCTGCGCCGTCGCTGATCTCAGCGTCCTCGTAGTCCTCGGGACGAGTGTCGAGTCGGCGAGCGACGAACCGGAAGAAGGTCCCGATGATCAGCGAGAGACCCGTGCTCAACGCCAACGCGGTGGTGCCGGCCCACTCGACGCCGCCCCTGGCGAACATCGCCGTCAGCACCGCGTACACCACGGTCGCCAGCGCGAAGAACGCCGTGAGGATCTCAAACAGCCTGGATTCGATATGCATGCTGCGCCCTCTGATCAGTTGGTCTGCGCGCCGACCTGCTCGCCACGGCGAGAGTCGAACGGCTTAGTCGTGACGGACGTCGGCGGCAGGTTGATCGCCTGCAGTGCCTCAGCGTTGTCCTTACCGGCGATGCGCTGCTGCATGTACGCCTTGAAATCGTTGGGTTCGACGACCCTGACCTCGAAGTTCATCATCGAGTGGTAGGTGCCGCACATCTCCGCGCAGCGGCCCACGAACGCACCGGTCTCGGTGATCTCGCTGACCTGGAAGATGTTCTGGGAGTTGTTCTCCTTGGGGTTGGGCATGACGTCCCGCTTGAAGAGGAACTCCGGAACCCAGAACGCGTGGATCACGTCGGCCGAGGCGATCTGGAACTCGACGCGCTTGCCCTTGGGCAGCACCAGGATCGGAATCTCAGTGCTCGAGCCCAGGGTCTCGACCTTGTCGAAGTTCAGGTAGCTGCGGTCCTCGGGGCGGCTGCCACGGATGGCGCCGTACTCCTGGTGCGCGCCGTGCGCGTCGCCGTGGTCCTCCGGCTTGGAGACCATCGCGGCCTTGCGCTCCGGGTCGGCGCCGTCGTAGCTGAAGGTGCCGTCGGCGTAGTCGATCTTCTGGTACCCGAACTTCCAGTTCCACTGGAAGGCCGTGACGTCGATGACCACCTCAGGATCGTCGGTGACCTCCATCATCTTCTCCTGCACCACGACGGTGAAGTAGAAGAGCACCGAGATGATGAGGAACGGGATGACCGTCAGCACCAGCTCCAGCGGCATGTTGTAGCCGAACTGCCGCGGGAACTCCGTGTCGGAGTCCTTCTTGCGGTGGAAGACCGAGGTCCAGAACAGCAGGATGTAGACGATGCCGCCGACGACGAACGCCGCGATCACCGATCCGAGCCACAAGTCATAGTTGGCATGCGCCTGCGGGGTGATGCCCTTCGGCCAGCCCAGTCCGATGACGTCCTGCCAGGTGCAGCCACTGAGCACGACGGCAGCCGTACCCAGCGTCAGCGCCAGGCCAAGCATCCGGAACCGCCGAGATCGGCCCTGTGACAAGGCCTGCCCGCGGGTTTTCACGTCGGCGCCTCCTGTATGAGTTTTCGTCCATCCCAAAGCACGCCTGAAGCGGCGCGAATCGAATACTACGCAGCGTAGACCACGCCCCCGCGACAGGCTCAACACACCTACCCCTCGGGGCCCGTGCGTGTCTCCCACGCTGCCCGCCGCTTCGTCACATCGCAGGTGGTGGGGCATACTGGCTCCCGATGTGCGGACTGCTAGCCCTGGTACGCGACCCGGCCCGGTCCGTCACCAGCGAGATCGTGGAAGCGGTTGCGGGCGCGTCGCATCTGATGCGGCACCGTGGACCGGACGAACCCGGCACCTGGTCTGACGACCGCTCTGTGCTGGGCTTCAACCGACTGTCGATCATCGACATCGCCCACAGCCACCAGCCGCTGCGCTGGGGCCCTCCGGAGACGCCCGACCGCTACGTGCTGGTCTTCAACGGCGAGATCTACAACTACCTCGAGCTGCGTGAGCAGTTGCGCGCCGAGCACGGTGTGGTCTTCGCCACTGAGGGCGACGGCGAGGCCATCGTCGCGGCCTACCACCACTGGGGACCCGACGCGCTGAGACGACTCCGCGGGATGTTCGCGTTCGCCCTGTGGGACACCGTCGCCGGCGAGCTGTTCTGCGCGCGGGACCCGTTCGGCATCAAGCCGTTGTTCATGGCAACCGGTCCCGGCGGCACGGTCGTCGGCAGCGAGAAGAAATGCCTGCTCGAGTTGGCCGACGAACTCGGGGTCGACACCGGGATCGACACGCGGGCCGTCCAGCACTACACCGTGCTGCAGTACGTCCCCGAACCCGAGACGCTGCACCGCGGGGTCCGCCGCCTGGAGTCGGGCTGCTATGCGCGGATCCGGCCGGGCCAGGCCCCGGAGGTCAGCCGCTACTTCGTGCCCCAGTTCAAGGCCGTGCCCTTCACCCCGGGCGGTGAACAGGCCCGCTACGACGAGATCACCGCGGTCCTCGAGGACTCGGTGGCCAAGCACATGCGTGCCGATGTCACCGTGGGCGCATTCCTTTCCGGCGGCATCGACTCGACGGCGATCGCCGCGTTGGCGATGCGGCACAACCCGCGCCTGATCACGTTCACCACCGGGTTCGAACGGGAGGGCTTCTCGGAGATCGACGTGGCCGTCGCCTCGGCCGAGGCCATCGGAGCGCGGCACGTCGCCAAGGTCGTCTCGCAGGCCGAGTTCGTCGCAGCCCTGCCCGAGATCGTCTGGTACCTCGACGAGCCGGTCGCCGATCCGGCGCTGGTGCCGCTGTTCTTCATCGCGCGGGAGGCGCGTAAGCACGTCAAGGTCGTGTTGTCCGGCGAGGGCGCCGACGAACTGTTCGGCGGGTACACGATCTACCGCGAACCGCTGTCGCTGAAGGCCTTCGACTACCTGCCCGCCGCGCTGCGGCGGTCGGTCGGCCGGATGTCGCGGCCCCTGCCGGAGGGCATGCGCGGCAAGAGCCTGCTGCACCGGGGTTCACTGACCCTGCAGGAGCGCTACTACGGCAACGCGCGCAGCTTCAACGACGCACAGTTGCGCGCCGTACTGCCCGACTTCCGGCCGGAGTGGACCCACACCGACGTCACGGCGCCGATCTATGCGCTGTCCGAGGGTGCCGACCCGGTGGCGCGCATGCAGCACATCGACCTGTTCACCTGGCTGCGCGGCGACATCCTGGTCAAGGCCGACAAGATGACGATGGCCAATTCGCTGGAACTGCGGGTGCCCTTCCTGGATCCCGAGGTGTTCGCGGTGGCCTCGCGGCTGCCGCTGGAACAGAAGATCACCCGGACCACCACGAAGTATGCGCTGCGGCGCGCGCTGGAGCCGATCGTGCCCGCGCATGTTCTGCATCGCGCGAAGCTGGGTTTCCCCGTGCCGATCCGACACTGGCTGCGATCGGGTGAGCTGCTGGATTGGTCGTATGAGATGGTCGCGCAGTCGCAGACCGACCACCTCGTCGATCGCGCCGGCGTGCGCCGCATGCTCGACGAGCACCAGGCCGGTGCCAGCGACCACAGCCGGCGGCTGTGGACCGTGCTGATCTTCATGCTCTGGCACGCCATCTTCGTCGAGGGGTCGATCACCCCGGCGATCAGCGAGCCGACCTACCCCGTCGAGCTGTAGCCCGTTCGGAGGGGTCTAGACCAGTGCGGCCGCGATCGCACTCGCGGATTCTGCGCCGTAGGCGTCCTTGAGCCTGGCCAGGCCCGCGTCGCGGTTCCACGTCCACTCCTGGGTGCCCTCGGTCTCCAGGACCAGGACCGCGACCAGGGAACCGAGCTGCGCGGCGCGCTCGAGGTCCAGACCCGCGCTGCGGGCCGTGAGGAAACCGGCGCGGAACGCGTCGCCGACGCCCGTCGGATCGGTCTGGTGCGTTTCGGGTACGACGTCGACGTGCAGCGTGGTCCCGTCGGGATCGACGATGTCGACGCCCTTGGCACCCAGCGTGGTGATCCGCAGACCGATCTGTGCCATGACCTCGTCGGCCGTCCAGCCCGACTTGCTCAGCAGCAGGTCCCACTCGTAGTCGTTGGTGAACAGGATCTCCGCGCCGTCGATCAGGCGGCGGATCTCATCGCCGGACAGGCGCGCCAACTGCTGCGACGGGTCGGCCGCGAACGGGATGCCGAGCTTGCGGCACTCCTCGGTGTGGATGAACATCGCCTCCGGGTCGTTGGCCCCGACGATCACCAATTCGGGTGCGCCGTCGGCGTTCACGTAGTCGGCCAGGGAGATGTTGCGGGCCTCCGACATCGCGCCCGGGTAGAACGACGCGATCTGGGCCATGTCCTGGTCGGTGGTGCACACGAACCGGGCGGTGTGGGCCGTGGTGGACTGCAGAACGTGGTCGCAGTTCACGCCCGCGTTCTCAAGCCAGGCGCGGTACTCGGCGAAGTCGAGGCCGGCCGCACCGATCAGCGCGGCGTCTCCGCCCAGGACCCCGATCGCGTAGGCCATGTTGCCTGCGACACCGCCGCGACGCACCACGAGGTCGTCGACCAGGAAACTCAGCGAGACCTTCTGCAGATGTTCGGCGAGCAGCTGTTCGGAGAATCGGCCCGGAAACCGCATCAGATGATCAGTTGCGATGGATCCGGTCACAGCAATCGTCACGAACTTGTCCGCCCTTCAAATCAATCGGTCAGGAGAAGCCTAGCGGCCACCGCGCGCCCGAACACCACCGTCGACGTGCGCTAACCTGCCTACCAGAGCCACAGTTCGCCGATCGAGCTGCCACGATGGCCTCACCGGATATCTGGGAGAGACAGCATGGCCGGCCCGTACCCGCCGCCTCAGGGTACCGACGTCACCTCGGTGCAGCCTGTACCCCCCGGCTATGGACCGGGATACCCCGGACCGGCCCAGTCCTACCCCGGTCCGCTTCCGCCACCGGTCCCCTATCCGGCACCGCGCCGCGGGCGCAGGCTGCTCACGTGGCTGGTCGTGCTGGCCGCCGTGGCGGGTTTGGTGGCCGCGGTGGTGTGGGCGGCCCGCGATGAGGCGGCGACGACGACAACCGGCGTCATCAACGACAGCAGCGCCAAGACCGCGATCCAGAACTACCTCGACGCGCTGTCGGACAAGGATCTGCAGACCATCTCACGCAACACGCTGTGCGGCCTGTACGACGGTGTGCGGGACAGGCGCTCCGACGACGCGCTGGCCAAGCTGTCCGCGGATGCGTTCAACAAGCAGTTCAGCCGGGCCGAGGTGACCTCGGTGGACCAGATCGTGTTCGCGTCGCCCGCCAGCGCGCAGGTGCTGTTCTCGATGCGGGTCACGCCCGCGCGCGGGACGCGCGGCCCCGAGGAGCGTCAGGGCGTGGCACAACTGCTCACGCACAACAACCAGATCCTGGTGTGCTCCTACGTGATGCGCACGGCGGGAGCGTTCTGACTCAGTTGAAGGAGTCGCCGCACGCGCACGAACCCGTGGCGTTGGGGTTGTCGATGGTGAAGCCCTGCTTCTCGATCGTGTCGACGAAGTCGATCTGAGCGCCCTGCACGTACGGCGCGCTCATCCGATCGACCGTCAGCTTGACGCCGTTGAAGTCGGCGGTCAGGTCGCCGTCGAGGGCACGATCGTCGAAATACAGGTTGTACCGCAGGCCGGCGCAACCACCCGGCTGAACGGCGATCCGAAGCGCCAGGTCGTCCCGGCCCTCCTGGTCGAGCAGCGACTTCGCCTTGGCGGCCGCGGCGTCGGTCAGGATCACACCATGGGTGGTGGTGGCGGATTCGTCCTGAACAGTCATTGCCTTCTCCCTGCCGTGTTGGGCGTGTTGGGGCTGCACGAGCGGTGCGCCCACGCCTTCAACGGTACCAAGGCCAGCGCCTATTCCCGTAGTTCTGCGGCGGTCTTGGCGGCCAGACCGGTCAACTGGGCGGCCGCGTCGTCGATCGCGCGCTGGACAGAGCCCGCGTAGTCGGCGATCGCGTGGGCGGCGGCGATCCCGGCCACGTCGAGCTCTTCCCGTCCGAGCGTGACTTGGCCAGCCAGGACGAGCACCGGGATGCCGCGGGCGCGGGCTCCGTCCGCCAGCGCGCTGACCACCTTGCCGTGCAGCGACTGGTCATCGAACCGGCCCTCCCCGGTGATGATGAGCCCAGCCGAGGCGATGTCGTCGGCCAGGTCGGTGTGCTCGGCGATGATCGCCGCACCGGATTCGCGCCGTCCACCGATCGCCAGAAGTGCCGCGCCGAGCCCGCCGGCAGCGCCGGCTCCCGGTTGTTCACTGACGGGGCGCCCAGCGAACTCGTCGAGGCGGCGGGCCCAGTCGGTCAGCCGCGCCTCGAGCAGTTCGACCGTGGCGGGGTCGGCACCCTTCTGCGGTCCGAACACACGGGCTGCACCCATCGGGCCCAGCAGGGGGTGCTCGACGTCGGAGGCGACGATCAGTTCGACGCCGGCGAGTCGGTCCCGGGCCGCGGACAGACCACCGAGTGCGTCCACCAGGCCCCGCCCGCCGTCGGTGCTGCCACTGCCGCCCAACCCCACGACGACGCGGCGTGCCCCGGCAGCCACCGCGGCGTCGACCAGCTGGCCCACGCCGGTGGTGTGCGCGGCGAGCGCGGTCTGGACGGTCGGCGGGCCGCCCAGCAGCGCCAGTCCGCAGGCCGCGGCGCATTCGATGTAGGCGGTGGCGTGGGCCTCCTCGAACACCCACGCCGCGTCGACCTCGTCCTGAAGCGGGCCGGACACCCGGGTCTGGCGCACTCCACCGAAGCGAGTGGCCAGCACGTCGACGAAACCGGGGCCACCGTCGGACTGCGGCGCCAACAGCAGGTGGTCACCGGGACGACTGCGCCGCCATCCCTCGGCGATCGCCTCGGCCGCCTGCACGGCCGACAGGGTGTCGCCGAAGCAGTCCGGAGCGATGAGCACACGCAGGGCCGAGGTCTCCCGCGCAGTCATTGCGCCAGCGTAGAACGCGGCTCCGGTGGGTGCATGACGAGGCACGACGCTCACCGCAGTAATCTGGCAGGCGTGAAACTGCTGGGTCGTAAGAATGGCGGCGCGTCGGAGGGTGGCTCCGATCCGACCGGTGACGCCGCAGCCGACTCGGCCGCAGCAACCGCGGCCGAGGAGAGGGCCGCACAGGCCAAAGCCACCGCACCCAAGGGCCGCCCGACACCGAAGCGCGACGACGGACGTCGTCGCGGCCCGGTGGCGCCCGCGCCGATGACCACCGCCGAGGCCCGCGCGCGGCGCAAGGCCATGGCCGGCCCCAAACTCAGCAGGGAAGAGCGCAAGGCCGAGCGTGCGGAGCGCCGCGGCCGGATGAACGAGCGCCGCGAGCGGATGATGGCCGGAGAAGAGGCCTACCTGCTGCCCCGCGACCAGGGTCCGGTGCGCCGCTACGTCCGCGACGTCGTGGACTCGCGCTACAACCTGCTCGGCATGTTCATGCCGTTGGCGCTGGCGCTGATCTTCATCATGCTTGCGGTGCCGCAGGTCCAGTACTACATCTCCCCCGGCATGCTGATCCTGATGGCCATGATGGCCGTCGACGCCATCCTGCTGGCCCGCAAGGTCAACAGCAAGGTGGACGTGAAGTTCCCGGGCAACACCGAAAGCCGCTGGCGGCTGGGCCTTTACGCCGCCGGACGGGCCTCGCAGATGCGACGCCTGCGGGCGCCCCGGCCGAACGTGAACCGCGGCGACAAGATCGACTGACGGCCGCGATGCGCACACTGGTGCTCGGCGGGATCCGGTCTGGGAAGTCCCGTTGGGCCGAGCAGGCGATCGAGGCCGCGGCCGAAGCGGACTCCGCGATCACCTACGTGGCCACCGCTCCGGTGCGCGAGGACCCCGAATTCGCGGCTCGCATCGCGGGGCATCGTGACCGCAGACCCGCGTCGTGGCGCACCGTGGAGAGTGCCGAGGTGGCCGAGGTGCTGCGCCAGTCCCCCGCCCCCACCCTCGTGGACGACGTGGGCAACTGGCTGACGACGACCATGGATCGCCGCGACGCGTGGCAGGACGGATCGGTGGGCGCCGACGTGGAGGACCTCGTCGACGCGGTCACGCAGTTCGCCGGGCCCCTCGTGCTGGTCAGTCCCGAGGTCGGGCTGAGCGTCGTACCCGCGACCCCGGCTGGGCGTCTGTTCGCCGACGCGCTGGGCACCCTCAATCAGCGCCTGGCCGCGGTGTGCGACCGCGTGGTGCTCGTGGTGGCCGGCCAGCCCCTGACCGTGAAACCGGCGGGGCTGTCATGACGGCACCCACGTTCGGCACTGTGCCGACCCCCGACGCAGAGGCCGCGGCGGCGGCGCGGGCCAGGCAGGACAATCTGACAAAACCCCGTGGCGCACTCGGCCGCCTCGAAGACCTGTCGGTGTGGGTGTCGTCCTGTCAGGGCGTGTGCCCACCCACACAGTTCGAGCGGGCCCGCGTCGTGGTGTTCGCGGCCGACCATGGGGTGGCGCGGACCGGGGTGTCGGCGTACCCGCCCGAGGTGACCGCGCAGATGGTGGCCAACATCGATGCCGGCGGCGCGGCGATCAACGTGCTGGCCGAACTCGCGGGTGCCGGCGTGCGCGTGGTGGACGTCGCGGTCGACACCGATACGCCCGGCACCCACAGGGTGCGCAGGTCCAGCGAGAACATCGCGGTCGCCGACGCATTGTCCGAGGACGAGGTCGCCGCGGCCGCGGCCACCGGCCGCGACATCGCCGACGAGGAGGTGGATTCGGGTGCCGACCTGCTGATCGCCGGCGATATGGGCATCGGAAACACCACCGCGGCAACGGTTCTGGTGTGCGCGCTGACCAACACCGAACCGGTCGCGGTGATCGGGCGCGGCACCGGAATCGACGACGCGGGCTGGATCCGAAAGACCGCCGCGGTGCGGGACGCGCTCTATCGGGTACATCCGGTGCGCTCGGATCCTGTTGCCGTGCTGCGTGTCGGCGGCGGCGCCGACCTTGCCGCGATGGCGGGATTCCTGGCGCAGGCCGCGCTGCGCCGGACCCCGGTGCTGCTCGACGGCATGGTGGTCACCTCGGCGGCCCTGGTCGCCGAACGCCTGGCCCCCGGGGCTCGCGCATGGTGGCAGGCCGGGCACCGGTCCACCGAACCCGCTCACGCATTGGCCTTGGCCCAGTTGGAACTCGAACCCATCGTCGACCTCGGCATGCGCCTCGGCGAGGGCTCCGGCGCGATGGTCGCACTGCCCGTCGTCCGGGCCGCGATCGCCACTCTGGCGCAGATGGCGACCTTCGACTCGGCAGGCGTGTCCGGCCGCTCCGACTCGTGATCGGCTCGCTGACAACCGCTTTCACGTTCTTCACGGTGCTGCCGTTGCGGTCGAGCACCCCGTTCGGCCGGGGCGCGGTGACGGCACTGCCGGTGGTGGGTGTGGCGCTGGGTGCGCTGGCGGCCGGGGTCGCCTGGGGTGCCGGTGAGCTGTTCGGCGCCGGAAGCACCCTGTCGGGCCTGCTGGCCGTCGCGGTGCTGCTGCTGGCCACCCGCGGCCTGCACATCGACGGTCTGTCGGACACCACCGACGGCCTGGGCTGTTACGGCCCGCCCGAACGGGCCCTGTCCGTCATGCGCGACGGCACCGCGGGCCCGTTCGGGGTGGCGGCCGTGGTGCTGGCGATCGGGCTGACGGGCCTGGCCTTCGCCGACCTGGCGGCGGCCGGGATCGTCGTCGCGGTCGCGGCGGGACGGGTCGCGGTGGTGTTGGCGTGCCGTCGCGGTGTCCCCGCCGCCGAGGGCAGCACGCTGGGGTCGCTGGCCGCGGGCACTCAGCCCTGGTGGGTGGCCGTGGCGTGGGTGGTCGCCCTGGCTGGCGCCGCGGCGGTCGTCACGCCCAGACCCTGGCAGGGACCTGTGGTGGTGATTGTCGTCGCGGCCCTGGTGGTCACGTTGGTGGCGCACTGTGTGCGCCGGTTCGGTGGCGTCACCGGCGACGTGCTCGGCGCCGCCGTCGAGGTCGCGACGACGTTGACCGCCCTCGGCCTCGCGATCGGCTAGGTGGCGCCGCCGGGTCAGCCGAGGCGGGCCATCCAACCGTGGGTGTCGGCGAACGTGCCGCGTTGGATGCCGGTGAGCGTGTCGCGCAGCGCCATCGTCACCTCACCGGGTTCACCGTCGGCGATGGTGAATTCGCCATCGGCGTTCTTCACCACCGACACCGGGGTGATCACGGCGGCGGTCCCGCAGGCGAACACTTCGGTGATCTCGCCGGTGGTCGCGCTCTTGCGCAACTCCTCGACGTCGATCTTGCGCTCCTCGACCGCGAAGCCGGCGTCAGCGGCCAACTGCAGCAACGAATCCCGGGTGATGCCGGGCAGCAGCGAACCGGACAGCTCCGGGGTCACCAGGCGCGCCGAACCGCCGCTGCCGAACACGAAGAACAGGTTCATGCCGCCCATCTCCTCGATGTAGCGACGTTCGATGGCATCGAGCCACACCACCTGATCGCAGCCGTGCTCGGCGGCTTGGGCCTGCGCGAGGAGCGAGGCCGCGTAGTTGCCGCCGAACTTGGCCGCACCCGTGCCGCCCGGGCTGGCCCGGACGTACTCGGTGGACAGCCACACGCTGACGGGCTTCACACCGCCCTTGAAGTAGGCGCCCGCCGGGGAGCCGATCACCATGTAGCGGTAGTCGGTGGCGGGGCGCACCCCCAGCCCCGGTTCGGTCGCGATCACGAAGGGCCGCAGATACAGCGACTCCTCGCCGCCGGCCGGCGGCACCCAGGCGTGGTCCACCGCGATGAGCTGTCGCAGCGATTCGATGAACAGGTCCTCGGGCAGTTCGGGGATCGCGATCCGGCGCGCCGACGCGCGCAGCCGCGCGGCGTTGGCCTCCGGCCGAAACGACACGATCGAGCCGTCGGCCCACCGATAGGCCTTGAGCCCCTCGAAGATCTCCTGCGCGTAATGCAGCACAACGGCCGACGGATCCAGTTCGATTGGCCCGTATGGGAGGACCTCGGCGTCGTGCCAGGCTCCGTCGCTGTAGGTGATCGACACCATGTGGTCGGTGTGATAGCGGCCGAAGCCCGGGTCGCGCAGGATCGCAGCCCTTACGTCGTCGCTTGCCGGTTGAGGATTGCGGGCAAGCGAGAACGAAAGAGGGCCGTCAGTCATAGGGGGAATTGTATAACCGTGCGCCAACGAATTCTGCGGCGCACTCAGCGCGTGCGGACGTCGACGAACGGCGGCTTGACCACCTCGCATTCCAGGGCGCGACCGCGCACGTCGACCGTGACGACGGCACCGTCGTCGATGCCCGCATCGGCGTCGATCAGCGCCAGCGCGATGCCGACCTTCAGGGTCGGTGAGAAGGTGCCGGAGGTGGTCACCCCGACTTCTCGGTCGCCGACGAGCACGCGCAGGTCGGGGCGCAGCACCCCGCGGCCCGTCGCGCGCAGCCCGCGCAGCAGCCTGCGCGGTCCGGCCTGTTTCTCGGCCAGCAGCGCGTCCCGCCCCCAGAACGCCTCCTTGCGCCACCCGATCGCCCAGCCCGCACGCGCCTGCAGCGGCGAGATGTCCAACGACAGCTCATGGCCGTGCAGCGGGTAGCCCATCTCGGTCCGCAGGGTGTCGCGGGCTCCCAGGCCCGCGGGCTCGCCCCCGGCCTCGGCCACCGCGGCCACCAGCGCGTCGAACACCGGGGCGGCCTGATCCCACGGCGGCAGCAGTTCATAGCCGTGCTCGCCGGTGTACCCGGTGCGGCACACCCGCACCGGAACGCCGTTGACCTCCCCATCCTCAAAACCCATGTAGTCCATGTCGGTGGGCAGGCCCAGTGCGGTGAGCACCTCGGCCGACTTCGGGCCCTGCACCGCGAGCACGGCGTGGGAGCGGTGCTCGTCGGTGACCGTGATGCCCTCCGGTGCAACCTCTTTCAGGGCTGCGACGACGGCCGCGGTGTTCGCGGCGTTGGGCACCAGGAAGATCTCGTCATCGGCGACGTAGTAGGCGATCAGGTCGTCGATCACACCGCCGGACTCGGTGCAGCACAGCGTGTACTGCGCCTTGCCCGGTGCGATGCGGGTCAGGTCATTGGTGAACGCGGAGTTGACGAATTCGGCGGCCCCCGGGCCCTTCACGAGCGCCTTGCCGAGGTGGCTGACGTCGAACAGGCCGACCGTGCTGCGGGTGGCGTTGTGTTCGGAGACGGTGCCGGCATACGAGACCGGCATCAGCCAACCGCCGAACTCGGCGAAACTGGCGCCCAGTTCGCGGTGGCGGTCTTCCAGGGGCCCGTGCAGCAGATCATCGGTCACGGCTGTCCACCCTAGTGATTAGGGTGATCACCGTGAGCACCGAACCTGCCTACCAGTCTCCCACCGTCACCATCGCGACCTCGCTGCCCGAGCGCGGCCTGGACTCCACGGTGCTGATCGTCGGTGTGGTCAGCGGGGACCCGGACTCCCCCGAGGCCACTCCTGCCGTGCTGGCCTCGGAGTTCCTGCCCGCCGAGGCCGTCGCCGAGATCGAGAAGGCGCTCGTGGCGCTGGGCGCCAAGGGCGGCGCCGAGCAGGTCACGCGTCTGGTGGCGCCGTCGCTTCCGGTCGGCAGCGTGCTGGCCGTCGGCCTGGGCAAACCGCGCGAGGAGTGGCCCGCGGACGTCATCCGCAAGGCCGCCGGGGTCGCGGCGCGCTCGATCAACGGCACCGAGGCCGTCCTCACCACGCTGTCCGAGGTTGACCTCGAGGCGACGGTCGAGGGCCTGATCCTGGGCTCCTACCGCTTCGTCGACTACCGCAGCGCCAAGACCGCTCCCAAGGACAAGGGGCTGAGCTCCATCACGGTGCTCGCCTCCGGCAAGGACGCCAAGAAGCGGGCCCAGCGGGCCACGGCCGTGGCCACCGCGGTCGCGACCGCGCGGGACTTCGTCAACACTCCGCCGAGCCACCTCTTTCCCGCCGAGTTCGCCAAACGCGCCAAGGCGCTGGGCTCCTCGGTCGGCCTCGAAGTCGAGGTCCTCAACCGCAAGGCGCTCGAGGAGGCCGGCTTCGGCGGCATCGTCGGTGTCGGCAAGGGGTCGTCGCGTCCGCCGCGCCTGGTGCGACTGATCCACCGGTCCGGGCGCAAGGATGCCAAGACGGTGGCCCTGGTGGGCAAGGGCATCACGTTCGACACCGGCGGCATCTCGATCAAGCCGGCCGCGTCCATGCACCACATGACCTCGGACATGGGCGGTGCGGCGGCGGTCATCGCGACCGTCGTGCTGGCCGCGCAGCTTGAGCTGCCGATCAACGTCATCGCCACGGTCCCGATGGCCGAGAACATGCCGTCGGCCACCGCGCAGCGTCCCGGCGATGTCCTCACGCAGTACGGCGGCACCACGGTTGAGGTGCTCAACACCGACGCCGAGGGCCGGCTGATCCTGGCCGACGCGATCGTGCGGGCCTGCGAGGACAACCCGGATTACCTGATCGAGACCTCGACGCTGACGGGCGCGCAGACGGTGGCGCTGGGGGCACGCATCCCCGGCGTGATGGGCAGTGACGACTTCCGGGACCGGGTTGCGGCGGTGTCGCAGTCCGTCGGCGAGAACGGCTGGCCCATGCCGCTGCCCGACGAGCTCAAGGATGACCTGAAGTCGTCGGTCGCCGACCTGGCCAACGTCAGCTCCCAGCGGTTCGCCGGCATGCTGGTGGCCGGGGTGTACCTGCGCGAATTCGTCGCCGAGGGCGTGCAGTGGGTGCACATCGACGTAGCGGGCCCGGCCTACAACACCGGCGGCCCGTGGGGCTATACGCCCAAGGGCGGCACCGGGGTTCCGGCCCGCACCATGTTCGCGGTCCTGGAGGACATCGCCGAGAACGGCTAGATGTGATGTCCAGGGAGGTTGGTCAGTCGGGTGACCGGCGGCTGGCCTCCGAGGGCGGAGTGGGCTCGGTGATGATTG
>NZ_LZHW01000037.1 GCF_001667265.1 Mycobacterium sp. ACS4331 | reverse complement strand
GCGTGGCCGCGACACCTGGACCGTCGAGTAGCCGGACCGCCAAACCCCCCTATTGGGCGCGAAACCCCGGGTTTTGCGCGCCCAATCGTCGGTTTCGGCACATTGGCGGGCTAATCTGTCGGCATGTCCTCTCCACTGGCCGGCGTCGTGCTGGCCGGAGGGGCGTCGCGTCGAATGGGCCGGGACAAGGCCACCATGGTGTACCCGGCCTCCGGCAGCCGGACGATGGTCGAATCCGTCGTCGAAGCGCTGTCGCCACGCTGCGCCCCGGTGTTCGTCATCGCCGCTCCCGGACAGCGGCTGCCCGAACTCGATGCCACGGTCCTGCGTGATGAGGTGCGCGGCGTCGGGCCACTGTTGGCCACCGGTCGCGGGCTGCATGCCGCGGCCGACGCGGGCTGCGAGCGCGCCTTCGTGTGTGCGGTCGACATGCCGTTCATGACGCCCGATCTCATCGGGGAGTTGGCGTCTCATGTCGGTCCAGACGTGGTGTTGCCGTGGGACGGTCGCGACCACTACCTGGCGGGGGTGTACCGCACGGCCCTCGCGTCGCGCGTCGACGATCTGGTGGCCCGCGGTGAGCGCAGCATGCGCGCGCTGGTCGACTCGGTCAACACGCAGCGGATCGTCCTGCCCGAGACCGCCGCGTTGACCAACGTCAACACCGCCGCAGACCTGGTATGAGCTCGCACCGGCCCACGAAGGCCGACGTGGCACGGTTGGCGAATGTCTCCACTGCAACGGTCAGCTATGTGCTCAACGACGTTGCGGGCCGGTCAATCTCGGAACGCACCCGAGAGGCTGTCCGTCGTGCGGCCGATGAGTTGGGGTATCGGCCGAACCTGGCGGCGCGCAACCTGGCCCGTGGAGCCAGCGGTGTCGTCCTCTACGTGGTGCCGAGGGTCGCACTCGGAGAGCTGGCCATGGAGGTCGGCAGCCGGATGACCACCGCGTTGGCCCGGCACGGCGTGCTGCAGATCCTGCAGTTCGAGACCGAGGATGACAGCCTTCTCGTCGACGCGATCGCTGACCTGAATCCCGTTGCGGTGACCAGCCTTTTCCCTTTGACGGGACCCGCGTTGGAGGCGGTCCGGGCGGCGGGGATTCCGCACATTCATCTTGGCAGTGCAGAACTCAACGCACTGGGTGATCTGCACCTGGCGGTGGGGGAGTTGCGGGTGGACCATCTGACCGCGCGGGGGCACCGCCGACTGGCGTTCGCCTACACCGGTGTCAGCAGGTGGCTGCCACTCGGGGACTACTGGTTGACGGGTACGACGGAGGCCACACGCCGCCGTGGACTGCCGGATCCGGTGGTCGGGTCGGTGCGCGCGGAGACCGCGGCCACGGTGGTCGCCGAGTGGCATCGGGTGGGGATCACCGCGGTCTGCGCCCAAAGTGACGAGACGGCTTTTGTGGTGCTGCACGGTGTTCGGTTGGCGGGGTTGCGGTGTCCCGACGATCTTGCGGTCATGGGAGTCGACGCCACCCCGACGGCCGAGGTCAGTTCTCCGCCCCTGACGACGGTGGGCTTCGACGCCGGCGCGATTGTGGACGTCGCGGTGGCGGCGATGCTGTCCGAACTGGGCTATCCCGGTGTGGTGCAGCGGGTGGACGTGCCGATCGCGTCTGTGATCACCCGCGAGTCGACCTGAAAACCCTGGACTTCGACTGGTTACGCGCGTAACCTCCGCCGGGAGGCCTGCGGAAAGGACCACCTGATGGCAACGCGTGCACTGTCGGTTCCGACAAGCTGGGACGAGGTCACGCCTGCGTGGATGACCGCGGCACTGGCCGACGACGTCCCTGGCGCCGAAGTCGACACCGTCACAGTGGCCACTCGCGACGACGGCACCAACCGCCGAGCCCGCCTGAGTCTGACTTATCGCACGGGGGCGGGACCGCAAACGGTGTTCGTCAAGGCGGCCGATCCCGACCACAAGGAACTGATTCGCCTGACCAGTGGCATGTTCCACGAACCACGACTGTTCAATGCGGTGAAATCCGGTGTGCCCCTTCCTCTGGAGCACCCACACGTCTATGCGGCGGCCCTCGACGAGGATGCCTACGATTTCATTCTGGTCATGGAGGACCTCGACGTGCGCGGTGCCGACCCCCGCGACGCCACCCGGCCGATGACTCCCGAGCAGGCCGCCGCGGGTGCGCGTGGACTGGCCAGGATGCACGGCCGGTTCTGGGCTGAGCGGCTGGACGCCGAGGAGGGTTTGGCGTGGGTCGAACCGTTTCTGCCGTGGGACGGCATGGAGATCGCTCCGCTGCCGGAGGCCTTGAAACGCTTGGGCGACAACGCTCCTGACGAGGTCAGGGCGTTGACGATCGAGTCGCTGATCGAGCAGATCTGGAAGCCCTACATTCGCAGCCTGACCGCCTCTCCGGCAACACTTCTGCACGGTGATCCGCACATCGGCAACACGTACGTGGTGCCCGACGGCGACGTCGGCTTCCTGGATTGGCAGGTCGCCCGGCGGGGCAACTGGTCGTTGGATCTGGGGTATTTCCTGCAGGGCGCGTTGACAATTGAGGACCGGCGGCGCCATGAGGCCGACATTCTGAGTCAGTATCGCGACGCCCTGGCCCTGCCGGAGGCGGAACTTCCGTCGATGGCCGAGATCTGGCTGCGCTATCGCGCCTCAGTCGCGCACGGGCTCACGCTGTGGTTGTGCACGGCGAGTGCGGGTGAACTCTGGCAGCGTCCCGATATCGCGATCGCCCTAGCACAGCGTTATTCCGCGGCTTTCGCCGATCTGGAGAGTGCTGCGGCAATTTCGGCAATCGGCTGCTGACCTGCCGAATAAGGTGAAGTCCCTGTCGTCACAGGGGTCACAGCAGCATCTTCACGAGCAGTGAGGTTGAGGCGCAATCGATTTGGTGCGGGGCGTGGAAAACGTGGGCCACGTCACAATTTCCCCGTGATATACGTCACCAAACGCCGCTTTCCCCAGCGTAAGTCAGCCTATTGCGAATGCGGTATTGACCTGCGAGGATTTCGGACAAGCCCGACCGTGATCTGTCCGTTATCAAACTGAGATACCCACTCTGCTGATGTGACTAACCCGCGCGGGCTTTGTACGGTCAGTTTCGACCCCAGATAACCCGGGGACGAACAATTTCAAATATCACCCTGCGTGTGAGTGGGACTGTTGGAGGCCGTGATGGCCTCACCGGCTGTCGGGCCAGCGTTCCCGACGGGGTAGTGAACCTCCCACTGCCGTGCCTGACCGAGACGGCACGGCTCAGACAATCACCGCCTGATTCCCCAGGCTTCACGCGTCCACCCCTGTGGACGTGTC
This sequence comes from Mycobacterium sp. ACS4331, assembly GCF_001667265.1. Lineage (GTDB taxonomy): Bacteria > Actinomycetota > Actinomycetes > Mycobacteriales > Mycobacteriaceae > Mycobacterium. The sequence goes on along the minus strand of NZ_LZHW01000037.1, from coordinate 4,241 downwards.
ATTGGCGCGCGCGTGGCGAAAGGAATGACATTGAAGAACCTCCGGAAGACACTCACCATGGCCGCCATCGGTGGAGCCCTCACGGTTGCTCCGCTGGCCCTGTCGGCTACCGCGAATGCGGACAGCGTGAACTGGGATGCCATCGCGGCCTGCGAGTCCGGCGGTAACTGGGCCATCAACACCGGCAACGGGTACTACGGTGGCCTGCAGTTCTCGATGAGCACCTGGCGTGCCAACGGTGGCAGCGGATCGCCGCACAACGCCAGCCGTGCCGAGCAGATCCGGGTGGCCGAGAACGTGCTGCGCTCCCAGGGCATCGGCGCCTGGCCGTCCTGCGGCGGACGCGGCTAGTCAGCTTCCCCCACGAGAGCCGGGCATCACTGATGCCCGGCTCTCGTGTCTTCTGGGGTGGTCAGTCCGGCAGGCGGAACGCCGAGCGGGCCGCGATCTGGGCGAGGTGCCATGTCAGCACCGCCTCAGGCACCAGCACCGTCGCGCGCGTGGCGGCTGCACTCAGCGCGGCCGGCCGCAGGTTGACCACCCGGCCGATCAGCCTCGATTCCCGCACCAGCCTGCGGACGCGGGGTTTGCGAAAGGCCTCGAAGCGCGCGAACGCGGTCGCCAGATCCGGTGCGGTGTCCACCAGGTGGGCCAGGACGGCAGCGTCCTCCAGGCCCTGACAGCCGCCCTGGCCCAGATGCGGGCGCATGGGGTGGGCCGCGTCGCCCACGAGTGCGACGTTGTCGCGGGTCCAGTGCCGAGCGCCGTCCCGGTCGTACAGATCGTTGCGCAGGACAGCCTCGGGCGGCGTGGCGGCCAGCACCGCGGGCACCGGGTCGGCCCATCCGGCGAACCTGTCGAGCAGGTACGCCCGCTCACCCTGCGGTGACCGGTGCCCCTCTGATCGCCGCTCGGTCGCGAACCAATAGGTGCGGTCGTCGCCGAGGGGCACGTGGCCCGCCTCCATGCCGGGCCCCATGGTCTCCCCGGCAAGGTCGGGATCCACCACATACTCGGCCACCCCCCGCCATGCGGTGTAGCCCGCATAACGCAGCGGCAGAGGCCCGTTGAGGTGCCGCGCCACCGTCGAGTGAATGCCGTCGGCGCCCACCACGGCGTCGGCCTCGACGGTGGCCGCCCCCGACACGGTGACCGTCACGCGCTCGCCGCGTGAACTCAGTCCCGTCACCGGCGCTTCGTACCGCACTGTCCCCGGGTGCAGCGCCGAGGTCAGGGCGTCGCGCAGGGCTGAACGCTGCACCACGACAAGGGGTTCCCCCAGCGCCTTGACTATTCGCTCGGCGGACGGGCGCCGCAGCCAGGTGCCGTCGCGCCAGCGCATCGCGCCCGCGGTGACCCTGCCTCCCGCGTCGCGCACCGCGTCTCCGAGTCCGATGGCGTCGAGCGCCGCGAGCGCGTTGGGCCAGATGCTGATGCCCGCGCCGGGTGACGTGTCCGCCCGTTCCTCAAGGACACACACGGAATGGCCACGCCGCTGAAGTGCCGCCGCGGTGGCAAGACCGGCGATGCCCGCACCGATGACCGCGATGTCGTGTGCCATGGCCTCAAAGTACGGCAGGCCCCGAGATTCAAGAGTCCGAGACGTCGGTTTCACGTTCCTGAAACGAGCCTTTGATCTCCTATGCGTGAACAACGTCAACCGGAGGTGTCCATACGTGAAACCCGCACTGGAACTGACGAGCGTGCCGCCCTGGGCAGTCGCCCCGTCACAACCCGACGCCGACCTTTCCGGCACGTCATGGACGGTGGTGGCGGTCGGCGCCGGCGCCGATGAGATCGTCGAGACCTGGTGTGCCAAGATCGCATCCGCTCGACCCGATGCCGAGGTGCGGGTCCATCGCGTCGACGACGGCGAGGCGGGTGGCCGCGCGGTGAGCGCAGAGCTGGCCGACGCGCGGGTGGGTTGGCGACTGATGATCGCCGGTCCCGCGGCCGAATGCCTGCGGGTGCGAGCCCATGCGGTTCGCCTCGACGTCGCGGACGACGAGATGACCGTCGCGTCGACGGATGTGACGGTGCGCCGTGTGCAGTGCGTGCACTGCGGCGCGCACACCAGCGCCCCGGCCGCACTCGAGGACACCGTCGGCTGCAGCGGATGCGCTCGCAATCTCTATGTCCACTACCATGTCTCGCGCCGCCAGGGAACTCACCTCGGGTTCATGGTGGACGCCGAGCGGCCCGCGGAGGCCACCGCATGACAACGCTGGATCTTGTGGTCCGGGCCATCGATGATTCAATCCCGGGGGTGCGCAGCCTGGCCCTCGCCTGCGCCGACGGCGGGGTGTTGCCGTCCTTCACGCCGGGCAGCCACATCGTCGTCGAGTGCGGCTCGGTCGCCAACGCCTATTCGCTGACGGGCGACTCGCTGCAGCCGAGGCAGTATGAGATCTCGGTGCTCGAACAACCCGACGGGGCCGGTGGATCCCGGTGGATCCACGCACTTGCGGTCGGCGACGCCGTGTCGGTGCTGGCGCCCCGCAGCGCCTTTGCGCCGATCCTGCGCGCCAGCAGACATCTGCTGATCGCCGCCGGAATCGGCGTCACGCCCATGGTCTCCCATCTGCGCAGTGCGCGGCAGTGGGGACGCAAAGTTGACGTCATGTACCTGCACAAGCCGGGCCGAGGCGCGCACCTCGGCGACATCGAAGCATTGACCGACGGTGCGCGGATCTTCACCCAGCGCAACGATTTCCTGGCGACCTTGCCGACCGCCCTGGCCTCTGCGCCGTTCGGTGCCCACCTCTACGTGTGCGGTCCCTCGACGTTCATCGACGACGTCGTGGCCGCCGCGGTAGAGCACGGGTGGCCGTCGAGCCGAATCCACTTCGAACGCTTCGGAGTCGGCGCGCTCGACCCGGGGGAGCCGTTCGTGGTCAGGCTCGCGAACTCCGGCAGCAGCATCGAGGTCGATTCCGGGGTGTCGCTGCTTCAGGCACTGGAGGCACAGGGGTATGAGGTGCCCAACCTGTGCCGACAGGGTGTGTGCGGTGAGTGCCGGCTCACGGTTTCGGCCGGCGACGTCGAGCATCGCGACATGTATCTGACCGACGCCGACAAGGAGGCCGGCGACGCCATCATGGCCTGCGTATCCCGCGCGGCCGCAGGAGAACTGGAGTTGAAGCTGTGACGATGTCTTTGGTGTCCGCACCCGATCTGGTGGCGACGTTCCCGTTTCCGTTCCCCACCGACCAGTACCGCTACACCACCAACGTCGAACCCGCGGGCGGTGCGGTGTCCACCCCCGCAGGATCCTGGGGCGAACGTGTGGTGGACGTCGACAGCGAGTACGAACACGAACTGGCGCAGCGCGCACAGATTCTGAGCGACGATCCGACCCGCTATGCCGTGCTGCCACACATGCGGGTGGCCTGCTGGGACGCCATGCTCACCCTGATGGGGGAGCTGGCCAAGGCGTATCCGGACGTGATGTCGCTTGAGCGGTCTGGCGACACGTGGCACTGGCGCAACGAGAGATTGGGCATCGCAGCGGACTTCGTGCTCGGCGACGAGTCGACGCTCCCGGCCGAACCGCTGGCCTACATCGGCGCTCAGGTGCAGGAGGACATCGTGCTGCTCGACCAGCGCGACGGCGACCTGTTCGGTGACGCCGGCGTGGTGACCTTCGCTGCGGACTGGTCATTCGGGTTCGACGTCGGCATGTCGTTCCTGGAGATTCATGGCCCCGTGCCCCGCCTCCGGGAGACCGGTGTGATCACCCGGGCCAGAGAGTTCCTGATGCGGTTGCAGCCGGGGGAGACCTACCGGCGGACCAACTGGACGCTGACGATCGGTCGGCGCCTTGACGTCTCGACCGAGCGGTACCACGAATGGGGGCCGGACCGGGTCGCCGTGCAGGTCGTCGACGACGAGGAGTTCGGTCGCCTCGTGCACCTTCGCGTCGAAGTGCAGCATCTGATCAGGCTTCCTGAGTCGGGCGCGATCTGCTTCCTGATCCGCAGTTACATGCTGCCGTTCGTCGACCTGGCGACCGTCCCGGCCTGGCGTGCGCGAGCCGCTGCGGTCCTGGCCGACCTGCCCGACGACATGGCCGACTACAAGGGCATCATCAGCTACCGCGACCGTGCGGTCGCCTGGCTCACCGGCCGCGCCTGAACCCACCCCGGGGGGGGGGCGGGGCAGGCGCGCCCCCGCGGGGGGGGTGGTTGGGGGGGGGGGGGGGGGGGGGGGGGGGGGGGGGGGGGGCGGGGGGCGGGGGGGGG
>NZ_LZHW01000036.1 GCF_001667265.1 Mycobacterium sp. ACS4331 | reverse complement strand
GGGCGGATTCAACCGGTCGCTGCGGTGTATGCGGACGGGTCTGACAGTAGTCGGTCGAGTTCTTCGGCGGGTGTGCGGAAGCCGTGGCGTTTGCGGGGGCGTGCGTTGAGTTCGGTGGCGACTTTGTCGAGGAAGCCGGGTCCCCAGAAGGACAGGTCGGTGCCTTTGGGGAAGTACTGGCGCAGCAGTCCGTTGGTGTTCTCGTTGGTGGCGCGTTGCCAGGGGCTGTGCGGGTCACAGAAGTAGATCGGCAATCCGGTGGCCTCGGTGATCGTGGTGTGCTTGGCCATTTCCGTGCCCTGGTCCCAGGTCAGTGAGCGGCGCAGGATTTCAGGAATCTGCGGGATCTTGGCGGTCATTGCTGCGGCGACGGTTTCGGCGGTGTGATCGCCGGGCAGATGCAGCAGCACAACGAAACCGGTGGTGCGTTCCACGAGGGTGCCGATCGCGCTGGTGTTTGCCGCACCCATGATCAGGTCGCCTTCCCAGTGTCCGGGCACGGCACGGTCGTCGGCCTCAGCGGGGCGTTCGGTGATGCTGACCATGCCTTCTTTGAACCTTCTACGCTCAGCGATCTCGTTGCGGCCATGCGGCTTTCGCTTGATCCGGCCGGTGCGCAACGCAGATTTGAGGTCTTTGGCCAACTCCCCGCGGGGCTGGACATAGATGGCTTGGTAGATCGTTTCGTGAGACACCCGCATCTCCGGATCGTCGGGATAGTCCAGTCGCAGGCGACCCGCTATCTGCTCTGGGCTGCGCCGCTCCTCCAAGCCTTCCAGAACGACAGCCAACAACGCCGGATTCTTGTCCAGCTTGCGTTGCTTGGGCCTTTTGCGGGCGGTGTCGGCCGCATCCTGACCACGGCTGGCCCGATACCCCGACTGGGTGTCTCCCCGGGCGATTTCCCGGGCGATGGTGTCACCGTGTCGGCCCATGAGGTCAGCTGCCCGTGCAGGCTCGTACCCGCTTTCCAGCAGCTCTTCGAGGCGGCATCGCTCCGTGAACGTCAAGGCAGGTCGGCTTCGGGTGGTCAGATCGACCACCACAGCGATCTCGGAATCGGCGACCGCACGGGGCTGGGATCTGGGCACGTAGCCAGCCTTTCGGACCCAGCGCCGGCCCGCTCTCTCCGACACACCGGCCTCGAAGGCCGCCTGCGTCACCGACGCCCCCGCTCGCATCGCCACCCAGAACGCCTCCCGCGCCTGTGGAGAGTATCGAGTACCGAAGTGCCTGGTCTGTGGGGTGTAGCCAGCCAACCGAGCCCACCTGGAGGCGGTTTCCATAGACACCTGCGCCGCCATCGCAGCGGCCGACCACGACGACCCCGAATCCACCGCTGCGAGAAACACCCCACGCGCTGACTCCGGCGCTGGCTGCCCCTGCCCTCTAAATCCCATCGAAACAACACCCCTTACCAATCAGGTGCTGCAGCGATCACTTGAGCCTGCCC
>NZ_LZHW01000035.1 GCF_001667265.1 Mycobacterium sp. ACS4331 | reverse complement strand
CTCAGACTCAAGTGGTCGCTGCAGCACCTGACTGCTTGGAGGGTGTTGTTCGATGGCGTTTCGTTCGCGGGGTACGCCTGCGCCGGATACGGCGCGGCAGGTGTTCTGGGAGTCGGTGAGGTCGGGATTGTCACCGACTGCGGCCGCCACGGTGGCTGGTGTCAGTGCGGGAACGGGGTGCCGGTGGGCCCGGGAGGCGGCCCATGGGGTGGATCCCAGGCATCGCGGCATCCGATACGGCAAGGCCATTCGGGAGACGTTCTGGACGGCACTGCGTTCCGGTGCCAGCGTGATCGATGCCTCACTGGCCGCTGGCGTGCCGGAACACCGCGGACGGATATGGGTCGAACAAGCTGGCTGGGTGCCCAGAACGCCGTGTCCTGTCGATGCCGTCACTGACACCTGCGCTCCGAAGGGGCCGTTGTCGTTCCTCGAACGTTGTCGGCTCGAAGAGCTGTTGGAGACCGGACGCAGCGCGGCGCAGGCTGCAGGATTGTTGCAACGTCACCGCGACACGATCGGCCGGGAGATCACCCGGGGGCTGACAGGCTCGGGATATCGGGCCTGGGCCGGTCAACAGGTCGCCGAGGCCAACCGCAAACGCCCGAAAGCCCGCAAGCTCGACGCCAACGTGGTGCTGCTGGCCGAGGTGGTGGCACGCTTGAGAAAGCACGACAGTCCCGAACAGATCGCGGGCCGGCTGCGCCTCGATTTCCCCGACGATCCGGAGATGTGGGTGTCACACGAGACCATCTATCAAGCCCTCTACGTTCAGCCCCGCGGCGAGTTGGCCAAGCTCGTCAAAGAGGCGCTGCGTTCCGGACGTGTGCAACGGAAAGCGCAGGGCCGCAACACTGTTGACCGCAAGAGATTCAAAGACGGGATGATCAACATCGCCGATCGCCCCGTCGAGGCCGACGACCGGGCCATCCCCGGCCACTGGGAGGGTGACCTCATCCTGGGCAGCACCGCCTCAGCCTCGGCGATCGGCACCCTCGTCGAGCGCACCACCGGGTTCGTGATGCTGCTGCACCTGCCCAAGAACCGCACCGCAGCCACCCTGGCTGAGGCCATGACCGCCAAGATCCCCGACATCCCCGAGGTCCTGCGCCGCTCCCTGACCTGGGATCAGGGCAGCGAGATGGCGTTGCACACCCAGATCACCAAGGCCACCGGACTGCCGATTTACTTCTGCGACCCGCATTCCCCCTGGCAGCGTGGCACCAACGAGAACACCAACGGACTGCTGCGCCAGTACTTCCCCAAAGGCACCGACCTGTCCTTCTACGGCCCAGGCTGGCTCGACCAGGTCGCCGCCGAACTCAACGCCCGACCCCGCAAACGCCACAAATGGCGCACCCCCGCCGAAGAACTCCACCGACTACTGTCAGACCCGTCCACATTCGCTGCAGCCACCGCTTGAATCCGCCC
>NZ_LZHW01000034.1 GCF_001667265.1 Mycobacterium sp. ACS4331 | reverse complement strand
CCGGTTGGCCAGCCGGCGGGGGCGGACCCTGGGTCACGGGTGCGGGACCGGAGGGCGGCGGGAACGCGGGACGCGCCGGCATGCGCGGCGGCATCGGCGTGCCCTGGGGCGCGGCACCGATCAGCGACGCGACGATCGTGCCGTGGGCGTCGCAGTCCATCAGGCCGTCGCCGCCCATGATGTAGTCACCCCCCGCGACGACGGGAAGCCGCGGGTTCGGGTTCACCCCGGTGTCGATGACGGCCACCGGCACACCGTTGCCGGTCGAAAACTCCCACGCCCGGCTGATGTTGAGCATCGTGAACCCCGGTGCGGTGACCGCCACGTTCGGATCCTCGACCGTGATCGCCTGAGCGCACATGTTGCTCTGGCGCATCGGCTGCTCCGGACCCGGCTCACCATCGGCGGGCACCATCGCAGGGTCCACCGAAGGCGGTGTGATCGCTTGTGCAGCCGGAATGTTCGCGCTCACAGCGACCAACAGCAGAACGCCCGCCGTCGCGCTCAGGCGCCTACCGCGGCGGGGCGCCGTCATCTCATCCGCACCCATGTGAACAACCCCCCGATCCACGCCGCCAACGGCAGCGCCGCCACGATCGCGACGATCTCAAGCCACTCCGCGATCATCCGCACCAGCGGCGTGAACCGCGTGACCGGCACCAGCAGTGCGGCCACCAGGCCTGCACCGGCGAACACCGCCAGCACCGCCGCACCGCAGAGCACCGCGGCGCTCGACTCCGCAGGCTGGGCCAGAACATATTTCGCCACCCCGGCGCAGACCGCAGCGGCCGCTCCGCACACCAACGCCACGGCTTGGCGCTTGTCGGTGAAGCTGCGGCCCCGGCTGATGAAGATCAGGACATACAGTCCCGACAGGACCGCCGCGGCGTTGCCCTTCGGCTGTCCTGGCATCAGCGTGGCCCACACGGCGACCGGCAGCGTGACCGCAGCGGCGACGCACAGTCCGGTCAGGACGCCATTCGCACGACGGGCCGCCGCCGCGATGTCGGCTCCCCGGGGTGTCGTGTCGGCATTCGCCTCGGCCTGCTCGTCCTCGTCGGGGTCCTCCACCGGTGCCACGGCGTCGACCGGAAGTCCGTCGCTGCGCCGGAACAGGTCGCGGCCGGTGATGGATCCGAAGTGTGGTGGCCGAATCCGCGCCGTCCAGAGGGCGATCGTTGGGGCGAAGGTCAGCAGCAGCAGCAGTGCCACGAGCGCGCACATCCCCAGCCACTGCGCGGGGACGGGGCGCCACATCCGGGTCAGTGCGACCAGGCCACCCAGTGCGCACAACGTGATCACGGCGGCCGACACGGTCACGTGACGACCGGTGACCGACACCAGTGCGCAGATCAGCACGACCAAGGTCAGCGCGCCGATGAACAGGTGCGCCGCCGAAAGTTCGCCGGGCGCAGCCGCGGCCGCGCTGATCGCGAGCAGCGGGACCCCTGGCCACGCGAATCCGGAGACCAGGTCGGCGCGCTGCGGCCACCACCGTGCGACGGCGATCGCCCCGGCAGCCGTGAGCGCTCCGAACACGCCGGTGACGATGGCGGGGATCAGGGAGTCGTCCACCAGGCGGGTGCGCACCGCGGTCGCGGCGATGACCGCACCGACCATGGCAAGAATCGCGACGGCGGTGTGGGCGGCGGTGGCTGCCGTCACCGGCTCGAACAGGCGCTTGCCCACGCGGGCCAAGCCGGTCGACAGCGATTCGTACTGCGGTTCAAACGATTCGCCCTCCCCTGCTGGGGCAAGGACCAGGGTGGTGCCGTCCTCGACACCGAGATCGTCGAGTGATTTCGTGACCTCGAGGCGCGTTCCATTGGCACGCTGCAGTTCGTAGCCGAGTCCGGGCTCCAGACCGGGCAGCCCACGGCGCTTGAGTTCGTCGTTGAGGAGTTCGACGACGTCGTCGAGGAACACCTCGATCGGCACCGACGCCGGGTACACCTGTGACACCAGATGTTCACCGCACACCACCGCGACGGCGCACCGGGCGGGGAAGGAGACCTTTGCCATCGCCATCAGTGCGGCCGATCGGCGTCCGGGGTGTACTTGTCGGCCAGGACGGCTGCGATCTCGAACAGCCGCAGACGTGTCTTCTTGTCCAGCTCATTCTGGACGTCGATGATGCCGCCCTTGGCGAAATGCGGGTCGTACGGCATGAATTCCACCGTCGCGCCTGACTGCGAGAACCGCTCCACCAGGTACTTACGGGCGTCCTCGTCATACCGGTTTCGGCTGTCGTTGAGGATGACCATGCTTCGAGACACCAGTTCGTGGTAGCCGAGCGAGCGCAGCAGGTCGATGGCGCGGGTGACGGGCAGTGACGTGTCGGCGGTGAGTCCCGAGACGAACACCAACGTGTCACAGGCATCGAAGACGGCCTTCATCACCGGATGTTCGAGATCATCAGCGGTGTCGACCAGGATGACGTTGTGGGTGCGGCGGAGTCGGGACAGCACGCCGGTGAACATCGAGGGCACCAGCGGTCGCGGTTGGTCGGAGGCGCGGTTGCCTGCCAGCACGTCGAGTCCGACCGCGTTCTGCCCCAGGTGTTCTCGAATGTCGGCATAGCCCTGCACATCGGTGTCGTTGAGCACCGCTGAGTAGTCGCCCGGTGGTGTTTCATCGATCCGGCCCGCCAGAGTGCCGAAACCCGGTGCGGCGTCGATGGCGACCACGTTCTCGGGCCGGCACTCGCGGAACACCGCTCCGACGGCAGCCGTCATGGTGGTCTTGCCGACGCCGCCCTTGCCGGACACCACGCCGATGACGTACTGCTTGCGGATGTGCCTGCGAATTCGTTCACGCAGTTCCCGATAGTGCCGCTCAGCGGGCGACTCGCCCAGGTTCAGGGTCTTGAACGTCACGCGATAGAGGAGTCGGCGCCAGCCCGATCCCGGCGGAATCTTGCGGGGCGCAACCATATCCGAGATCCGCAGCGTCCCCGAGACGGAATCCGAATGCCTGTGCTGACCGGCCGACGGCTCCCGATGCCGCGGCTGTCCATGATCCGAGGTCGTCGGCTCGTTCCACGGAATGGTCATGACATCGATGCTAACGCCGGCGCAGATGTACCCACTTACACAACCTTTCGGTACGAATACCACTCACTGTTGGCCGGAAGGCCTTGCAGCAGTTGACTCACAGCGTCGGTGATCGCCGTCTGCGATCCCGGGCTCACCAGCATCCACCTCCTGTTGTCGCGGTGGATGACCTCGTAGAGCAGCCGGCCCTCCGGGGTGTCGACGATCGTGACGGAGGTCTGGCCGATCAGTGTGCGTGTGGCCGATCCGTCCTCGACTCCCGACTGCACCGCCACCATCGAGGCCTGCGCCGAACGTTGTGGATCGGACGCCAACATCAACAGCCGGACCTGGTCGGCGTCCAGCCCCTGGGCGGTGAACCAGCGGCGCATGCTCGCGCTGTCGTCCACAGCTGCCACCATCGCCCCCGCGTCCACGGTGACCGGACGGATGGGCGCGGGATCCTGGCTGCTGCACAGCCGTTCGATCTGGTCGCTGAGCAGCGCAGTGGCTGCCCCCTCCACGCTGGCCGTCCCGACCCCGCTGATCCGGACTAGATCGTCGGACCGCTCGAGCGCTGCCCACCACTGCGCGAAGCGCGCCAGCAGCACGCGCCGCGGCGAACCTTCGTGGACGGGTGTGGTGACGTTGATGACGAGCGCGACATCGCGCTTGGCGATCACGGTGAGCCACTCCAGGATTGGACCGTCGACCACCCCGTCGACGTCGATGACGCCCTGGTCACGGAGTTCGGCGGCCATGGGGTGGTCGAGCGCGGCCTGTCTGGGCTCCACACTCGGAACGTGCGGGCGCAGTGCCAGTTCAGGTGCCAGCACTTCGATTCCCGACAGCACCTGCAGCACCCACAGGCCGTCGAGCGTGGTCGTCAGCATGGTTTCTCCCCCGACATGGGGCGGGGGGGGGGGCCCCGGGGGGCCCCCCCCCCCCCCCGGGGGGGGGGTGGAAGCAAAAGTGTGGGGGAGGGGTTGGGGGGGGGGGGGGGGGTGAGAAAGAGCGGGGCG
>NZ_LZHW01000033.1 GCF_001667265.1 Mycobacterium sp. ACS4331 | reverse complement strand
GGCCGGGGGCGCCGGCGCCTCCGGCCCGGCGCAGGCGCTGGCCGTGGGCGGCCGCCGCCGCGGTGCTCGTGGTCGCCGTCGTTGCGGCCACCGCCTTCCTGTGGCCGGCCGGTCAGGAGGACGGCTTCACACCGCAGACCCTTCAGCACCAACACGGCAGCACTCAGATCGCCACCGAACCGCATGCGGTCGCCGCACTCGGGCCCGGTGACGGCGGTGCGGTGCTGGCGCTCGGGGTGCAGCCCGTGGCGATCGTCGCGCCCGACGGCCGCCTGCCCGACTGGGATGCCGGCCGGGTCACTGGCGACCCCGAGGTGTTGGCGGCCATCGACACCGCCGCGATCACCGCGGCCAAGCCCGATCTCATCATCGACACCGGCAGCATCGACGACGACACCTACGCCCAGCTGGCCCGCATCGCCCCGACCGTGACCCGGCCCGTCGACGGCGCCACCTGGACATGGCGTGAACAGCTCGCGTGGATCGCCCGGACACTGGGGCGCACCGGCGAGGCGCAGCGGTTGATCACCGCCGTCGACGACCGCCAGGCCGGGATTCGGGCCGCCCACCCCGCCTTCGCGGGCAAGACCATCGAAGTGCTGCGCGTCGCGGATTCGGGGCTCTCGGTGGTGCTGTCGGATGCCCCGATCGCGGCCTACCTCGAGGGCCTGGGCTTCGACTACTCGCCACAGCTGAAGCGCACGGGCGCCGACGCCGGGGATGTGCGTGCGCTGCCGGATGCCTCGGCGATCAACGACGTCCGCACCGACGTGCGGGTGGTGGTGCGCACCGATTCGGCGGCGGCCGACGGCGGCTACAACGGTCTGCCCCGGCCGTTCGCCCTGTACTCGGGCGCCACGGTGATCGTCGACGCCCCTGACCTCGTCGCGGCGATCGACACCGTGGACTTCGGGGCGGTCGAACACCTCGACGACGCGCTGGTGGCGGCGCTGGCCAGGCAGGTGCACTAGCCGCCGCGCTGGGTCTCCTCCCACGTCGGCAGCAGCCCCGCGGCGGCGACCTCGGCCAGCGTGGGTGCGGATCGGTCCCGTTCCGAGAGCGTCGAGACCGCCCCGAACACCGTGTCGGGCCACTCGACACCGATCGCGGGGTCGACGGGGGAGATGGTGTGTTCGCGCTTCGGGTCGTATCCCGACGAGCACAGGTACATGACCGTCGAATCGTCCTGCAGAGCCAGGAAGCCGTGTGCCAGCCCCTCCGGCAGGTACACCGAGTTGTGCACCTGGTCGTCCAATGTCACCGCGTCCCAACGGCCGTAGGTGGGCGACCCGACGCGGATGTCCACCACGACATCGAACACCGACCCGCGCACGCACGTGACGTACTTGGCCTGTCCGGGCGGCAGTTGTGCGAAGTGCAGCCCGCGCAGCACCCCGGCCGAGGAGACCGAGCAGTTGGCTTGGCGCAGATCGAGGCGGTGCCCGGCCAGCTGCTGGAATTCGGGATCGGTGAACCACTCGAAGAACACACCGCGGGAATCGGTGTGCAGTGTCGGGGTGATCTCGAACGCCCCGGGGATCGACAGCTCGCGAAAACTCATGTCACTGACCGCGCTTGGAGTAGGAGGTCTCGGTGGCGTCCTTGAGCGGCCCCCACCAGTCGGGATTGGCGCGATACCACTCGACGGTCTCCCGCAGCGCCTCGGTGAAGTCGGTGCGTGCCGGTGTCCACCCGAGTTCGGCGCGCAGGCTCGACGGGTCGATCGCGTAGCGAAGGTCATGCCCGCTGCGGTCCGTCACATGGTCGAAGTCGTCGGGGTCGCAACCCATGATCGTCAGGATGGACTGCAGCACAGCGAGATTCGACTGCTCGTTGTCGGCGCCGATCAGGTAGGTGCGGCCCGCCTCCCCGCGAGCCAGAATGGCCCGCACCGCGCTGTTGTGGTCGTCGACGTGGATCCAGTCGCGAACATTGGCGCCGGTCCCGTACAGCTTGGGTCGCCGCCCGGTGAGGATGTTGGTGATCTGGCGCGGAATGAACTTCTCGACATGCTGGTAGGGGCCGAAGTTGTTGGAGCAGTTCGAGATCGTGGCTCGCACCCCATAGGAACGGACCCATGCCCGAACCAGCATGTCGGCCGCGGCCTTGGTGGCCGAGTACGGGCTCGACGGGTTGTAGGGCGTGGCCTCGGTGAAGCGCGTCGGACCGTCGAGTTCGAGATCGCCGTACACCTCATCGGTCGAGACGTGGTGCAGACGCACGCCGTGTCTGCGCACGGCCTCGAGCACCGCGAACGTGCCCGTGACGTTGGAGTGCAGGAACGGTCGCGGGTCGGCCAGCGCGTTGTCGACGTGGGTCTCGGCCGCGAAATGCACGACCGCGTCGGCCGCGGCCACCAGGGGGTCGATCACGTCGGCGTCGGCGATGTCACCCTCGATCAGGTCGATCGAGTCCTCGACACCGCGCAGCGACTCCCGGCTGCCCGCGTAGGTCAGGGCGTCGACGACCGTCACGACGTCCTCGGGATGTTCACGCACCGTGCTGTGCACGAAATTCGCGCCGATGAACCCGGCGCCCCCGGTCACCAGCAGCCGCATGGCCGAAAGCCTAACCGGCGGCTCCGGTCAGGCCCAGCGCGCCGGCCAGTTCGGTCAGTGTGGGCAGGAGGCGGTCGCGCTCGCCCAGCACCTGGATCGCGACATGGTCGGCCCCGGATTCCAGATGTTCGGTGAGCCGTGCGGCGATCGCATCCGCGGTTCCATGTGCGACGACCGCGTCGATCAGCTTGTCGCTGCCGGGCGGTTCGACGTCGACGTCGCTGAAGCCCAGGCGCTTCCAGTTGTTCACGTAGTTGGACAGGCCGAGGTAGAAATCGACCTTCTCGCGGCCGAGTTCGCGCGCCGCGGCCGCGTCGGTGGTGAGCATGACCTTGTGTTCGGGTGCCAGGAATACGGTGTTGCCCACAAGCTCGCGGGCCTGCGCCGTGTGCTCGGGCGTCGTCAGGTAGGGATGCGCGCCCGCGCTGCGGTCACGGGCCAGCTTGAGCACCTTGGGCCCGAGGGCGGCCACGACCCGCCGGCTCGTCGGCACGGTCTTGGCGTCCAGCGCGTCGAGGTAGGCCACCAGGGCGTCATACGGTTTGGCGTACTCCTGGGTGTGTTCGGGATGGCCCACCCCGATGCCCAGCAGAAACCTTCCCGGATAAGCCTTTTCGATGCGGTGGTAGGACTCGGCGACCTCGTCGGCGGGGGCCGACCAGATGTTGACGATGCCCGTCGCGACCTGCAGGGTCTGCGTCTTCTCCAGGATCGGTTCGACAGACGACAGGTCGGCGGCCGGCGACGCGCCGATCCACACCGCGCCGTAGCCCAACCGTTCGATCTCGGCGGCCTCCTCGGGGGTCACCGGACCTGCGGTCCACACGCCGAAGAACCCGAGGTCGGGTTTGAGTGCCACTGGGTCGGTCATGAGAGTCCTCTCGTCGGCGTCAGGGGCGAAGGCCCAGCGGGCCGGCCAGTTCGGTGAGCGCGGAGACCAGCGTGTCGCGACCGGTGAGCACCTGCACGGGTACGTGATCCGCACCGGCGGCCAGGTGCTGGGCCAGGCGCTGCGCGATCTGTTCGGGTGTCCCGTGGGCGACGACGGCGTCGACCAGCGCATCCGAGCCCGGCTTGGCGACGTCGGCGTCGGTGAAGCCCAGTCGCTTCCAGTTGCTCACGTAGTTGGTCAGATTCAAGTAGATGTCCAGGGTCCTGCGGCCGGCGGTGCGGGCCGCCTCGGCGTCCGTGGTCAGCACGGCCTTGTGCTCGGGGGCCAGGAACGCCGACGGGCCGAGGATCTCGCGGGCCGATGCGGTGTGTTCGGGTGTGGTCAGGTAGGGGTGTGCGCCGGCGCTGCGCTGCGCCGAAAGCTCTAGTACCCGCGGACCGAGCGCGGCAATCACCCGGCGTTCCTTGGGCACGTCGTGGGCGTCGAGTTCGTCGAGATAGGCGCCCAGGGCGTCCAGCGGCCTGCGGTACTCGGCGAGCGCCTCGGGGTGCCCGACACCGATGCCCAGCAGGAAGCGGCCCGGGTGAGCGGCCTCGATGCGGTGGAAGGATTCGGCGACGGGCCCGGCCTCCGCGGACCAGATGTTGACGATGCCGGTGGCGACCTTGAGGGTGTCGGTGGCTTCGAGCAGCGGTTCGACCCAGTCCAGCTCGGCCGGCGGAGACCCGCCCGCCCAGATCGCGCCGTAGCCCAGCGCCTCGATGTCCTTGAGCTCGTCCGGGGTGAGCTGCTGAAACTGGGTGAAGTGTCCGAAGACTCCGTAGCGGCCCAGATCTGGTTTACCGGTCATGGGGCGTGCAACCGCAGCGGGGCGTGCGGCTATTCCGCGGTGATCTCGCTGGGCGGGACGGCTTCCGGCGCGGGGGCCTGCAGCGGCAGCAGGATGATGAACCGGGTGTCGCCCGGGACGGATTCCACCCGGATGTTGCCGTGGTGCTTCTCGGCGACCACGCGCCACGCCAGGTCCAGGCCCAGCCCGGTGCCCTCACCGAAGGGTTTGGTGGTGAAGAAGGGTTCGAAGATCCGCTCGCGCACGTCCTCGGGGATGCCGGGGCCGTCGTCGCAGATCTCGATCCGAACCACGTCCTCACTCTCCCGGCCGGTGCGCACCGTCAGCGTGCCTTCACCGTTCATCGCCTGGATCGCGTTCTCGATGATGTTGGTCCACACCTGGTTGAGGTCGCCTGGGTAACACAGGATCTCCGGCAGCGATTTGTCGTACTCCTTGACCAGCCGCACCGGCTTGTCCTTGCCGATCTTGTCGCCGAACATCATCAGCGTGCTGTGCAGCAGTTCGTGCACATCGGTCGACGCGTACGGCGCGCGGTCCATCTGGGAGTACTGCTTGGCGCCCGCGAGCAGGGCCGAAATACGCCTGCTGGCCTCGGCGATCTGATTCATCAGAAGTTCGGCGTCAATCGTGTACTTCATCCAGCCGACGGCGCCGCGCAGCGTCGCGGAATCGTCGGCGCCGTCGACCGTCGCCGACACCCGCTCGAGCCAGTCGGTGTCCAGGCCGGCCTCGACGAACGTCGGCGCGTAGTCCCAGGCCGCCTCGATATCGTGGTCCTCGAGCCACTGGCCCAACTGGTCCTCACGGTCGGCGGTCTCCAGCGCCGTCAGCTCCTGGCCCTTGGACTTGGCCACATGCTCGGCCACCTCGTCCTGGATCTGCAGCAGCGCGCGCATGGCGTCGGGGGTGAACTTGCCGTCGGCCAGCATCGCGAGCTTGAACCGCATCTTGCCGACTCGGTCCCGCAGGTCGGCCACGGCACGCCCAGTGGCCGCCGCGGGGTTGTTCAGCTGGTGGGTGAGGCCTGCCGAGAGCTGACCGAGGGCCAGCAGCTTCTCGCGCTGCCCCAGGATCTGGCGCTGGCGCAGGCCACCGACCTTGAGGCCCTCGAGCAGGTGCACCGCCATCGGGAACTGTGATTTCACGAACGCGCCGAACGCCGCGGCATCGAGCACGAAGAACCTCGACGGCCGGGTCACCCGCACCGAGGACTCGTAGATGTGCGGGATTCCCTCGACGTAGGCGCCCCACGCGCCGCAGTACACGCCGCGCTGGGACGTGCGATTGGTCTCGATGTCGTCACCGCCGGACCGCTTCGACATCACGAGCTCGCCGTCGAGCAGCACATAGAAACACGTCGCCGGTTCGCCCTCGACGCAGATGGGCCCCGGCTCGAAGTGTTCGATGTGGCCGTCCTTACACAGTGTCTCCAGCTGCGCGTCCGACAGTGCCTCGAACAGGAACAGGGACCGCAGTTCGTCCGGAAGGCATTCATGAGCCATGAGGAGTTCCTTCGTTAGATGGCGGCGTGGGTGTCGGAGGGTGACAGGGTCAGTGGTGACGAAGTCAGAGACGGCACTGTGATGAAACGCGTGTCGCCGGGTGCGGATTCCAGGAACAGCGTGCGCAGTTCGTCGCGCTGGCAGGTGGCGGACATCTGATCAGGTCTCGGCCAGGTAGCGGTGCACGAACATCACTGCCATCGACCCCTCACCGACCGCCGCGGCCACCCGCTTCGCCGATTCCGCGCGCACGTCGCCGGCGACGAAGACCCCGGGCACGCTGGTCTCCAGGTGATGCGGTGGACGGTCCAGCGGCCACCCGGAGTCCGGTCTCAGGTCCGGGCCCGACAGCACGAAACCCCGCTCGTCGCGGGCGATGGCGTCGGGCAGCCAGTCGGTGCGTGGCTGGGCCCCGATGAAGATGAACAGCTGGGTGCAGCCGACATCGGTGGTCTCCTTGGTCGCGCTGTCGATCAGCGTGAGGTGTTCCAGGCCTTCTCCGCCGAAGGCCCGGC
Source organism: Mycobacterium sp. ACS4331 (assembly GCF_001667265.1). GTDB lineage: Bacteria > Actinomycetota > Actinomycetes > Mycobacteriales > Mycobacteriaceae > Mycobacterium. The sequence goes on along the minus strand of NZ_LZHW01000033.1, from coordinate 3,300 downwards.
ACACCTGGGTGTTGGTGTGCACCTCGATGTTCGGCGTCGCCTCGATCTGCTGGATCAGGTAGTACGACATCGACGCCTCCAGCGATGGGCCGCGCACCACCAGGTGCACCCGGGCGGCCGTGCGCGCCAGGTTCATCGCGGCCTGCCCGGCCGAGTTGGCCCCGCCCACGACGTAGACCTCCTGGTCCTCACACTCGGCGGCGACATACGTGGCGGCCCCGTAGTAGACGCCGCGGCCGATCAGGCTGGCCTCGTCGCCGTCGCGGCTGTGACAGCCGTCGGCGTCGAGTTCGCGATAGGACACCCCGGTGGCGAGCACGACCGCGCGGCAGTCCAGCGACCCGCCGTCGGCGAACCGGACGGTGCGGGTGTTGCCGTGCAGTTCCAGCGCGACGGCCTCGCGGGTGGTGATGAGGTCGGCCGAGAACTTCTCGGCCTGCCTGCGCGCGCGGTCGGCGAGTTGATCGCCGCGCACACCGTCGGGAAAACCCAGATAGTTCTCGATCCGAGAGCTCTGCCCGGCCTGCCCGCCGGTGGCGACAGCCTCGATCAGCACGGTGCGCAGGCCCTCCGACGCGCCGTAGACCGCCGCGGCCAGACCGCCCGGGCCGCCACCGATCACCGCGAGGTCGTAGAAATCGGCCCGCGGTTCGGTGGACAGTCCCAGCCGGGCCGCCAACTCGGTGTTGGACGGATCGACCAGCGGTTCACCGTCCTCGGTGATCACGACGGGCAGGGCGCGGTCGTCGAGACCCGCGGCCTCCAGCAGGCGCATGCCCTCGTCGTCGTCGGCGAAGATCCAGTGGTAGGCCAGCCGGTTGCTGGCCAGGAACTCCCTGACCTCCGACGATCGCCGCGAGTAGCGGTGACCGATGATCTTGGTGTCCGGCATCGGGTGCCCGCCGTCGGCTCTCCACGCCTCCAGCAGCGCGTCGATGACGGGGTAGAGCTTCTCCTCGGGCGGGTCCCAGGGTTTGAGCAGGTAGTGGTCGAGGTCGACGACGTTGATCGCGTCGATCGCGGCGTGGGTGTCGGCGTAGGCGGTCAGCAGCACGCGCCGCGCCATCGGGTACAGGTCCATGGCCTGCTCGAGGAACTCGATCCCGCTCATCGCCGGCATCCGGTAGTCGGCGACGAACACCGCGACGGTGTCGCCACGCAGTTTCAGCTCGCGCAGCGTGTCCAGCGCGTCCGGGCCGTTCTCGGCGCGCACGATGCGGTGGTTCTCGGCGTACTTGCGGCGCAGATCTCGGGCCACTGCCCGGGACACAGCAGGATCGTCGTCGACGGTGAGGATGATGGGTTTGCGAGGCGCGGCGGCTGGTGCGGTCATCGTCGTCAAGTATGCGCTGTTCTGCGGGTTCCCGGCAGGTCCCGATGGGTCATTCGGCCGGGTGGTGCGAGTTCCCGTTCAGCATCTCGGCCAGGTCGATGCCTGAGGCCCGCAGGCTCTCGACGATCTTGGCGACCGCGATCGGGCTGACACCGAGCAGGCCGCCCACGGCGTCCTGGGCATCGGCGGCGCCGCCGATGATCGAGAGCCGGTCCACCGAGGCCAGCGGCGTCGCTGCGGCTTCGGTCGCCTTGACCACCGAGGCCAGCACGTCGGGCAGCATCAGCAGCCGGGCCGCGTCGGCGTTGTAGCTGTTGAGCGCCGCGGCGATCTCCTTCTTTCCGACGGCCTCGGCCGTCAGCTTGGCCTCGATGCCCGCGGCCTCGGCCTGCTGTTCGACCCGCAGGGCGTCGGCGAGCTCCTTTTTGCCCGCGGCCTCGGCGACCAGCTTGGCCGCCAAGCTGTCGGCCTCGGCCTGACGTTCGACCCGCAGGGCGTCGGCCGCGGCCTTGCGGGCGTCGGCGTCGGCCTGACCGGCCCGCCGCTTGGCTTCGGCGCTGGCCTCGGCGGCCAGGATCGCGGCCTGGCGCTGGCCCTCGGCGATCGCGATGTCGGCCTGCCGCTGCGCCTCCGCGGGCGCGATCACGTCCGCCGCCAACGCGGCCTGCGCCTGCTCGGCGCGGCGCTGCTCCACCTCGATGCGGGCCTGCACCCGCGCCGCCTCGGCCTGTTCGACCGCGATGCCGACGTCCTTCTGCGCGCGGGCATTCGCCAGCGGGCCGGCCTGGTCGGCCTGGGCGTTCTCGGCCTCGGTCTGCGCGCGTAACCGGGCCAGTTCGACGTCGCGGCGCTGGTTTGCGGTCGCGATCGCGGTGTCGGCCTCCGCCTGCGCGATCGAGCCCTCCTGGCGGGCCCGGGCCGATTGGATCTGCGCGTCGCGTTCGGCCTCGGCGGTGCCGACGGTGGCGTCGCGTTTGACCTCCGCGATGCGCCGCTGGCCCAACGACTTCAGGTAGTCATTGGCGTCGGAGATGCCCGCGATCTTGAGCACGTCGACCTCCATGCCGATCCGGGCCAGGTCGCCGCCGGCCTCCTCGACCACGCTGCGCGCGAGGCTGTCTCGGTTGGAGTTCAGGTCCTCGACCGTCATCGTCGCGGTGATGCCGCGCAGGCTGCCGGCCAGGATCTCGTTGATCTGGCGCTGCAGTTCGTTCAGATCGGAGGTCAGGAAGCGCTGCACCGCGGTCTGGACGGCCTCGTCGGCCGATCCGATCCGGACCAGGCCGACGGCCTCGACGTTGACCGGGACGCCGTTGTTGGACAGCGCGTTCTGCAGGTTGATGCTGACATTGAAGGGTTCCAGGCTCATGATGTCGACGCGTTCGATGCCGGGCATCCGGAACCGGGCCCCGCCGCGGACCACCTTGGGGGTGCCGCGCCCGGTGAACACCGCGACCTCGTTGGGCGGCACCTTGATGTAGTTCTTGACGTAGATCAGCGGCAGCGCCACGAACAGCAGCAGCGCCGCTGCGGCGACGACGATGACGATCAGCAGAGTGGACATGGGAGCCTTTCTGGCTTGTCAGTGCTCGGGTGCGCTCGGGAACCGGTGCTCTGGAACTAGTGCTCCGGGACAACGACGACATGGACGAAGTCGGGGTCGACATCGCTGATGTAGACGGGTGTGGATTTCGGCAGCGCGGACGGTTCGGCGCTGACGGCGCGGGCGCGGACGCGGTTGCCGTCGGCGTCGACGAAGGCGACCTCACCCCAGCCGTCCTGCGGAACCTCGAGCGTCACGGTGCCCAAGCGCCCGATGTAGGACGACCGGCCCTGCGCGGAATTGGACTCCTGCCGGCGCAGGTAGGGCAGCAGCACGCCCTGTAGTGCGGCGATCAGCGCCACCGCGCTGGCCGCCGCGATCACCCCCCCCCCCCCCCCCCCCCCCCCCGCCCCCGGGGCCCCCC
>NZ_LZHW01000032.1 GCF_001667265.1 Mycobacterium sp. ACS4331 | reverse complement strand
GGAACGACGTCGGGCACGTCCGGCGGCAACAGCTCGGGTGCCGGCGGCGGGGGCGGCGGCATCAGGGTGTCGGCCTGAACGATGACCGGTTCCGGCGCGGGCGGGGGCAGCATCGGATCGACGGGCGCGGGCTCAGCGCCGACCATCTGTTCAGCGGGCAGGTACATGTGCTTGGTGAACTGCGACTGGTAGGCGCCGCCGCCACCGATCTTGACTCCGCCGCCTTCACCGCTGGAGACGGGGGTGCCGTCCGGCAGCGTCACGGCGGTGTGGCCGCCGTTCCAGCCGATCACCAGAGCATTGGGTGCGGTGCCGTACTTGAACCCGCGAGCCAGCAGGGCCCGCTCCTGATTTCCGGTGTGGAACCGATCGCCGTAGACGGGTCGACCCGTCGCGGCGTTGGCAACCCACGACGCCAGGCCCGAGCAGTCCGTACCCCGGGGTGAGTCACCGCCGGAGACGTACGGAGTGCCCGACACCTGGTTGACGAGTGTCAACAAAGTGGCTAGAGCAAACATGCAGAGGGACGCTAACAACACGCTTTTGGGGGTCGCAAAAAACGTGTCCTGTGTCACGTTTACAAATTTTTATGGTGTGAACGACAGATTTACGTGCAATTTCAATTCAAAATTGGCGCGCTTCGCAGGTGCGACGTGCCGGAAAACTACCAGTTCAACGCCGGTGCGCCAACTCGAGGGTCACCCCAATGCCCATCAAGATCAGATTCTCGTGAAATTCGGCGTTTTCTAGCCGACCTTCTTAGCTGAGGGTCCAGAAATGAGACCTATGCCATAGATATCGCGCCTTTCCGCGACCCCTGCGTGAGCGCTCTGTTGCCGTTCCGAGATACGTCATTCCGGCCGACTTGGCCGTCTCGCGCATGGCTGATCCCTAGGCTGCGGGCATGACGATCGACCGCGCCGCACTGATCGCGGGGGGCATCCGGCTCGCGTCGGGAGCGTCCTTCCTCATCGACCCGCTGCGCGCCAACAGGCTCTGGGGTGAACCCGACGATCCGGGTCCCTCGGCGCGTCTGCTGCTGCGGTCGATGGGGTACCGGGACGCGCTGATCGGAGGCGTGTTGGTCGGGGCCGCACTGCGCCGGCGCGACACCCGCGGGTGGTTCCTGGCCTCCGGCGGCGCCGACGCGGCCGACCTGCTGGGCGGCCTCAGCGTGCACGGCGATCTCAAGCGGGGACAGCAGATGATCGGACTGGGCGGCGCCGTCCTCGGTATCGGGGTTGGGTTGTGGGGTGCGCTGCGACCGCGCCCAGTGTCACCGCCGATATCTGCACCAGGGCGTGCACGATCGGATCTGACGCGATTCTGACGTCGGGTTGACCCGAGCGGCGGTTGTGCCCAAGTGTTAGCGACGCGTCGGGCAGACGGGGGGAATCAGTCTGCCGGCTGTATCGAAAGGGTGGGGTGAGGATGGACCGGGTTGCCGATGGTGACCAGAAACTGGAGCCTTCGGGCATAGAGGAGCCTGTGGACCCCAAGGTTCGCAGGGCTTTTGGCCTGCTGGAACGGTTCGCGCCGGTGATCGGGTCACGGTGGGCCGTCGAACTGTGGTGCACCCCGCCGACGGTGGACTCCGCATTGAAGATGCCACCCGGGGTCCCGCCCGGAACGCGGGTTGAGGCGACGTGGGACGGGCACCTGGTGGTCGGTGAGGCGTGGGGGGAGGGCCCGCCGGTGTACCTGGTGCACGGGTGGGGTGGGTTCCGCGCGCACATGGGCGTGTTCGTCAAACCCCTCGTCGAGGCGGGGCATCGAGTCATCGCCTTCGATCTGCCCAGCCACAACGAGTCTGGACCGGGGGAGTTGGCGCCGGGACGGACCACACTGCTGGAGTGCACGCACGCGGTCCACGCCATGGTGCGTGAGCACGGCGACGCCCGCGCGATCGTGGCGCACTCCCTGGGCGCCAAGGCCGCGGCCCTGGCGGCGGCGCAGGGGCTTCCTGTCGAGCGTCTGGTGTTCCTGGCCCCGATGGGGAACTTCCCGCACTATCTGGACCTGTTCGCGGAGCGGCACGGATTCGGCCCCCGGATCCGTGACGGCCTGCACCGCAGGCTCACGCGCCGAATCGGGATGCCGTTGTTGGAGACCGACATCCCCGTGCTCGCCAGCCGCGCGGGACACCTGCCGCTGCTGCTCGTACACGACCCGGACGACCCCGACGCGCCCTATGAGGCCAGCGAGCAGATCATCGAGACGTGGCCGGAGGCGACGCTGTTCACCACGCGCGGGTTGGGCCGTCTGGCGCACTATCGCGTGCTGCGGCACCGGCCCGCGATCAACGCCGTCGTCGAGTTCATCGGAAGCCCGTCGGCCGCTCGGGGGTGAGGACGGCTCCGCGGATCCCGATTGACGAGCGCGTCAGCGCAGTACGCTTCGAGAGTGCCGGAGACGGTGTACGCATCCTGCGGCGATCTGAGTCTGGCCTATCAGGTGTTCGGGGATGGGCCGATCGAGCTTGTGTTCGTCGGGTCGTTCGCCAGCCACATCGAGCTGTACTGGACCATGCCCGAATTTGTGGCCTTCTTCGAGCGGCTCTCCACGTTCTGTCGCGTGCTTCTGTTCGACAAGGCCGGGGTCGGTCTGTCGGACCCGGTCCCGAGAGTTCCCACGCTGGATGATCGGGCGGCCGAGATCGAGGCGGTTATGGACACCGTCGGCTTCGACAGAGCGGTGCTTTTCGGCGTGAGCGAGGGCGGCCCGGCCTCGATCTTCTTCGCGGCCACCCGCCCGGAGCGGACGCGGGCGCTGATTCTTACCGGCACCTTCGCATACGCCTACATCGACGGCTGGGATGACGTGAACCGCGATCCGGCCGAGCTGCGGGCGCGCCTCATACCCGAGCTGGGTGAGGTCTACACGCCCTCGGTGCAGCAGCTCGCCCGCGTGCTGGCTTTTTGGCGCGGCGTCCTCTCGGCGTGGGGCAGCGGCGAGGCGGCTAAGGTTCTCCTGCCGTCGGTGCGGGCGATCCGCCTCCTGGCCATGGTGGAGCGTATGAGCGCCAGCCCGGGGATGGCGCGCGCGGCATTCGAAGCGATGTTCCGGCTTGACGTGCGGCCGATCCTGCCGACGATCAGCGCGCCCACCCTGGTCATCCATGCCCGCGACGAAGTCACTCCGGTGCAGTGCGGCCGATACCTCGCCGATCACATCCCCGCTGCCCGTCTGCTCGAAGTCGCCGGCAGCGACCACGCGCCCTGGCTCGCCGATCCCGACAAGATCTTGACCGAGGTCGAGGAGTTCCTCACCGGCAGCCACGCGCCGCCGTCATTGTCCCGCCGCGCGCTGCGGACGGTGCTGTTCACCGACGTGGTGGCCGCCACGCGGCGCCTCGCCGCGACGGGCGACGAGCGGTGGAGCGCGGTGTTGCAGCGGTTCAACCAGATCACCACGGAGACCACCCGGCGATTCGGCGGCACCGTGGTCGACAGCACGGGTGACGGGCACATGATCACGTTCGAGGGCCCCACCCCGGCCATCCGCTGCGCGGAGGCCCTGTGCGACGACGCCACGACGCTGGGTCTGGAGATCCGCGCGGGCATCCACACCGGCGAGTGCGAACTGCGCGACGCCCGAGTGGTCGGAATCGCCGTGCACATCGCGGCGCGGATCGTCGACCTGGCCGGGGCGGGGGAGATCCTCGTCTCCCGCACCGTCCGCGATCTGGTGGTCGGTTCGGGCACCGGCTTCGAGGACCGCGGCACCGTCGAACTGCGGGGGGTGCCCGGCACCTGGCAGCTGATGGCGGTCGATCGACGGGGCCCGCGAGCGGGAACGGCGGAGGCGGACCTGGTGTCGACTCCCACGCCCGGCCCCCGAACGGAGATGCGACAGTCCGACCGGGCCGTCGCGGCAATGGCCAGGCATGCGCCGTGGCTTCTGCGCGGTGCCGCCCGGTTGGTCCCCGGCCTCAGCCGGACAGAGATCCGTTGACTCGCAGTGGGAACGCCGGAGACGACAAAGGCCCGGTGGAAACCGGGCCTGACGCTGAGAGAATATGGTGCGCGATACTGGGATTGAACCAGTGACCTCTTCCGTGTCAGGGAAGCGCTCTCCCGCTGAGCTAATCGCGCCGGGTTAAATCTCGGAGGTGGAGACGGGAATCGAACCCGTGTGCACGGCTTTGCAGGCCGTTGCCTCACCACTCGGCCACTCCACCGCTGGGGTTGATGCCACTGCACCTTCGAGCGGATGACGGGATTCGAACCCGCGACCCTCACCTTGGCAAGGTGATGCGCTACCAACTGCGCTACATCCGCGTGCCTCGGGCGAGATCGTCGCCCGGTGCGATGCAGAACATTAGTGCACGTTGGCGCCCAGACACAAATCCCTTGTTCACCAGCGGTATTTGGGGTGTTCAGATGGGCGGGCGGGCCCGGCTTGTCACCGTCACCCCAGGTGCTCACAGGCCCGCGGATGGGGGGTCCCCGCGGTGCCTGTGGCGTAGGTCTGGCGAAAGCGGCGCTGCGCGGAGACGCGACGTCGTACCGGCCGTGTCTGCTGGGCGGCGGCCGGGGAGAACCTTCCGGTGCGGCGACGATCGCCACCGCTGACCAGCGGATTCTGGTACCGGCACCCAACCGTGCTAATCTTCTGCCTCGTTCGAATTCTTCGAATAGACGGTCTCGTAGCTCAGTGGGAGAGCGTCCGCCTCACACGCGGAAGGTCGCTGGTTCGATACCAGCCGGGACCACAACACACAGCCCTCGAATGGCGTTCACCGCCGCGAGTCTTCCGGGCCTTCAAGCGATGCGTCGCAGGCCACTTCTCTTCTCGTCTGGAATCTCAGCCAGTGCACGGCAGTGCTCAACTGCCCAGCCTCCAGTAACAAGTCGGCCCACGATGAATCGAGCCGTCAGCGGGCGCCCAGGCGCGGGGTGGGGGAAGACCGCGGCACACGGGGCCAGGGCCATACAGGGCCGCGTAGGCGCTTACACGCCCAGCTTCAGGCCGGCCCCGGCATCGATGAACAACTGCTGGCCGGTGACGAAGCGAGACTCGTCGGACGCCAAGTAGACGATGGCATGTGAGATGTCTTCCGGCTCGACCCAGGGCGTCGGCATGGCCTGCAGCAGGGGGAAGACCACCTCGGCGTCCTGCCTGGTCGGTTCGGCGAGGTCGGGTCGAAACACTTTGTACATGGGCGTGTTGTGCAGCATGTCTGTGTTGACGTTGGTGGGGTGTACGGCGTTGATCCTGATGCTGTGCGGCGCCATGGTCAGGGCCAGGGCCTTCGTGTACTCCCGGATCATCTTCTTCGCCATTCCATACCCGGCCCCTCCGGGACCCTGCGGTCCGCCACCGGTGGCCAGGTCCTTCTGGTCCACCAAGCCGGCGATGGAACCGGTGACGATCACCGAACCGCCCTCCGTCAGATGGTCCAGACCGACGTGGATGGTGTTGACCACGCCCACAAAATCCACGTCGAACGCGTCAATGAAGCCTCGATACGGAATGTGGTTGCCCTGAGGGCAGATTCCCGCGTTGGCGACGACGACGTGCAGCCCCCCGAGCTGTGCCACCGCGTCATCCAGTGCGGCCTTCATGCCGGGGCGGTCGCGCACATCGACCACGGCGGTCACAATTCGTCGTCCCGACTTCTCGACGAGTTTCGCAGTTTCGTCGAGGTCGTCTCGCGTGGCGAGGGGATACTCGTTCGACTCGATGTCGGCGCAGATGTCGATGGCGATGATGTCTGCGCCCTCATCGGCGAGCCGCACGGCGTGACTGCGACCTTGGCCGCGGGCCGCGCCGGTGACAAGGGCCACCTTGCCCGTGAGACGGTTCATTCGTTCTCCATTCACTCGCGGGTCATCGCCACTGTGGATAATAGAACACGAAGTGTTGAATTGTCACACATCGGCGCGGTTCGCCGGCGTGCGTCCCGGCGGGCCGGCGTCTGCGACTTCGAGTCAGTGAAACCCCGTCCGGTTAAACGTCTTTCGAGAATCCTCCGGATGGAGTCGAGTGCCGATCCGCCAGGCGAGGGACGCGGGTGCTCACAGGGTCATCGGTGGCGCGGGGGACTTGAGCGTCACGTGATCGAGCCCGACGTTGGGATTGTCGAGCGCGCCGGCGAAGATTCCGGCCAAGGTGTCGGCCACCGCCTCGGGCGTCATGTGGGTGGCCGGAACGAGACCACGGGAGATCCACTCGCCGGCAACGGCTCCGAGGAGGTCGGGATCGAAGTCGGAGATGAAATCCGTGGGCACCGTCGCGCCGACCTCGACGCAGCTGAAACGGTATCCGGGGTGCTCCAGTCGCCATGCCACCAGGCTTCGCTCCATCGCGGCCTTGCTCGCGGAGTACGCGCCGAGCGCGCGATGGGGATGGCGTACTGAATCGGACGACATCACCGCGATGATCGCCGACGGGGCGAGCACGGGCAGGTGGGCCTGGATGATCTGGTGGACACCGATCACGTTCGTGGACAGGACCTTGAACCAGTCTTCGGCGTCGACGTCGCAGAAGGGCTTCAGAGGGGCGTATCCGGCCGTGATCACGAGCAGATCCACCTCGCCGAGCACGCGAGCGGCGGTGTCGCCGACACGGGCGCAGTCTGCGGGCAGGCAGATGTCGGCCGACACCGATGCCGCCAGCGACGGGTCGGCGGTGACCTCGGCGGGCAGTTCGCGACGCGCGACGACGACAAGGCGGGCGCTGTCGGCCATCGCCTTCTCGGCGAATGCTCTCCCGATCCCAGCCGAACCCCCCACCACGACGACTCGCCTGCCCGCCAGGGACCGTTCGCTCATCGTGCGCCCTCCGCGATCGACTTGATCTCGAGATACTCCTCGAAGCCCGCCACTCCCATCTCGCGTCCGATCCCGCTCTGCTTGTATCCACCGAACGGCACGTCGACGCCGTAGAAGACGCCCCCGTTGACGTTGACGGTCCCGGTGCGCATGCGATTGGCGACGGCACGCGCCCGCTCATCCGATGCGCTCACCACGGCGCCGGACAGTCCGTATCGGGAGTTGTTGGCGATTGCCACAGCGTGGTCATCGCCGTCGTGCGGTATCACCGCCAGCACGGGTCCAAAGATCTCCTCTTGAGCCACAGCGGAATCCGGATCGACGTCGGCCAGCACGGTGGGCTCCACGAAGTAGCCGGTGGGCAGGTGCGCGGGAACGCCGCCGCCGACCGCCACGGTGGCGCCGTCATCGAGGCCCTTCTGGATGTAGCCGAGCACGCGCTGTCGCTGCTGCTCGCGGATCAGTGGTCCCATGAGCACCGACGAGTCCGTGGGATCGCCGTAGGGCCAGCCCTTGAGCATCTCCGCCAGCATCTCGACGCCTTCGCGGTACTTCTTGCGGGGAAGGAGAAGTCGGGTGGTGTTGGCGCAGCCCTGGCCGGCATGGGTGGTGGTGGCAAACGCCGCGGATGTCGCCACCGATGCCATGTCGGCGTCATCGAGTGCGACGAGTGCCGACTTGCCGCCGAGTTCGAGGAAGACCTTCTTGATGGTCGGCGCTGCGGCGATCATGATGCGCGTCCCGGTGGCGGTCGATCCGGTGAACGAGATCATGTCGACGCGCGGATCCTCGCAGAGCTGCTGGCCGATCTGGTGGTCGGATGAGGTGACGATGTTGACCACGCCGGCTGGAAAGTCGGTGTGCTCAGTGATGATCCGTCCCAGAAGCGTTGCGCTGTAGGGGGTGTCGGGGGCAGGCTTGAGTACGACGGTGTTGCCCGCCGCGAGAGCCGGGATCATCTTCGCCAGATTGATCTGCACCGGGTAGTTCCACGGTGTGATGGCGCCGACCACGCCCACCGGCTCGCGGCGCACCGTTCTGAGCGTCTTCATGCCGAACGGTTCGGCGATTCCGAGGCTGGTCTCCCAGGCGTAGTCCTGCGCGAGATCGGCGACCCACGGCAGCCCGGCGATGGGGGTGTCCAGCTGCGGTCCCAAGGTCAGCGCCACTGGGCACCCGACCTCGGCGACCACCGCGGCCCGCAGGTCATCGGCGTGGTCGGTGAGGGCCGCGTGCAGCTCCCGGATGCAGCCGATTCGGAACTCGTGGTCGTCGGCCCAACCGGTGTTGTCGAAGGCGTTGCGTGCCGCCGCAATCGCCGCGTCCATGTCGGCGCCAGTTCCGTCGGCGGCAACACCGATGACATCCTCGGTGGCGGGGTTGACGTTGTCATAAGTCGCGCGGTTGGACGCGGCGACCAGGCGTCCGGCGATCAGCATTCGCTCTTCGCGCCAGATCTCGGTCATATGTCTCCTGACTTCTCCAGTCGCGGGCCGCGGGGATGCACGGCGACGCCGAATGGAACAATAGTGCAGGAGATGTTCAGATGACCAGCAATGAGCGGAGTGGACTCAGCGCAGACCGTTGACGGCGAACTTCTCCACGTACTTGCGCACGGTCTCGGGCTTCGACATGTCGAATGTCTGGGCCTCGTTGACGGTCGAGAACGAGTAGATGATGCGCGCGAGCCATTCGCTCGCCGCGATGACGTCGACTCCGGAGCCCACCTCGCCGCGCTTCTGCGCTTCTTGGACGTAGGGAATCAGGAACTGCGTCGACCGTCGGACGGCCGAGTCACCGTCGGAGATCATGTGGCGCATCAGTTCTGCGTCGTCGGCCATCAGTCGATTGCGCGTGCGATGGTCGAGCAGAATGGTCGCGTGTGTCTCAGCCATGGCGCCAAGCTTTTCGGCGAGGGTGGCCTTCTCCGCCATGGCGGCGGCGACCAACCGGTAGAACTTCTGCGCCCCGAACTCGATTGCGGCCTCGATCAGGACGTTGCGGTCTTCGAAGTACCGATAGACGGTGCCGCGCGAGACGTTGGCCATCCGCGCCACATCCTGGACGCTGGTGCGCTGAATGCCCAGTTGGGTGAAGCACACGTTTGCTGCTTCCAGGATCTGATCCCGGCGGTCCAGCTCGTCCTGGTCCTCAGCTGCGCTCGTCACCCGTGCGGTTGCCATCGATAACTCCTCGCGTCTTGGGAGGCTGTGTCATCGCCCCGCCAAGTCCACAATGCTACGCGACAGTGTGTGTCCAGGTGTATCGGCAGACCGCTGGCAGCGGCTGGAACTCCCACCAGGGCTGCCGCGATCACCATCGACACAGACGCAGACTTCTGAGCGTCTACAGTCCCAGGCGGTCCGCGAGGGCGCGGCGGTGGTGATCGGCGTCACCGAGCAGCAGTCCCGAAGACTGGGCCCGTTTGAAGTACATGTGCGCGGGGTGTTCCCACGTGAAACCGATCCCACCGTGCAACTGGATGTTGGCGCCTGCTGCGCGCAGATACGCCTCGGAACACTGGGCCTTGGCCAGAGCCGCGGCCGCGGGAAACTCGGCGGGGAAGCTGTCGACGGCGTACGCAGCGTACTGGGCTGCGCCCCTGGCGCATTCGATCGCCAGCATCACGTCGGCGCACATGTGGCGGACAGCTTGGAACGATCCGATGGGCTTGCCGAACTGCTGTCGCACCTTCGCATAGCCGACGGCCTGGTCGAGGCAGCGTTGGGCTCCGCCGACCTGTTCGGCGGCCAGCGCGGCGGCGGCCCGCGCCAGTGCGCCTTCGAGCTCCGGCACGGCGATGTTCAGCCGAGTCGCCGGGGTGGCCGAGAACTCGATGACCGCCTGGCGGCGGGTCGGATCCAGTGTCGACTGCGAGCGCCGTCGCAGCGTCTCGGTGTCATCGACGCAGAACACACCGATGCCCGAGTCCGTTCGGGCGACCACCAACACCAGGTCGGCGATCACACCGTCGAGCACATAGTGTTTGGTGCCGGTGAGGAGCCACCCCTCGGGGTGGGCGTCGGCGCGCGTTTCGGTGTCCGCCACGCACCAGCGCCCGCTGCGTTCGGTGACGGCCAGCGTTGCGATCGCGTGGCCGTTCGCGATCCGCGGAAGGTGTCGTTTCTTGGCGGCCTCATCGTTCGACGCCACGAGGACGCCGGCTGCGAGGACGGCTGAGGCGAAATACGGACCGGGCACAAGGGCGGCCCCCATCTCCTCCATCACCATGGCCAACACCGGGTACCCGAAGCCCTCACCCCCGTACTCCTCCGGTATCGCCAGCCCCTGCAGATTCAGCTGGTCGGCCATCGCGCGCCACAGCGCGGGGTCATACCCGTCCGTGGACTCCATCACCCGGCGGACCTCGTCCTCCGGCGAATGACGCTCGAGGAACTCCCGCACCGCGGTACGGAACTCGCGCTGCTCGTCGGTCTCGGTGAATGCCGGGGATTGTTCTGTCATCTCAGCGGTTCCTCGGGTCATCCACGGCGCGGCCGGTGGAGGCGGCCCTCGGCGGTTCGGCTCCTCGGCGCAGTGTCCGGATCCAGTCGCCGTCAGCGGCCGGGGGAGCAACCGGGGTGTCGAGTCGGTGCGGGTTCGCGTTGTGGAACTCCTGCCACGTGGGAAACGCGTCGTGGAAGTTCCCGCTGTGTGCGGCGGTGTTGGGCCACCGCATCTTCCGTGGACCCAGCGGGGGATCGGAGATGTCGCTCTCATACCAGAACAGCGGTGCGCGTCGGACGAACAGCCACCGGCCGTCGCGACGCTCGTAGGTGTCGAGGTAGGCGAGCAGTTCGATGACCCACACCGACTCGGTCTCAAGATCGTTGCGTGAATACACGACTCCGGACGCGTGGTCGCTGTCGTGGATGTCGATCACGTGACCGAGCACCCCATGCGCGCTGCCGAGCAGGTCGTGCCGAAGTTCGGTGTCATACCACTGACGAAGCGCCGCGCGGCCGGACCGTCGCCCGGGTACGCGCACGTCGTCGACGAACAGGTTCACCAGGGAGTCGAGGTCGCGCATGTCCAGCGCAACAGCGTATTTGGCTGGCAGTTGCCGGATCTCGTCGAGCGCTTCCAGACGAGCGATGCGGGCCGCCAGATCCGGGCTCTCAGAACCGCCGGGACTCATCCGAGTGCGCCCTCACTCATCAGGGTGGTGAGTCTGCGCTTGTCGATCTTGTCAGTCGTGGTGTACGGCAGCGGTGTGGTGTCGGCGAGGATGAACCAGCGCTTCGGCACCTTGTACGCCGCGAGTTGGGTGCGGCAGGCGGCCGCCAGAGTATCGGCAGTGGCCCGGTGGCCGTCGTTGAGGACCACCGCCGCGCTGACGATCGCGCCCCGTTCGGGGTCCGGCACACCGACGACGTAGGCCACACGCACCTCGGGGAGGCGCCGAAGGGCGGCCTCCACCTCCATCGGTGCGACGTTCGTGCCGGAGGTCTTGATCATCTCGTCGGTGCGGCCTGCGAAGTAGAGATGGCCGTCGTCGTCCCGGAACCCGGCGTCCTTGGTGTGCAGCCAGCCTTCGCGGTCCACGATCTCGTACCAATGCCTGCCGATCATGCCGCGCAGCAACGCCTTTCCGCGCACGCAGATCTCGCCGGTCACCCCGTTGGGAACCTCGACACCGTCGTCGTCGACGATCTTGTGCTCAAATCCAGGCGCCGACACTCCCAGGGATCCGCGCTTGGCCTCGGGCACCTGCTCATGCGGTGGCCACCAGGTGTGGCTGCTGCAGGTCTCGGTCATACCCAACTGGGCGACGCGCAGCGACGGGTCCGCGGTGCGTCGCTGCGGGGCGAGCAGCACCTGCTGGTAGCCCTCGCGAATCCGGGAGAGGTCTGTCGAGGCGAAGTCCGGGTGGTTGGCCAGTGCCGGTCCGACGTGCGGGAAACCCGTTGTGTAGGTGGCGCGCTCGCGCTCAAGGAGACGCAGGGTGTGGCCCGCGTCGAATCGGTGCTCGGTGAGCACGGTGGACCCGTACTGGAACGGGCCCAGGAAGCCGAACACCAGTCCCGCCACCCAGAAGAACACCATGGGCACGTAGATGCGGTCGTCGGCATTCCAGCCGTGTTCGGACGCGATGAATCTGGAGTGGGTGATGGCGGTGCCGTGGGTGTGGACGATGCCCTTTGGGTTCGACGTGCTGCCGGAGGTGTAGATGATCAGCAGATCGTCGGTGGGGCGGACGGTCTGCTCGCACGCGGCAAGGAATTCCGCAGCGACAGGCTCCGGCCACTCGGTGGGCCACTCGGTCGTGGTCGGTCCCAACGGCAGGACAGAGCGCAGCTGAGGCAGTGCGATCGACCGCAGCGGAGTCTGAAGCCCCTGAGCGGCCGCGGCAATGCGGGTCAGCATGTCCTTGCCGAGGATGGACTGAACGGACAGCACCGTGTGGACATCGGCGTCGCGCAGCACCCACGCCAGTTCGGCGGGCTGCAGGAAGGTGTTCAACGGCAGCGCCACCGCACCGATGCGCGTCACGGCGAGAAAGGCCACGACGAATTCGGGTCCGTTCGGAGCCAGGATCCCGACGCGAACCCCCTTGCCGACGCCGGCGTTGAGCAGTCGGGCCGCCATCGCCGCGGAGTCGGCATCGGCCTGGGCATAGCTGATGCGTTCGGTGGTGCCGTCCTCCACGCATGTGACGACGAGGTCCGACGCGCCGTTGCGCTCGACCACCGATGCCAGGACTGCGGGCATCGTGGGTTGGTAGGGGAGGGGCTCGTAGTCGAAGGTGCGCGCGGCGGACTGCGCGGGCGAGGTCATTCGACGACCCAACGGGGTTCGCGCTTCTCGGCGAACGCGACCATGCCCTCCCGGTAGTCGGGGTGGGTCATCTGATGGTGCAGGACGTAGCGGTAGGCGACGTCGTTCGCGGCGTGCAGGCCCACGTCCAGGGTGCTCCACATGGCTTTGATGGAGGCCTGTGTCGTGGCCGGTGACAGTTCGGCGATCGACAGGGCGATCTCCCGAGCGCGCGCCTGCAGGCGGTCGGCGGGCACCACCTCGTTGATGAGCCCGATCTCGTGACCGCGTTGGGCGCTGATCCGTCCGTCCTTGGTCATCAGGGCCAACTGCATCACCATCGAGATCGGCATGCGCCGCAGAAGCACCGCGGGCTCCAGTGCGAAGACATTGCCCACCTTCAGGTGGGTGTCGATCAGCTCGGCGTGTTCGGCCGCGATGATCAGGTCGGCGTCCGCGACCTGATGCAGGCCCCCGCCCACCACCATGCCGTTGAGCGCGCAGATGACGGGTTTCCAGACGTTGTGATGGAGTCGCGAGCCGGGGACCTTGTTGCGGATTCCGCCGGAGGCCGTCGCCCGGATGTCCTGTCCGGCGCAGAAGGCGCGGTCGCCGGCGCCGGTGATGATCGCGACCCGGATGTCGGCGTCATCGCGAACCTGACCCCACGCCCAGCCCAGTTCGGTGCGGGTCAGATCGTCGGTCGCGTTCAGTCGCTCAGGACGGTTGATGGTGATCGTGGCGACGTGATCGCTCACGTCGAACAGAATCCGCTCCAGTTCCACTCCTGAGCCCTTTCAGATGATTCCAGTGAGACACAGTATCAGCACGTGTTCCATTGCACTGTTGAGGGCGATCATGGCATCCACTGCCCTCCTGACACCGAGATCAACTGTCCCGTGACGTGTTTGGCGGCATCCGAACACAGGAAGGCGACGGTGTCGGCGATGTCCTTCGGGTCGCCGAGGGCGCCCGTGAGTGTGGACTGGCGCATCGCGTCGAGTTCGGCATCGGACTTCTTGGACAGCAGCCATGGAGTGGCGGTGGTTCCCACGACCACCGTGTTCACCCGGACGCCACGGGGTCCGAGCTGCACCGCCATCAGCCGGCTGAGCCCCTCGACACCGGCTTTGGCGGCCGCATAGGCGGGCGGGCCGGTGCGCACGCCGTGTGCGGACACCGAGCTGATGTTGACGATCGCGCCGCCACCGGCGTCGACCATCTGGCGCGCCGCCACCTGCGCCATGATGAAGGTGCCCGTGAGGTTGACGGCCAGGATGCGGTCCCAGTCGTCGTCGGTCTGATCGAGAAACGTTGCGGGCAGAGTCATCCCAGCGTTGTTGACCAGTGTCCTGATCGGACCGTGTTCGCTGGCCAGCTCGGCCAGTTCGCGTTCGACGGCGTTCCGGTCGGTGATGGACAGCTCCACGGGCACAACCCATCCCGCCCGCGCGGACTCGGTCTCCCGGGTGCGTGCGATCGCCTTGGCGTTGACATCGACGACAGCCACGCGATGGTTCGCCGCCACGAGTTCGGCGACGATGGCCTCACCGATGCCCCGTGCGCCGCCTGTGACGACGGCCAGCCGCCGTTCACCCGACACGACGGCTCCGTTCTGCTCTGATGAGGCGCTCAATCCTGGTGATCGACGGGTGGAGCAGCTGGACTGCCTCCGCCATCGATGCGACCAGGTCACCGGCCCCGTCGCCGGCCACCCAGGTGTCGATCGCGGCGCGGTTGGCTCCGTTGACGACACTGACCGCGAGACGTGGGCGCAGGTCGGTGCCGGGGTCGGTGCCCAATCGGCGCGCGGCCTCCTCTGTCATCTTCTCGATCCAGTCGTCGTTGATGCGCAGTCGGGTGGCACGCAGGGCGGGATGACGCGCGTAGAACCGGGCGCGCACGAGAAAGATCCCGGGTTGGGAGCTGATGGCCTCCGCCACAGACGCGGACGCCTCGGCCAGCGCGCCCCAGAGCGACCCCGACGTGGAGGCCCGGAACCTGCGCGTCGCCTCATCGAGGCGGTCGACGTAGCCGTCGAACAGGATGTCCTCCTTGGCTGCGAAGTGGTGGAAGAACGTGCGCGGCGAAACTCCGGCGCGTGCCGAGATCTGTTCCACCGTGGTCGATTCGTAACCATCGGCCTCGAACAGGTCGATGGCGGCGGCGATCAGGGCCCCTCGGTTGCGCTGGCCCCGCACTCGGCGCTGGTCCACGGTCGTCATCCCGCCGGGGTCGCGGTGTCGGAGGACGTCACGGTCGCGGTGCCGGAGGACAGGGCGACGCTGCCCCCCTGGCAGGTGCGGAACCGCACGCGGTCGGCGCTGCGCCACACTTCAGTGCGAAGCGGGGTGCCCAGCACGACCGGCTTGGCGAAGCGGCAGCTGATCGACCGCAACGTCGACGGGTCTCCGTTGCCGATGCTGTTCACCAGTGCGCGCGCCGCGAAACCGAACGTGCACAACCCGTGGAGGAACACATCGTCGAAGCCGGCCTTGCGCGCGGCGGCCGGGTCGATGTGCAGCGGGTTGCGATCACCGCTCAGTCGATAGATCGCCGCCTGCTCGGGCCGCACCTCGTCGTCGACGACGACGTCGGGGGAGGTGTCGGGATCCTCGCCGGCGGCGGGCCCGCGCTCGCCGCCGAATCCGCCGCCACCGAGCACCATCGTCTGGCCGACGGCGACGAACACCTCTCCGTCTGCGTCCGTGCCCCGCGTCGTCACCTCGACCGATGCGTGCCTGCCCTTGTCCCAGATCGCGGTGACCTCACCGGTCACCGTCACCTCACCGCGGGCTTCCAATGGGCGCGACACGACCAGCGACTGCCCGCCGTGCACGATCGGATGGGAACCGAGGCCGAGAGTGGCCCTGAGGTCCTTGACCGCCCACCAGTTGGCAAGGAGGGCGAACGTGGGCAGGACTGCGGGGCCGTGCTTTTCGTCGAGGAGCGTCAGTTCAGCGGGCGGACGGGCGCCCACGCCGAGCGCGTAGAGCAGCACGTCGGTCTCCGTCCACGCGAACGTCGTCGGTTCGAGTGCGGTGCCCACGGCTTCGGTGGTGAGGGGCAACGAAACCTCCAGGATCATCTGTTGAACAGTTTGACGATATATGTTCGATCGTGCAATATAGTCGCAGTAACTGCAAATAGTTCTTCCAGGAGCTTCGACATGAAGTTTGGCGTGTTCATCCTCGGCGACAAGCCGAACCACCTCACCGACCAGCAGGTTCTCGCCAACGTCCTGGAGGAGGCGCGGTGGGCCGAAGAGCTCGGTTACGACCAGGTCTGGCTGGCCGAGCATCACTTCTCGCCCTACGGGATGCTTGCCGACCTCCCCCTGATTGCCGCGGCGATCGCCGCGCAGACCGAGCGCATCCGCATCGGCACGGCGTGCATGGTCAGCCCGTTCCACGAACCGATACAGCTGGCCGAGCGCATCGCGATGGTCGATGTGCTCTCCGGTGGTCGCTTCGACGCCGGCTTCGGCAGGGGCTATCAGGCCCATGAGTTCAAGGGTTTCGGCATTCCGATGGATGAGGCCACCGGCCGGTATCAGGAGTGCCTGGAGATCGTGAACCTGCTGCTGACCCAGGAGAACGTGAGCTACGAGGGAAAGTATTTCCAGATCGAGGACGTCACCATATACCCGCGACCCGTTCAGCGGCCGATACCGGTGTGGGGCACGGTGATGAAGACCCCGTCGAGTTTCGAATGGCTGGCGGACAAGGGATTCGGGGCCATCATCGGCAACCCCTACACCGTTGACCCGGATCTGCAGGGCGCGCTCGACATCTACTTGGAGACGCAGTCCAAGAAGGGCCTCGAGGCCGCCACGGAGAACGTGTGGGCGCTGCTGAACGCCTTCTGCCACCACGACGACGCGTTCGCGCGCAGCTACCCGAGGGACAGCGTCGAACTGTCCATCGAGACGCACCGCAAATACTCCAACCCCTTCGAACGCGGCGGTGACATCCCGGCGGACTACAAGGCGTACTCGGACTGGTTCGAGAAGCACGACAAGCAGAGCTATGAACAGGTGCTGAACTCCCATCTGACGCTGATGGGGGACCCCGACCGCATCCTCGGCAAGATGCAGACGGTGATCGACATGGGCTGGCGCAACATCATGCTGCGCATGTCGCGCGGCGGCGCGATGGATCGAACCAAGGTGTACGAGTCGATGAAACTCTTCGCCGAAGAGGTGATCCCGGCGACGGCCGCGCTGGTGGCGGCCCCGGCTTGAGCGACCATCTCGCCGACCGGCTCCGGACCGTGCTCACCCTCGATCCGGATGCGCCCGCGATCGAGTCGGAGGGGGTGTGGACCGACTGGCGTGCGGTGCATGCGATCGCCACGGGCGTCGAACAGCGGCTCGGCGCAGCGGGACTGGGACGGGGTGCGCCCATCGGTGTGGTGCTGCGCAACCAGCCGGCCCTGGTGGCCGCGCTCATCGGGGTCCTCCTGTCGGGAGCGACCGTGGTGACCGTCAACGCCGCTCACGGAGACGCGGGGTTGAGCGCGGACATCGCCGAACTGAGGCTCGCGGCCGTCATCGCCGTCGAGGAGGACTGGAAGCGCCCGGGTGTCGAGCGGGCCGCGGCGGGCGCGCTGGGCCTGGTGGTCGCAGACGCGCCGCCCGAGGTGTCCCTGCGGCCCGGCCTGACCGCGCCGGGGCCGGGCCCGTTCCGGTGCGAGCCCGACGGTGTCGCAGTCGAGATGCTGACCAGCGGCACCACCGGTCCGCCGAAGCGGATCCCGTTGTCCTACCGTGATTTCGAGAACACGGTGGCTGCCGCCGGCGCGCACTACTCGGGATCGGTGGACACGACACCGCGACTGCGTACGGGGGTGGCGATCGTGAGCTCGCCGCTGGTGCACATGTCCGGGCTGTTCCGCACCCTCTTGAACATCTGTGAGGGCCGCAGGATCGCGCTGCTCGAGCGGTTCCGCGTGATGGATTTCGTCGACCTGGTGCAACGTCATCAACCCCGTGCGGTGAGCCTGGTGCCGTCGGCTCTGGCGATGATCCTCGACGCCGACGTCGATCCGGCGGCGTTCGCCAGCGTGCAGGTTGTGACATCGGGGACCGCGCACCTGCCGGTGGCCGTTCAGGAGGCGTTCGAACAGCGATACGACGTCGCGGTCCTGCCGTCCTATGGCGCAACCGAGTTCGCCGGCGGTGTGGCCGGCTGGAACCTCGAGCTGCACCGGACGTGGGCGAAGGCGAAGCGCGGCAGTGTGGGCAGGCCCCAGCGGGGTCGCGAGATCCGCATCGTGTCAACCGATGACGACACCGAGTGTGGTCCCGGCCAGCAGGGCCGCATCGAGGTGCGCACCAGGGGCGGTGAGTGGGTGCGCACCACCGACCTCGGCCGTGTCGACGACGACGGTTTCGTGTATGTCGACGGTCGCACCGACGACGTGATCGTCCGCGGCGGGTTCAAGGTCGCCCCAGCCGACATCGTGGCGGCGCTGCGTGATCATCCAGCCGTGCGTGACGCCGGGGTGACGGGGATGCCCGATCAGCGGCTGGGAGCGGTCCCGGTGGCGGCGGTGGAACTGGCCAACGGCAGCACCGTGGAAGCCGGGGAACTGTTGGAGTACCTGCGCGAGCGGGTGCCGCGCTACCAGGTGCCCGCGCGATTGATCGTGGTCGATGAGTTGCCGCGCACGCCGTCGCTGAAGGTGAGTCAGCCGGGACTGCGTGCACTGTTCAGTGAGGAGGTCAGCCGGTGACGGGTGTCAGAGGTTCCGCCGCCGTTGTCGGGGTCGCCGACGAGGTGTCCCCCGAGGGGATCATCGACGTGCCACTGCGGGAGCTGGAGGCCAGGGTGATCCGCGCGGCACTCGCCGACGCAGGATTGACGCTGCGCGATGTCGACGGCCTGTGCACCTGCACCGGCGGCACCCTGATGCACTCTGTCGAACTCGCCGAATATCTCGGGATCACACCGCGATTCACTGACGCCACCCAGACCGGCGGCGCAAGTTACGGGCTGTACGTCGAGCACGCCGCTGCGGCGATCGCCGCGGGCCTGGCCGAAACCGTCGTGATCGTGTACGCCTCCACCCCGCGCGCCGCGCGCAGGCGGGGCGAGAAGGGACTCGGGGTGTTCGCGACGCCGGAGCGCCTCGAGTGGGAGACGCCGTTCGGTGTGATGTTGCCGATCAGCGCCTACGCGCTCGCGGCGAATCGGCATATGGCCGAGTTCGGCACCACCCCCGAACAGTTGGCCCAGATCGCGGTCGACACACGCACCTGGGCCGCTCGCAATCCCAGGGCCCACCTGCGTGATCCGATCACCGTCGATGATGTTCTGAATTCGGGGTATCTGGCCGAACCGGTGCATAAGCTCGAGTGCTGCCTCGTGACGGACGGCGCCGGCGCCATCGTCGTGACCAGTGCTCAGCGGGCGCGGACTCTGGCGAAGCCCCCGGTCTTCGTGCTCGGGGCGGCGTCGGCAGCTTCGCACGCGATGATCTCGCAGATGCCCGACCTCACCGTCACCCCCGGTGCGATCTCCGGACCCGCGGCGTTCGCCGCCGCCGGAGTCACGCCCGACGACGTGGACGTCGTGCAGCTGTACGACTCGTTCACCATCACCGTTCTGCTCGCACTGGAGGACCTCGGGTTCTGCAAGAAGGGCGAAGGCGGGCCGTTTGTCGGCGGCGGTGCTCTCGCCCCGGGAGGAGAGTTGCCCGGCCAGACGACGGGTGGGGGGCTTGCGTACACCCATCCCGGCGCGTTCGGGGCGTTCCTGCTGGTCGAGGCGACTCGTCAGCTGCGCGGCGAGGGAGGTGGCCGCCAGGTGGCGGATGCCCAGATCGCGCTGGCCCACGGCACCGGCGGCGTGCTGTCGGCCACGTCGACGGTGATCCTCGGAACGGAGGCGACGCTGTGACCTCGACCGAACCCGTCATCCCCGTCCCCGAGCCCACCGCGGTGTCGGCGCCGTTCTGGGCCGCCACCGCAGATCGTGAACTGCACATGCAGCGATGTGCCGCGTGCGCTCGGCTGGTCTGGTACCCGCGTTTCGTCTGTCCGCACTGCGGTCATGACGAACTGTGCTGGGAGCGCTTGTCGGGGCGGGGCGTGGTGTACGCGGTGAGCGTGCATCATCGCCCGGCGTTGCCGGCACTCGCGGACAAGGTGCCGTACTCCGTGGTGCTGGTGGATCTCGAGGAGGGGGCCAGGATCATGTCCAACGTCTTCGGTCGGCCGCCGGCCGTCGGCGATGCTGTCCGGCTGGCGTGGACGGCGCTGCCCGACGGCCGGAATCTGCCGACGTTCGAGCCCGCATGAGCGGGCCCACCGAGCTTCATCGGCGTCGCGAAGAACTCGTGCTGCGGCATATTGCGGCCGAGAACGAACGGGACCTCGAGGCGATCATGGCCACCTTCACCCGTCCTCGGTACGAGATCGTCCCCACCGCAATGATCTTTGATGGGGATGAGGCGGTGCGGCAGATGATCCTGCGGCAGTGGGAGGAGTTGCCGAGGCTGCAGTACACGGCCGAGGGCATCTTCCATTCAGCCGATGGACTGGTCGTCGAAACCAGGACGACGTGTCCCGGCACCGCCTTCGACATGCTCAGCGTCAACCTGTTCGGCTTCGACGGCGACGGACTGATCCTGGAGCGGTGCTATTTCGACCGGATGCTGTTCTCCGCGGAACTCGAGAAGTTAGGCTCGATGAACGATTGAACAAATATCGTCATATTGTAGGTTTGGCCTGCAGGACCGTCGAGGAGTGTTGATGTCGACCCAGTTGGACACCGAACCGTCGTCGCCGACGGGGGACAGCGCACTGGCCCTGTACCGGTTGATGAGCAGGGTCCACCACGGCGACAAACGCGTTCGGAAGGCCCTCTCCTCGGGCGAAGCGGCCATGAGCTACTGGCCGGTGGACGGCCATGAGGCCATGTCGGCGGGCGCGATGCTCGCACTCGCCGACGATGACCAGCTCGTCACCACCTACCGTGGACTCGGGGACGTGCTCGCCAAGGGGATCGACCCGCGCGGCTACTTCGCCGAGATCCTGGGGCGCAGCGACGGGCTGTCGCGGGGCAAGGCCGGTGCGATGGGCATCTACGATCCCGACCACGGCATCGCCTGGACAACGGGCATTGTCGGTGCGGGCCCACTCATCGCCAACGGCATCGCACTGGCGGCCGACCGCCGGAACAGCGGTCAGGTTGTGCTGGTCAGTTTCGGCGACGGTGCCACCAGCATCGGATACGTCCATGAGGCGATGAACATGGCGGCGCTGTGGTCACTGCCGGTGATCTTCTTCTGCCAGAACAACTCCTGGGCCGAGGGGACGGCGTATCAGCGCTACACGCGCACGGAACGGCTGTCGGACCGTGCCGCCGGTTACGGGATGCCGGGCGTGACGGTGGACGGCACCGACCCGTACCTGGTGTATCAGGCGGTCACCGCCGCCGTCGAGCGTGCCCGTTCGGGCCGGGGCCCGTCCTTCATCGAGGCTGTCGCATACCGGTTGCAGGGCCATTACTTCGGTGATGCGATGGCGTACGCCGATCAGGAGGAGCTGGCCGCCAAACGGGCCGACCCACCGTTCGCGCGTTTTCGACGACGGTTGATCGAGGACGGTACCGCGACCGAAGACGCCCTGGCCGCCATCGATGCCGACATCGCATCGGAACTGGACGAGGCCTTCGGCGCCGCGGTCGCCTCGCTGCCCCCCGATGCCACCGAACTCAGCACAGACGTGTTCGCAGGCAACGGGTCTCACCTCGCGGCTGGTGCGCAGGCGCGGACCGGTCTGCCGCCCGGGGACACCGAGGAGATGGGTTTGGTGCAGGCTGTGCACCGGACCCTGGACAGGGCGATGGCCGCGGATGACTCGATCATCCTTCTCGGTGAGGACATCGGTGACCGCTCGGGTGGCGGCATGTTCAAAGTCACCGCCGGGTTGTCGGCCAAATACGGCGAGGACCGCGTCCTCGACACGCCGATCGCCGAGTCTTCGATCATCGGTGCCGCCATCGGTGCCTCGCTCGGTGGTCTCCGGCCCGTGGCGGAACTGATGTTCATGGACTTCCTCGGGGTGGCGATGGATCAGATCGCCAATCACGCGGCCAAGGTGCGGTACATGTCCGGCGGACGCACGGGTGCCCCGCTGGTGATCCGCACGATGGTGGGAATGGCTGCGGGGCCGCAGCATTCGCAGGCCTTCGAGGCGTGGGCCATGCACACCCCAGGATTGAAGGTCGTGTGGCCCAGTACCGCGGCCGACGCTGCGGGCCTGCTGAACACCTGCCTGACCGACGACGATCCGTGTCTGTTCATCGAATCGATGAAGCTCTACTACGGCGGCGGCAAGGGGCCGGTTCCGGTGGCGGACTACGCCATCCCGCTCGGCCAGGCCGATGTCAAACGGCAGGGCTCCGACGTCACGGTGGTGACCTACGGAGTGATGGTGCACTCCGCACTGCAGGCGGCCGACGAGCTCGCAGCCGAGGGGATTTCGGTTGAGGTGGTGGATCTGCGCACGTTGGTGCCGCTGGATCTCGGCACGGTCCTCGATTCGGTGCGCAGGACCACACGTTTGGTGGTGGCGCACGAGTCGGTCGGTTTCTGCGGGCCCGGTGCCGAGATCGCCGCTGCGGTGGGGACGGAACTGTTCGGCGTGTTGACTGCGCCCATTCAGCGTGTGGCGGGCACGTACACCCCGGTGCCCCGAGCGGCGACCTTGGAAGCGGCATGCCGGCCCGGTGCCGCTGCGTTGGTGGACGCGATCAGGAGGATCAAGTGACTGAGGTTCGGCTCCCCAAACCCGGCGATGCGATCACCGAGGCGGAGATCACGGAGTTGCTCGTCGAGGACGGCGCCACGGTCAGTGAAGGCGATCCGCTGTATTCCATCGCCACCGACAAGGTGGAGATGGACATCGAGGCCCCCGCGTCGGGCACGGTGTCCTGGAAGGTCGACGAGGGGCGAACCTACGACATCGGCGTGCTCGTCGCGGTGATCTCGTGACGGCACTGCCCACCCGCGTCGACCTCGACGCGGGTGAACTGTCGGCGACGATCTCGGGTGATGTGCTGACGGTGACGATCAACCGTCCCGAGAAGCGCAATGCGCTGACGGCGGACGGATATCACGGGATCAAGAAGGCCGCGATGATCGTGGCCGACGAGCCCGCCCTGAGCTTCCTGGTGATCACCGGAACCGATGACGTGTTCTGCGCGGGCGGGGACATGAACGCCGTCGGCAATCCGGACCGCCGGTGGGATGCATTCACCGAGGCCTACGACGGGACGCCGTTCGAGACGCTCGGCAGGATTCCCAAGATCGTCGTCTGTGCGGTCAACGGGCTGGCACTCGGAGGCGGCCTCGTCATGACGCTGTACGCCGATCTGGTGATCGCCTCCGATCGAGCCCGGATGCGGGTGCCCGACCTCACCCGAGGGGTGTACGAGGCATTTGTGGCGGCACGCATTCCCCAGCGCATCGGCACTCTGCGGGCGAATCATCTGATCTACGGCAATGACTGGATCGACGCCGCCGAAGCCGAACGGCTCGGACTCGTCGGCAGGGTGGTGCCGCACGATGATCTCGCCACCGAAACCGCGGCGCTTCTCGACCGGGTGCGAAACACCGGACCCGCGGCACGGGCGGCCATGAAACGGGAGATGGCCCGCGCGCTTCCCGCCGTCGACGTCTCGGGCTACTGGGCGTCGGTGGGCACCGCGGAGCAGATCGAGGCGTTCACCGCCTTCCTACAGAAGAGACCACCGGACTGGCCCACAGCGTCTGATCGTGAGGCATTCGTCTCCACGCGACGCCCGTCCTGGATCCCGAAATCCGACCTGCCCGAAGGGACCGAAACCTCTTGATCACCACGAAATTCACCGAATCGTTCGGCATCGAGGCCCCCATTGTCCAGGGTGGCATGCAGTGGGTGGGGCGGGCGGAACTGGCCGCTGCGGTGTCCGATGCGGGCGGACTGGGTTTGATCACCGCGTTGACGCAGCCGACCCCCGCGGATCTGGCGAACGAGATCGCCCGTGCGCGTGACCTGACCGACAAGCCATTCGGCGTCAACCTGACGATCCTGCCGACGATCAACCCGCCGCCGTATGACGAATACCGTCAGGTCATCGTCGACTCGGGTGTCAAGATCGTCGAGACCGCCGGATCGAATCCGGCGCCGCACCTGCCGATGTTCCACGACAACGGCATCAAGGTGCTGCACAAGTGCACCTCGGTGCGCCACGCCGTGAAGGCGCAGAGCCTCGGGGTGGACGGCATCAGCATCGACGGCTTCGAGTGCGCGGGCCACCCAGGCGAGGACGACATTCCGGGACTGGTGCTGATCCCCGCGGCGGCCAAGGAGATCGAGATCCCGATGATCGCCTCCGGCGGATTCGCCGACGGAGGTGGACTCGTGGCGGCACTGGCCCTCGGCGCGGACGGAATCAACATGGGTTCCCGCTTCATGTGCACGGTCGAATCGCCCATCCATCAGAACGTGAAGGAGGCGATCGTCGCAGGTGACGAGTTGGGCACGGAGTTGATCTTCCGCACCCTGCGCAACACCGGCCGGGTCGCCAGCAACACGGTCTCCAGAGAAGTCGTCGAAATCCTGAACAGCGGGGGGCAGTTCGAGGACATCGCGCATCTGGTGGCGGGCAAGCGGGGCGTCAAGGTCTACGAGACCGGCGACCTGGAGGCCGGCATCTGGTGGATCGGTACCGCAATGGGTCTGATCGACGACATCCCGACGGCCGGTGAGGTCGTCACCCGCATCGTGGCGGATGCCGAACGGATCATCGCGGAACGACTCGCAGGCGCCATCCGATGACCGAACTTCCCTGTGGCACTGCCGAGGTGACCGGGTGTGACGAGATTCTGGTGGCCAGCGACGGCCCCGTTCGCATCGTCACGTTGAACAACCCCGGAAACGCCAACGCGGTCAACAACCGCATGCACGGCGCATTCGCTCGACTGTGGAGCACGCTGGGAGAGGATGCGGACGCGCGTGCGGTTCTGCTGACGGGAACCGGTGACTTCTTCTCCGCGGGAGGTGATCTCGTCGAATGGCTGCACACCCACGTCGAGAATCCGGTGACCCGCCGCGAGGGGATGCGCGACGCTCGCCGCATCGTCCGAGACATGATCGACTTCCCGCTGCCGATCGTGGCCGCCGTGAACGGCCCGGCCGTCGGATTCGGCTGCAGTATCGCGGTGTTGAGCGACATCGTGTTGATGTCGGACCGGGCGTTCTTCGCAGACACGCATGTGGCGAGCGGATTGGTCGCCGGCGACGGGGGATCGGTCCTGTGGCCGCTGTTGATGAGCCTGCTCAAAGCCAAGGAGTACCTCCTGCTCGGAGAACGGATCAAGGCGGACAAGGCCGTCGAACTGGGGCTGGCCAATCGGGTGGTGGCGCATGCGGACATCAAGGCGGAGGGACTCGCACTGGCGCACAGGCTGGCGGCGTTGCCCGCTCGGGCCGTGCAGGACACCAAGCGCACCCTGAACCTGCATGCGGAGCGCGCGGTGACGGCGATCCTCGAGTACGGAATCTCGGCAGAGACCGAGTGCTTCACCACGCCGGAACACCGCGCGGCGATCGACAAGTTCCTCGATCGATAGGGGACCGAGGTGTCCGAAGAGCCGATGGTCCTCGTCGAGGACCATGACGGGATCGCTCTGATCCTGCTGAACCGTCCGGCCCAACGCAACTCGTTGCGGTACGAATCCTGGACCGAGCTGTCGGTCGCGCTCTCCAGCGCTGAGGGTGCCCGTGGCATCGTCCTTGCCGGCAACGGCGGATTCTTCAGCGCCGGAGGTGACCTGAAAACCGGTCCAGCACATGGTGACGGCCCGATGGGGCCGGCCGGCAGGGTCGAACACGCGCAGGCGGTCATGGCGACGTTGCGCCAGGTGCCGGTTCCGACGATCGCTGCCGTCGAGGGGGCGGCAGTCGGTCTCGGGTGGAGCCTCACGCTGGCCTGTGACCTGGTGGTCGCGGCGCGCGACGTGTTCTTCTCGGCGCCGTTCGTGGCGCGCGCGGTCGTTCCCGACGGCGGTCTAGCCTGGCGGTTGACCCAGCAGCTGGGCAGGCACCGCGCGTCGTCGTTGCTGCTGCGCGGCAACAGGTTGCCTGCCGACGAGGCATTCAGGTTGGGACTGGTGACCGCGGTCGCCGAGCCCGGCGCAGCGGTCGACGAGGCACTCGCGGTGGCTCATGAACTCGCCGCGGCCGACCCCGGTGCGGTGGAGTTGACCAAGCGCCTCATCTCGTCGGTCGAGTCGGCAGCGCTGGCGTCCTTTCATCCGCTGGAGCTCGCCGTGGCGACCGTCGCGCAACAGCGTTCTGCCGCCGCCCAAGGGCGTGCCGAGTTCGGTTAGCGTGGAAGTCCCAGTCCGGCAGTCGATATCAGGTCGCGTTGAATCTCACTGGTGCCGCCGCCGATCGTGTGCAGCAGTGACAACAACAGGCCCTCGGAGAAGTGGCCGTGCAGAACCGCATCCGGGTCGTCGGGCAGCAGGGCGCCGGCCGGGCCCAGGATCTGGGCGCCAAGCTGGCGCAATTGCGCGGTGAGTTCGGAGTGGTAGAGCTTCGACAGCGATGGCAGCGCGGGATCGAGTCGTCCAGCGGACTGTTGATGCGCAACACGGTAGGACAGTGCACGGCCGACCTCGACGCGTTCGACCATGCGGGCCAGGGCCATCCGGTTGGCGGGGTCGGCCAGCGGATCGTGTGACGTCCCGCGCTGATCGAGGCACCAGTCGGTGAGCTCGTCGAGGTAACGCTGTGCCTGCGCGGCACGCGTCACGTTGGAGCGCTCGGCGACGAGGAGGGCTTTGGCGACGGTCCACCCCTCACCCTCGCGTCCGACCAGGTTGGCTGCCGGAACCCGGACGCCGTCGAAGAACTCCTCGGCGAAGGTGGGGTAGCCCGTCATCGAGCGGATCGGTCTGCGGGTGATGCCGGGGGATTCGAGATCGACCAGGAAGAACGAGATGCCGGCCTGTCGCCTCTCGCCGCGCGGTGAAGTCCGGGCAAGGACGAAGATCCAGTCGGCCAACACGCCGTTGCTGGTCCAGGTCTTCTGCCCGTCGAGGATGTAGTCGTCGCCGTCGCGCCGCGCCGTCATCCGCAGAGACGCGAGGTCTGAGCCCGCCTCTGGTTCGGAATAGCCCTGCGCCCACATCCGCTCGGACCGTGCGATCTTGGGCAGGTGCTCGGCCTGCTGTTCGGGAGTTCCGAAGCGGAACAGCACCGGAGCGAGCATGTTGACGCCGTTGGTGTTGACCATCGGTGCTCCGGCATACGCGAGTTCTTCCCGAATGACGACCTGCTCGACCACGCCGAGACCGCCACCTCCGAACTCCGTCGGCCAATGCGGCACAAACCACCCCTGCTGGTGCAGCAGGCGGCAGAAGTCGACGGCGCGCTCGTGCGCGTCCCGGGGCAGATAGTCGGGATTAGCCGCGGTGCGACGAAACTCGTCGGGCAGATGGTCATCGAGCCAGGACCGCAGGAGCGTTCGCAGCCGGTCGACCTCAGACCCGCCGCCGAACCGGACGATGGGCGCCAGCGGCACAGTCAGACCCGGTCGGCCGGCATGGCGGCCTTCTGCATCAGTGCGGCCATGTATTCCTGGAACTCCCTGGAACCCGTCACCACCGCCTGCAGGTCGTTGCTCGCCTGCTGGTGGGTCCGGAACCCCATGTTCTCCCACGCCCGCAGGATTCCGGCCTTCGTCGCCTGGAGCGTGATCAGCGGCGCCTGCGCGATCCGTGCGGCGAGCTTCTCGACCTCTTCTTCGAGCTGCTCGCGCGGCACCACGCGGTTCACCAGACCGAACTCGAGGGCCTGCTCGGCGGTGATCTTCTGCGCGGTGTACAGGTACTCGGCGGCGCGCTTGTAGTTCATGAACACCCAGGGTTCGAACATCGTCTCCGAGCCGGGCAGGCCGAAACCGGGTACCAGCGGCATCTGGAACCACGCATCATCGCTGCAGACGGTGATCTCGGGAATCAACGCCCAGGTGGTGCCGCCACCGATCGCGTACCCGTGCACCTGGGAGATGACCGGCTTGGGAAACTCCCAGAGTTTGAGCACCGGCCAGAGGAACAGCTGGGCTGCCGAGCGCCAAACCTTGCCTGCGGCTTCGATTTCCGCCTTGAATTCGGGGTAGCTCCCATCGGGGATGTGGCCCGAACAGAACCCCTTGCCATTGGCCTTGATGATGACGACCTTGATGTCGTAGTCGTACTGCGCATCGTCGAGTGCTTCATTGACGCTGTGCACCATCTCCGAGGTCTGGGCGTTGGCGCGGTCTGGATTGTTCAGGATGATCCGAGCGATCGCGCCGTCCTTCTCATAGATGACGTGGTCAAGTTCGCGCGTTTCCACCCGTGATCCTCCTCGGTGTGATGGCTCTGGCGTCTGCATGTTAGCGCATTGTGGTGCAATTAGACATTATTTGTAATAGTGTTCCACCTGGAAGGACGGTGCCGATGACGACAACAGATCTCCGCTGGGACCCATTCGACCGCGCCCTGCATGCCGAACCGTACTCGGTGTGGAAGAGGATGCGTGACGAATCGCCCGTCTATCACAACCCGGAGTTCGACTTCTACGCACTCAGCCGGTTCGACGATGTCATGGCCGCATCACTGGACACCGAGTCCTTCTCGTCCGAGCACGGCATCACGCTCGACATGATCACCCCGGATCCGTGGGGCGATCCCAAGGCGATGATCATGATGGATCCGCCCGACCACACCCACCTGCGGAAGATGGTCAACCGCACGTTCTTCCGCAGCCGGATCGCCAGACTGGAGGATTACGTTCGCCAGCTGTGCCGCGGATACCTCGATCGATACGTCGGTGCCGACGGCTTCGACTATGTGCGCGACTTCTCGGCCAAGCTGCCCGTCATGGTCATCAGTTCCCTGCTGGGCTTCCCAGAGGAGGACCACGACAATCTGCGGGAGTGGTCGGACGCGCAGGTCCACCGCGACGAGGGCAACCCTGAGCGCAGTGCCGCGGGGGATCAGGCCTCGGCGAATCTGTTCTCCTACTACCGGCAGCAGATCGAGCTGCGCCGGCAACACCGCACGTCCGACATCGTCAGCGATCTCATGGACTCCGATCTCGTCGTGCCAGACGTCGATCCACGCCGGCTCGACGACGGTGAGCTCCTGGTCTTCATTGCCATGGTCAACGTGGCGGGCAACGAGACGGTGGCGCGCCTGCTGGGCTGGGCGGCGCTGACACTGGCCCGGAATCCGCATGAGCGCGCGAAGCTGGTCGACGATCCCGGCCTCATCGGCGGTGCCGTCGAGGAACTGCTCCGCTACGACGCGCCGTCGCCGATCCAGGGGCGTTTCGCGCTGCGCGACACCACATACCACGACACCCTGATCCCGGCCGGGTCGAAGGTGGCCCTGCTCACCGGCTCGGCGGGACGCGATGAGCGACAGTACGAGCGGGCCGACACCTTCGACGTGACCCGAACGGGTATCCGGCACATCAGTTTCGGCCACGGCGCACACTTCTGTCTTGGTGCCGCGCTGGCCCGGTTGGAGGCCAGGGTGGCGCTGGAGGAGACCCTCAAACGGTTCCCGGAGTGGACTGTCGACGAGCCCAACGTGTCGTATGTCCACACCAACTCCGTCCGTGGGCCGGCCAGCGTGCCCGTCGCGCTGTGAGCACCGGCCTGTCGGCCCGCACCGAGAACGGCGTGCGGTGGCTGGTGCTGGACCGGCCGGAGGTGGGCAACTCGGTGACGCGCGCCATGCAACGCGAACTCATCGACAATCTGGTTGCCGCATCGAGTGATCCGGATATCCGCGCGATCGTGTTCACCGCGAGCGGGGACCGGCATTTCTGCACGGGACCGAACCTGCGCGATCCCAATATGCGCCCCAGTCAGGACCGGATCGCCGGCGATGCGGCCCGCATACTCCGTACCGGTTCACAGGCCGTGGTGTCAGCCCTGCTCGACTGCGACAAGCCGGTGATCTGCGCACTGAACGGCGTCGCCGCGGGCATCGGTGCCAGCATGGTGCTGGCCTGCGACCTCGTCATCGCCGTACGGAGCGCCCGCCTGATCGAGATCTTCGTGCGTCGTGGCCTTGCGCCCGATGGCGGCGCCGCCTATCTGCTCACCCGCAAAGTGCCCTTCAACATCGCCAAGCAGTTGATCCTCTTCGGCGAGGAACTCTCGATGGATGACGCCCACCGTATCGGTCTGGTCAACGAGGTTGTGGCGGACCGCGACGAGCTGATCGCCACGGCCACCGAGTGGGCGCACCGGCTGGCGACCGGTCCCACGAGGGCGATCGCCGCCGCGAAGATGATGCTCAACCAGGGTCTCGACCTCGACCGCGCAGCGGCGTTTCACACCGAGGCACTGTTGGTGGAGCAGGTCGCGGGCAGCGAAGACGCCGCGGAGGGGGTCGCCGCGTTCACCGAGAAGCGGGATCCGCGTTTCCGAGGCCGTTGATAGCTCCGTCCGACACAGGTCATCACCGACAAGGAGGGCTCTGCCAATGAGTCTGTTCGACGCCTTCTCCTACCGAGGAAAACGTGTCCTCGTCGTAGGCGGAGCGACCGGAATGGGGAACGCGACCGCTCGGCTTGCCTTAGATGCCGGGGCCGACGTCGTGGTGATGGATTACGCGCCGTGCGAACTGGCCGGCGTGACCGCGATCCCGGTGAATCTGGCGGACAAGGACAGCATCGACGCCGCCGTGGAGCAGTGTGGGGGCAGCGTCGACGCGCTGTTCGCGTGTGCCGGCGTGGCCGATGGACCGGGTATCGACCGGATCAACTTCGTCGGCCACCGACACCTCATCGAACGTCTGCGCGCTGAGGCCATGCTTGCGCGCGGGTCGGCGATCGGCTTCATATCGTCGGCTGCCGGCCTGGCCTGGCGCTCGAACTTCGCTCAGGTCAGCGAGTTCCTCGATATCGCCGACTTCGATGCCGCCGCCGCGTGGGCCGTCGAGAATGGCTGCGCCCATTACATGTTCACCAAACAGGCGGTGTGCGCCTATGTCGCGCGTGAGGCGATGGCTCTCATGGCGGACGGTATCCGGATCAACGCCATCTGCCCTGGTCCCACCGACACTCCGCTGGCCCAGGCGAATGCGGAACTGTGGCTGGATTTCGGTGCCGACTACCGCGAGAGCGTGGGGGTCGCCGCGGCGACCCCGATGGAACAGGCGTATCCACTGCTGTTCCTGTGCAGCGACGCGGCGAAGGTCGTCACGGGCATCACGATGGTGACTGACTCTGGGTATCTCAGCGCGGGGATCACCGGCGTGTTCCCAGCAGGCACCCCGATGGCGAAGATGCTGTTGGACGGCTAGCGCCGATGCCCGCGGAATTCACGGATCGAGTGGTCGTCGTCACCGGCGCCAGTGGCGGGGTCGGTCGGGTGATCGCGCGGCGGTACGCGCGGTGCGGTGCGTCGGTGGGGCTCGTCGCCCGACGGCCGGACGAACTCGCGGTGACCCAGGACATGATCGAACGTGAGGGAGGCCGGGCCTCGGTACACGTGGCCGACCTCCGTGACGAGAACCAGTGCCGGGATGTCGTGTCCTCCATCATGTCTCGGTGGGGACGTCTGGATGTGCTCGTCAACAACGCGGCGGTGCCGGGGATCGACCAGGCTGTCAGCGAGGCGACCGTCGCGAATTGGCGTGACGTCTTTGTCACCAACCTCCTCGCTCCGGTGGTCCTGACGCGGGAAGCACTGTCTGCGGCCATGATTCCAGCTCGCAGCGGCAATGTTCAGTTCGTCTCCTCGGCTGCTGCGCGCAAGGTGCAACCACGCAAGGCTCACTATGCGGCGGCGAAGCTCGGTCTGTCGGCACTGACCCAGACGTTGGCGCTTGAGGTCGGCCCTCTCGGAATACGGGTCAACACACTCGTGCTCGGCAGTGTCGCGGGCGAACTGTTCGACGGCTACGTGGCGCGCCGCGCGAGCAGGGACGGGCTCGATCCCGGTGAACTGCGTCAGCAGTTGGCCGCGCTAAACACACTCGGTCGGCTGGTGCAGCCCGAGGAGGTTGCCGAGGTGTCCATCTGGCTGGCCTCAGAGGCGGCATCGGCGATCACCGGCCAGGACATCGCTGTGACGGGGGGTTGACAAGTGGACATCGACAGCGATGACGGTCGGACAGCGGCGCTGCTGGCTCGAGACGAGATCAGGGCACTTCCGCTTCGATACGCAGCGGCGATCGAAGCGCGAGACGTCGAGGCCATGGCGGACCTGTTCTCACCTCGGGCCCGGTTCGGTGAACACGGCGACGGGCCCGCCGGGCTGCGCGCGCTGATGGCAGACAGTCTCGAGGGCAGTCTGTTCGCCGTGATCCTGGTCGCCAACCATCTGATCGACCTGCACGACGACACCCACGCGACCGGGCAGGTGTGGGCGCACTGCTATGCCCAGGCGCGTTCGGAGGGATTCCTGGACCAGCTCATCCGCTACGACGACAGATACGAGAAGGTCGACGGGCGATGGCTGTTCGCCCATCGCCGACACCGGCTCTGGTACGGAGCGGCTCACACGCCCTCGCCGCTCGAGCAGCCTGCGGCGCAGTGGCCGCGACGTCAGATCGGTGTCGGCGACATCCCGCTCGCGGATCCGGAGTTCGCCGCCTGGTGGAGGTCACTGCGGTGATCGACATGCGCTGTCTGGCAGAAGGTCTCGCGTTTCCAGAAAGCCCGATCGTGTACCCGGACGGCAGCGTCGTGCTCTCCGAGATGGCGGCCGGACGGATCACCCGGGTGCGGCCGGAGGGATCCACCGAAGTCGTCGCCGAGGTGGGTGGTGGACCCAACGGAGTCGGGCTCCTTCCGGACGGTCGTCTCGTGGTCTGTCAGAACGGCGGCTCGACATTCGGTATCGGTTTCTGGCCCTACGACTTCGACGGCTGCGCACAGCTGTTTCGCCCGGTCGGGGCGGCCGAGGATCCGGTGACGCCTCAGCTGCAGATCGTCGGACTCGACGGGACCGTCAGCACCCTGGCCACCGAGTTCGTCGCCCGCGGTGGGCGGCGGGTTCCGTTGGTCCGGCCCAGCGACATCTGTGTCGACGCCGACGGCGGCTTCTATGTCACTGACGGGGGCACCACAGGAGACCGCACCAGGACCATGACCGGGTTGCTGTACGGAACGGTCGACGGTCACCTTGACGAGGTCGTCTATCCACTCGAGATGCCCAACGGGGTGGCGATCTCACCTGACGGTGGCCGGGTGTACGTCGCCGAGACACGGACCCGCCGGGTCTGGGAGTTCACCGTATCCGGGCCAGGAACCGTAGTCCGCGGGCGTGGCCTGGCCACCGTACCCAGCGGCGGTGTGCTGAACATCGGCGGTGCGGACGGGTTGTGCGTGGCACGCGATGGGACGGTCCTGGTGGCGACCCTGGGCGCTGGCGGGCTCACCGCCTTCTCGGCTGCCGGGGAGTTTCTCGGTGCGCTGCCCCTCGACGATCCCATGACGACGAACCTCGCCCTGAGTGCGGACGAACGCACGCTGTACCTGACCCTGGCGTCCTCGGGCCGGCTGGTGGCGATCGACGACTGGCGTTCGGCGCTGTCGGCCCACCCGTCGTGACGACCCGGCCGAGGGACTAGTTGTCCCGTTGTTCCTTGTTGGCCATCTGATTGGCGAGGTTCTCGATGAACGCCCCGTACCCGACTCCGCCGTGGTCGGACATCACCAGGTCGTAGTCATACTCGGGCGGTTCGCCATTGTTGGGCCGCCAGCCACTGTCGGCGGTGGAGGCTTTGAACCCCTCCTCCGGGAAGGCGTACCAGCGCCGAGCGTTCAGTTCGACGATCTTGTGGGCGTCCTCGTCGGGCACGGTGGCCAGCATCTCCTCGGCGCGCGCCCGGCTCTTGGGCCAGAACGAATCGGAGTGCGGGTAGTCGCACTCCCAGGTGATGTTGTCGATGCCGATCTGGTGGCGCATCGCGACACCGACCTCGTCCTCGATGAAGCACCCGGAGATGTTGCGCCGGAACAGTTCTGAGGGGGCGACGGTGGGGTGGATGTTCTGGTAGTACTTGTGTTTGCGCCACACGTAGTCGGCGCGCTCGACCAGATAGGGCATCCAGCCGATGCCGCCTTCGGAGAACGCCACCTTCAAGTTCGGGTGCTTGTGAAAGACGGGGGAGAAGACCAGTTCGACGGCCGCCGCCATCGAGGTCGTTCCCATCAGCGTCACCATCACTGCGAACGGTGCCTCGGGAGCGGTGGATGGCGGCATGCCGCCTGACCCGAAGTGCATGACGGCCGTCATGTTCGTCTCCTCGAGGGCGGACCACACGGGATCCCAATGCGGGGTGTGAAAGCTGGGCAGCCCGAGGTTCATCGGGTTGTCGGGCAGTCCCACGGCTCGGCAGCCCTTGGCGGCGTTGCGCTCAATCTCGGCCACCATCAGCTGAACGTCCCACAGCGGGCTGATCATCATGGGGATGAAACGGGCCGGGTCGGAAGAGCACCACTCATCGAGCGAGAAATCGTTCCACGCCTGTACGCCGAGCAGGGCCAGATCCTTGTCCTGTCCCTCCAGGAAGACGGTGCCGCAGAACCGGGGGAACGACGGGAAGCACAACATGGCGTGGACGCCGTCGATGTCCATGTCGGCGAGCCGGGCCTTCGGGTCGTAGCAGCCGGGGATCATATCGTCGTAGCGCACCGGATCGACTCCGAACTCCTCCGGCGACTTGCCGGCGACCGCGTTGAGGCCGATGTTGGGGTAGGCGCGGCCCTCGTACACCCACTGGTGCATCGGAGGCTTGCCCTCGCGGGGAAACTCGACGATGCGCGGCCCGGCGTCCAGGTACTTCCTGGGCAGTCTGTCGCTCCACACGTGCGGTGGTTCGATGAGGTGGTCGTCGACGGACAGGAGCTTCATGGATGGTTGCAGCGGCATCGTCGAACCCTCTCGATGGTGACTGATAAGCTTCACGCGGCGGTACAGTGGAACAATATATGCCTATCTGACTATCCACTATAGCTTGGCTGGAAAGGGTGGCGAGCATGGAGCCCACCGATCGAATTCCGCTCGACGACTGGGTTGACCAGGACCTGCTCACCCGGAGTGAAGCGGCCGGGCGGCTGATCGAGGAGATCGCCGAGGTGACCAGGAGAATCGAAGCGGGACAAGGGGACGAACTCATGGAGCGCCGCCTGGCGGGCATGAAGGAAGCGCTCAAGCACTACCGGAACGAGTGATCCGCGACGGCGCGTTTCACGTGCGCCGACGACGGCGGCGGTCATCGCCTTGGAAGGCCCAGAACCCGTTGAGCGACGATGTTGCGCTGGATCTGTGTCGTGCCGCCGTAGATTCCCGCGGCCCGTGACCACACATAGATGTCCCACGCCAATCCCTCGGCCAGCACCGGTGCGCTCCCGCGCAGATCCATCATCGTGTGGCCGAACGTCTGGTCGGCCCGGGCCATCAGCAGCTTGTCGACCGAGCCCTCGGCGCCAGGCAGGGCGCCGTTGAGGCGATCGGTCAACGAGCGTTGAACCTTGACCTGCAGCGCTCGCAGTTCCGTGTACGCCTCGCCGAGCCGCAGTCGTGCCGCCGGTGTGTCGGGTAGGCGACCGGTTCGGACGTCGTCCTCCAGGTCGCGAAGCTGGACGGCAAGGCGACTGATCCAGTTGATGTCGCTGGGCCCACGTTCGTAGGCCAGCAGTTGATTCGCGATCGACCAGCCCTGGCCCCGTTGGCCGAGG
Organism: Mycobacterium sp. ACS4331; assembly: GCF_001667265.1. GTDB lineage: Bacteria > Actinomycetota > Actinomycetes > Mycobacteriales > Mycobacteriaceae > Mycobacterium. Next base: position 42,304 of record NZ_LZHW01000032.1, on the reverse strand, counting down.
AGGTTCTCGGCGGGGACGTCGACATCGGAGAAGGTCACCTCGGCGAATTCGCGGTTGCGGGCCGCATTGACGATCGGAGCCACCTCGATGCCCGGTGTCGACATGGGCACCAGCAGGACCGAGATTCCGTCGTGTTTGGCGGCATCGGGCTCGGTCCGACACAGCAGGAAACACCAATCTGCGACCGCGGCGAAACTGGTCCAGATCTTGCGGCCGTTGACCCGGAACATGGGGTTGCCGGCCACCTCCACGGCCTCAGCTCTGGTCTTTAGGCTGGCGAGGTCCGACCCGGCCTCCGGTTCGCTGAATCCCTGGCACCACCGCACCGCGCCGGACAGCAGGCCGGGCAGCAGCTCGGTGCGCTGGCGGTCTGATCCGAACAACCGAAGTGCATTCGACAGATGACCGACGCCCTCGATGGGTGGGGCGCCCGCGCGGCCGAGTTCGTCGTTCAGGATCGCTTCGTAGATGGGGGAGAGTCCATGACCGCCGTACTCGGTGGGAAACGACAGCCCGATGTAACCGGCCTCGTACATCGTGTGGTGCCAGGCATTGGCCGCATCGGCCCGGGCGCTTGGATCATCGGGGATGACGGCCTGCGCCGCGTGTTGGGCGAGCCAGGTGCGCAGCCGAATCCGAAATGCGGCTTCCTCGGGTGTATCGGTGAAGTCCATGATCCCCGCTCAGTCGAGCTCTCGATCGGCGATCCGCATGTCGGCGATGGCCGAGTACTGCTCGCTCTCGTCGCCGAAGAGTCTGCGGTTCAGCAGTATTCGCCGCAAGCGCAGATGCGCCGTGTGTTCCCAGGTGATGGAGATGCCGCCGAGCACCTGCATGGCGGTCTCGACCACCTCTCGGCCGGCGGTTGATGCGTAGGCCTTCGCGGTGCGGGCGGCCAGGAGCGCCTGATCCGCAGGCAGGTGGTCGACGGCCCATGCCGCGTGCCACAGGCAGCTGCGTGCACCCTCCACCCGGACCAGCGCGTCGGCGAGCAGGTGCTGAATCGCTTGAAAGCCACCGATTCTGACCCCGAATTGGACACGCTCTCCTGCGTAGCGCACGGCATCGTCCAGGGCCCCTGCCATCACGCCGACCATATCTGCGCTGACGGCGGTCAGGGCCGTGGCGCGGACACGGGTCCATCGCTCGGCGGAGATCGGGTCACCGATCGACGTGGGGGACTGCAGGTCCGTGGCCGTCAGCACCCGCACTGACCGCGTCAGGTCCAGTCCGGTGACGCTGTCGGTGACAGGCGCCGCCAGCTCCGCCGAGACCAGGCGCCGGGTGTCGTTCTCGCGGACCGAGAACAGGACGTGACTCGCACCCGCGACGTCGATGGCGACGCCCGAGTCCGTACCGTCGGCGAAGTCCAACAGGTCGTCTGCGAGCACCGGGGAGATTCGCAGGGCCCCCTCGGTGACCAGCTCGACCTCCTTGTCCGCCGCTGCGGCGTTCAGCAGCTCGGTGGCCAGCACCGCCTGGCCGAGGGTTGGCACGGCGGCCAGTCGACGGGCCAGTTCCTCCAGTGCGACGACGGTCTCGACGCCACTCGCGTCGAGTCCGCATGTCTGCGGCGCTCGCAGCGCGGGAAGTCCGAGTTCGACGATGCGTTGCCACTGAGCGTCGAGCACCTCCGCAGACGCGATGTTTCCCGGGTCCGAGGAGGCCAGCGACCCAGCGAGCCGTGCCGCGGTGTCACGGAGCAGGTCCTGTTCCTCGGTGAGTCCGATGTACATCGCGGCGGTCAGTCGTTCTCGTGCAGGGTCAGAGCGACCTTGGGGCACAGTGTAACTGCTTCGCGCACAGCCTCTTTACGCGCTGGGGGAACGTCCTCACCGAGGACCGTGACCAGATCGTCGGCGCCGAGTTCGAAGATGTCGGGTGCGATCCCCACGCAGACAGCGTTCGACTCGCAGAGGTCGCGATCCACCTCAACCCGCATTCGGTACCCCTTCGTCACGCCGGCTCGGAGGTCTGTCATGATACTGGATGATAGAACGATATCTGTTCAACTGTTACGCCGGGAGGATCGTATGGGCCGCCTCGACAACCACAACGCATTGGTGACCGGAGGTGCTCAGGGACTCGGCCGGGCGATCTCCCGGCGGTTGGCATCCGAGGGCGCACGCGTCACCATTGTCGACCTGAACGAGGACAGGGCCGCGGAATGCATCGGACTCATCGAGCAGGCGGGCGGCACGGCGGGCTTCGTGAAGGCGAATGTCGCCAAACGCGAGGAGATCGCCGGTGCGGTGGAACAGGCGGCCGCAGGCGGGGTGCTGCATGTGCTGGTCAACGCGGCGCAGTACTTCGCGATGCCCAAGGCGCTCGAACTGGTCTCCGACAAGGATTGGGAGTTGTCCGAAGCGACCGGCCCGAAGGCGACCTTCCGCTTCATGCAGATCGCGCATCCCTTCCTCAAGGCGGCCGGCGGCGCCTCGGTGATCAACTTCGTCTCGGGATCGGCACTTGCGGGGATCGCCTACACCGGACCGTATTCGGCGGCCAAGGGAGCCATCGGTGCGCTCACGAAGGTGGCGGCGAACGAGTGGGCGGCGCAGGGAATCCGGGTCAACGCGGTGTGCCCGTTCGCGCTGACGGACGTGCAGCGGGACATGATCGGCACGGAGTGGGACAACTACACCAGGACGGCGGAGGCATCGCCGATGAGAAGGGGGGCGGACCCCGACACTGAGATCGCACCGGCGGTGGCATTCCTGGCCAGCGCGGATGCGGCGTTCGTGACAGGAACCGTGCTGCACATCGACGGTGGGATGACTGAGCTGTCCACGGTCGACTACTCGAAGTCGCCGGGGGTTTTCGACCGTTGACGCACCCGCTTGACGACATCGTCCGGGACTGGGTGACCGCCAATGTCGGGGAGGTGCGCAGTTTCGACCGGCAGCATCGCTGGCGGCCGGCGTGGTTTGTCGTCGCCAGCCGTGCGGGCAGGCCCGTTCGCCTCTACGCCAGGGGTGATCGCGAGGGCTTCGGCTCGATGGACGTGGCTCGTGAGGCGTTGATTCTGAAGGTGATGGAGGCGCATTCGATCCCGGTCCCGCACATTCATGCCGAGATCGGTGACGGCGCCGTGGTGGTGATGGACTGGCTGGCCGGTGAATCGAATCTCGGCGTCGTCACCGATCCGGGTGAGATCGACGCGGTGATGGACGACTATGTCGACGCTCTGGTGGCCGTGCACCGGATTGACCCGCAGGCGTTCGGTGGCCTCGGGATGGCCGTGCCTGCGACGCGTGAGGCGATGGCGTTGGACTTCTTCGAAGGCTTTGTGACCCGCTATCGCAGCTTCAAGCGACGACCGGAACCTCTGTTGGAATTCGCGATCGGGTGGCTTCGCCGCAACGTGCCGAGCCGGGCGAGCCGGCCCAGCTTCGTGCTCGGTGACTCTGGGCAGTTCATGTTCGAGAACCGCAGAATCACCGGACTTCTCGACGTGGAACTGGCGCATATCGGCGACGTCGCCCATGACCTTGCGGGGCTTCGGCTGCGCGGTGTCACCGAGCCGATGGGGGACCTGAGCCGGGTGCTGGCGCGTTACGAGTCGGTCTCCGGAGAACCGCTGGACGTGGCAGCGATCGAGTTCCACACCGCGAAGTTCGCCCTGTGCACCCCTCTGGGTCTGGTGGCCGCGCTGCATCTCGACCTGACGCGTCCCGAGATACTGCAATATGTCGAGTGGTTCCACCAGCTGTCGTTGCACGCCATCGAATCCATCGCCCGTCAGGCCGGTGTCCAACTCGAGCCCGTGGCGTCGCCCGTGTCCACCACGCACGAATACACCGGTGTGGTACGAGGATTGGCCACCATGATCGAGGAACTCGACGTCGCCGCAGGGCTCGCTGAGTACCACCGTGGCACAGTGGCGTCGGTGGCACGCTTCTGTGATCGGGTCAATGAGCTGCACCCCGCGATCGTCTCGGCGGACCTTGACGACATCGCCACGCTCACCGGGGATCGGCCGGTCGACAGGTTCGCCGGCGACACGGTGTTGGAGGATTTCGTCCGAGCGGCGGGCCCTGAACACGATGCCAACCTGATCTCGCTGCTGCACCGCAGGTGCATGCGCCAGATGCTGCTGCTCGAACCGGTGTTGACGGCGCCGGGCGGAATCGGCCACCTCGCCGCCCTGACGTAGCGGATCAGTCCCGGGCCGGCCCGGGAAGTGCGACCGTGGCCTGTCCGGGGGTGGTGCTGGTTCCGTTCTGGTCGATCACGTCCACCTTGAGGTGGACGAGCGCGATCCGGCCCTCCGGCTGGTCGATGAGCTCCTTGCCGACCACTTCACCGACCGCGCGCAGCTCGTCGCCCTTCTGATTCATGCTTCTGTACTTTGCGCTCAGGGACAGGATCTCGCCGTCGTCGCCCATCCAGGAGCGCAGCATGTTCGTCAAGTACGCCAGTCTCAGGTTGCCCATGCCGAACGCTCCGCCCTCATTCCCCGCGGCGCGGCCGGCCTCGTCGTCCATGTGGATCGGAATGAACTCGTCGTTCACCGCCGCGTAGCGGTTCCATTCGGCAAAGCCCGTCGTCCGGACGAACTCCGGGATCCGGTCACCGACGTTGATCGCGTCATAGTCTGGTGCCCGGCTCATATCGCGATCCCCAACACCTTGGTGTCGAGGTACTCCGACAGTCCCGCACGCGCGCCCTCGCGGCCCAGTCCGCTCTCCTTGATTCCGCCGAAGGGGACCGCGGCCGAGGTCGGATTGATGTCGTTGATCCCGATCATCCCGAAGTCCAGTGCTTCGGCCACCCGGATGGCGCGACTGATGTCTCGGGTGTAGATGTAGCCGGCCAGACCGTAACTCGTCGCGTTCGCCAGCTCGATCGCTTCGGCCTCCTCATCGAACACCATCACGGGCGCTATCGGCCCGAACGTCTCCTCCGCGCAGATCAGCATGTCCGCGCGGACGTCGGACAGGATCGTGGGTGCGAAGAAGCAGCCGCCATCGAATCCCGGACCCCGCAGTCGAGTTCCGCCGAGGACCACCTGCGCGCCCCTGCTGGTGGCGTCGGTGACCTGACGCTCCATCTTCTCGATGGCGGTGTCGTCGATCAGCGGTCCCACCGTCGTGTCCTTGCGCAGTCCGTCGCCGGGCACCAGCTTCTCCACCCTTGCGCGCAGGGTCGCCAGAAACGGCTCGGCGATCGATCGATGGACGATGAACCGGTTCGGGCAGATGCAGGCCTGACCCGTGTTGAGGAATTTGACCAGTGCCGCACCCTTGGCCGCGTGTTCCGGGTCTGCGTCGGCGAACACCAGGAATGGGGCGTGGCCACCGAGTTCCATCGAGACCCGTTTCATCGTCTGACCGGCGCGGGCCGCGATCAGCTTGCCGACGTCGGTCGAGCCGGTGAAGCTGATCTTGCGCACCGTGGAGTCTCCGAGGATTTCGGCGGCCACCGGCTCGGGGTCTGAGCAGGTCACAAGGTTCACCACGCCCGGCGGGACGCCGGCGTCGGCGAAGACGCCGAACGTCGCGATGGCGCACAGCGGGGTCTGTTCGGCAGGTTTGAGCACCGATGTGCAGCCCGCTGCGAGCGCCGGCGCGATCTTGCGGGTGATCATCGAAATGGGATAGTTCCACGGCGTGATCGCCGCGCACACGCCGACCGGCTGCTGCAGAACCAGGAAGCGCTGATCGGCGCGGGCGGACGGAATCACCTCGCCGTAGACACGTTTGGCCTCCTCGGCGAACCAGAGCAGGAAATCGGCGGCGTAGCCGACTTCGGTGCGCGCCATCCGCAGCGGCTTCCCCTGCTCCCTTGTCATCAGGGTGGCCAGGTCGTCCCGGCGCTCGAGCATGAGTCGGTGGGCCTCGATCAGGACATCGGCACGCTCGTACGCCGTCTTCGCGCGCCACCCCGGGAGCGCGGCGGCGGCGGCGTCGATCGCCGCCCGGGCATCGTCGCGGTCCCCGTCGGGCACTGCCCCGAGTAATTCGCCGGTGGCGGGATTGATGCTGTCGAATGTCCTGCCCGACAGCGCATGTCTCCACTCGCCTTCGATGTACACGTAGCGTTTCCTCTGTCTCAGTATCGGATGACGGTGTCGATGCGGGTGCGAACCGCTTCGTCGTGCTGATTGCGAAGTTCACGTTCGAGCTTGAGGTAGAGCATCCGGCCCATCCTGCCGTCGCGTTCGGTTGCGTCCTGAATGCGCCATCGTCCGGTGATCACATCACCCGGCCGCATCGGTTTCCCGAAGATGAATTCGACGCCCCCGTTGAGCATCCGCTGTCCGGGTTCGCCTGGGCTGGGAAGTGCGTAGGCGGCTGGTCCGGCGTCGAGGGGTTCGATCGGCCAGGCGAACGGATTGAAATCATCGGGCGCGATGATGCCGCCCCATCGGGTCGTTCGTGCGTAGTCCTCATCCCAGAAGAGCCGGGGCGGCTGCTCGGGCCAGTACGTCGCGATCGCCCAACGCCGGATCTCGGATCGCTCGATGGGAAACGACGGCGTCCCCTGGTCGTGCCAGACGCCGATGACGGCTGCGAGTCGTTCGGTGATCATCGAGTCGGTCATCGGTGGCCTCCGTTGCGGGGGACGTCTTTGAAGGGCACTCCGCGGTCGGCCGCGTATTCGCGGGGAAAACCGAGGACACGCTCGGCGATGATGTTGCGCGCGATCTCGGTGGTGCCACCCCCGAGGCAGACCGACTGTCGAGAAAGGTGCTTCTGGCCGACGGCAAGCATCGTCGCGTCATCCCCGACGACCGCCGCGGAGCCGGTGAGGGCCAACGCCGTGTCGAGCACCAGGTTCTCGCATGTTCCGTAGAAGAGCCGGCTCAGCGAACCCGATGCAGCCGGCATCTGACCCGTCGAAACACCGTGGAACACATGGTCGCCCAGTGCCTTCTCCACCACGCGGTGTGTCAACGCCCGCCCGGCCAGGCGACGCGCCCACCGGTCGTCGCCCTGCCCGGTGGAGTCGACAAGCGCGACGACGTCGATGGCCCCGCCTCGGCCTCCTTCGGTGGCCGCACAGTTTGCGAACTCGGAACCCTTTGCCACTGCTCGGCGTTCGTGGAAAAGCTGACGTGAGGCCACCGTCCACCCGCCGCCGACCTCTCCCACGACGTGTTCGTCAGACAGTTCGACGTCGTCGAAGAACTCCTCGCAGAACTCGTTGGAGCCGTTGACCTGTCGTATCCTGCGCATGGTCAGCCCCGGTGCCCCGAGCGGGACCAGGAACATGGTCAACCCTTCGTGCTTGGGTACGTTCCAATCCGTCCGGGCCAGGCAGAGTCCGAAGTCGGCGGCGAAGGCACTGCTGCTCCAGGTCTTCGCCCCGTTGAGAACCCAACCGCCGGAACGGCGTTCGGCGCGGGTGACCACCCCGGCCAGGTCGGAGCCTCCACTCGGCTCGGAGAGGAGTTGGCAGAGCACCTCATCTCCGCGCAGCGCTGCGCCGATGTGGTGGCTCTTCTGCTCCTCACTCCCGACGTCCAGCAGTGTGGCGCTGCAGATGGTGAGGCTCGGGATGTTGAGAACGACGGGCATCTCATAGGGCACCGCCTCCTCGTTGAATGCGGCTTGATAGGCGAAATCAAGTCCCAGGCCGCCGTATTCGCGGGGGAAGCAGATTCCCGCGAACCCACCGTCGTGAAGGCGGCGCTGCAACTGTCGTGCGCGCCGCCAGGTGGCTTCGTCATCGCGGTCCGGCGGTGCAGTGTTCGGACCCAGACGGGGCATGTTGGCGGCCAGCCATGCGGAGGCTCGTGCGCGGAACTCCTCCACGCTTTCGCCGCGAGCCTCCAGTGCAGAGTCGTTCATCGGATGACTGCTCCCTGCTTGGCCAGAACGTACACCTTCTCCTGGTGCTCCTCGGTCGTACCGTAGAGGACCCGATTCACCTCGATACGACGGAGATAGACGTGCAGGTCGTGTTCCCAGGTGACCCCGATCCCTCCGTGCAGTTGCACGCACTCCTGCGCGATCGCGATGGAGTACTCGCCGACGTAGGCCTTGGCCGCGCTGACGGCCAGGCCCGCGGTGTCGGGGTCGTGCGCGAACGCGCGGCATGCGGCGGCCACCGCTGCGCGGCACGACTCCAGCTGCATCTTCATGTCTGCGAAGCGATGCTTGAGGGCCTGGTAGGACGAGAGGGGCCGGCCGAAGCTGTAGCGGGTCTGCGCCCACGCCACTGTCATGTCGAACATGGCGTCGAGGGCGCCGACCGTCTCCGCGCACTGCAGCACCTGGGCCAGCCGCGCCTGCCGCTCGTGTGCTGCCGGTGTTTCGGGAACGCGGCCGACGATGCTGGTCGGCTCGACCTGTACGCCGTCGAATCGCACCGTCGCGTAATCGCGTACGAGGTCCACCGACGGTGTTCGGGTCACCGTCACTCCTTCGGCGTCAGCCGGCACCAGCAGCTGTGCTTGGCCCTCCGGGAGGCTCACCGACACCAGAAGAACGTCGCACAGCAGACCCGATTCGACCTGCGTCTTGACTCCGTCGATGCGATATCCGCGCGCGGTCTGAATCGCCGTGGTTGCCGGCGCGCTGCCGAAGGGAAGACCAGGCTCGTCCACGGCCCACGCGGCGACGCATGAACCGTCCAGCAGTCCGTTCACCGTGTGTTGGTGCCACGGCGCGTTCGAGGCGTTGGAGAGGGCCGCGGCCACGACACTGACGGGTATCAGCGGTCCGGGCGCGACGGCTCGGCCCACGTGCGCCATGACCGCGGCCAGGTCGCTGACACCCGAGTCCGAGACGGACCCGCCTCCCAGCGACTCCGGAACCAGGAGACTCGTCCAACCGAGTTGGGCCGCCCGCGTCCACCATTGACGCTCATACGGGCGATCTGCCGCGTGGAGATCCCGCACCCGCGACATCGCCATCTCGCGGTCGAGGAACTCGCGGGTGGTTGTGAGGAACAACGCAAGCTCTCGGGACTCGTCGATCGTGGGTGTCACGGGCGGCATCGTCTCCTCGGTCATCGCGTCACACCGGCAGGCGTGTTCCAGTTGTACAGTATCTGTTCGAGTGTTGCGCAGCGTTGTTGATGTCAAACGGCACAGAAACACAGTGAGTGTCGTAGTGTTCTGCTGGCCCGCAAGGATGTCGGCCACTCGTCAGGAGGGGATCATTGGCCATCTCGGTTCACGATGCGTTCGACATCGATCAGTTGATCTGCCGATACAACTTCGCCCTTGATCGGGGTGATGCCGAGGCCTTCGCCGACTGCTTCACCCAAGACGGCGTATTTCTGCTGATGGGACATGAGCAGGCGCGTGGGCGAGACGCGCTGATCGCGTATGTCCGTGAACTGGGCGCACCCGGCCAACTTCGGCACGTGGTCACGTCGGTGCTGTCCGAGGGAACCGGCGAGGAGGCCTCGAACCAGGCGTACTGCACAGTGTTCTCGTCGGCCCCCGGCAGCGGAACTCAGGTCATCGCGCAGGGTGTCTACCGTGACCAACTCATCCGAGAGTCTGGTGTATGGCGTTTCACCAAGCGTGATTTCACACCCGATCCCGCGTGATCGGGCAGTGATGATCCAGATCGGCAGGCAGTGGCACGTCAACCACATCACGGATGACCACCGTGCTGTGGCGCAGTGGTACCGCGACGTGTTCGGTGCGGTCGACGTGTTCACCGACGACTGGTTGGAGGCGGAGAAGCGGTGGGCCTCGATGGTCGCGATAGGGGACCTCGCCGTCGACGTGATGGAGCCGGCCGAGGAGGCCATGAACCTCCCGCTCGGGAAGTTCCTCAGTCGTTTCGGCTCGCACTTCCACGCCGCAGCCTACTTCGTCGACTCGGGTCCGACCGAGATCTTCGACGCCCTCACCGCGCAGGGGGTGCGGTGCTTCGGGCTCGGAGGCGCCGGTCGAACAACGATGGTGGACAAGCCGATGAGTCCGGTCTTCACCCACCCGAGAGACACCGCGGGCCAGCTCGAGTTCATGCCATTCCAGCACGCCAAGCCAGGTCCACTCGGTGTTCCGGGTCGATGGGAGGACCCCCGGTTCCTGCCCGGGTGGTCGGTTGACCCGTGGCGGGTTCATCCGCTGACCATCGAGGGCTGGCGGGTCGGTGTCGTGGTCGAGGACATCGACAAGGCCTCCCGCATCTACCTCGCTCTCGGGGCGACCATGGACGGCGAGGAGAGCACGACGGTCGCAACGCGCCGGCGGCTGCGGCTGGGGACGAACACGACGGTCGAACTCATCGTGCCGGCCGCCGCAGACACGGTGGCAGGTCGTGATCTGGCGTCACACGGCGAGATCATGCACTCCTGCATCTTCGAGTGCCGGGACCTGTCATCGGTCGAGGCGCACCTTTGCGCGCACGGCGTCACAGTCGCCGAGCGTGACAAACGGCGATTGATCACAGACCCACAGACATGCCATGGCGCGGTGTTCGAGTTCGTTGAGCTCGAGGTCCCGGACTAGAAGGGTCGTGATGGATCCCATCGTTGCGCAGCTGCGTCCGCTGTGCCATGTCACCTATCGACTCGCCGACCCCATCGGTGTGTCGTCAGGGCCGGGCGGTGGCCGGACGATCGGGGAGATCACAGAAGCACGCTGGGAGGGGGAGCGCCTGCGGGCCTCGTTGAAGGGGCGAGCGGCGGCCGACTGGGCATTCGTCGAGCCATCGGGCCGAGTCCTCGTGGATGCGCGCGTGACCCTGGAAACCGACGACGGGGCAGTGGTCTACGTCAGCTACACCGGTCGAATGGATGCGGCGACAGCCCAGGTCTACTCCTCGATGTACTTCGAGACCGGGGATGAGCGGTATCAGTGGTTGACCCGCGTCCTCGGCGTGGCGAAGGGCAGATACCTCGGTGAGTCCCTGCACTATGAGGTCTTCGAGGTCGTCTGACGCCCAGGGCAGGTTGGCGGTGGTCAGCGCAGGGTCATCTCGACACTGGTGTATCCGCGGACCGTCGCGGTCAACACACGCTCGTGTGCCCCGATCGAGTAGTTGGGGAACTTCCTTGCGACATACTCGAACACCATCTGTGCCTCGCGGCGGGCCAACCACTGGCCCAGGCAGATGTGGATGCCCCAACCGAAATACACGTCGGTCCCGCGGGGTCGATCGAGAATGAACCGGTCAGGGTCGTCGTACCGTCGCTCGTCACGGTTGGCGCTGCCCAACAGGAGCAGCACCCAGTCGCCGGCATCCATGGTCACACCGTGCAACTCGACGGGCCGGGTGAGGGTCCGCGCCACCCAGTGGCTCGGAGTGTCGAAGCGCAGGGCTTCATTGACCGCACTCGGAATCAAGCTGTGGTCGTTGACGATTCGCTGCCATTGATCGGGGTGGTCGTGCATGGCGACGAGACCGTTCGAGATCAGTTTCTGTGTCGTCTCGGAACCCGCCGCGGAGAGCAGGTTGCAGAACATCAGCACTTCGTGAGGCGTGAGGGCACGGTCGTCGCCGATGTCGGGGTCGTGAAAGGTGGCCTGCAGCACGATGCTGATGAGGTCATCACCGGGATCTGTACGCCGGGCCTCGATGAGATCGCCGATGTAGGCGCTGATTCTGCGGTTGGCGGCGATGGCGCTGGGTGGCATCGCGACCTCCCCCTCGTGCCGGGTGAGAAACGCCTCCCACCAGACTCGAAGCTGTTCACGATCGGCAGAGGGAACACCGAGCAGATCACCGATGACATCCGTGGGCACCGAGAAGGCGAATGCCTCCATGGCATCGACCGTGGTGCCCAGCTTGAGCTTGTCGAGGTGGTGATCGACCACCGCCTGCAGCGCTCCCTCCATCGCCTCGACGGCGCGTGGGGTGAAGAATCCCTTCAGCACCCCGCGGATGCGGTCGTGGCGCGGAGGGTCCATGGAGATCACCGAGTACTTGCGGCCGTCGTTGTCCGGATTCTCCGGCGCCGGACCGAGTTTCGATGAGTACGTCTGCCAGTCCCGCAGGGCGCCCGCGACGTCGTCGAAGCGTGACAGCACCCACCAACGCTGCTCCGGATCCCGGTATACGGGCGCTTCCGTGCGCAGCCGGCGGTACACCGGATACGGGTCGTCGAAAATCGCCTTCGAGAAGGGCGAGTAGATCAACTCGCTGGTGGCGGGCATACGCGCACTCTATCACCGCCTGTGAACAACTGAACAGATCATGCTCTGTTGACTACTTGCTTTCCCGACGGTTTCCATCCGGCGGCCTGCGTTCGATCAACTCAAGCAGGTTGCCGTCCGGATCGGTCAGCATCACACCACGATTGCCGCCGTCGAATACCGCGGTGCGGTCACCGAGGAGTCGACCCCCGTACTTGACGATGGTCTCCGTCAGCTCGTCGACATCGTCGACCAGGAACGAGAGGTGGGTGAACCCGCGGGCATTCATGGCCCGCGGTGCTGCGTCTCCCGTCGTGCCGGGATGTTCATAGCCGAGCAGTTCCAGGCGGAAGCCGTCACGTTCCAGGTAGACCAGGTCCAGGACCAGGTCGTCGACGGCCAGCAGGCGAGCGGTGGCCGCGTCCTGGAAGCGCATCGACGCCTGCTTGGTGAACCCGAGTGCGCGGCAGTAGAAGTCCGTGGACCGCTCGATGTCTGCAACACACAGCCCCACGTGGGTGAGCCGGTGCCCCGGCGTCATCGGGACATCTCGTCCAGGTCGAGATTGTGCTCGCCGAGCAGGGGGGCGCGAGTCGGCGGCGTGGCTGGTGACGCGCTGAAGAGATAGGGCGCCCCGGGGTAGGTCACGGTGCGACCGAGTTCGGGATGCTCGACCTGAACGTGCATGCCGCGAGCGACCATGTGTTGGTCGTCGAACGCCTCATGGGGCGGGAGCACTGCGCCGGCCGGGAAGTCCCGCTGCTGACTGGTGAGGAAGAACTCCTTTGCGGGAAGCCTGGACGCGATGAGCCTGATCGCATCTCGGGCGGCGCTCAGGATCGCGGTTGTCTCATCGTCCTCACCGATCACGGCGAGATCCAAGGGTTCCCGGCGTTCGGCACCCATCTGGAGGAAGACCGTCTCCGGAAACTCGTCCACGAGGTCCAGTTCTTTGAGCCACTCGACCAGCCGGGCGAAATCGGACGGCCGGCGCGGCAGTACCCCCGTAGTCGCGAAATAACCATCAGCACAACGAATCTGGACTGGAGAACTGGGGATTGGCACCGCGTGCCGACCCGTCTGACGCAGGCAGGTGGCCTGGTTGGCGAGCCAGTGGTAGGTGGTCTGCTCACATGTCACGTTGCACGCGGCCGTGACGTTGACGTCGACGAGCTGCCCCTGGCCGGTGTGATCCCGATGGGAGAGGGCGACGAGCGTCCCGACGGCACCGTACATCCCGGCGATGTTGACGGACTGGTCGCCGCGGCCCCGTATCGGCGGAATGGTGTGGTCGTCGTAGCCGCAGTTCCACACTGGGCCGCCACCGGAGAGCATGGTGAGATCGGTGACGGGATCGCCGACTCGTGAACTCTTGAGTCCGAAGGGGGTGATCGTCACCCAGATCAGAGCGGAATGCGCCCGGGCCGAGTCGGAGTAGTTGATCGCGGCGCCGGGGATCTCGTCGGAGCCCGCCAACACGACATCAGCGGCTGCGACAAGTTTCCGCAGAGCGTCCAGCTCGGGTTCCGAATCGAGGTCGATGGTGATGCTGCGCTTTCCGGCGTTGCCGGCCCACCACCGCAGGCTTCGGTCAACGTGTGGCTCGTCGTCGACGAACGGGGGGCGGAATCGCTGGCGGGAGCCCGACGGGGGTTCCACGACGATGACGTCGGCGCCGAGCTCAGCCAGTATGCGGCCGGCCACCGGGGTGAACTGGTCGCTGATCTCGATGACACGCAGTCCCGCCAGGGCGCTCAAATCACACCCCGCTGTGCCCAGTCCTTCACCGCATCTTCGCCGTGTCCGAGCAGACCGCCCAGTATCTCCTCGTTGTGCTGCCCCAGTTTCGGAGCGCTCCTCTCGATCACCCAAGGCGTGGCCGAGAAGGTGATGGGCACGCCTTCGACGCGGACCGGTCCGATGTCGGGGTGCGTGACCGTGGGAAACAGTCCCATCCGGGCGAGGTCGGGGTCGGCCTCGATCCGTTCCGCAGGGCTTTTGACCACACTGGCGGGGACACCGGCGTCGATCAGGTCCTCCGCCAGGACTGCGGCGTCGCGTGTGGCGGTGACGGCGGCGATGATCTCATCGAGGTCATCCGCGGCGGCCAACCGCCCATCCAGCGTGGCGAAGCGGTCTGCGGTCAGGGCCGGCGCATCGAGCACCTTCGCCAGCAGGGCGACCTCGCGGTCGTCCCGGCACGTTAACGCGATCCAGCGGTCCTCACCTCGGCAGGGATAGATGCCGTGCGGAGCGAACTCGCCGAAGTCGGACCGATTCCCGTGGGGGGTCGCTGGCCGTCCGTTGACGGTCCAGTCCAGCACCTCCGCCGACAGCATGGACACACCGGCGGGAACCGTCGCCAGGTCGACGTGCTGCCCCTCGCCGGTTCGGTCACGATGGTGCACGGCCGCAAGGACCGCGATCGTCATGTAGAAGGCCGATGCGTGGTCCATGTAGGAGAAGCCCCATCCAGCGGGCTCGGTGTCCGGCAGCCCCGACGTGAAGGTCAGCCCGCTGACCGCCTGGACTATGGGCCCCCACGTCTTGAAATCGCGGTACGGACCGGTGTGGCCGAATCCGCAGTTCGACACGTAGATGATGTCCGGCTTGATCTTCTTCATCTCGTCGTACCCGAAGCCGCGCTTCTCCATGACTCCCGCGGCGAAGTTCTCGCAGACGACGTCGCTCACCGCGATGAGCTCCGACAGCAGCTGGTGGCCCTCGTCGGTCCTGAGATTGACGGTGACGCCGTACTTGCCGACGTTGTGATTGTTGAAGCCCACACCGAGGTCCACGCCCCGGCGCTCGTCGACGTAGGGTCCCACGCCGCGCAGGGCATCCCACAGCCCCCGGGTGACGGGGTCCTCGACGCGGATCACCTGCGCACCGCAGGCGGCCAGAATCTTGGTTGCGCCGGCACCCGCCAGCTGTCCACTCAGATCGCACACCCGAAGGTGTGACAATGCGCCCGTCACGACACCGACAATATCGCAGATGGACAAATTGTGTTCTATTGTTCAAGCGGGGCGGCGGCGCACCGCCCAACCCGGTCGCCGGACCGGACATGTGCGAGCGGAGGAGAAGGAAGTCCATGAGCGGACCGATGTCGGGTGTGCGTGTCCTGGAAGTCGCCCAATGGACGTTCGTTCCTGCGGCGGGGGCGGTGCTCGCCGATTGGGGCGCCGACGTCATCAAGATCGAGCATCCGCAGACCGGTGATTCCCAGCGTGGGTTACGACAGTTGGGCCACATCGCGATAGCGGGTGACCGCAACCCCGTCATGGAACACGCGAATCGGGGCAAACGTTCGGTCGCCCTCGACATGTCCCTGCCGGATGGTCACGAACTGCTGATGGACATCGTCCGGTCCAGTGACGTCTTCCTCACGAACTTTCTCCCGGACGCCCGCGCCAAACTGGGCATCGACGTCGATGACATCCGAGCGGTGAACCCCGACATCATCTACGCCCGCGGAAGCGCCTACGGTCCGCTCGGGCCTGATGCCGGCACCGGCGGATACGACATGACCGCCTTCTGGAGCCGGTCTGCAGGCGCCGCCGGCTCCACTCCGAGTGACCTCGACGGCGTGGTGCCCCAGCCCGGCCCCGCATACGGGGACTCCATCGGCGGAATGACCATCGCGGGGGGAATCGCCGCAGCGCTCTTCGAGCGTGAGCGCACCGGATGCGCTCGAGTCGTGGACATCTCGTTGTTGGGGATCGGTGTGTGGGCCTCCGGGGTGGCCATCAACGCCGCGCTGGTCAGCGGTGAGCCCTGGCAGACCAATCCCGCCGGCGCAAATGTCACACCGAACAATCCGTTGGTCGGGTTCTACCGCACCGCCGATGGCCGTTTCCTCGGACTGTCGATGCTGCAGGGATATCGCTACTTCGCGGAGTTCTGTCGCCGGGTGGGAGTGTCCGAGCTCGCCGCGGACGAACGCTTCGGCAGCCATCAGGCGCTGGCCGCCAACGCACCGGCCGCGATCGAGATTCTGCGCACGGTGATCGCGGGACAACCGCTGGAGCACTGGCGGAAGGCGCTGGACGGCTTCGACGGACAGTGGGCGCCGGTGCAGAACACCGCGGAGGTCGCCGCGGACCCGCAGGTGCGTGCCAACGGCAACATCGTCGAAGTCGAGGATGACGGTCAGGCCTTCGAACTCGTGGCCAGTCCGGTGCTCTACGACGAAACCCCCTTGACGCTGCGGCCGATGCCGGAGTTCGCCGCCCACACAGAGGAGGTCATCCTTGGCCTCGGCGGGGACTGGGATCGGATCATGGCGCTCAAGGAGAGTGGCGCCATCGCCTGATCAGGCACTGAAAATGGCAGCGGTGCAGGACCCCCCGCCGCCGACGGCCTGAACCAATCCGATACGGGGATCGCGCACCTGGCGCGCACCGGCCTCGCCACGAAGTTGTGTCACGACCTCTGCGGCCTGGGCCAGTCCGGTCGCCCCGATGGGATGGCCCCGGGCAATGCAGCCACCGTCGGTGTTGGTGGGCAGGACGCCGTCGCCGCCGAATCCATTCGATTCGGCGAGGCGAACCGCCCCACGGGTGTCCGTGAGCCCCATCGCGATCAGGGCCGTGATCTCCTCGCTGGCGCACATGTCGTGAAGCGAGACCACATCGACGTCTGACGGTTCAACGCCTGCCGCGGCGTAGGCGTTCTTGGCGGTCAGAGTCAGTTGCGATGGGGGACCGACGACCGGGCCGATCAGCGGCCAGGTCTCATCAGCCGGCCAACTCGTCTGATCAGTCGACAGGACCGAGATGGACCGGCGCCGTGGATCGGAGGTCACCACGACCGCAGCGGCGCCGTCCACCGAGGCGTGACACATCATCTTCGTCAACGGATCAGCGACCAAGCGGGCGCCGAGGACGTCATCGACCGACACGGGGTGCGGGCTCTGCCGCGCCGCAAGCGGATTCATCCGTGCCTGGTTGTGGGACTTCGCCGCCACGGCCGCGATGAGTTCCGGGCCGCAGCCTGTGTCATGCAGCAGCCGGGCCGCCTCGATCGCGTAGTGCGTCTGGGGCGGAAAACGGTCCCAGAAGCCGACCGCGGCGGGTACCACGCCGCCGGGTTCCAGTGCCGTCGTCTTCTCGTAGCCGATGGCCATCGCCGTGCGGCATCGTCCCGAGGCGACCGCCAGCACCGCGTGACGCAGCGCCACAAGCCCACCCGCCGAGGCTGATTCGACCGCGGTGACCGGAATCCCCGTGCGGCCCAGACTCAGTGCAACCCGCATGCCGGTCTGGGGCGGCGCCAACGCAGACGCGGTGAACACCTCTCCGACCTCGGCGTAGTCGATATCGGCATCCGACAGAGCCTTCCGCGCCGCCGTGACCCCGAGCTCGGCCAGTGGCGTGTCGGAGTGTCTCCCGAACTCTGTCACGCCGACTCCGGCGATATGCGTGCCCGTCATCGCGGATCCGCTGTGAACAGGTCCACCGGCACGCCGTCGAGGCTCCGGACGACGAGGCGTCCCACGGTTCCCGGCACCGGGCGGTCGCCGTCGACGAGGACCTGCAGTCTGCCCTGCTCGACGTCGACCCACGCCACGCTGTAGCCCTCTGCTCCGAAGTCTGAGAATGGCGACTTCGTGGGAATGAACGTCGAGGACCACACCGTCGCGGTGCGATCATGGTGCGACGTCGGCATGGACGGTCCTCTCATGGTCAGGGTTGGAGCTTCCCAGCGCCGGGGGCGGAGCCAGGGGTATGGGACCCTCGCCCCTGAACCGCCACGGCAGCCCGACGAGGCGTTCGCGGCCCAGATCCGGGTCCGGGTGGTCGATCTCGGGGAAGAACTGACGTTGATTCAGATGGGGATCAGCGATCAGCTCGCCTGCTCCGCGTACCACCGCTGCCTCGATGCCGGCCGCCTGCAGTTTGAACGCGGCGTCCTGCGCGCGGTTGGTGGTGATCAACGCGGCGACGCGGCCTGCGGAAGCGGCTTCGCATTGGTCACCCCGCAGTTCGACGACCACCCACCGGTCGTCGGTGGCGCGATGGAGTTCGCGTCGCACGGGTCCCTGCGCCGTCGGGTGCCCGAACGATGCCGCCGTCAGGTATTCAGAAACCGTCGACGCCACCACTTCGGCCATGGACAGGTCGATGACGGCGCCGGTGGTGCGGTGGGGGCCGAGCGCCCAGGCCGCGATGACGACCGCGCCGATCACGGACGAGAGCGGATCGGCGAGCACTGTTCCCAGCCGGGCCGGGCTGCCGTCAGTGGCCGTGGTGAGTCCGGCCAGCCCTCCGTAGGACTGGACATTGTTGGCGTACACCCGGTATCCGGCCAGCGGTCCATCCGAGCCGAACCCGGAGACGTGCAGGCTCAGCAGTCCCGACTCGGCCAGCTCGGCGGTGTTGACCGCCAGCCGTCGCAGGCGACTCGATCCGACATTCTCGATCAGGACGTCGCTTTCGGCGAGGATCGCGGCGACGTCGTTGCCCGCATGTTCGGAGGCGACGGCCACACTGCGTTTGGAGTGATTGGCCACCGCGAAGTAGGCGCCGCGTTCCGGGCCGGGCACCCCGTCCGCGAACGGTCCACTGCGCCGGTAGATGTCCAGCCGGTCGGGGTCTTCGATTCGGACGACATCGGCGCCCATCGCGCCCAGCAGAGCCCCCACGATCGGCCCGGCCAGCACGTGCGTCAGCTCTGCCACCCGCAGTCCGGCGATGCCTCGGCGCTCTCCTCGGCCGGGGCGTGCGGCGGAGGAGACCAGCCAAGGCGGTCCCAGCACGGTGGCGGGGCGATCGGCCAGCAGTGCCGAGGACAGTGACCCGCGATGGGCGAGCTGGGGCGACATCAAAAGCTCGCCGGGGTGATTCACGGGTGTGGACGGCACGCCATTGGCCTGCAGCAGCGCAGCGCATTCCGCCTTCAGCAGCCCGGAGGTCCATTCGGTGACGCGGGCGTTGATGAGATCCGCGTGCTCGATGCGAGCCGGCCGCTCATCCAGTCCGGCGGACCACTCGGGGTCACCCAGCGCTGCTCGCAGGCCCTTCCACTGATGGTTCTCGACCGCCGTGATCCGGACGAGTCCGTCGCGGCAGGTGAACACACCGGACGGGGCGAGGTACCGGCCGCTGCCTGCGCGCCCCGGGCAGCGGTAGAGGGCATGGGCGCATTCGGGAAGTGCGGCGGTGAAGATCACCGACTCCTGGGCGGAGACCTCGACCTCCACCGCGCCGCCGCCACGATTCCGGCGGTCGAGGCCGTTCAGTGCGGCCAGGGCCGCGACCGCACCGACCGCCTTGGACGCCACATAGCCCGGTGCGGGCACCGGCGTCTGCTGGTCGTCCTCGATGGTCGCCAGCAGGCCGCCCTCGGCCTGTGCGATGACCTCCCCGCCCGGTCTGTGACTGTGCGGACCGTCCGCGCCGAACGGGGAGATGCTGACCAGCACCACACCGTCGACCGGCTCCGCCATCGGATCCGGTCCGTCGGTGAAGACGATGTCGAAATCGGCGTGATTGGGCACCTTTCCCGGGGCGGCTGGTTGCTTCAGCCGGTCCAGGACGAGATCGACTGCGGCGGCCGGGCCCGAGGCGGTGTCGACCACCGGTCCGGCCCGCAGGGGACGAGCCGGCTGCAGCCGGGTGACTTCGGCGCCCAGGAAGGCGAGCAACGCTGCCGCCGCTGAACCGGCGATGCTGTCTCCGGCCTCGAGCACCCGGAGGCCGGCCAGGAACTCCGGGGGCCGTGAGTCGGTGGTCACCCTTCGCAGCTCCTGCCGTCGCAATGGTGTCGGACGAGACAATTGAACAACATTCGTTCGATTGGTGTCCACCTGCGACGCTGGGCTCCGTCATTCACAGATTCACACAAGATGTTCTATTGTTCATGGCATGGCCACCATCGCAGCACTCTCCGAGGCCCGCTTCGACGAAGCCTCGTTCTATCTGGGTGACCCCAACGCCACGTTCGGTCGACTGCGCGAGACCGATCCGGTTCACTGGTACGAGCAGGGCAAGTTCTGGGTGATCACGAAGTACGACGACATCAAGGCGATCTCGGCGCGGCCGGAGAAGTTCACGTCCGAGCGTATCGCCATCATGATGGACCTGATCGCCCACCGCGAGGGCCGCGATCCGCAGAACTACGGCGCCCGGGGCATCCTGTTCATGGACCCGCCCCGGCATCGGGCGCACCGCAAGGCGATTGGCGTGCGCTTCACACCGTCGGCGGTCGCAAAGATCGAGGCCCGTGTGCGGGAGGTGATCGCCTCGATCTTCGACGAGCTGCCCGCGGGGGAGTTCGACTGGATCGAGCGCGTCGCGGAACCGTTCCCGGTGTACGTGTTCGCGCATCTTCTCGGAGTGCCGGAGCAGGACTGGGCGAAGGTTGCGGGGTGGGCCACCACGATTGCCAAGGTCGGCAGTGGTGTCGCCGATGACGGCGATATGGACACGATCTTCGGCGAGGTTGCGCCGTACCTCATGGCATTGGTGGCCGAACGTGCCGCTGCACCCACCGATGATCTGCTGTCGATGCTCTCCCAGGTGCGGATCGACGGCGAGCCCTTCAACGAGGTCGAGGTCTTGACCTATGCGCTGACGCTGCTCGCCGCCGGCAGCGAGACGACGCAGAGTCTGATCGCCGGCATAGCGGCCTGTTTCGACATGCACCCCGACCAGGCGGAACAGGCGTTCGCCGATCCTGAGGTGGGCAACAACGCCGTCGAGGAGGTGCTGCGGTGGTGGACGCCCGTCATGAGCATGGCCCGTCAGGCGGCCGAAGACGTCGAGATCCGCGGAACGCACATCCGGCGCGGGGACGGTCTGCTGTTGGCCTATTCGTCGGCCAACCGCGACGCCGAACACTGGGGCCCGACCGCCGAACAGTTCGACGTCCATCGCCCTGATGCCGCGGGCCACCTCGGTTTCGGTGTCGGCGAGCACTTCTGCATGGGTGCCGCGTTGGCCCGCCGAGAGGCGCGGGTCGTACTTGATGAAGTGATCAAGCGGGCCAAGGGATTGCGAGTCACCGGAGACGCCGTCGCACGTCCCTCGGCGTTGGTGCACACCTTCGACCGCCTTCCGGTCACCCTCGACTATCGGTGACGGTCGCATGAGGAGTGGCGGCAGGGTGGTGTCCCGGGCACGAACGCTGCGACCGGCGCTCGCCGCGGGGGTCTGCGTCGCCGTCGTCTCTCCACTGTCGGTTGTCCTGGGTGCCGCTTATGGCGTCGCCGATGACGAGCTGCCGGCGATCAACGGGACCTTTGTCGCGGCATCGAATGGTGCATACGCGAAGATCAATGACCGGTATTCCGACGTGCCGCCCGTTCGCGCGACGTGGACCATCAGCACCACCTGCACGTCCTTCGTCGACTGCGCAGGTCGCGTGACGAGCGACCAGGGGTGGGCCGCTGACATCTCCACGACCAACGGAATGTGGGTGATCAAGCACGAGATCCCGGCGTGGCAGCCGTGCCCGGACGGCACCGGGGCGCCCGGTCTCCAGACGTTCAAGTTCTACCCGGTCGACGACCAGGGATTTCCCGATCTGACATCGAGAGTCTTTGCAGGAGAGGACATCACCAAGAGTCCGTCCGGCAGCTGCGGGCGGAACCAGTCGCTGGTGATCCGGATGCCGCTGCGGTTGGAGCGGATCGACTGATCCACCCGTGGGCTAACCGGGCGTGAGCAGGTCCTGCCAGGTTCGCGCTGGTCCACCGGCCCCGAGGTCGGTCTGGGTGAGAACCTCGCCCCCCGGAGTCATGAATCGTCCCGAGCCCGGATCGTACTGTGCGATCGCCACCCCCGGTGCACCTGCGGCCGCGGGCGGACCCGGCGGCACCGGGATGCCGGGAGGCAGTGGGGTGCCCTGCACGGGTCCCTGCAGATTTCGTTCACCGTCAACTCGGTCGTCGAGCGGGACTCCTTGGGCGATGAGGTTCGGATCGATCGGATACGGACCGAGCGCATGCTGGCGTTGCGCCAACGGAGTGAACGGGCGCTCGCTGCGACACATCTCCACTGTCGGCGCGCGCTTGCCGGGGACCTCCTGACACGGGTAGTTACGCGCTCCGCGCACCGAGATGGGGGAGTCCTGCGGCAGTTTGCAGTACAGGCCGTCCGGTGTGTCGATGGTCGTGGTGTCGGCTGGGCTGCGCCACGCCGACGGTGGAAGGAAGCCGACGGTGCACGCGGGCGGGTCGCTCATCGCCATCGCGAAGGCGCTCTGCGGAAGTCCGGTCGGATTGTTCTGCTGCAGCGCAAAGGACTGTGTGCTCGCCGTGTACGGAGGCAGCAGGATCAGCAGTTGCCTCAGTGAGTTGTGATACACCACGCCGACCTGGCCGAGGCTGGTCAGATTGGCCAGCAGCACGGGGAGCGTGGGCTTCACCTGATCGAGCAGCCGATGGGCTTCCTGGATCGCTCCCGGTCCGGTCTGCAGGATCGTCCGGATGTCCGGCTCGTCGGAGACGAGTTGATCGGTGACATCGGCCAGGCTGCGCGTCCAGTCCCGAATCGAGCCGATCGTCTCGGCCTGGGCGTCCAGGAGGGGAACGCTGTCCTCGATGAGGGTCGCGGTCTGGTCGGCGGCGGCAAACGCATCGGAGGTGATGGTCTTCGACGAGTCGAGCAGTGAACCCAGGTCATACCCTGAGCCGTTGAAAGCCCGGAAGGACTCTTCGGTCAACAGGTTCAGCCTGTCCTTCGGAATACTTCCGATCAGGGCGCTGACCTGATCGAGCATCGGGCCGACGCGCTGCGGGATCGTCACCCGGTCGGCCGGAATCACGTCTCCGTCGCGCAGATAGGGCGGTGCGGCGGCACGGGGACGCAGGTCGACATACTGTTCACCCACCGCCGAGACACTGCGGACTTCGGCATCCAGATCCGCGGGAATCCTCGGCGAGCGATCGAGCGAAAGCGTCGCCTTGGCACCAGATTCCGTCAACGAGATCGAGGTGACCTGGCCGATCTCGACTCCGCGGTAGGTGACGTTGGAGAACCGGTAGAGTCCACCGCCCGCAGGCAGTTGCAGGGTCACCGTGACTCGGCCGACGCCCAGCAGAGTGGGAATCTGCAGATAGGTCGATGCCATGATCGCCAGACCCACGAGGGACGCCACGCCGAAGACGGCCAGTTGGATCCGCACCAGACGGGTGAGCATCTCAGCCACCCCCGTTGGGGGCCGACGGATCCGCCGGCACGTTCGACTCCGGTGGCACCGGCGCGTCTGAGGGACTGGGCGGGTCGACACCGACGGTCAGCGGATCGTAGGTGTAGGCACGGAAGTCGGGTTCTCCGGGCGCGGGAACCAGGACCGCGCCCTCCTGGCCCCACCTCGTCCCCAGGAACAGTGTGCTCTTCAGGCGGGGGATGGTCAGGTCCATCTGGGCGAAGAGGTTGAGGTAGTCGCCGCGGATGCCCCGATCGATCACGTTCTGTGGGAAGGGGAAGGTGGTGAGGTAGGCCAGGGCCTGATCCAGATCGGGCCCGATGTCCGCCAGTGCCTTGAGGATTGGCTCCAGGTTTCGCAGGTTCGTCACGATGTCGTCTTGAGAACGGCTGATCAGGCTGGTGGCGCTGTCGCTGAAATAGCCGAATTGGCGCAACATCTCGGTGATTCGCGGCCGCTGTGCGATGAGGATGTCCAGGGCGGCGGGGACCTTGTCGAGGGCATCCGAGATGATGTCCCGATCCTCGGCGAACTTCGTGCTGAGGCGATTCAGGCCGTTGATGGCGGAAACGATGTTGTCGCGCTGCGTGTCGAGGGTGCCCATCAGATCTCGCATCTGCCCGAGCAGCTCGCGCGCTTCGTTCTCGCGGCCCGACAGCGCTGCGCCCAGATTGTGGACGATGTCCCCGATCTTGCCGAGACCGCCCGCATTCACCAGCGTCGACAGCGTTGCCAGCGTCTCCTCGGTCGAGGGATACCGGGAGTTCTGGTTCAGCGGCAGGGTGGCACCGGGTTCGAGGTGTCCGTGTGGGGCTTCACCGAGCGGCGGGTCCAACGCGAGGTGCATCGACCCGAGAAGGCTTGTCTGGCCGACGGACGCAACAGCGTTCGCGGGCACAGTGACGCCTGGGCGGACCGACACCTGGACATCGGCATGCCACGCGTCGAAGGTCATCGCGCCGACGCTGCCCACGACGACATTGTCGATCATGACCGGTGAGTTCGGTTCCAGCGTACCCACATTCGCGATCTCGACGTGATAGGTCGCGGCGCCGGGGCCGAAACCGGCGACACCGGGGAGGGTCAGCGAGTTGACGCCCTGAAACGAGCATCCGGTGACCGTCACCGACAGACACATGATCACCGCGAATGCTCGACGCAGCCGGCCGGTCACGATGGTGCCTCTGCGGGCAGGAGCATGTCGTCCAGGTTGGCGCCACCCGGTGCCGGCACCGGGGCGCCCGGATACAGGGCCGGTGATGGCGGTGCCGGAAGGTGGTCGGGCGCTTGCGGTCCCGGTGGGAAGGGTGCGGGCGGCGGTATCGGCGCGGGGTACGGGGAGTCCGGCAGACCGGTGTATGCCGACACCGACGGTGCGATCTCGGGCGGCCCGGGGGAAGCGCCTTCGCCCCCCGGCGCCAGGGCGGGATCGGTGTAGACCAGATTGTGCGGACTGAACGACTTCGACAGGTACGGATTCACGGGGAACGGCAGATAGTTGAAGTTCACTGTCTGCAGGGCCGGCCCGAGGTACTGAGCACAGAGCTTCGAGGTCTCCGGGGATGTCACGTTCTCGACGCCTCCGATGGCGCCGCAGATGAACCCGACGGGGTTGGAGAAGTTGTTCAGCACGAACTGGCCCAGAGGACTGCCGATATCGGGGTTGTAGATGTTGTACGCGTTCGAGAAGGCGTTCGGCGCCGCATGCAGGATGTTCTCGACGGCATTCTGTTGTTCGACGACCGTCTGGGTGATGTTGGACAGCCGCTGAAACTGTTCTGCTGTGGCATCTCTGTTCTTCGCAACGAACCGCTGAACGTCGCCGAGGGCCTGCGCCAGGTTTGAGATGGCGCCGTCGAGATCTGAACGGCTGCCGTCGAGAGCGCGCGTGAGCGTCGCGAGGCGATCGTTGAACGCGACCACCTGAATCTTGCTGTCCCGCAGCGCGCTGATGAAGGTCTGCAGATTCTTGACGATCTGCACGATGTCGCCGCTGCCGTTGGCCAGAATCCTGCCGAGCCCGGACAACTGGTTGAGCGTCTGCCGCAGCCTGTCGCCGTTGCCCTCCATCGCACCTGCCGCGGTGTCGATGAAGGTCGACACCGATGTGGTCGAGACGCCCGTTCGGGGACCGAGTTCGGCGGCCAGCCGCGTCAACTGCTCCTTGACCTCGTCCCACTCCACCGGGACGGCCGTGCGCTCGATCGGTATCGTCGCGTCGTCCGGCAGCGTCGGCCCGTCACCGGGACGGTATGCGGGCGTGAGTTGGACGTAACGGGCGGAGATGAGGTTCTGCGCGACGATCACGGCGGAGGCATCGGCGGGGATGGGCACGTCGCGGTCGATCCTCATGGTCACCTTGACGTGGTCGCCGTCGGGGTCGACGGCCGTTATCGTCCCGATCTTGAGGCCGGCGACGCGGACCTCGTCGCCGGGGTAGATCGCTGTCACCGACCCGAACAGGGCGGTCAGCGTGTGTGGCCGAAAGCAGCTGATCTGGACGAGCACGGCCGTGGCGGCGACCAGGA
Organism: Mycobacterium sp. ACS4331; assembly: GCF_001667265.1. GTDB lineage: Bacteria > Actinomycetota > Actinomycetes > Mycobacteriales > Mycobacteriaceae > Mycobacterium. The sequence goes on along the minus strand of NZ_LZHW01000032.1, from coordinate 16,576 downwards.
TGGCGACCAGTGCGGTCGCCAGCGCCATCCTTGGATGAATCCTGATGTTGTGCAAACTCATCCCCCTGGGATTCCGTTGAAGGGCAGCGGGAGTTCGGCTCGCGGTCCGGCGTTGTCCGGTGGTTGTCCGGCATCGACGCCGCGACGGAAGCCGAATGCGTAATCGAGGAACGGTTGAATGATCTGCGCCGGGACAAGATTCGGTATGAACGCGTCGTAGTAGTACCCGTTGGACACAATCTCGCCCTGGGTGAGTTGGTACTTCGCCAGGCCGGGCAGCGCTTTGGAGATGTTGTCGCGATTCTTCTCGAGCGTTGCTGAGACTTCGTTCAACCGCTGCAGCGTCGGTGCCAGTTCGGCTTCGTTGTCGGCCACCAGCTGGGAGAGCTCACGTGTCAGTGTCGATGTCCGCGCGAGCAGATCGACGATCGCCTGGCGTCGCTCCGTCAGCACACCGAGGATCTGGTCGGTGCTCAGAATGAGCCTGTTCAGCTGTTGGCTGCGTTCGGCGAGGATCTGGGTGACATCGCCGGTGGCCGAGAACAGTTGCCCCAGATGCTCACCGCGGCTGTTCAGCTGCTGGGACAGTTGGCTCAGGCCGTCGAATGTGGGTCCGATCTGCGGTGCGATCTGGTCGATGACGGACGACAGTGCGTCCAGCGATTGATTCAGGGTCGTGGTGTCGGTCGCGGCGGCGTTCGTGGTGAGATCGCCCACCGCGTCGGGCAGCGAGTAGGGCGACGACGTCCGCTCCACCGGGATGACTGCGGCCGGGGGAAGCGTCCCGGGTCCTGCCGGCACGATCTCCACGAGGCGTTCACCCAGAAGTGACCCGGTGCGGATGTGTGCGGTGGACTCGGATCCAAGTCTGACGGTGCCGTCGACCGTCAGGGTGACGAGCGCGGTGCCGTCGTGAAGGCGCGTCTCCGCCACCGAGCCGACCTTGATCCCCGCGACCGTGACATCGTTGCCGACGGTGAGCCCGCCGGCCTCGGCGAAGATCGCCTGATATCGCACCGAGGTGGCCCATTCCACGATGCGTTCGGAGTTGAGGCCGACAGCGATGATCAGCATGACGAGAATGCAGCCGATCACGCCCGATCGGATGAGAGCTGCTCCGCGGTACTTCAGCATCACGGTTCCTCACAGCGGCCGTTTTCCTGCTTTATCCAGGGAAACACCGCAGTTCGCCCCTGCAGGTCGGTGACGCGCAGTTGAAGGCCGCAGATGTAGTAGTTGAGGAATGCTCCGTAGGAGCCGACACGAATGAGCTTGCGGTAGTTCTCGGGTGCCTTCTGCAGCGCGGCGTCGATGCGGACCTTGCCGTCGTTGAGCAGAGGGGCGAGCCGGTTCAGCTCGTCGACGGTCGCCGACAGGGGCGGCCGTGCGGCAACGAGCAGGTCGGACAACGAGGCGGTGCCTGCGCTCAGTGACGTGATCGCCTCGCCGATGACGTCACGGTCGTCGGCCAAGCCGGTGGCGAGCTGTTCGAATCGATCGATGGCGGCCGACAGCTGGCCGCCGTCGTCGGCCAGGGTCTGCACGACCTCGTTCATCCGGTCGATCAGGTCGGTGATCACCTCACCGTTGCGTGCGAGTGTCGTGGTGAACGACGACGTGCTGGACATCAGTGACTCGATGGTTCCGCCCTGATCCTGCAGGACCAGCAGCAGCGAAGACGTCAGTGCATTGACATCCGCGGGGTCCAGGCCCTGCAGGACGGGCTTCAACCCGCCCAGGAGCCGATCCAGGTCGAGCGCGGACACCGTTCTCTCCGTGGGGATCAGGCCCCCGGCCCTGAGCCGTTCATGCGCACCGGGTGCCTCTGCGAGCTCGAGGTAGCGATCGCCGACGAGGTTGAGGTACTTGACCGTTGCCGTGGTTCCCGTGGTCACGGGTACCGATCGGTCGGCGTCGAAGTCGACCCGCGCGACGTTGTCGGCACCGAGCCGAACGCTGCTGACCGTGCCGACGCGGATTCCGGCGGCGCGGACGGTGTCACCCGCCTTCAACCGGGAGACGTTGACGAACTCCGCCGCATACGGTGTGGTGCTGCCCGCCCGGTGATCGCCGAACACCAGGAACAGCGAGATGGTCAACAGCACCATGACTGTCGCGAAGACCGTCAGTTTCGCCGCTGTCGCCCGCGAGAATCCCGTCATCCCGGTTGTCCGATCTGAGCCGTGTTGCGGGGCGGGCCGTCGAGGGGCCCGAACAGGTGCTGCTTCAGAGCATCCGAGTTCAGCAGGATGCCCTGGTTTCCGTACTGGGCCGGGTTGGAGCCGTTGTCCATCACCACGAACGGGGGCCTGACGCCGGGGGGCACGAGGGGCAGAGACTGAGAAGCGCACTGAGGTCCGCCACGCGCGGCCACCTTCGGCAGGTCATGCGGATACCGGTAACGCTCCACACCCAGCGTGAATCCGATGGACGTCGTCACTCCGGGATCCTGCTGAGGAGCTCCTTGTGCGAAGGGCAGGATGCCCGCAATGCCGCAGTTGATGGCGGGGCTGTATTCGCTGAGGAGGCTGGTGGTGGGAACCAGGAGCTCGAAGAGGTGCGACAGCGCGGTGCCGTGATCGTCGAGCACCTCGGTGCCTGTTCGCGCGAGACCGATGGCACTGATGAGCAGAACGTCCAGATCGCGGTCCTGGTCCACGAGCAGTTGGCTCAGCACTGATCCGTTGTGTGCGATCGAGCTCAGATCCGGCGCGGCGTCGGCGTAGGTGTTGACCACGCCCGGAAGCACCTCCAGGTTGTGACTCAGCGCTGGGAGGCTGGGATTGACGCGCTGCAGGAATGCGTGCAGATTGCTGAGCACCTGACCGAATCGTTCTCCGCGACCATTGAGCGCCTCGGCGAGGGCGCCGAGTGTCTCGTTGAGGTGCGCCGGCTCAATCTCCCGGAGAGTGGTGGTCAGCTGCTCGAACAGCGTGTTGACTTCGACGGTGACGCGCGAGCCCTGCAGCACCTGTCCCGCTCGGATGCGTTCCTCGGAGGGCTCGGAAGGCACCTGGAGCTCAACGTATTTCGCTCCGAACACCGTGATCGACGCGATTCCCACGGCGACGTTCGCCGGAATGTACCGCGTTTGGGCGGGTTCGATCGCCAACTCCAGGGCGGCGGTGCCGTCGGGGCGGGGCGAGATCGAGGCGACCCGCCCGACGACGATGTCGCGAAGCTTGACCTTGGCGCCGACATCCATCACCAGGCCGGCGCGGGGCGAGATGACAGTCACCGGTGTCGATGTTGTGCCCGCCCCCCGGAACAAGGCCACGCTTCCGGCGATGACCGCGGCGATGGCCGTGACCGTCGCCAGACCGGCAAGCGGGCGGACGACGGACTCACGCATGAAGAGTGCGGCACTCGGCGGTGCCGAATTCGGAGTGGCTGGCGCCCCCGCCCAATGTCATTCCGCCTCCCTCGGCTGTGGGCTTCATCGACCCCGACATCACGCTACACAGTAGAACACACAATGATTATATGTATAACATCTGCGGCCGTCGGGCCGGTCGATCACCGCGACGCGAGCCACCGCGACACCACTCGGCGATGGTGGTCACGTGAGCCCAGGCTGGCGATGCGGGTGGCGGCGCGGCGCAGGTGGACGTGTGCCTCGTGTTCCCAGGTGTAGGCGACGCCGCCGAACACCTGCGTGGCTCCCTCGGGAACCCGACGCAGAGAGTCGATGGCCCAGAAGGCGGCCAGCGACACCAGGGCTTCGGTGTCGGGGTGACACAGCTCGGTGGCGTCCGCGGCCCGGTTCACCAGTGCACGTGCGACTTCGATCGCCGAACGTTGGTCCACCAGACGGTGTTTGATGGCCTGCCTGGCGCCGATCGGGCGGCCGAAGGTGACGCGCACCTTTGCGTATTCGACGGCAGCCTGGTTGGCCGCTGACGCGATGCCGATCAGTTCGCCCACCGTGGCCAGTCGGCTTCTGTTCAGAGCCGCCTGATATCGCACGAGCGCATCCTCGCCCGTCGCGAAGACGTCAATCGGCGCGGCCCTGGCGGTGATGCTCGCGGCCGGATTGTGATCGAGAGGCTGCTCGGCCTCGCGTCGCACCGCCGGGCTCGTGGCGCTGACGACGCCGAGCACCGGATCGCCGCCCTGGCGCGCGAGCACCACCAGTCGATCCGCGGCGGCGCCGAACGGGACCGCCGACCACGCACCCGTGGCCTGGCCCGCAGTGACCACCGCGCCCACATCGTCGAGAACCAGGGTGAGCCCGGTCGCGCACTGCTGCTCACACCACGCGGCGGCGGCAGCGGAGGCCAGCGGCACGGGGAGCGCCACCGCCCCAGCGGCTTCGGTGAGCACGCACAACTCACGGAGTCCCACCCCACCGCCGCCACGCCCCTCGTCGACAAGTACATCCGGCCAGCCCAGATCGAGGACCGTGCTCCACAGTTGCGCGTCGAAGGCCGGGCCCGGCCCCTCGAGGAGCTTCCGGGTTCGCTCCACGGCCCATGCCTGGCTCAGGATGTCGTCGGCGGTGCGCCGAAGGCGGTCGAGTTCTGCTGCGGTGTCGGCGATGTCGTCCAGCGATGGTTCGGGCTCACGGGTCACGGGGCAGCCCCAGCAGTCTCTCGGCGATGACATTGCGTTGAATCTCGGAGGTGCCGGCACCGAAGGTGGCGGCGCGCATCAGGAGGTAACTCTCGGCCACCCTGCCGTTCTTGGCGGCAGAGGGCGAGCCGTGTTCGAGCGCGCCTTCCGGCCCCGCCAGGTCGAGGCCGAAGTTGGCCATCTCCTGATCGACCTCGGAGGTCAGCAGTTTGGCCATCGAGGCCTCGGGTCCGGGGTTGACACCTCGCACACCCGCCGCCGTCGCCTGGGAGGCGATCTGACGAAGCGCCTCGACCCTGGCGGCGAAACCCACCAGCTTGTCGGCCACGTATTCGTCCTCCAACCCACTGGTGCTCAGTGCGTTCGGCTCCTTCGCGAGGTCGACGAGGATACGCAGCCTGCGCTCGATCCGGTGTGTGCGGCTCTGGCCGACCCGCTCGTACCCCAGCGTCGACTTGGCCACGCGCCAGCCGTCGTGCAGTGGTCCGAGCACCCGGGACAGCGGCACGCGTACGCCGTCGAAGAACACTTCGCTGAACTCGGCGCCGCCCGTGATCTGTTTGATGGGCCGCACGTCGATCCCGTCGGCGTCGAGGTCGGCGAGCACATAGCTGATTCCCGCGCGCGGCTCGGCGTCGGGGTCGGTGCGGACCAGCAGATAGATCCGGTCGGCGTAGTGCGCCTTCGAGGTCCACACCTTCTGTCCGGTGATCACAAGATCGTCACCGTCGATGACAGCGCGAGTACGCAGTGCGGCGAGGTCGCTGCCGGCGTCGGGTTCGCTGAAGCCCTGGCACCAGACGTCCTGCGCCGACAGGATGCGAGGCAGGAAGTATGCGCGCTGTTCGGCCGTGCCCCACTGGATGATCGTCGGCCCCAGCTGATTGATGGCGCTTCGGTTGATCGGCTCGGGGGTGCGCGCCGCAGCCATCTCGGCATTGAAGATCAGCTGCTGCACCGGTGTGGCGCCGCGGCCGCCGAACTCGGTGGGCCAGGAGATGGCCGCAAGTCCGGCTTCATGAAGGCGCTGCTGCCACAGTCGCATTCGGTGAAGCCGGCCGGCATCAGTGTCTGCGCCGGCACGGATCTCCGGTGTGAGTGCGGATGCCAGAAAACCGACGACTTCGTCGCGGAATCGGCGGTCGTCGGCCGACAGCGGTACGCCGTAGGCGCGGTCGGTCATGTGCGGGCCTGGGTCGCGGCGTCGGCCAGCCACCCCGCCATCATCCCGTACACGGCTTCGATGGCCTGCCGCGCGGCGTCGGCGTCGGCCTCTGCCGGGCCCGCGGGGTCGTAGTCCACGGTCCAGGTGATCTCGGCTGCGCCACCGGGCGACGGGTGCACGGAGACCAGCGCTTCAAATCGCGAGACCGGCAGCGGATTGTCGGTGATCGAGTACCCGAGCTCCATCCGGTCGCCGTCCAGGTGGGTCAGAGTCTCGACCACCGGGCGATCCCCGGCGCCGTGTATCGCTCGGCGCATGCCGACTCCCGACCCGTCTACATCGACGCGGCCGGCCACCGGTATCCAGCTGACATCGGCGAAATCAGCGAGCAGCGCCCAGACCGTCCCCACCGGGGCTTCGACCTCTTTGGCGATCACGATTCGAGGCATGGACGCACATTAGCAGCTGGGTGAACAATTATTCGGATAGTGTTCCGGTGTTCAGTTCTGTTCGGGACGGGAGGCGATGAGGCATGGGCGACAGTCCGCAGGGCGCCGACGAGTTCGAGATCGACGAGGAGTGGGTTCGCTACGAGGTCGTCGAGCCGCATATCGCCGTGATCACGATCAACAGGCCGGACCGGCGAAACGCGATCCTGTCCCCGGACATGCACGTGCTCTTCAAGGAGCGACTCGATCGCGCCGAGGCTGACGACGACGTCAAGGTGGTGATACTGCTCGCCGAGGGGAAAGACTTCTCCAGTGGTGACGACGTGCGGAGGCTGCCCGTCGAACAGGCCGGGCTGACCAGGGGGAAGAAGCTGCCGCAGACGGCCCGACTGGGGAACGCGCGGCGGCTGCACCGCCACCTGACGAACTGGCTGGAGTTTCCGAAGACCGTCATCGCGGCCTGTCAGGGCGCCACGCTGGGGGCCGGGATGAACCTGGCGCTGGCGGCGGACATTCTGGTGGTCTCGGAGGACATGTACCTCGCCAGGCCGCAGGCGCGCATCGGGTTCGCCGGGTTCTCGACGGCGATGCCGCTGGCCCTGCTCAAGCTCGGGCCCAACCGCGGTTATGAGGCCATGATCACGGGCAGGAAGGTGCGTGCCGCCGAACTCAAGGAGTGGGGCGTTGCCGCATCGGTGGTGCCGGTGGACGGACTGCGAGACGAGGCGATGCGGTATGCGCGCGCCATCGCTCACCATTCCGCAGACGGTCTGATGATCGGGAAGCATGCGTTGATCACGTTCTGGAATGCGGTCGGTATGGCGCAGTTCGCCGACTGGGTTCCCATGGGGCACAGCGTGTTCACGAATCTGTCCTGGCGAGACGACGAGTTCAACTTCATGAAGGAGCGGACGTCGCGCGGCGGCCGGGAGGCGATGGCAGAACTTGAGCGCCGGTACGCCGAGTGGGGATTCGAATAGTCAGATAAACAGGTAGTGTCTAAGTGTTCTGTAGGCTGAGGCGACGCCGCCGACTTGGGAGTGACGATGGGTGTTCTTGACGGACGAAAAGCACTGGTGACCGGTGGTGGCCGTGGAATCGGCGCCGCCGTTGCGGAGGGGCTGGCTGCCGAGGGGGCAACCGTCATGGTCTCCGATGCGGGTGTCGCTGTCGACGGCAGCGGCCATGATGCGGGACCGGCCGAGACGGTGGCCGCGGCGATCAACGAACGCGGGGGCAAGGCGTTCTCCGACACCACCGACATCACCGACTTCGCCGCCTGTGAGGAGTTGATCAACCGTACGGCCACCACGCTCGGCGGTTTCGACATCATGGTCAACGCGGCGGGCATCCTGCGCGACGGCATGGTCTTCAAGATGAGCGAGCAGGATTTCGACTCAGTGGTCGAAGTCCATCTCAAGGGCACGTTCAATCTGACCCGGCATGCCGCCGCCTGGTGGCGGGAGAACCGGGGTGGTCAGTATCGGCTGATCAACTTCACCTCGATGTCGGGACTGCAGGGTGCGCCGAGCCAGCCGAATTACGCTGCCGCAAAGATGGGCATCGTCGGGTTGACATTCTCCTGTGCCAACGCCCTCAAGGGGTACGGCGTGCGCTCCAATGCCATCGCACCCATTGCGGGCACCCGGATGACTCAGGGCATCAAGGGTGGCGGCAGCATGGATTACTCGCCGGAGAACAGGCGGCTGGCGCCCGAGAACGTCGTGCCGCCGGTGGTCTATCTGGCGAGTGAGCAGTCGGAATGGCTCAACCGCCGCGTCATCTTCGCGGGTAACGGGCGGATCAGCCTGATGTCGAATCCCGTGGTGGAACGCGAGATCGTCTCGGCGTCGGGAACCTGGGACGTTCCCACCGCCTTCACGGAGATCGAGACGTCGTTCAAGGAGGCCGTGCTCTACCCCAACATCTTCGATAAGCCGCCTGCCAGCTGAGACACCGGAAGGGGTGTGCGATGACCGCCATCGACGATCCGACTGAATCGGCGGCGACCGGGAAGGTGCCGCCCCGCTACGCCTGCGGCGACACTTTCGTACCGAAGAGCCGCTACATCGATCCGGAGTTCCTTCAGCTCGAACTCGACCGGTTGTTCACCCAGGTCTGGCAACCCGCATGCCGTGAGGAGGAGATTCCCGACCCGGGAGCCTATTACGAGTACACCATCGGCAGGCAGTCGATCATGGTGGTCCGCCAGAAGGACGACTCCATCAAGGCCTTCTACAACGCGTGCACGCACCGCGGTATGAAGCTGGCGCGCGGATCCGGCTGTGCCGTCAACGGCGAGCTGCGATGTGAGTTCCACGGGTGGCGGTTCGCGCTCGACGGTCGGTCATCGTTCGTTCCGTCCCGCGATGAGTTTCTCAACCGGCCCAGGGATCAGTGGTCACTGCGGCCGGTGGCCGTGGGCACCTGGGGCGGATGGGTGTTCATCAGCATGGCGGAGAACCCACCCGAACTGCTGGACTGGCTGGACCCGTTGCCCACGGCGCTGGAGCCGTTCCGGTTGCAGGACATGCGTTTCCGGTGGCGCAAACGCACCAGGCTGGCCGCCAACTACAAGACGGTCATCGACGCGTTCATCGAGGGTTACCACACCCCGGGCACTCATCCCCAGACACTGCGCGCCGCGCAGGGGCCGCGCCCATCCGCCGAGCCCGCGCTTCCTCAGGAGTTCGTCTACGCGCCATACACTCCGACAATTCCGTACCGGAATCACTCACGCTTCGTCTACACCGCGCGCCCCGACACCGGTGACCGGGACAGCGCTCGCAAGGCGCAGGCGGCCCGGCCCGAGGTTTTCGCGAACGCGATGCAGTACAACTACCTCGAAGTGGGCTCCCTGGTCACCGAACGGGACTTCCGTGCAGCGCAGCAGCTGGCGACCATGGACTGCGGCGACACCCCGCCCTTTGTGCTGTATCACCAGATCTGCGAGGAGTTGGCGCTCGCCGACGGCGTCGACTTCCCGCAGATGTCGATGGAGCAGTACTTCGCAGGCAACGGCGACTGGCACGTGTTCCCGACCCTGGTGATCCTCGTGGAGAAGTCGTGTGTGCTCGGGTATCGCATGCTTCCCGATGCCGAAGATCCCAATCGCTGTGTGTTCGAGATGTTCTCGCTGGAACACTTCGCTCCCGGTGAAGTGCCCGAGACCAGCTGGCTGGAGGTCGAGCGCTGGCAGGACCACGACGGTTGGGGCGAGCTGCCCACCCAGGACCTGAAGAACATCGACGCCATTCACGCCGGAATGCATTCGCGGGGATTCGACGGACTCTGGCTGAACACCGCGCAGGAGATGTCGATCCGCAACGAGCACGCGATCGCCGACCGTTTCCTGTTCGGGGTCGAGGCGGGCGGTGTCGGTGATGGCTGACGCTGCGGTCGGCGGCCGCCCACTGCCGGCGCTGACCGCCCTGAACCGGCCGTACTGGACGTCAGGCGCCGACCGGGTGTGGCGGTTGCAGCGCTGTCCCGACTGCGAGCGCCTGATCCATCCGCCGGCGCTGCGCTGTCAGCACGACCATGCCGTTCCCGAGTGGGTGGCGCTGTCGGGCCGGGGCACCGTCGAGTCCTGGACCGTCAATCACCATCCCTTCTTCCCCGGGATTCCGACGCCGTATGTCATCGCGTTCGTCAACCCCGTCGAGGACCCGCGGGTGCGTGTCCTGACCAACCTCGTCGACGTCGATCCGGAGCGGATCCATGCCGGCATGCCGGTGCGAGTGACGTTCGAGTTCGGCTCCGACGGTGTCGATGAGGACGTGTACCTGCCGATGTTCACCCCGGAGCGGTGATGGCGGGCCCCCTGACCGATGACGTGATCATCAGTGGCATCGGCCAATCCGACATCGGGCGGCGGCTGCGGCGGGATCCCCTCGAACTCACCGTCGACGCATGCGTGGCCGCGGTCGAGGACGCCGGCCTCACCCTTGCCGACATCGACGGGCTCACCACCTATCCGGGTGCGTCGATGGCAGGCAGAGGATTCTCCGGTGCCGGAGTGCGAGAACTGCACGATGCGCTCGGTCTTCGGCCCAATTGGGTGGCCGGTGGTGTCGAGTACCCCGGTCAGCTCGGCGCGGTGGTGGACGCCATGCTCGCGGTGGCCGGTGGGATGGCAGACCATGTGCTGTGCTGGCGAAGCATCTGGGAGGGCACCGCCCAGGGGGGTGACCGCCGGCGGGGATACAGTGTTCCGGCGGGTTCGCGCGCGGCGGGCCAACTCAGCTGGCAACTGCCGTACGGCGCCTCGGCGGCGAGTCTCGCGGCGCTTCAAATTCGTTCTCGCATGGAGCGTTTCGGGCTCACTCGAGAACAGCTGGGGCAGATCGCGATCGTGCAGCGTGCCCACGCGAAACTGAACCCGAAGGCGGTGTACACCGACCCCATCGTCCTCGACGACTATCTCTCGGCGCGGATGGTGTCGGAGCCGCTGTGCATGTATGACTGCGACATCGCCTGCGACGGTGCGACGGCTTTCGTGATCTCCCGGGCCGAGCATGCCGCGGCGCTGGACCACCCCGGTGTCGTGGTGGAGGCTCTCGACTGCGCGCATCACGACAGGTTCCTGTGGGAGGGCGGTCGGGACGTCGCGCGGTTGAACTCTCGATGGTCGACCATATGGGAGCGCACCGATTTCACGCCCTCGGACGTCGACTGCGCCTCGCTGTACGACGGATTCAGTGTCTTCGTGTTGTGTTTCCTCGAGGATTTCGGCTTCTGCGGGTTCGGCGAGTCGGGGGAGTGGGTGGCCGATCCTGCGCGATTCTCGCTCGGAGGGGAACTGCCGATGAACACGGACGGCGGACAGCTTTCCGGTGGCCGGTTGCATGGGTTTGGGCACCTGCACGAGGCCTGCGTCCAGGTGCGCGGGGAGGGCGGGGAACGTCAGGTCGACGGCGCCGCCTTGGCTGCGTGCGGCGTCGGTGGAGCCAACAGCGGAACCACCATGATGCTGCTGCGGCGCAGCTGAACTCCCGTCAGTGTGTACATCTGTCCCGTCCAGGGTGCAAGGAGCCTCCGTTGATTGATCCGTCCAATCTCGTACTGATCAGCGTTGACGACCACACCGTCGAGCCGCCGGACATGTTCGTCGACAGGGTGCCGGCGCGTTATCTCGATGACGCCCCGCGGATCGTCGAGGACGCGGACGGTTCGGTCGCCTGGGTCTACGACGGCATGAAGCTGCCCAACATCGGTCTCAACGCGGTGGCCGGCCGGCCCAACGACGAGTGGGGGTTCGAGCCGTCGCGGTTCGAGGACATGCGCAGGGGGTGCTACGACATCGATGCCCGCGTCGAGGACATGAATGCGGCCGGAGTCCTCGCCTCGGTGTGTTTCCCCTCCTTCCCGACGATCTCGGGCGCACTGTTCACCTTTCGCGGAGACAGGCAGATCTCCGGCGTGATGGTGAAGGCGTACAACGACTGGCACGTCGAAGACTGGTGCGGTGCGCACCCGGACCGTTTCATCCCGATGGGCATCCTTCCGCTGTGGGATCCGCAGCAGGCGGCCGCCGAGGTCCGCCGACTGGCGGGGGTGGGTTGCCACGCAGTGACCGTGCCCCAGCACATCGGCAACTACGGGCAGCCACCATGGCAGGACAACCACTGGGATGTGCTGTGGGAGGCCGTCTGCGAGAACGACACGGTCGTCAACATCCACATCGGCACCGGAGGCGGGGTGCCGGTTCCCTCGGACCAGACGAGTTACCTCGCGTACAACGCGATGCTCGCACTCGACACCGGCAGGTTCACGGCTGACCTGCTCTTCTCGCGTGTCCTGAAGGATTTCCCGACGATCACGTTCGCTCTCTCGGAGGGCGGTATCGGCTGGATTCCTTTCCTGCTGGAGCGATTTGAGGATGTCTACGGCAGGCAGCGCGCCTGGACCGGCGACGACCTCGGTGACGGGAACACCCCCACCGATGTCTTCCGGAGGAACTTCTTGTCGTGCTTCATCCGCGACCGCGTCGGCATCGAGAACCGGCATCGGATCGGAGTCGAGACAATCTGCTGGGAGATGGACTACCCGCACTCGGATTCGAGTTGGCCGGACGCTCCCGAACAGCTCGCCGCCGAACTCGACGGATGCTCGGCCGACGAAGTCGAGGCGATCACGTGGCGGAACGCGGCGCGGGCATTCGGCTATCGCGGAGTTGAGCGGCTCGGTCGGGAGAACTGCACCGTTGCCGCACTGCGCCAAAGAGTCGAAGGTAAGGGGTTGTCCACACCGAAGGTCGATGTGGATCGGATTCCGAAACCCGGCGTGCACGCCATCACCTATGGCGAGATGAAGGCCAGGATGTCGACCATCATGGCGGGCGGGGCGTCATCGAGTCAGAAGGCGACCGCGGAGTCGTCCGACGGCTGAGGCCACTGTGGCGAGTCACTCCGCAACCTCGGCCGCTCGAAGTGGCGCCGGCGAGGTCATTCACGCGGCTAATGATTCTGGTTTGCCATCAGGGGCCGATCGCCGACTGGGATAGGCGTGATGGACCGGGTCTGAGCCGGTGCTGCGCGGCTGAGTGCGGGTTCGGACCGAAAGTCCCCCGGCACGGGTATCTCGTCGTGATATGACACTTGGTTGCCGAAGCTAATCTCACGTGCGGCCCAAACCGCCACGTTTCCCACAGTGCGTGTGATACAAGTCACAGGTGTGCTGATGGCGGCGGCATACCTCGGCCGGCGCACGGAGCCCCAAAGGGATGCGTGATGGATGCTGGCAGATTCGTCGGACGGATTGGTGCGCTCGCGGTCGCGCTTGGCGTAGGGGCCGCAGTCGCCTCGACTCCCGGGACGGCATGGGCCGAACCCTCACAGGCGGACGCCGGCCCCGGTGGGGGTGGCGACGCGTCGCCAGGAGCCAAGCCGGGATCCAGCCCCTCGAGAACCTCTGGCGCAGCGCGTGACACGGTTGACTCGGCGCAGGACGTCGGTACGGGAAAGCGTCCGCGGTCACGGGATCGGTCGGATTCCTCAGCGGCGGTGCGTGATTCGATCGACCATCTGACCAGGGGGGTGAGAGAGGCACTTGCCCGCCTCGACACTGAGCGCGGTGACACGGACTCGAACCCCCGCCGGCCGCGGACTCGCGACGCGCGCCCGACTCAGCAGCGACCCGGCCGACACCTGCGTGACGTCGAGGCCGAGCGATCGGATGTCCAGATGCGGCCCCAGCGTTCTGGGCCCGGCAGGCACCCGCTCGAGGCGGGCCGTCCATCGGTGACGGCAGCGGCCGCTGCACCGTCGTCCGTCCCCGCCGAGTCGGCGCCGGCCAGGGAGTCGTTGACCAGTTCGACGGCCACCCCCACCGCGTCACCGCCTCGTGAAAGGGCGGAAAGCGTCTGGTCACAGCTGCGCGGTGCGATCGGCCTACGCCCCTTCGGCGCGACGCCGAATCCCGATGTGCCCACAGAGGCGCCTCTGGACCTGGTGCTGCTGGCGTGGACGCGGCGGCAGAACGCGCTCACGGCGGCAGGGGTGACACGCGCGACCGACACCCACCAGCGCGGTCAGATCGCCGAGCAGATCAACAGCATCGCGATGTTGAGCACCGCGCAGGCCGCGGCTCAACTCGCGAACGCCTATGTCGCCGAGGACGACCCAGAACTCGGCAACATCGGCAGCGGGAACGTCGGCGGTGGTAACCAGGGCAGCGGCAACACCGGCAGCGGCAACACGGGTAACAACAACGGTGGCGACGGGAACATCGGTGACGGCAACGCCGGGAACGGGAACCAGGGGACCGGCAACGCCGGCGACGGCAACACGGGCAACAACAACGACGGGAACGGCAACACCGGCAGCGGGAACATCGGCGACGGCAACCAGGGTGGCAACAACCAGGGCCACGGGAACACCGGCAACGCCAACGTCGGTGACGGCAACAGCGGCAACGGGAACGCCGGTGACGGCAACACCGGTGTGGGCAACGCGGGCGACGGCAACACGGGCACGGGCAACGCCGGCGACGGTAACACCGGGGACTCCAACCCCGGCAGCGGCAATCAAGGCGCGGGCAACGTCGGCGACGGTAACCAGGGTGGTGACAACCAGGGCCACGGGAACACCGGCAACGCCAACGTCGGTGACGGCAACAGCGGCACTGGGAACGTCGGTGACGGCAACACCGGCAACGGGAACGCCGGTGACGGCAACCAGGGCGACGACAACGTCGGCGACGGCAACTCCGGCACCGGGAACACCGGCCACGGGAACCAGGGCAGCACGAACGCCGGCGACGGCAACATCGGCGACAACAACGCCGGCTCAGGCAATGCCGGCGATCTCAACACAGGTTCCGGCAATGCCGGAAGCGGGAACTCCGGCAGTGGCAACAGTGGCAGCGGCAACACCGGTGACGGCAACCAGGGACACAACAACGCGGGCGACGGCAACACCGGCACCGGAAACGCCGGCGACGGCAACATCGGTGACCACAACACCGGGTCCGGCAACGACGGTGACGGCAACACCGGGCACGGCAACACCGGAAACACCAACACGGGGCACGGCAACTCCGGCAGCGGAAACCAGGGTGACGGCAACATCGGAGACAACAATCTGCCTGGCGCCCATGGCAATACGGGAGACGACAACACTGGGTCCGGCAATCGCGGCGACGACAACACCGGGTCCGGAAACATCGGCGACGGAAACGGCGGAGACGGAAACATCGGAGACGACAACTCCGGGTCCGGAAACATCGGCGACCACAACTCAGGCAGCGGCAACCAGGGCAGCGGCAACTCCGGCGGCGGCAACCGCGGTGATGACAACTCCGGCAGCGGAAACATCGGTGACCACAACACCGGTCACGGGAATCAGGGCGACAACAACTCGGGCAGCGGCAACAGCGGCACAGGCCTGGGCGGCGGGGACAACAACTCGGGCAGCGGCAATCAGGGCAGCGGCAACTCGGGTTCGGGCAATATCGGCAACGACAACACAGGACATGCCAACCAGGGCGGCGACAATTCCGGGCACGCCAATATCGGTGACAACAACCAGGGTTCGGGGAACATCGGTTCCGGCAACTCCGGGTCCGGCAACATCGGCAGCGGCAACCAGGGTTCGGGAAACATCGGCGCCGACAATCAGGGCGGCGGCAACACGGGCAATGCCAACCCGGGTTGGGGCAACATCGGCAACAACAACATCGGGTTGGGCAACAAGGGCAACAACAACGTCGGTTTCGGCAACACCGGCAACAACAATTTCGGGATCGGCCTCGTCGGCGACAACCTGATCGGCATCGGCGGGTTCAATTCGGGGTGGTTCAATCTGGGCCTGGGCAATGCCGGAAACTTCAACATCGGTTTCGGCAACTCCGGCGTCGGCAACATCGGTTTCGGCAACTCCGGAAATTACAACATCGGCTTCTTCAACTCCGGTGACGGCAACGTCGGCTTCTGGAACTCGGGCAGCGGCAACACCGGGTTCTGGAACTCGGGGAAGGCCAACACGGGCTTCTACAACTCCGGAAACACCAACACGGGCTTCTACAACTCCGGCAACACGAACACCGGGTTCTGGAACTCGGGTGACACCAACACCGGATTCTGGAACTCAGGGAACACCAACACGGGTTGCTACAACTCGGGAGACACCAACACCGGGTGCTGGAACTCGGGCAACACGAATACGGGCTTCTCCAACTCCGGTAACACCAACACCGGCAAGCACAATTCGGGCGGGACGAACACCGGAAACTACAACGCGGGCGGCACCAACACCGGCCATCACAACGCCGGCGGGACCAACACCGGAAGCTACAACGCTGGCGGCACCAACACCGGCAACCGCAATGCCGGTGGCACCAACTACGGCGACTACAACTCCGGTGGTACGAACACCGGTGACTACAACTCCGGTGGTACGAACACCGGGAGTTACAACTCCGGTGGCACCAACACCGGGAGTTACAACTCGGGTGGTACGAACACCGGTGACTACAATTCCGGTGGTACGAACACCGGCCATTACAATTCCGGTGGTACGAACACCGGTGACTACAACTCCGGTGGTACGAACACCGGCCACGACAATTCCGGCAGCACCAACACCGGGAACTTCAACGCTGGCAACACGAACACCGGAAATCTGAACTCGGGGAACACCAACACCGGCCACCTCAACTCCGGGGACACCAACACCGGAGACCTGAACTCGGGGAACACCAACACCGGCAACGCCAACTCGGGCAACACCAACCGCTGCGACCACAACTCCGGGAACACCAACACCGGCGACCGCAACTCCGGTGACACCAACACCGGCAACTACAACTCCGGGTCCGGAAACATCGGCGACCACAACTCAGGCAGCGGCAACAACGGAGACACGAACACCGGGCACAGGAAGACCGGGGA
>NZ_LZHW01000031.1 GCF_001667265.1 Mycobacterium sp. ACS4331 | reverse complement strand
AGCCTGTCAGCGCCGATGATACTACCCAACTCGGGTGGAAAAGTAGGACACCGCCGAACACACACAGAAACACCCCCCACACACGTGGGGGGCGTTTCTATTTCCAGGGTGGTAATTCCATTCTTTGTTGATTCGTCCATTATTGGAATGGCGAATTGTCGCAAAATCGGTGCACCCCGTATCCTGAACACGAGGCTTTTCCGGGAAACGGGCAGGAACAGACGTGGTCGACAACAGGCAGGGCGGCGAACGGCGGCCGGCACGGGATTCCCGTGGCGGCGGTCCGCGCGGTGAACAACGGCATGGACAGCGCAGTCAGATGCCACAGCGGGGCGGTCCTGACCGCGCCCGACGCGCACAACCCCGGCCGGCCGGCGATGGCAGGGACGACGGCGATCGTCGCAGCGGCCCCGCGATTCCCCATGAGATCGAAGCCAAACAGTTGGCCCCGGATGTCCGCCGTGAGTTGAGCACGCTCGACAAGAGCACCGCGGACACCATCGCGCGGCATCTGGTGATGGCAGGCGAACTGCTGGACGACGACCCCGAGGCGGCGCTCGCTCATGCGCAGGCCGCCCGCACCCGCTCGGGTCGCATCGCGGCCATTCGCGAGGCCGTCGGCATCGCGGCCTACCGTTGTGGCGACTGGGCCCAGGCGCTGGCCGAACTCCGTGCCGCCCGCCGCATGGGGAGCAGATCGACGCTTCTGCCGCTGATCGCGGACTGCGAACGTGGTGTCGGACGCCCCGAGCGCGCCATTGAATTGGCCCGCACCCCGGAAGCGGAGGCGCTGACCGGAGACGATGCCGACGAGCTGCGCATCGTGGTCGCCGGCGCCCGCGCCGACCTGGGACAGCTGGAGCAGGCGCTTGCGCTGTTGTCCGCACCGGCGCCCGATCCGTCGAAGTCCGGCCAGACCGCGGCCCGACTGTTCTACGTCTACGCCGAGACGCTGCTCGCGCTCGGCCGCAGAGACGAGGCCCTGCAGTGGTTCCTGCATTCGGCCAGTGCTGATGTCGACGGAGTCACCGACGCCGAAGAACGAGTCAGCGAGCTCGCCTGACGTGACGACTCTGGCCCACCTTCACGACTGTCTGCTGCTCGACCTCGATGGGACGGTGTTCCGGGGGCATGAACCCACCGACGGAGCCGTCGGCGCTTTGGCCGACACTTCGTCGCGAACCCTGTTCGTCACCAACAACGCTTCGCGCCGTGCCGAGGAGGTCGCCGAGCATCTGAGGGACCTCGGCTTCACCGCCAGCGCCGAGGACGTCGTCACCAGTGCGCAGAGCGCGGCCCATCTGCTGGCGGCCCAATTGGCGCCCAAGAGCCGGGTTCTCGTGGTGGGCACCGATGCACTGGCCGAGGAGGTCAGCACGGTCGGCCTGACCCCGGTGCGGCTGTTCGCCGACGAACCGGTCGCCGTCGTGCAGGGCCATTCGGTGGAGACGGGGTGGGCCCAGTTGGCCGAGGCCGCGCTGGCCATTCGGGCCGGTGCGCTGTGGGTCGCCGCGAACGTCGACAAGACCCTGCCGTCCGAGCGCGGCCTGCTGCCCGGCAACGGGTCGATGGTCGCGGCGCTGCGGACCGCGACCGACGCCATCCCGCAGGTGGCCGGCAAGCCTGCGCCCGCCCTCCTCAATGACGCGCTGTCCCGCGGCTCCTTCCAGACTCCACTGGTGGTCGGGGATCGGCTCGACACCGACATCGCGGGCGCCAACGCAGCCGGCCTGCCCAGCCTCATGGTGCTGACCGGCGTCAACACCGCGCGTGACGCGGTGTTCGCGATCCCCGACCAGCGGCCCACCCACATCGCGGAGACGCTGACCGGTCTGCACGCACCCGCCGCCGACCTCGAGGTCGCGGCGAACGCCGCGTGGCGGGTCACCGTCGGCGACGGAGTCGCGACCGTCACCGCCGCCGGCACACCCGCCGACGACCTCGCGGTGGTGCGGGCCGTCGCCCGCGCTGTCTGGGACGCTCCCGACGGCCAGGTGGTCTCCGTGCGCGGTGGCGATGATGACGCGGCGGGCGCACTGGCCCGGTGGGCCCTGTCCGACTGAGCGATCGACTAGCGTAGGCGTCGAGATGACCACCGACCCGAACCAGATCCGCTCCCTGATCGGCGCGATCCTTGCTGAACTGCCCGACACCGATTCGGAGTCCGGGCCGACCACGGCTGGCGACGTAGACATCGACACGATCGCCCAACGACTCGAAGAGGCGCACGACGTGTTGGTCCTTGCGCTGGAGTCGGTCGAGAAGGGCTGAACAGACCATGGCACGGCGTACGCGGGTGGACGCCGAGTTGGTCCGCCGTGGACTGGCGCGCTCGCGCCAGCAGGCGGCCGAACTCATCAGTGCGGGCCGGGTCAGCATCGACGGTCTGCCCGCCGCAAAACCGGCGACCTCCATCTCCATCGACGCATCTCTCAAGGTCGCCGATGCTGGGGAACGGTCGTGGGTGTCGCGCGGCGCGCACAAGCTCATCGGCGCCCTGGACGCATTCGGGATCGACGTGACGGGCCGGCGCTGCCTGGATGCCGGCGCCTCCACGGGCGGCTTCACCGAGGTGCTGCTGGATCGCGGTGCGCGGGAGGTGGTCGCGGTCGACGTCGGCTACGGCCAGCTGGCGTGGTCCCTGCGTTCCGACGACCGGGTTGTCGTCATCGAGCGCACCAACGTGCGCGACCTGACGCCCGAGACCATCTCCGGTCCCGTCGACCTGGTGGTGGCCGATCTGTCGTTCATCTCGCTGTCCACGGTGCTGCCCGCGCTGACTGCGTGCGCCGGCCCCGACGCCGATATCGTTCCTATGGTGAAGCCGCAGTTCGAAGTCGGGAAGGGCCTGGTCGGCGCGGGAGGCGTGGTGCATGAACCGGGCCTGCGTGCCGATGCGGTGCTGCGGGTGGCGCAGCGTGCCGCCGAACTGAACTGGCACACCATGGGTGCGGTGGCCAGCCCGCTGCCCGGTCCGTCGGGCAATGTGGAGTACTTCCTCTGGTTGCGCGGCCACGCCGAGCAGGCGCTGTCCGACGAGGATCTCGAACCGGCGATCCGACGCGCCGTCGACGAAGGGCCGCGATGACAGGCGAACGCACCGTGCTGATGGTTGTGAACACCGGCCGCGACGAGGCGACCGAAGTCGCATGCCGCGTGGAGAAGGTGCTGAGCGACAACGGAATCGGGCTGCGCCTGTTGACCGCCGAGGCGGTTGACCGCGGCTCGCTGAAGTTGGCGCCGGACGATGTGCGGGCGCTCGGCGCCGCGATCAACGTCATCGACCCCGACGAACAGGGCGCGCACGGCTGCGAACTCGTGCTCGTGCTCGGCGGTGACGGGACCTTCCTGCGGGCGGCGGAACTGGCCCGCGACGCCGACATTCCGGTGCTGGGGGTCAACCTCGGGCGGATCGGGTTCCTGGCCGAGGCGGAGGCCGACGCGATCGACAGCGTGTTGGACCACGTCGTTCAGCGTGACTACCGGGTGGAGACCCGGATGACGCTCGACGTCGCGATCAGCGTCGACGGCACGGTGCTCAGCCGCGGCTGGGCCCTCAACGAGGCCAGCCTGGAGAAGGGCCCGCGGCTGGGCGTGCTGGGCGCGGTGGTCGAGATCGACGGCCGACCGGTGTCGTCCTTCGGCTGTGACGGCGTGCTGGTGTCGACGCCGACGGGGTCCACGGCCTACGCGTTCTCGGCCGGCGGGCCCGTGCTGTGGCCGGATCTGGAGGCCATCCTGGTGGTGCCGAACAACGCGCACGCACTGTTCGCGCGGCCCATGGTCACCAGTCCCGCGGCGGTGATCGCGGTGGAGACCGACGCCGACAGCCATGACTCCCTGGTGTTCTGCGACGGCCGGCGTGAAATGGTGCTGCCGGCGGGCGGCCGGATGGAGGTCACCCGGTCGGCCAAACCAGTCAAGTGGATTCGTCTCGACAGCGCCCCGTTCACCGACCGCCTGGTGCGCAAGTTCCGGCTGCCGGTCACCGGGTGGCGCGGAAAGTAGACCGTGCTCTCCGAAATTCGCATCGAGTCTCTGGGCGCGATCAGTGCCGCCAACGCCGAGTTCGACCGTGGCCTGACCGTGCTGACCGGCGAGACCGGCACCGGTAAGACCATGGTCGTCACCGGCCTGCATCTGCTCGGCGGCGCCCGCGCCGATGCCAACCGCGTCCGTTCGGGTGCGCAGCGCGCCGTGGTGGAGGGTCGGTTCATGACCACCGACATCGACGGCGACCTGGTCTCTGCGGTCGACGAGATCCTCGACGCCTCGGGCGCCGAACGCGACGAGGACGGCAGTGTCATCGCGCTGCGCTCGGTGAGCCGCGACGGTCCGTCGCGCGCCTATCTGGGTGGGCGCAGCGTTCCGGCGAAGTCGTTGAGCACCTTCACCACCCAGCTTCTGACGCTGCACGGGCAGAACGACCAGCTGCGGTTGATGCGGCCCGACGAGCAGCGGGCGGCGCTCGACCGGTTCGCCGACGTCGCCGACAAGCTGCGGCGGTATCGGGCACTGCGCGACGAGTGGCTGCAGGCGCGGCGTGATCTGGTCGAGCGCACCAACAGTGCTCGCGAACTCGCGCAGGAGGCCGACCGGCTGACATTCGCGCTCGAGGAGATCAACGCCGTCGATCCCACTCCCGGCGAGGACGAGGCGTTGGTCGCCGAGATCCGCCGACTCTCGGAGTTGGATGCCCTGCGGGAGGCCGCGGCCGCGGCCCGGATGTCGCTCAGCGGCGGCGACGACGCCGACGGTGCGACCGACACGTCGTCGGCCGCACAGTCCCTGGCGCAGGCCGCCGCCGCGCTCGAGGCCACCGACGACGCGACACTGCAGGGGCTTGGGCAGCAGCTCGCCGAGGCGCTGACCGTCGTCGCCGACGTGTCCAGGGAGGTCGGCGCCTACCTCAACGACCTGCCCAGCGATGCCAGCACGCTCGAGGGCAAGCTCGCGCGCCAGGCCGAGCTGCGGACCCTGACCCGCAAGTACGCCGCCGACGTCGACGGGGTGCTGGCCTGGGCCGCGCAGAGTCGCGAGCGGTTGGCTCAACTCGACGTGTCCGAAGAGGCGCTGGCGGGCCTGCGGCAGCGGGTCGACGACCTGGCGGTCCGAGTCGCCGAGGCTGCCGGGGTGCTGACCCGGGTCCGCACCAAGGCCGCGAAGTCGCTGGCCAAGGCCGTCACTGAGGAGTTGGGCGGTCTGGCGATGGCGCAGGCCGACTTCACGATCGGCGTCACACCGATCCCGGCGGCCGCCGACGACTCCGCACCGCTCACGCTGCCGACCGGTGAGGTCGTGCACGCCGGGTCGGCCGGTGTCGACGCGGTCGAGTTCGGGTTCACGGCGCATCGTGGTTCGACGGTGCTGCCGCTGGCCAAGAGCGCCTCGGGCGGTGAGCTGTCGCGCGTGATGCTCGCGCTCGAGGTCGTGCTCGCAGCCTCGGTCGAGGGCACCACGATGGTGTTCGACGAGGTGGACGCCGGCGTGGGTGGTCGCGCCGCGGTGCAGATCGGGCGCAGGCTCGCGCGGTTGGCGCGCACCCATCAGGTGATCGTCGTGACACACCTGCCCCAGGTCGCGGCCTACGCCGACACCCACCTGGTGGTCGACGCCGTCGGTGGGAACGGATCCAGCCGGGTGCGTCGACTCGACGACGACGAACGGGTCGCCGAACTGGCCCGCATGCTGGCCGGGCTGGGGGAGTCGGACACCGGTCGAGCGCACGCGCGGGAGCTGCTCGCGGCTGCACAGGAAGATCGCGTTTCCGCTTCATAACTGTTGCGGATGTGACGCAATGTGACTTCTGAGGCAGATGTTACGGCGCGCCTCCCGGGACGAACCCGGATCTGCCGACAGAATCGGCGCCATGAGGATGGCAGCGCTTCTGACACGTAATGGCACCTCTCGGCCCGGCGTGGTCGGTACGGCCCGGGTGGACCGTGACATCGACCGCCTGCTGCGCCGGATCGAGCCTGGCGACATCGTCATCCTCGACGTGTTGGACCTCGACCGCGTCACCGCGGACGCGTTGGTGGAAGCGCAGGTCGCCGGCGTGGTCAATGCCTCGCCGTCGATCTCCGGTCGGTACCCCAACCTGGGCCCCGAGGTGCTGGTGAACAACGGCATCGTGCTGATCGACGAGACCGGCCCCGAGGTGTTCAAGAAGGTCAAGGACGGCGCCAAGGTGCGCCTGCACAACGGTGGCATCTACTCCGGTGACCGGCGGCTCATCCTGGGCACGGAGCGCACCGACGAAGAGGTCATCGAGAAGATGCATGAGGCCAAGAGCGGCCTGGTCAGTCACCTCGAGGCGTTCGCGGGCAACACCATCGAATTCATCCGCAGCGAGAGCCCGCTGCTCATCGACGGCATCGGCATCCCCGACATCGACGTCGACCTGCGTCGCCGTCATGTGGTCGTGGTGGCCGAGGAGGCGAGCGCGGCCGAGGACCTCAAGGGCCTCAAACCCTTCATCAAGGAGTACCAGCCCGTCCTGGTCGGCGTCGGCACCGGCGCCGACGTGCTCCGCAAGGCGGGTTACCGTCCCGCACTGATCGTGGGTGACCCCGAGCAGATGAGCGCGGAGGTGCTCAAGTCCGGCGCCCAGGTTGTGCTGCCCGCCGACGCCGATGGACACGCTCCGGGCCTGGAGCGCATCCAGGACCTCGGCGTGGGCGCCATGACGTTCCCGGCGGCCGGGTCGGCCGCGGATCTGGCCCTGCTGCTGGCCGATCACCACGGCGCGGCGCTGATCGTGACGGCGGGCCACACCGCGACGATCGAGGAGTTCTTCGACCGCACGCGTCAGCAGAGCAACCCCTCGACGTTCCTGACCCGGCTCAAAGTGGGTGAGAAGCTCGTCGACGCCAAGGCCGTGGCGACGCTGTACCGCAGCCGGATCTCCGGCGGTGCGGTCGCCCTGCTGGTGCTCGCGATGCTGGTCGCGGTGATCGTCGCGCTGTGGGTTTCGCGCACCGACACCATCGTCATCGAATGGGCGACGCACTACTGGAACCGCCTCACCCTGCTGGTCCACGGCTGGATCACCTAGGCCACGCGGGCAGTCTGTTCGGTAGAAAGGAATCGCCGTGATATCCCTACGCTCGCACGCCATTTCGCTGGCCGCGGTCTTCCTGGCGCTGGCGGTCGGCGTGGTGCTGGGGTCGGGTCTGCTCTCCGACACGCTGCTCTCGAGTCTGCGGGAGGAGAAGCGCGACCTGCACGGGCAGATCAACGCCCTCACCGATGACAAGAACGCGCTCAACGAGCGCCTGCGAGCCGCGGACGACTTCGACACGCAGGTGGCGCCGCGGATCGTCCGCGATGCGCTCGCGGGCAGGTCCGTCGTGCTGTTCAGGACGCCGGACTCCAACGACGACGACGTCGACGCGCTGGATCGGCTGATCCGCGATGCGGGCGGCACCGTCGGCGGCACCGTCAACCTGACGCAGGAGTTCGTCGACGCGAATTCGGCCGAGAAGCTGCGCACCGTGGTGAACTCGCCGATCCTGCCCGCCGGCACGCAGCTGAGCACCACGCTGGTGGACCAGGGTTCACAGGCCGGTGACCTGCTGGGCATCTCGATGCTGATCAATCGCGACCCGAAGGCACCGCGCGTCGACGACCTGCAGCGCCAGACCGTGCTCACCGCACTGCGCGACACCGGGTTCATCACCTACTCCGGCGACAACGTGGGCGCGGGGGACACCGCGATCGTGGTCAGCGGCGGTCCACTCGGTGACGACGGCGGCAACCAGGGTGCGACCGTGGCGCGGTTCGCGGCGGGGCTGGCTCCGCACGGTTCGGGCACGGTGCTCGTCGGTCGCACCGGGTCGGCCACCGGCACGGGCGCCGTCGCGGTGCTGCGGTCGGATGCCGGCCTGACGTCGGCGGTCAGTTCGGTCGACGACATCGACGTGGAGTCGGGGCGCATCACCGCCGTCCTGGGCCTGCAGGACCTGATCAAGGGCGCAAAGCCCGGTCAGTACGGCGTGGGTCAGGGCGCCACCGCGCTCACCGTCGCCCAGTGACGCCCTCGGTGTGAAACGGACAACCCCCGGCGCGTCAGCAACGACCTGACGGGGTCGGTGTTAAGGTGGACTTCCGTGGGTCAGCAGGCCCAATTCCTGCTCCATCGCCACGGAGGTTGCACTTGCCATCGCTACGCAAGCATCCACAGACCGCCACTAAGCACATCTTCGTCAGCGGCGGTGTGGTGTCCTCGCTCGGCAAGGGTTTGACCGCCAGCAGTCTCGGACAGCTGCTCACCGCGCGTGGGCTGCAGGTGACGATGCAGAAGCTCGATCCCTATCTCAACGTGGACCCGGGCACCATGAACCCGTTCCAGCACGGTGAGGTGTTCGTCACCGAGGACGGCGCCGAAACCGACCTCGACGTCGGGCACTACGAGCGCTTCCTGGACCGCAACCTCTCCGGTTCGGCGAATGTGACCACGGGACAGGTGTATTCGACCGTCATCGCCAAGGAGCGTCGCGGCGAATACCTCGGTGACACCGTGCAGGTCATCCCGCACATCACCGACGAGATCAAGCGCCGCATCCTGGCGATGGCCGAGCCCGACAGCGACGGCAACCGTCCCGACGTGGTCATCACCGAGATCGGCGGCACGGTCGGCGACATCGAGTCACTGCCGTTCCTCGAGGCCGCCCGGCAGGTGCGCCACGAAGTCGGACGCGACAACTGCTTCTTCCTGCACGTGTCGCTGGTGCCGTTCCTCAAGCCCTCGGGTGAGTTGAAGACCAAGCCCACGCAGCACTCGGTCGCGGCCCTGCGCAGCATCGGCATCACGCCCGACGCGCTGATCCTGCGGTGCGACCGCGACGTGCCCGAACCGCTCAAGAACAAGATCGCGCTGATGTGCGACGTCGACATCGACGGTGTGATCTCGACACCGGACGCGCCGTCCATCTACGACATCCCCAAGGTGCTGCACCGCGAGGAACTCGACGCCTATGTGGTGCGGAGGCTCAATCTGCCGTTCCGCGATGTGGACTGGACACAGTGGAACGACCTGCTCCAGCGCGTGCACGAGCCCAACGAAACCGTGCGAATCGCCTTGGTGGGCAAGTACATCGACCTCTCGGACGCTTACCTGTCGGTCGCCGAGGCGCTGCGTGCGGGCGGGTTCGCACACCGCACCCGCGTCGAGATGCGCTGGGTGGCCTCCGATGACTGCGAGACCGAGGCGGGTGCTGCGGCAGCGCTCAGCGAAGTCGACGGCGTGCTGATCCCCGGCGGCTTCGGCATCCGCGGCATCGAGGGCAAGCTCGGGGCCATCCGCTATGCCCGCACGCGCGGCATCCCGTTGTTGGGACTGTGCCTGGGCCTGCAGTGCATCGTGATCGAGGCGGCGCGCTCGGTCGGGCTCACGGAGGCCAGTTCGGCCGAGTTCGACCCCGACACGCCGGACCCAGTCATCGCGACGATGGCCGATCAGGAGCGCATCGTCGCCGGTGAGGAGGACCTCGGCGGCACCATGCGCCTGGGTGCCTATCCCGCTGTGCTGCAGAAGAAATCGATTGTCGCGCAGGCCTACGAGGCCACCGAGGTCTCGGAGCGGCACCGGCACCGCTACGAGGTCAACAACGCCTATCGCGACAAGATCGCCGAAAGCGGGCTGCGATTCTCCGGGACCTCGCCGGACGGCCACCTCGTCGAGTTCGTCGAGTACCCGCCCGAGGTGCACCCGTTCCTGGTCGGCACCCAGGCCCACCCGGAGCTCAAGAGCCGACCCACCCGCCCGCACCCGCTGTTCGCGGCGTTCGTCAAGGCGTCGATGGAATACAAAGCGGCCGAACGTCTTCCGCTGGATCCCTCGGAGCTGAAGCACCGTCACGACGGCGGTGACAGCGATCACGCCGCTGAGGACGAGCTGATCTCCGAGTCCGCAGCGCGTGGCTGAGCACGGGTTCGACACCGTCTCCAGCGAGACGGTGTACACCGGCAAGATCTTCGCGCTGCGCGCCGACGACGTGCGCATGCCCGGCGGCAACATCGCGCGCCGAGAGGTGATCGAGCACTACGGTGCCGTGGCCGTCGCCGCGATCGACGACGACGGCAACATCGTGCTGGTCTACCAGTACCGGCATGCGCTGGGCCGGCGCCTGTGGGAACTGCCCGCGGGCCTGCTGGACCTCGACGGCGAGCCGCCGCAGGACACCGCCGCACGGGAACTGGCGGAGGAGACCGGCTTGGCCGCGCAGGACTGGTCGGTGCTGGTCGACCTCGACTCCACGCCTGGGTTCACCGATGAGAGTGTGCGGGTGTTCCTGGCCACCGGCCTCAGTGACGTGCAGCGCCCGGAGGCCGACGACGAGGAGGCCGACATGCGGGTCGAGCGCGTCCCGTTGGCCGATGCCGTGCAGATGGTGTTCGCCGGCGACGTCGTCAACTCCACTGCGGTGGCGGGGATTCTGGCCGCCCACGCGGTGCGCACCGGCGTGGCTGCGCCGCGGCCCGTCGACGCCGATTGGACCGACCGGCCCCACCGGTTCGCGGCCCGGAAGAGGTCGGCGACGACGTGACCACGGTGCGGCCCGCGCTCGACGGACAGCTGCAGGGGTACCTCGACCACCTGGCGATCGAACGTGGCGTGGCCGCGAACACCCTGAGTTCCTACCGGCGCGATCTGCGCCGCTACCAGGACCACCTGACGTTGCGCGGAGTCGACGATCTGGCCAAGGTCACCGAGGCCGACGTCAGCGATTTCCTCGTCGCGCTGCGGCGCGGGGACCCGGACACCGGGGCCGCCGCCCTGTCCGCGGTGTCGGCCGCACGGGCGCTGATCGCGGTCCGTGGCCTGCACCGTTTCGCCGCCGCCGAGGGACTCACCGACGTCGACGTCGCGCGAGCCGTGAAACCGCCGACCCCGTCGCGACGCCTGCCGAAGGCGCTGTCTGTCGACGAGGTGCTCGCCCTGCTGGAGGGCGCCGGCGGTGACAGCCCGTCGGACGGACCACTGACGCTGCGCAACCGGGCGCTGCTGGAACTGCTGTATTCGACGGGGGCGCGCATCTCCGAGGCGGTCGGCCTCGACGTCGACGACGTCGACACGCAGTCCCGTGCGGTGCTGCTGCACGGCAAGGGCGGAAAGCAGCGCCTGGTCCCGATCGGGCGGCCCGCGGTCGCGGCTCTGGACGCCTATCTGGTGCGGGGACGTCCCGGACTGGCCGGCCGGGGTCGAGGCACTCCGGCGATCTTCCTCAACGCCCGTGGTGGGCGGCTGTCCCGGCAGAGCGCCTGGCAGGTGCTGCAGGACGCCGCCGAACGAGCCGGGATCAGCGCGGGAGTGTCACCGCACACGCTGCGGCACTCGTTCGCGACGCACCTCCTCGAGGGCGGCGCCGACGTCCGCGTCGTGCAGGAACTGCTGGGCCACGCGTCGGTGACGACGACACAGATCTACACCATGGTGACGGTGCACGCGTTGCGCGAGGTGTGGGCCGGAGCCCACCCGCGTGCCCGTTAGGCGACTCCGGCTGCGAGAGCCGAGAGCACCGCGCGGCTCGACTGCCGGGTGCCGACGGTGATCCGCACACCCCCGTCGGCGTAGCCGCGCACCCGCACGCCGGCCTGGGCGTACATCCGTTCAGCACTTGTGACGCCGTTCGGCACGTACAGGTAGTTCGCGTGGGACTCGGTGCAGCTGACACCGAGGGCACGCAGGCACGCCTGCAGATAACCGCGCTCATCGACGACGGCCCGGATGCGCTGTTCGAGCTGCCGTTGCGACCGGTACGACGCGACGACGGCGGCAAGGCTGGTCACACTGCTGCCGAACGGCAGCTGCGTCGTCCACAGCGCACGGGCGACGTGCGGCGCGCAGCACCCATAGCCGGTGCGGATGCCCGCGAGCCCGTAGGCCTTGGAGAAGGTGCGCACCGCAAGGACATTGGGGAAGTCGTCGATGAGCTTCTCGACGTCGATCCGATCGTTGGGCTCGACGAATTCGACGTAGGCCTCGTCGAGCAGGACGACGGTGTCGCGCGGGATGCGCATCAGGAACCGACGCAGTTTCGCCTCGGACTCCAGCGTGCCGGTCGGGTTGTGCGGTCGGCACAGCACCACGACCCGGGCGCCGACGGCGGCCCGCGCCATGGCATCGAGATCGTGGTGGCCGTCGTCGGCCAACGGCACCGGGACGCAGATCAGCGACGCGATCTGCGCGAAGATCGGGTAGCCGTCGAACGTGGGGTAGGCCAACACGATTCGATCGCCCGGTGACGTCAGCGCCCGCAGCGCCTGCATGATCACGCCGGTGGCCCCCGCGCCGATCACGATGCGCTCATGGGCCACGCCCATGTGGTCGGCGATCACGGCGCGCAACTCGACCGGCAGGAACTCGGGGTAGCGGTTGGCCGCACGCGCGGCTCGCGCCATCGCGGCCTGCACCGAGGGCAGCGGCGGGAAGGGATTCTCGTTGAGCGACAAAGCCATCGGATCGCTGCCATCGGGCAGCGCCACCCGATCGAGTGGGCTGAGGCTGTGCAGGGGCTTCACGGCGGGCTACCCTCGTCCGCCCCAGCGGATCGCGGCCGCCCCCGCGAAGTCTCCGGCGTGCGCGAATCCGGCCATCAGGGCGACGTCGCCCGGCTTGACCTGTCCGTCCTCGATCGCGGCCGCGAAGTTGACCGGGATGCCGACGGCGAACAGGTTGCCGCATTCGTGGAACGTGTCGCGGTGGCGTTCGCGCGGAAGTTCCAGCGCCTCATTCCAGTTGCGCAGAAACACCCGGTTGGGCTGATTGGTCACCAGCAGGTCGATGTCCTTGGACTTGACGCCGATGCGGTCGCAGACCGCCAGCGCGACCTCAGGCACCACCCGGTTGCCGCGGGCGAGCACCTTGGCGATCTTGGCCTCGTTGAAGCTGACGTAACCCTCGCCGGGTCCGGCCTGCCACCACAGCCGAACGGGGTCGGATGTCAGCGTCATGTCGCCGGCGAACTCGCCGTAGTAGCGGCACTCGATGTCGAGGATCGGCGACGTGTCGGACACCGTCAGCAGTCCGACGGCGGCACCGTCTCCCGGCACCGACGACTGCGCCTTCTTACGCACCTGCTCCTGGACGAACACCTTGCCCGCGCAGGTCTGCGACACCGCGATCAGCGCCGTGCGCCCGGCCCCGGAGGACAGCATCTGCCGGGCCATCTTCATCATCAGGATGAACGCAGCGCATCCGCCGTTGTGCACGTCGATGATCCATTCCGGCGTCATGCCCAGGCGGTCCGCGACCTCGCCGCCGCAGCCGACGATCGGCAGATCCGGCAGCTGGGAATGGGTCAACAGCACGTCGACGTCGGCGAGCACCGCCTCGCCGTGCCGCTGCACCAGACCTTCGACGGCGCGTTCGATCATGTCGACGTTGCTCACCTCGAGACCGGCATGGTGGCGGTACTCCGGTGCCCGGAACATCAGGCTGTCCCTGAGATCGTCGGTGCCCGCGAACTGCGCGAAATACTCTGCCGGCACGCGATTCTCGGGAAGGTGGGTGGAAACGTCGAGCAGACTCACCGGGTAGCCCATGAAAGGTCTCCTGTCATCCAAGCCGGCGTGATGGGCAGACCGTTGCGGTGCCGGTACTCCGCGATGGCCTTGAGGTTCTGCAACTCCAGGTGGTGCCCGGCGCCGAACATGTCCCAGAAGTCGCCGACCCACACCGGGCGCTGCGGGGGAGCGGTCTCCGGGTACGGGTTCTTGTCGTAGAAGGGGTGGCGGCAGTTGGTCCACAGCACCACCGAACCGGGCCGGTCGAGGACGGTCTGCGCGTCGACGACCCGCATCAGGTAGATCATCCAGAGGTGGCGCCCCTGGTCCCAGGCGCAGTGGTAGTCCACGGTGCGGGCTTCTCGGTTGGCGACCGTGCGGGTGTAGATCTCGGTCTCCGAGCCCAGGCGGTCGTAGGCCAGCCACAGCCCCGGCTCCTCGGTCCTCTCGAATCCGCGAAGGCTGTAGGTCCACTCCTCGAGGCACCGGGTGTCGGAGAGGTAATCGAACAGCTCGTCCGGCGGGCAGTCGACGTAATCGTTGACCGTGCAGTACTGGCCGAACACCTGGTCGTGCGGGTACACCGACCGCATCATCTCCATGATGATCGGAGTGGCCTTCTCCCTGGGGCTGGTTTCGATGCGGTGCACACCGTCGATCGGGTCGGCATTGCCGGCGTGCGCGACGATGTCCTCAAGCGCGGGCAGCGACATGATTGGGGACCTCTCTCTGTTCTGAACTGGTCGGGGGGCGCTGGTGTGCCGCACCGAGGAACGGCGCGAACGGGGGGATCTCGTCGGCGGAGCAGTCGATGCTGATCACCGACGGCCCGCGCGTGTGACACGCGCGGTGCAGTGCCTCATGCAGTGCGGGCAGGTCGGACACCTCGGTGGCCGGCAGCGTCGGGAACATCGCGGCCAGACCGGCCGCCAGACGACTGGGCCGGAACCGGTTGTAGGTGTAGTCGCCGCCGTAGAACAACTGCTCCCGCGTGACGCACATGGCGTGCGCGTTGTTGTTGAACAGCACGAACGTGATCGGCAGCCGATGCTCGACCGCGGTGTGGATCTCCATGCCGTGCATGAAGAAGGATCCGTCGCCGGCGATCACCACCGTGGGTCGTCGGCGCCAGCAGGCGACCCCGATGGAGGCTCCGAAGCTGTACCCCATGCCACCCATGCCCAGGGCGACGAGGAACCGGCCGCCCGGGCGCACCGGCAGGTCGTGGATTGCGGCGGCGCCGGTGTTGCCCGCGTCGGCCACGATGTCCACCCCGTCGGCCAGGTGCTGGTCGAGGGCCGTGACGGCGTCGGCGTAGCGGATGCCGGGCCCGTCGTACGGCGGTGGCGAGAGTCGTGTCGGCGGTGCTGCCGGTGCCTGACGGGAGCGGCTGTGGCCGAGGATGTCCGCCAGTTCGGTCAGCGTGGTGTGCAGGTCGTCGGAGTGGAAATGCACCGCCTCGACGAAGGGGCGCGCCGAACCGATCGACAGCGTTCGGGTTCGGCTCAGCGCCTGCTGCAGCCCGGCGCTGGCGGTCGCGGGCAGTCTGGTGCCGATCAGCAGGCACAACGCGGCGGCGTCGACGGCGTCGGCGACGCCGGGATGGCCCATGACGCCGGTGACACCGACCCAGTCGGCGCCGCGGTGTTCCACGCAGTCCTTGGCGTCGGGTGCGGCGGCGATCCGGGCGCCGAGCGCGGCCCGGAGGCGTTCGACAGCGTCTCGTGCGTCATCACGGGCGACCTGGTCGCCGACGATGATGGTCACGGGGCCGGTGTCGATCGCGTGCGCGATCAGTCGTGGGTCGACGTGGCCGCCGGGCGGCTGGATCGGGCGGGGGCGGCGTCGGTCCCGGTGGGTCCGGGCCTGCTGAATGTCCTTGGGGAGCAGCAGCACTGCGGGCCCACCGGTGCGGGCGGCGGCGATCGCGTCGCTCAAGGCGGTATGGATCTGCGCGGACGACTCGATCCTGCGGCAATACACCGACACCTGGGCGAACAGCGCCTCGGCGTTCAGCGATCCGCCGCGGCCGCTGGTGTCCTGGAAGCTGCCCCGACCATCCATGGCGATGGGTGCCTGTCCGACCAGGGCCAGGACGGGAACGCGGCTGGTGAATGATTCGCCCAGTGCGGGAACGAGGTTCAGGCTGCCTCCACCGGAGGTGGCCAGCACGACACCGAACGGGGCGCCGGCGCGTGCGTATCCATCGGCCATGTTCGCCGCGGCCGCCTCATGTTTGGCCAGCACCCCGGTGATCTCCGGTCGGGCCTCCAGAGCGTCGTAGACGTCTTCGATATTGGCTCCGCCGACACCGAACACATGGGTGATTCCGCTGTGCGCCAACGCTTCCACGATCTCGTCGGCCACGCGGGGGAATGCGTTGGCGGCGGTGTCCGGCACAGTGTGCGAAGTCATTCGGCGAACGCCTGCATGGTGGGTCTCACAGGCAGTTCACGATGTGGTTCGGCGTCTGGTTCATGGATCTGCGCTGAGATGTCGCTGAGAGATCGCCGTGCCGGTGGCGGACGGATCCGCGCCCGAGTTGCCCGCGCCAGCTGACCGGTCCCTGGGCAGCGCGGATATCCGGATTCGACGGTTGCCCGCGGGTCTGCCTTCCCGTGCCGACGTGCGCGTTAGACTTCCCTGCAATGTCCGCCACACGACCGACTGAGGGGGGCGACCGGCCGTGACCGACGAGGCTGCCGATAACACGGAAGTCGGTCTGACGGGGCGCCCGCCGCGTCCGATCCCCGAACCCCGACCGCTGTCCAGTCATGGGCCCGCCAAGGTCATCGCCATGTGCAACCAGAAGGGCGGCGTCGGCAAGACCACGTCGACCATCAACCTCGGTGCTGCGCTGGCCGAGTACGGGCGGCGGGTGCTGCTGGTGGACCTGGATCCCCAGGGCGCGCTGTCGGCGGGCCTGGGCGTGCCGCACTACGAGCTCGAGCACACCGTGCACAACCTGCTGGTCGAGCCCCGGGTGTCGATCGACGAGGTGCTGGTCAAGACGCGGGTCAGCGGCATGGACCTGGTGCCCAGCAACATCGATCTGTCGGCCGCGGAGATCCAACTGGTCAACGAGGTCGGCCGTGAACAGTCGCTGGCGCGCGCCCTGCACCCCGTGCTGGATCGCTACGACTACGTGCTGATCGACTGCCAGCCGTCGCTGGGCCTGCTCACCGTCAACGGTCTGGCCTGCTCGGACGGCGTCATCATCCCCACCGAGTGCGAGTACTTCTCGCTGCGCGGCCTCGCCCTGCTGACCGACACCGTCGACAAAGTGCACGACAGGCTCAATCCGCGACTGGCGATCAGCGGAATCCTGATCACCCGGTATGACAGCCGCACTGTCAACGCCCGGGAGGTGATGGCACGCGTCGTCGAGCGGTTCGGTGACCTGGTGTTCGACACCGTCATCACCCGGACCGTGCGATTCCCCGAGACCAGCGTCGTGGGTGAACCCATCACCAGTTGGGCGCCCAAGTCCTCGGGAGCGCTGGCCTACCGAGCGTTGGCCCGCGAGGTCATCGATCGATTCGGAACGTGACGGACACGCAGCCGCCGAACGGAGCCGATGAGGCAGGGCAGCCGCAGACCGGATTCCAGGTTCGGCTGAGCAACTTCGAGGGACCCTTTGATCTGCTGCTGCAGCTGATCTTCGCGCATCGCCTCGACGTCACCGAGGTGGCCCTGCACCAGGTGACCGACGACTTCATCGCCTACACCAAGGAGATCGGTTCCCAACTCGAACTCGAGGAGACCACGACCTTCCTGGTGGTGGCGGCCACGCTGCTGGACCTCAAGGCCGCTCGTCTGCTGCCCGCGGGCCGGGTGGACGACGAGGAGGACCTGGCGCTGCTGGAGGTCCGCGACCTGCTGTTCGCGCGACTGCTGCAGTACCGCGCGTTCAAGCACGTCGCGCAGATGTTCGCCGAACTGGAGGCCGCGGCACTGCGCAGCTATCCGCGCGCGGTGGCGCTCGAGGACCGGTTCGCCGATCTGCTGCCCGAGGTGATGCTGGGCGTCGACGCGAAGGCGTTCGCCGAGATCGCGGCGGCCGCGTTCACGCCGCGACCGGTGCCGACGGTCGGCACCGACCACCTGCACCATCCGAAGGTGTCGGTGCCCGAGCAGGCCGAACTCGTGCTGCGGATGCTGGAGAGCCGCGGGGCGGGCGAGTGGTCCTCATTCACCGAACTGGTCGCCGACTGCGAAATCCCGATCCAGATTGTCGGGCGCTTCCTGGCGCTGCTCGAGTTGTACCGAGCCCGGGCGGTAGCATTTGAGCAAACAGAACCGCTTGGTGTGCTCCAGGTTACGTGGACCGGAGACCGTCTCACGGACCAACAATTGCGCGATGAGCTGGTGGAAGAACAAGAATGACCGACGAGGTGGCAGGTCCTGATGCCGTCGAAACCGTGACGACGGCTGAGCCGACAGACCCCGGTGACGTCGAATCCCACGCCGAGGCGCCGAGCGCTTCCGAGGCCGGTTTCGACGCTGCTGTGCTCGAGGGCGCTCAACTCGACGGCGCCGAACTCGATGAGGCCGAACTCGATGACGACGAACTCGGCCGCGTCCTGGAGGCGCTGCTGCTGGTCGTCGACACGCCGATCAGCGTCGACGCGCTGGCCGGCGCCGCCGGCCAGCCCGCGTACCGCATCATGGCCAAGCTCGCGCTGATGGCCGAGGAGTTCACCGCCCGCGACAGCGGCATCGACCTGCGGGAGGCCGCGGGTGGGTGGCGGCTGTACACGAGGTCGCGGTTCGCCCCGTACGTCGAGCGGCTGCTGCTCGACGGGTCGCGGTCGAAGCTGACCCGGGCCGCGCTGGAGACGCTGGCTGTGGTGGCCTACCGGCAGCCCGTGACCCGAGCGCGCGTGAGCGCGGTGCGCGGGGTCAACGTCGATGCGGTGATGCGCACGCTGTTGGCGCGCGGCCTGATCACCGAGGCGGGCACCGACGCCGACAGTGGCGCCGTGACGTTCGCCACCACCGAGTTGTTCCTGGAGCGGTTGGGGTTGACGTCGCTGACGGACCTGCCCGACATCGCTCCGCTGCTGCCCGATGTCGACGTGATCGACGACATCTCCGAGACGCTGGACTCCGAACCGCGTTTCATGAAGCTCGATGGCGGGCCCGCGCCTGAGGCGGCGCCGGCCCTCGATGTGGATGAGGACCAGTGATGCCGGATTCGTCGGTTGAGGGCGTGCGACTGCAGAAAGTGTTGTCGCAGGCTGGGATTGCGTCACGGCGCGTCGCCGAGAGGATGATCCTCGACGGCCGCGTCGAGGTCGACGGCCGGATCGTCACCGAGTTGGGCACGCGGGTTGACCCGGACAACTCAGTGATCCGGGTGGATGGTGCGCGGGTGATGCACGACGACACGCTGGTGCATCTGGCGCTGAACAAGCCGGTCGGCATGCAGTCGACGATGTCCGACGACCGTGGTCGGCCGTGCATCGGCGATCTCGTTGAGCATCGAGTTCGCGGCAACAAGAAGCTGTTTCACGTCGGTCGCCTGGACGCCGAGACCGAGGGACTGATCCTGCTGACCAACGACGGCGAGTTGGCGCACCGGTTGATGCACCCGTCGTTCGAGGTCCCCAAGACCTACCTGGCCACCGTGACCGGCAAGGTGCCCAAGGGGTTGGGCAAGAAGCTCAAGGCCGGTGTCGAACTCGAGGACGGGCCCGTGCAGGTCGACGACTTCGCGATGGTCGACTCCATCCCGGGCAGGTCGCTGGTCAAGGTGACCCTGCACGAGGGCCGTAAGCACATCGTGCGCAGGCTGCTGGACTCGGTGGGCTTCCCGGTGGAGGCGTTGGTGCGCACCGACATCGGTGCGGTGTCATTGGGGGATCAGCGTCCGGGCAGTCTGCGGGCGTTGACGAGCAAGGAGATCGGGGAGCTTTACAAGGCGGTTGGATTGTGACCACTGTGGCGATTGACGGACCGGCGGGCACGGGGAAGTCGAGCGTGTCGCGCGGTCTGGCCACCGCGCTCGGCGCCCGATACCTCGACACCGGAGCGATGTACCGCATCGTGACGTTGGCGGTGCTGCGCGCCGGGGTGTCGCTGGACGATCCCGCCGCGATCGCGGCCGTCGACGCCGACCTGTCGGTGAGTTACGACCCTGCCGACTCGCGCGCTTTCCTTGCCGGAGAAGATGTCTCGGCTGAGATCCGCGGTGACGCCGTCACCCGCGCGGTCTCTGCGGTCTCTGCGGTGCCCGCGGTTCGGGCGCGCCTGGTGGACCTGCAGCGAGTGCTGGCCGGGGGTTCGGACAGCATCGTAGTGGAGGGCCGCGACATCGGCACCGTGGTGCTTCCCGACGCCGACGTGAAGATCTTCCTCACCGCGTCCCCCGAGGTGCGCGCGAAGCGGCGCAACGACCAGAACGTCGCCGCCGGGCTCGGCGATGACTACGACGCGGTGCTGGCCGACGTCCTTCGCCGCGACCACCTGGACTCGACCCGCGCGGTCTCGCCGTTGCGGGCCGCCGAGGACGCCATCGTCGTCGACACCGGCGACATGACCCAGCTTGACGTCATCTCGCATCTGGCAGATCTGGTTCAACAACGCAGTGGGGCGGTTCGATGACCGACGAGGACGGCACCTGGTCAGACGAAGCCGACTGGGAGATCGACGCTTCGGACTACGCCGAAGAACTCGAGGAGTTCACCGCACCGCCGCCGGTGATCGCGGTCGTGGGTCGGCCCAACGTGGGCAAGTCCACACTGGTGAACCGCATCCTGGGTCGCCGCGAGGCCGTCGTGCAGGATCTGCCCGGCGTGACCCGCGACCGCGTGTCCTACGACGCGCTGTGGTCCGGGCGACGAATCGTGGTGCAGGACACCGGCGGATGGGAACCTGATGCGCAGGGCCTGCAGCAGTTGGTGGCCGAGCAGGCCTCGGTGGCCATGCGCACGGCCGACGCCATCATCTTCGTCGTGGACTCCGTCGTCGGGGCCACCTCCGGTGATGAGGCCGCCGCGCGCATCCTGCGCCGCTCCGGCAAGCCGGTGTTCCTGGCGGCCAACAAGGTTGACGGTGAGAAACAGGAACCCGAGGCCGCCGCACTGTGGTCGCTGGGGCTGGGGGAGCCGCACCCGATCAGCGCCATGCACGGCCGCGGTGTCGCCGATCTGTTGGACGCCGTGGTCGCCGATCTGCCCGAGGTGTCCGAGGTTTCGGGCAAGTCCGGTGGCCCGCGACGCGTGGCGCTGGTCGGCAAGCCCAACGTCGGGAAGTCGTCGCTGCTGAATCGCCTGGCCGGTGACGAGCGTTCCGTGGTGCACGACATGGCCGGCACCACCGTCGATCCCGTCGACTCGCTGATCGAACTGGGCGGCAAGACATGGCGTTTCGTCGACACCGCGGGCCTGCGTCGCAAGGTCGGTCAGTCCAGTGGCCACGAGTTCTATGCGTCGGTACGCACCCACGGGGCGATCGACTCCGCCGAGGTCGTGATCGTCCTGATCGACGCCTCACAACCGCTGACCGAACAGGATCAGCGCGTGCTGTCGATGGTGATCGAGGCCGGTCGCGCGCTTGTGCTGGCGTTCAACAAATGGGACCTCGTCGACGAGGATCGGCGCTATCTGCTGGAGCGCGAGATCGATCGCGAACTGGCTCAGGTGAAGTGGGCGCCGCGCGTGAACATCTCGGCGATGACAGGCCGGGCCGTGCAGAAGCTCGTGCCGGCCCTGGAGACCTCGCTGGCCTCCTGGGATGCCCGGATCACCACCGGCCAGCTGAACACCTTCCTCAAGGAGGTCGTGGCGGCCACGCCGCCGCCGGTGCGTGGCGGCAAGCAGCCCCGGATCCTGTTCGCCACCCAGGCCACCGCGCGTCCGCCCACATTCGTGCTCTTCACCACGGGCTTCCTGGAGGCCGGGTACCGCCGTTTCCTCGAGCGTCGACTCCGCGAGACCTTCGGCTTCGAGGGCAGCCCGATTCGCGTCAACGTGCGGGTGCGCGAGAAGCGCGGCAAGCCCCGCAAGTGAGCGATTTCGGCGCGCTTTCCGGCGCCCAGCGCACGTAACCGCGCCGAAATCCCCGCGAGTAGGGTCGGGCGGGTGTCCGTCGCCCACATGATCTTGATCGCGGTCGCCGGTGTCGGCGCCGGCGCGATCAACGCCATTGTCGGGTCCGGCACGCTGATCACGTTCCCCACGCTCGTCGCGCTCGGCTTCCCGCCGGTCACCGCCACGATGTCGAACGCCGTGGGCCTGGTGGCCGGCGGGGTCTCGGGCACCTGGGGGTACCGCCGCGAACTGCGGGGGCAGTGGCATCGACTGCGCTGGCAGATCCCGGCATCCCTGGTCGGTGCGGGCCTCGGAGCATGGCTGCTGCTGCACCTGCCGGAGAAGGTGTTCACCCAGATCGTCCCGGCCCTGCTGGTGGCGGCGCTGGTGCTCGTCGTGATCGGCCCGCGCATCCAGTCGTGGGCCCGTGAGCGTGCCGAGCAGGCCGGGCGTTCGGTCGAACACATCACGCCGGGACGGATGGCGGCTCTGGTCGCCGGAACGTTCGCGGTCGGCGTGTACGGCGGTTACTTCACCGCGGCCCAGGGCATTCTGCTGATCGCGGTCATGGGCCTGCTGCTGCCGGAGTCGATGCAGCGCATGAACGCTGCCAAGAACCTGCTGTCGTTGCTGGTCAACATTGTGGCGGCGCTGGCCTACACGGTCGTGGCGTTCGACCGGATCAGCTGGCTTGCGGCGGCCCTGATCGCGATCGGTTCACTGGTCGGCGGCTTCCTGGGCGCGCACTACGGCCGACGGCTCTCCCCGAACGCCCTGCGCCTGGTGATCGTGGTGGTGGGCCTCATCGGGCTGTACCGACTGCTGGCGGTGTAGGCTGATCGAGATTTGCTGACGTAGGGAGGACCGGTGGCTCACCAGCCGATGTGCATCGCGCCGTCGGTCCTGGCTGCCCTCGAACCGTTCTGGCCGTCGCGCCGGTTGCTTGCTTTCGACGAAATGTGTTGTACGCGCTGAATTTCGCGCGTCCCCATTTCCTCCTCGGCTGCATCTGCGGCCATTGACCGAAAGCATCGCAGCCCGTGCGCTCACTGTTGATCTTCACCCTTGTCGGAGTCGGCGCCCAGTTGGTTGACGGCGCACTTGGAATGGCCTTCGGTGTGACGGCGTCCACGCTTCTGGTGCTCAGCGGCGTCGCGGCCGCGCAGGCCAGTGCCGCAGTGCATCTCGCCGAGGTCGGGACCACCCTGGCGTCGGGGTTGTCGCACTGGCGTTTCAAGAACATCGACTGGAGCATCGTCGCCAAGCTCGGTGTCCCCGGCGCGGTCGGCGCATTCCTCGGGGCGACGGTGCTGTCGTCGCTGTCGACGGAGGACGCGGCCCCGCTGATGGCCGCGATCCTGCTCGCGATCGGCCTGTACGTGCTGATCAGGTTCTCCCTCGGCAGACCGCCCGGCCTGGCCGCGACGCACACCCGGCACACCGCCAAATTCCTTGCCCCGCTGGGACTGTTCGGCGGCTTCATCGACGCCTCCGGCGGCGGCGGATGGGGACCTGTGACCACAAGCACACTGCTGTCCCGCGGGAAGACCGCGCCACGCACCGTGATCGGGTCCGTCTCGGCGTCGGAGTTCCTGGTCGCGGTCTCGGCGTCACTGGGATTCCTGGTCGGCCTTCGTGAGGAGTTCCTGCACAACCTGCCGATCGTGCTCGGACTGGCGGTCGGTGGAATCCTGGCCGCGCCATTGGCGGCGTGGCTGGTCAGCCGGGTCAGCCCAGCGCTTCTGGGCACCGCGGTGGGCGGTGTCATCATCCTGACCAACAGCCAGAAACTGGTGAAGTACTTCGGAATTGCCGGTCCATGGTCGACGGGCATCTACGCGACCATCGTCGTCGTCTGGGCGGGACTGCTGTTCTACGCGTGGCGGGCCATGCACGCTCCAGCCTACGTGCCCGACGAACTGGAGGCCTCGGTCGGCGAACCCGTGCCCGACGAGACCGCGGGCTGACTCACGGTGCCGGTGCGGTAGACTCATATCAACGTTGGCGCATGAGAATGCCGGCCAACGACGTCGTGGAGCCAGTGATCATCCCGCATGTTGGGCCGTGAAGGCCAGCGGTGATCAGTGCGTCAGCACCGGATTTCTTACGGCGATCGAAATTGCCGACCGGCAGTCTCGCCCCAGTGTTGACGGCCCTCCAGGCCGCATCACGTCTCTGTGCCTGAAAGGCGATATGAGTAACCCTCAGACTTTTTCTGACCTCGGCGTGCGCGCATCCATGGTGCAGGCCTTGGCCGACATCGACCGCACCCAGCCGTTCCCCATCCAGGCCGCGACCCTGCCTGACACCCTGGCCGGACGCGACGTCCTCGGGCGCGGCAAGACCGGCAGCGGCAAGACGCTCGCGTTCTCGATCCCGCTGGTGAGCCGCCTCGTCGGCGCCTCACGCACCCCGTCGCGGCCGACCGGCCTGGTGCTGGCGCCGACCCGCGAACTGGCCACGCAGATCACCGCCACGCTGGAACCCCTGGCTGTCGCGCACGGACTGAAGGTCACGACCATCTTCGGTGGCGTGGCGCAGAGTCGCCAGGTCACCGCGCTCAAGGCCGGCGTCGACATCGTCGTCGCCTGCCCGGGCCGCCTCGAGGACCTGATGCGCCAGCGCCTCATCAGTCTCGACGCCGTCGAGATCACCGTGATCGACGAGGCCGACCACATGGCCGATCTGGGCTTCCTGCCCGGCGTCACCCGCATCCTGGCCGCCACGCCCGCCGATGGGCAGCGCCTGCTGTTCTCCGCGACGCTGGACAACGGTGTCGACAAGCTGGTCAAGCGGTTCCTGCGCAACGAGGTGCTGCACTCGGTCGACGAGGCCAATTCACCCGTCGCCGCCATGACGCATCACGTCTTCCACGTCGCCGGCGTCGACGCCAAGAAGCAGCTGGTGCACCGCCTGGCGTCCGGCACCGGACGGCGAATCCTGTTCATGCGCACCAAACATCACGCCCGCAAGATGGCCAAGCAGCTGACCGACGCCGGCATCCCCGCCGTCGATCTGCACGGCAACCTGTCGCAGCCCGCGCGTGACCGCAACCTGGCCGCGTTCTCCTCGGGCGAGGTCCGGGTGCTGGTGGCCACCGACATCGCGGCGCGCGGTGTGCACGTCGACGAGGTCGAGTTGGTGGTGCACATCGATCCGCCCGCCGAGCACAAGGCGTACCTGCACCGGTCGGGTCGCACCGCGCGTGCCGGCAGCGCCGGTGACGTCGTCACGGTGGTGCTGCCCGAGCAGCGCAGGGACACCCAGACGCTGCTGCGTCGTGCCGGCATCTCGGTGACCCCGCAGACCGTCGATGCCGACTCCGAAGCCGTGCACGCGTTGGTGGGGGAGATCGCGCCCTACCGGGCTCCTGCTCCCAAGGCGGCCCCCAAGGCCCCGCCGTCGCGCCCTGCGGGCGCGGGGCGGTCCGGTTCGGGCTCCAACTCGCAGCGTCGCCGCGGTTCCGGCCAGGGCGCGGGTGCGCACCGTGGCTCGGGGCAGGGTGGCGGCACGCATCGCGGTGACGGGCACGCCGGTGGCGGTGCGGGTGCTTCACGGTCCTCGCGGGGTGGCCGCGGGCGCCGTCCTGCGGGTTCGCGGAACGCAGGCTGACTCGAAGCGCCGCGCGGGCACCCGGATTGGGATTCGCGCGGCGCTCTGAGGTAGGCTTTCGTCTCGCTGCCGGAGTTACTCCGGAGGCAACGGGCTGTGGCGCAGCTTGGTAGCGCACTTGACTGGGGGTCAAGTGGTCGCAGGTTCAAATCCTGTCAGCCCGACCAAACGTCAGAGGCACTTTCTGCTCATGCAGAGGGTGCCTCTTTCGCGTTCGTAGGCCCATTGTTTACACCCTTCAGGTGTTGCCCTGTCGTACCGTGCAGGCACACTCGCAGCATGACTGACTACATCTACCGCGCAGACGGGAATGCTGCTGGCTACATCCGCGGGCGGTTCATCCACGACATGCGTGGAAAGCCCATTGGCCAAATCAGCTCGTCGGGTCACGTCCACCGCCTCACCGGACAGTACGTAGGAGAGATCTACGACAGCCAGATTGTGGACATGCACCACGGGAACTACGGCAACATCGGCAACCCTGGAAACCCCGGCAATGCCGGTAGTCCCGGCAATCCCGGAAACCGTGGGCGTCGGGGATGTCCGTACAGAGACGTGTTCGACAAATTGCTTTAAGCCGGATGAAGCTTTGCGGCCAATAATTGGACGGCGCTCTTGGCCTGCTCTTACGTCGTGTGGCCATACGGGTCTGCTGCACGATCAGCTGACAGTTTCGGTCACGCGGCCTGACGGGCCCGTGTGGTCATAATCGCTTCGAATTCGACCGGGGTCAACCGCCCGAGTCCAGATTGGCGCCGGCGGCGATGGTAGGTCCGTTCGATCCAGGTGACGATCGCGATCCGCAGCTCTTCTCGTGTGCTCCAGCGACGGCGATCGAGCACGTTCTTCTGCAGCAGGGCGAAGAAGCTCTCCGTGGCCGCATTGTCGCTGGCGGCACCGACGCGGCCCATCGATCCGACCATCTCGTGATGGTTCAGTGCGTGTACGAATCGCCTTGACCTGAATTGAGATCCGCGATCGGAGTGCAGAATGCACCCGGCCACCTCACCGCGGCGAGCCACCGCACTGCTGAGCGCTGTGGTGGCCAGCCGGGACTTCATCCTAGAGTCGATCGAGTACCCGACGATGCGGGTGGAGAACACGTCCTTGATCGCGCAGAGATAGAGCTTGCTTTCATCGGTGCGATGCTCGGTGATGTCAGTGAGCCACAACTGATTTGGGGCGTCAGCGGTGAAGTCACGCTCAACGAGGTCATCGTGTACCGGCGGTCCCACTCTGCCGTTCTTGCCCCGTTTTTTCCGAACACGCTCCACAGCCGATTCTGCGAGCCGATCCGCCAGGCGGTGCGCTCGGCCATCGATTCGTCGGCATCCTGGGCCTCCTCCACGAGATAGCGGTACCCGAACTCGGGGTCGTCTTGGTGGGCGTCGAAGAGGGCGTTGGTGCGGTGGGCCTCGATGCGTTCGGCATCGGTGATGGGATTGGCCAGCCAGCGGTAATACGGTTGGCGGGCGAGCTTGAGTACCCGGCACGTCACCGCGACGGCGATCCCGTCAGCGGCGAGCTCAGTTACGAGCGGGTAGAGCCTTTTCCCGGAAGGTTGGTCTGCGACAGATGGGCCGTGGCCCGGCGCAGCACCTCGTTCTCCTGCTCCAACAGCTTGATCCGACGCCGCGCCTCACGTAGCTCAGCGGACTCGGTGGTGCTCTTGCCGGGCGTGGCGCCCTCATCGATGTCGGCCTGGCGCATCCACTTGTGCAGCGTCACCGGGTGGACCCCGAAATCGGTGGCGATCTGCTCGATGGTCACACCGTCATCGCGGTTGCGAGCGACCCGCACGACGTCGTCGCGGAACTCACGGGGATAGGGCCTTGCCATGAGGACATCCTTCCGGCCTGCCCACGCTGGGCAAGCCAACTCGGATGTCACCTATTCGTGCAGCAGACCCGTGAGCCAGATGCCCGCGGCGGCTGGCAAGAGTGTTCGGCGATCGACCGGCGCCCGCCTCTGCGACCAGACCGGCCGAAGCCGGCGGCAGCGGTAGCGGTACGGGACCGCTCACATACGTCCAGCACGGTCGCGGAGACGTTACTCCGGATTCGGCCACGGCGATTGCTGCCGTGCCGCTTCTTCGCGAGGGGCTCGCTAGAGTCCCGTCGCGAACAAAACCCAGTTACGCCTAGCGACCTCTCATGATCCGGCGTCCGTGCCGGTGTCAGGCTCCCGGTCGGGACGCTCAATGAGTTCACGTGCAGCCATATTGTCTTCTAGATCGATGATCTCGTTGAGCGCTCCGAGTAAGCCTTGAGGATTATCGAGCAATCCCGGCCGACTGTCGAGAATGGCTGCTTCGCGCGCCGTAATGCGACGAGAGACCTGTCGCTTACTTCCGTTCGGAAGAGTGACTCTGTACGAGATAACCCCGTGCAGACAGACCGCATAGTCGTTGTCTCCCGCCGATTGAGAGATCGTCAGCAAGGTTTGCGCGATGGTGTTGTCCACATGTGCAATTGACGTACTCACGTGCGACTTGCCGTATTGCTCTATCACCGCGAGAGCCTCGTTCAGTTTTTCGGCAATCTTTTCTTTATTTGCAGGCCTCTTGAACCAAGTCTTAATGGACCCGAAGACCGATCCTCGCTCGACCTTCTCGATCCGATGGCTGAGGCTCAAACTGTCGAGAAGGCCGCTGACCTGCTGGTAGAAGCCCATGACCAGGGCT
Source organism: Mycobacterium sp. ACS4331 (assembly GCF_001667265.1). Lineage (GTDB taxonomy): Bacteria > Actinomycetota > Actinomycetes > Mycobacteriales > Mycobacteriaceae > Mycobacterium. Next base: position 187,519 of record NZ_LZHW01000031.1, on the reverse strand, counting down.
GCATCATCTGAATCTATATAGAAGTAGGCCGGACCCGCATCAGCGTCTGTCTCCGCGTCAACCAACCGGGGGCCGGTCCCGATTAACGCGGCACTCTCACCCTCAGAGGTTCGACGCCAAAGACGTCTGAAACGAGATGGGATTCTGAATGCGGCGCCAGCAATTATAGCCTGGGCTAACAGTCGGACTTTACGACGAAGAGGGTTCCGATCTCGCTCTATCTGCTTCCTTATTCGGTCTGTTTCCTCGGCAAACTTTCGGGCCCAGTCCGCGTTGTGCTGCTCCCCCTATGCGGACATCTTGACTGGGTCCCACTGCGATCCTGGCTTTCGTCTCCGAGTTCGCGCCTTGCTGGATCCACCTGCCTCGGAGCCGTCGGCCCAACGGTCGTCGTGTTTACCCACAGGTCCCCCTCAAGAATTTGAATTCAGCGTGGTATCAACGTTAACAGCGGACACGGTCTTTCTCAGGTCACTTGGCATGGTGCGTGTGCCTTTGGTGTGTGCTGTCTTGACCATCGTGCCGACCGCGACTCGGGCACGTGGGAAACAAAGTGCGGTCGTACCGCCATTCATACCGCCATTGCGTCGACTTAAACACGGTTTTCCGCGTTCGTCCGTGACCGTCTGCACGCAACCTAAACCTCTGCGCCACAACGCAAAAAATCGACTGTGGTGGATGCTTACGCATACCGCCTTTTAGTCTGGGGGGCAAGTGATCGCAGGTTCAAATCCTGTCAGCCCGACATAGCGAAACCCCTTCCGAACAGCATCGGAAGGGGTTTTCTCGTCTCCGGAGACGCTCCGATTCGAGCCTGATGACACGAGGTGACACTCAACGTCGGTATCGCCGTGCACCGTCACCGTCATGGCGCGCATCCCCGCCTACGTGAAGGTCGTCGAGCTGTCCAGCGGGGCGGCCCGCTACGAGGTCCGCATCGAGACTGGCAGGGCCGACGGAAAGCGGCAGCAACAGCGGCGCCGGTTCACGTGGCTGCAGGACGCGATCGACGCGTGCAAGGGTGAGCGCGTAGACCGCAGTCGCGGAGTGCAGGCGACACCCAGAGGTGTCACCTTGCGAGAGGCGGCGGATGCGTACCTCGACGCCCTGCAGGGCACTCAGCTTCTCATGCGATGGTGTGCTTCTCGGCCGAGCCTGACACCAGGACCAACCGCGTGTAGTCGTTCGCCTTCCCTTCGTCCTTCACGAACTCGTTGTCGTAGAACAGAACGACGTTGGAACCTGCCCCTTGCGCACTCGGGAAGATCATCCCGTCCAGCCGTCCGGGGAACGACTGTCGGATGTACTCCGTGAACACCTGCGTAGGGACATATTCGATGTGTTCTCGAGCATCCAGCTCGACTGGCTTGATGACATCTGCGACGAAGCGTCGCAGGAACCGCGTCATGAAGAAGCGGTCAAGCTGCGCGGGGTCGAACCTCATCCGGAGCGAGGCGGGCCCAGTTCGCTGGTAGCCAGAGGGTGTCGCGCATCGCTTTCGCCATGTCGCCGCGGATCTCATCGACATAGCCGTCGCCTGGTGGCATCAGGTCATCGAGGACGTCGTCTGCATCGCAGGTCTTGACCATCGTTTCGCCGTCGAACTCGATCGGACCGTCGGCCCGTTCGTAGAAGCGGGAGGCTGCGCTGATGAATGCCGATAGCACAATGTCGAGTGACGCAGCTACAGGTTCTTCGGACCCATCGCTAGACGCGCCGCAGTACGAACAGGTTTCCTCGTCGAGGTTGCGCTCTACAAGTGCCCGCAGGTACGAGTCATTGAGGTGTGCTGGACATATCGACTTGTCCGACGGCCAGTAGCCGTCCTCATCGGCTGCCATCATGGCGTTCTTCGCGAATCCCATGGTTCCCCATCCCTAGCGTGACTGCTGGCGCCGACGTCATGCTTACGTGCTGTTGGATTCGAGTGTTACCACAGCGATCTTGTCTCCACCCATCGGTAGAGCTGTTACACGACGGTCGGAATCGGTGTGTTTGCCCCCGCAATTCCGCCGGTAACTTCATTGCCAGGGATCTGCCGTAGCGCGCAGCAGTCGCCCCCACGCCAGCTCCTGTTCGAGGTGCGACTGCACTGCCGGCGGTAAGACGGGCGGGTCGTTTAGATCGTCGGCGGCTGTTCTGAATTGGACGCAGCGGAGCCCAGATCGGTTCCGCGGTTTATCGGCATGCACTGTGCCTGCGGCCGTAGTCTCACCCGCGTGGACGAGCCCGATCGCACAGAGGTTGATTCCCCAGGCGCAGGTGCCTTCCTGACCCTCGGTCACGTGCTCGCCGCAATCGGCGCCGAGCACGATCCGCCCATTGGGCTCGACGATATCCGCGTGATCCGGCACAGCTTCAACACCGGTGAAGCCCTGGGTTTGCGGGGGCCCGACGATCTGACCGAGGAGAAAGTCCGCGAGTACACACGGTTTCAGGGCGCCTCACCCCGCCAGTTCCCCGCCGACCCTGAGCGCTATTGGGTGGTATTGGTCGCTGACGGCAAGAAGCGGTCGCGGCTCTGGGGTGCGTTCGAGAATCGTGGCGAGATCGTCGCCGAGCGTACAGCAGAAGTCCGCTACTTCGATCTGCGCCGAAGCGACATCCTGAAACCGCTTGTGAACCGGCTCGTCATCGAGTGGGACACTCCGCGTACCTGGCACCGGCGGGCGACCAACGCCGCGCACATGCCTGTTCTTGAGATCGCCGACCGCGACAGGGTGCCGTTCCCCGGATTCGACAACGTGCTGCTCACCTTCCACGAACTCCTCGAGATGGTGTCGGACCGTCGCTACGAGGCATGGCAGGTAGCCCTATCGCAGGTGCAGGGCATCTACCTAATCACCGACGCATCGAACGGCAAGCAGTACGTCGGAAAGGCCGATGGTGCAGAACGGATTCTGCAACGCTGGCGGTCCTACGCCCAGGACGGCCACGGCGGCAACCGCGCACTCCGGGACCTCGCCAAGGTCAGCATCGGGGCCGGCGGCGGCAAAACCGACCATGCCCGGCACTTCGTGTTCAGCATCCTCCGGGTGTTCGGACCCAGCACATCGCCATCGGAAGTCGACAAGGCCGAGTCGCACTATAAGAAGGCACTGATGACCCGTGAACACGGCCTCAACCGGAACTAACGGCAGCCTCAGTGAGCGGAGCTGCCAGGTACCCGGCGTCGCGGCCTGCATGAACGCGGCCCGCACATCATCTTGCCGGTGTCAGCCACATGATCACGGGCATGACTCATCACTGCTCGAAGGTCCAGTACGCCATCGCCAACCCGAGCACCCGCGCCGAGATCGCCGCCGCGGTCCACCCGTGAGGGTGCTCCCGGCCGGCGGTGCCTCCAACATCCCAGCCTTCGTCGCGCTGATCGGGCGAGCGCTCGACGTCACCGTGCTAATCGACTCCGGGACCGAAGGCGCGGGGAAGCTGGAAGCCGCGCTCGCCGCCGTCCGCATCCCGGGAAAGCCGCCTGATCCAGGTCGGCGAGATCATCAGCCGCAAGCATGCTGATGTCGAGGATCTTCGCCGTGGACGAGTACCTGAGTCGGTATAACGCAGCGTTCGGCACGACGGTCGCCGAGGGCGACCTGCCGCACGGCGACCGGATCATCCACCGGCTTGAGAAGGTGCGTCGGGGGGAAGTTCGACCACTACCGACCGGCGGAACAGTTGCTGCGAGATCCGGCGGTGCTCGACGGTCTCGGGGAGGCCACACTCGACAACTTTGAGAAGCTCATCCAGCGCATCAACTCGACGTTCGACTGACAGCGCGTTCACCGACACCGGCGTGTAGTCCGGTCAGCCGACACCTTCAAACAAGAGGTCAAACCACGCCGATGCGAGTTCGAATCTCCGACGGCAAATATCCCTGCCTGCTGAGATGCAGGATCGGGTACGGCCGACCGGCATCGTCGGTCTCGCTCCGCCCGACCACGACGAATCCGTGGTGCTCGTAGAAACCCAGCGCCTGAGTGTTTTGTTCGTTGACGTCGACCTTGGAGACGTCGAACTCGCTGATCGCGTGTCGCAGCAGTGTGGTCCCGATGCCGGTTCCGCGGGCGGATTCGGCAATGAACAGCATCTCCAGTTTCTGGCCCGCGACTCCGGAGAACCCGACTGGGCCCGCGCCGGAGTCAGCCACTGACACAGTGACGGCATGCAGGTACTCGTCGCGCATACCCACCTCGATCGCCTGACGGTCTGCCTCGTCGAGGAAGTCGTGCGTCGCTTCGACCGCTCCGCGCCAGATTTCGATGAGTGCTGGAAACTCCGCTGGGCCGGTCAAGGGACGGATGGTCAGAGGTGTCGGAGCCACACCAGCACGGTAGGGCGTTGCCACCACTTGGCGCGACAGGTTTGTTTGCGCTCCACCCCCGGTATGTCCCTGCCGACGGCGTGATCCGAGTGGGGCTGCCTCGAATCTCAATCTCTGCTTCTAGCGACGCCGAACACCACCGACCAGCCCAAGGACACGTTTCGCAGACTTCGCCATGCTGTCGGTGATTCAGGCTCAGTGATCGACCGGCTGCTTGATGTCCCCGGCCACCCGCACGTAGTCGACCTGCATGCGCGCCGGAAATGACGTCGAGTCGTCGGGGTCGCCGGGCCAGGTGCCACCGACCGCCAGGTTGAGGACCACCGCCATCGGCCTGTCCAGCACCCACCGCTTGTCGGCCGGGATGTCCGTGCGGCGCAGAGATGCGTACTCCGCGCCGTCGACCGACCAGGTGACCCGGTCCGGCCTCTTGTTGACGGCGTACACATGGAAATCGTCGGCGGCGTCGCCGGCCAACTCCGTCGAGGCTGAGGGGCCCTCGTCATCCGAGTAGCCGGGGCCGTGAGCGGACCCGTAGATGGTTGTCGGCTCCCCGCCGACGACCTCGGCGATGTCGATCTCTCCGCCCTCGGGCCACTCACCGGGCCCGAGCAGCCATATGGCCGGCAGCAACCCGACGTCGGTGGGCAGCTTGGCCCGGACCTCGACCCGTCCCGACTCCACCTCCATCCGATGGCGCGTGGTGAGCCGGGCCGAGGTGTATGGGCACAGCGGCACGGTGTGGCAGGGTCCCGCCGGTGTTCCGTCCCTGGCCGTGATGACGAGGTTTCCTTCGCCGTCGAGCGCAGCGTTTGCCGGACCGGCTGTGTACCACTGCAGTTCGTTGTTGCCCCAACCATCGAATTGGTCATTGCCGACGTCGTTGGTCCATACCGAGGGATCCGCGGATGAGCCCGCCGGCCCGTCGAATTCGTCGGCCCAGTGGTCTTCGGTGGTGCCGGTGCACCCGGCGAGTACGAGCGACACTGCAACGGCCAATGACCAACACCGTGCACCGTGCCTCGAGCGGGACATCGTCTCATGCTCCTACGGGCGTTCGCAGCGTGCCACAGATGCGGAATCCGCGGCCGATGAACGGCTCGGTGAGGGAGCTTGCCATCTCGGCGTGGTGTGCTCGGCTCGGCGTCTGACGATCACATGCGCCCGTTTCGTCTGGTTGGACTGCCGCAGGTTGACTCAGGAGCACGACGCCGATTCGGAGCGCAGGCGCCAGGGGATGCGTGTGACGACACCGCCCCAGGGACGCGCTCACCGAGTGCGACCACACGGTCGCGTAAGTTCTGAGGGACAGAGCCAAGCAGTACACAGCATTCAACGGAAGCGATCATGTCCCAGGACCAGAACACCGACGTTCCCCCGAATCACCTCTCCATCGATCCGCGTAGCGACGGATACAACGAGGAGGCGCTTCTGCGCGGCGTGGGTATTCGCTTCAACGGCGCCGAGAAGACCAACGTGCACGAGTACAACGTTGCCGAGGGTTGGGTGCGGGTTGAAGTCCCCACCGCCAGGGATCGCCGCGGAAATCCGATGGTCGTCAAGCTCAGCGGCACGGTCGAACCGTATTTCCGCGACGCGGACTAGCGTCCGGGTCGGGACTTGCCTGGTCTGAGGCGCCACCCGGGCCCGGTGCCTGAAGCGCCCGCCCGGCCACCGGAGCCTCCTCGTCATCGACGGGCGGACAGCTCCACTCGGTGATCCGGTGTTTGAACGCCTTGGCCTCGCTGCCGGTCATCTGCACCCTGCCGCCCACTCGCGGTGTCCGCCCAGCGCCGAGTCGAGCCCTGTGGTCGACGTGAACAGCCAGGCGGGTCTGCGGATGCAGCGTGACGCGTCACCATTGCCGTTGCGGCACTTGAGGTTCGCGATGGGCTCATCACCCAGGTCTGGGTGGTGAGAAACTCAGACAAGCTCACCCGCTGGAACACCGCTGAGCACTGCGCCACGGGACGTACGAGCCGCCGGTGGGTCGGTGTCCCGATCGACTCCGGGAAGAATCGGCACTGCCGCCGGCGTTGAGTGACTACGACTGGAGCACACCATCTCAGCCGGCCGCCTCTGAGCTAACCGGCTCATTCGAGGAGCAGCTATGACCGCCAGACACCGGTTCTCGTCATGGGCTGCCGTATTCGCCTTCGCGATGGTCTTCCTCGCAGCGCCGGTGTTGGCGTCGCCACCGGTCGCCGCCGGCGCTCCGGACGGGTGCCCGGATGTCGAACTCGTCTTCGCGAGAGGCACATTCGAACCGTCGGGACTCGGCCGGGTCGGTGACGCGTTGGCATCATCTCTGCAGTCTCGACTTCCGGAGCGGACTGTTGGGGCATATGCGGTCAACTACCCGGCGTCGCTGGATTTCGGTCGCGCCGCGGAGGGTGTCGCCGATGCGAGCGGGCACATCCGGCGACTGGTCGAGCGGTGTCCCGACACCGACATCGTGTTGGGCGGCTACTCCCAGGGTGCTGCGGTGAGTGCCTACGTGACCTCGGACACCGTTCCGGCGGGCGTCGTCCTTCCCGCCGGCATCGACGGAGTGCTGCCGACAGCGATCGCCGAACACGTTGCGGCCGTGACCCTGTTCGGCACACCTTCCAGTGAGGTGGTCCAACTCGCGCGCCGCGGATCCCCGCCGTTGGTGCTCGGAGCGCCGTATGCGGGCAAGACCCTCGATCTCTGCGCTCCGGCAGACCCGGTCTGCCAACCCGGCAGCCTCGATCGTGCAGCGCACAGCAGCTACACCGTCAACGGGATGGTGGACCGGGCGGCCGACTTCGTCGCAGGGCGACTGCAGACGCACTGAGCTGGTCAGCCGCCACAGCAGTCGGACCCGCACCCGCTCTGGTCGGCGTCGGGTGTCACGAGGCGCGTTGGCGCACAGCAGCTGTCACCCCGCCACGCCTCGACACCCTCCCGAAAAGCAACGGCGGCGATGACCAACCCGGCGATGGGGTCGGCCCACCCCCACCCGAACAGGCTGTTGAGGGCCAGGCCGACGAGCAGGACCGCTGACAGGTACGTGCACAGCAGCGTCTGCTTCGAATCCGCCACCGCCGACAGCGACCCCAGTTCACTCCCGGCGCGGCGCTGCGCGTAGGAGAGCACCGGCATGATGACCAGGCTTGTCGCCGCGAGCACGATGCCGATTGTCGAATGTCGGGCCTCCCCGACACCGAGCAGGGTGCGGACGGCGTCCACCGTGACGTAGGTGGCAAGTCCGAAGAACGAGAACGCGATGACGCGCAGCGCCACCTTCTCGCGTGCCTCGGGGTCGCGCCCGGCGAACTGCCATGCGACCGCCGCCGCCGAGGACACCTCGATCACCGAGTCGAGGCCGAATCCGATGAGCGCCGTCGATGAGACGCGCGCACCTTCGGAGATCGCCACGATCGCCTCGATCACGTTGTAGGAGATCGTGGCGGCCACGAACCACCGGATGCGGCGGGCCAGCACCATGCGCCGGGCCTCGGTCAGTCCCGCACCGTGCACGGACGCCATCAGTCGCACCCGTTCGGTTCGACGCAACGGCAGGCCGGATCGACGGCCAGCACCAGGCCGAGCAGATCATCGAGGGCGTGACCGATGCGGGCGTCGGCCAGTTCATACCGGGTGCGACGGCCCTCCCGCACCGCCAGCACCAGGCCGCAACCACGCAGGCAGGCCAGGTGGTTGGAGAGCATCTGCCGGGAGACGCCGATGCGGTCGGCGAGGTCGGCCGGATAGCTCGGCGCCTCGTTGAGGCTGAGCAGGATCCTGGTGCGGGTGACGTCTGACAGGGCGTGCCCGAAACGTGCGAGGGCATCGGTGTGGGCGAGGGTCTGCACGCCCCCCAACGATACATATCACTGTGTATTCATAGAAATCTGTAGGAAGGTCCGTCGGCCTGGAGGCCGGTCCGCGATCGCGGCCATCGCTCGTCGGTGGGTCCGGCTATGGTGCGCACACGTGCCGCTTGCCACGACGGGGGTCGGGTCGGCGCACAGCAGGGGGATCTCAATGGGGGGCAGTATCGAATGAGTGGTAAGCGCTCGTCGGATGGAGCTGACGCCGTGGTCGGCGTCATCATCTTTGTGATCGTCCTCATCGCGGCGATCCCAAAGGAAGTGTGGATCGCGCTCGGCGTGATCGTCGCGCTGACGTTTGTCGCGTGGGGTCTCTACCTGCTGTTCGTGACCCTGGACAAACGTCGTGCCGAGGCGGAGGAACGGGCGCGTGCCGAGCGGGCGCGCAAGGCTGAAGCGGCCAAGCGTGAACGCGAAGAGCGGGCACGGAAAGAGAAGCAGCGCCGCATCGACACCCTCGGCAAGGACAACGCCGCCCTGGTGGAGTCCGCGTTGGCCGCCGTCACCCAGGTGGCCGAATCGGAGGCCGCGCGTGAAGGATGGTTGGGCGATGTCGACTTCACCGCCGACATCAAGGGAATCACCGCCACCTTCGAGAAGGTGCACGAACTGCGCGCCGTGACGAGCAGGCTGTCGGTTCTGGACAAGCCCACTGCCGACGACCGCAGAATTCTCGCCGAGGCGAACAGAACCATCGAGACTCTCGAACGCGCCGCGATCGAACGCGTGGACCTGATCGGCAAGTGCGCCAAGGAAGCGCGCCTGATCGACACATCGCTGCGCACCGAACGTGAGGATGCCGTCGTCGCCGAGCAGCGTGCCGAGTTGCACGCGAAGTTAAGCGCGATGCTCTACGGCATCGAGGCCAGTCCGGCCTCCCCGCCCTCCGATTCGGCGGTGGACGCCGTGATGGCGCGCGTCCAAGCCTATCGGGAGATCAAGAACCAGATCCAGCAGACGCGGTGACTGTACGGGGCGGTGATGCGCCCCGGGGGCGCTCGACCATTGCCGCCTGCCGTTCGACGGAGGAGGATCAGACCCGACGGCAGCGCCGTCACGACGCTGCCTCGTCGGGAGGAGGCAGATTGTGTACGCACGAACAACGACCGTCTGGGGGCGGCCGGAATCCATTGACGACGGAATAGCCAGCATTCGCGGTCCCGTGATGTCCGAGTTGCAGAAGATGCACGGCTTCATAGGTTTGTCGCTGCTCGTCGACCGAGAGTCGGGCCGGTGCATCGCCACCAGCGCGTGGCAGTCCGAGGACGCCATGCACGAGAGCGGACCCCTGATTCGCGAGGTGCGTGATCGTGCGGCCCAGACCCTCGGCGGTGCTCCGGAGATCGCCGAATGGGAGATCGCCGTGATGCACCGCGATCACGAGAGTGCCGAGGGCGCCTGCGTGCGCGTGGGCTGGGCCAAGGTCGACCCGGCCCGGATGGATGCGGGCATTGACCTGTTCAAGGGTTCGGTCCTGCCTGCATTCGAGGAACTGGAAGGCCACTGCAGCGCGAGCCTGATGGTGAATCGGGACACCGGCCTCGTGGTGGTCTCAACCGCCTTCGACAGCGCCGATGCGTTGCACCGAACGATGGGCAGGCTGGACACCCTCAGGGACGACACCGTGTCGGAGGCGGGCGCGGAGATGCTCGAGGAGTGCGACTTCGAGCTGGCGATCGCGCACCTGAGGGTGCCGGAACTGGTCTGAGCGGTTCACACCGAGACTGCGTCCCGCCGTGACGGCGCTGGACGGTGCATCCGCGCGCTTTGAGTGGCTCGAACATCACGTCAGGGGGCACACTGGGGCCCGTATCACCGCAATCGGTGACAGGGGGATGCGGATGCCGCCCAGGCTCATCTCGGTCAACGTCGGCATGCCCGCGGATGTGCAGTGGCGCGACAGGACCGTGCACACCGGGATATGGAAATCGCCGGTCCGTGGACCAGTCATGGTGCGACGACTCAACATCGACGGTGACGGCCAGGGCGACCTGGCGGGCCACGGCGGCGAACACCGCGCCGTCATGGTCTACCAGCAGGAGTCGTACGAATTCTGGCGGCGTTTCCTGAACCGGGACGATCTGGCACCCGGGAGCTTCGGCGAGAACTTCACGATCTCCGGTCTGGCAGACGACGAGGTCTGCATCGGCGACCGGTTCCGCATCGGCGACGCGGAAGTCGAAGTGACGCAACCGCGAGTCACCTGTTTTCGGGTAGGTCTCCGACTGGGGGAACCCCGAATGCCCCAGCTGCTGGTGTCGCAGCGTCGCCCCGGCTTCTATCTCCGAGTGACAGTGGAGGGGAAGGTCGAGGCCGGCGATGAGATCGTGCGCATCCGCGATGGCCGGAACCACATGTCTGTGGCGGATGTCGACGCTCTGCTCTATCTGCCGGACCGCGACATCGGGCAGCTGCGCAGGATCGTCGATGTGCCCGCTCTGAGCCCCGGCTGGCAGCAGTCCTTCCGTGAGCTCCTCGAAGCTCACGACGGTGGTGCGGCGCCGGTCCGGACCGGTGCTGAGCCGGGATGGAGCGGCTTCCGACGGTTGCGAGTCTGTGCAGTGCGGCGGGAATCCGCTGCGGTGCTGTCGATGTCGTTGGAGTCCGATGATGGAGGGGCACTGCCGGGTGCCCGTCCTGGCCAATACCTGACGGTGCGTGTTCCGGATGCGGGTGGTCCGGTACCGATACGGAGCTACTCACTGTCGGGCGATTCTCGAACTGGTCGCTACCGGATCAGCGTCAAACGTGAGGACCGCGGATTGGTGAGTCGCTGGCTTCACGACCACGCCGACGTCGGAACGGTGATCGAGGCTGCCGCACCGCGGGGCGATTTCCACCTCACCGACTCCGCGGACCCGGTGGTGCTCCTGTCGGCCGGCATCGGTGTCACGCCAGTTTTGGCGATGCTCAATGCGCTGGCCTCCGACCGCAGCACTCGGACAGTCTGGTGGCTGCACACGGTTCGAAGCCGCGCATCGGAGGCGTTCGCAGCCGAAGTGACGTCGCTGATCGCGGCGCTTCCGAACGCGCACTGCCGGGTGTTCTACACCGACACCGACGGACGGCTGGACCAGCCCAAGATCGCCGCGCTCGATCTCCCGGTCGAGGCGACTGTCCACCTCTGTGGGCCGCCGCAGTACATGACGGATATGCGCGAGGCGCTCATCGCGACGGGGTTCGACAATGCACGCATCCACACCGAGCTGTTCGGTGCGCTCCCGCCGATCCATCCGGGGATAAGGGACCCGTCGACGGTCCCGCGTCCGCACCCACCGCCCGGCCCGGTGGGGGCCGGACCTGCGGTGACGTTCGCCCGCAGCGGGCTGTCGGTTCCTTGGCGCAGGGACTGCGCGAACATCCTCGAGCTGGCCGAAGCCTGTGATGTTCCCACCCGGTTCTCCTGCCGAAGCGGTGTGTGCCACGTCTGCGCGACGGGGGTCGTGTCCGGATCCGTCGAGTACACGCCGCAACCGCTCGAGCTGCCCCATGCCGGAACGGCACTGATCTGCTCGGCTGTGCCGAGCGGTGATGTGGTGCTGGACCTCTGACCTGCTCTCCGCCGGTGATGGCGATGGCTCGCTGAGGCGGCCGCGCACTCCGCACCGGTTCACACTGAGCGGATCGATTCACTGCCAACCCTTAATGGCGTTACCTACAGTAAGGGCAACGTGTCGACCACCACCGAAGGGTGACGCCTGTGAGTACAAGCCCCGACACTCGGACCAGGCGTCGCGTGGTCCATGTCGGCACCGGTATGACCGGAAGCGTCGCGCTTCGCGCGATCATCGACGATCCCGCTCTGGAGCTGGTCGGGCTCAAAGTGTCCACACCGGCGAAGGTGGGCACCGACGCCGGACAACTGTGCGGACGCCCCGACGTCGGCGTCGCGGCCACCGATGAGGTGGCGACAGTGCTGGACGCCCGGCCCGACTGCATCGCCTACTGTGCGACGGCGGTCAGACGTGAGGACGACGTGATCGCCGACATCGTGGGCTACCTCGAGGCTGGAATCAACGTCGTCACCATCTCCGCGATTCCGATGGTGTATCCCGAAGCGGCCCCGGCGAAGTGGCGCGAACCGATCGCAGCGGCCGCACAGAAGGGCGGTGCGACCTTCTACGCGACCGGATGCGAGCCCGGATTCGTGAGCCTGAATCTGCCCACCGCCCTGCTGGCCGGTGCCGGCGCGATCGACTCCTACCGGATGGACGAGTACGCACTCGACCTCGACCTGGCCTACCCGATCTGGGAAGTCCTGCACGAGTCGATGGGCTTCGGAAAACCCGACGGCCACGTTCCCATGCGCATCGCGTCAGGCAAGGTGAACAACGACTGGGAACCCGTCGTGCGCTACATCGCCGACACCCTGTCCGCCGACGTCGAGGAGGTCGCGTTGGACTGGGAGACACTGCTTGCCCCGCAGGATCTCGACACCGCACTCGGGGTGATCCCGAAGGGCACCATCTGCGCGCACCGCTGGCAGCTTGGCGCGATCTGCGACGGCCGACCCGTGGTGTCGGTGCAGTACTTCGCCACCGTGACGTCCACGCCGTGGCCCGACAGTTGGCCGCGCCCAGCCAAACCCGGCCAGGGCGGCATGGTGTTCCGCATCGACGGTTCCCCCAGCATGACCCTGGATCTGCATCTGGACCCGTCGCCCGGGGACAGAACCAATCCCGGTGTCGCCGCGACCGCGATGGCGGCGATCAATGCCATACCGGCCGTCATCGACGCGCCGCCGGGACTGCTGTCCGCGCCCTTGGCCGGGCCCGCGGTTGTCACGCGCCAAATCAGGCGCGGCGCAGGGTCTTAGCGCGCGGGTGACCGCGGGCGCAGCTACCGGCAGCAGTTCGGATCGAGCACCGCGCACAACGCGCCCACGGCGTCATGGCTGGGCCGGTGGTAGACGTTCATGCCGCGCCGGTCCGACTCGACGAAGCCCGCGCGCCGAAGCTGCGCAAGGTGGTGGCTGACCGTCGACTCGGTCAGTCCGAGGCGCGCGGCGAGTTCGCCGCTGTTCTCCTCACCGGCCTGCGAACTGAACAGCAGGGACATGATCTTCACCCGCGCCGGGTCGGCCAGGGCCTTGAGGCGCAGCGCCACCTCAAGGGCGTCGTCGTCGCTCATCGGTCCGGACGCGACGGGCGCGCAGCACACCGGTGCGGTGATGTCGATCGTCGGCAGTGCCTTGGGCATGCAACCAGTATGCGAAGGTCTTTGACATAAGTCAAAGAGGTGGGCATGATGAAGGAGTTCGACATAAGTCGCACAGGTAAGGAGATCCAGCCATGTCCCGCATGCAACTCGCGCTCAACGTCGACGACCTCGACGAGGCGATCACCTTCTACTCCACGCTGTTCAAGACCACGCCCGCCAAAGTCAAACCGGGCTATGCGAACTTCGCGGTCGCCGATCCGCCGTTGAAGCTGGTGCTGCTGGAGAACCCCGGCAAGGGCGGCACCATCAACCACCTCGGCGTCGAGGTCGAGTCCAGCCAGACCGTGCACGCCGAGATCGCCCGTCTCACCGAGGCGGGGCTGTTCACCGACGAGGAGATCGGCACCACCTGCTGCTTCGCCACGCAGGACAAAGTCTGGGTCACCGGACCGGCCGGCGAGAAGTGGGAGGTCTACACCGTGCTCGCCGACTCCGAGACCTTCGGCACCAGCCCCCAGCATGCCGACGGTGGCACCGCGGAGGGCGGAGTCTGCTGCGGTACCACCGCGGCCGATGCAGAGAAGGCGCCGGCCGCCACCGGCTGCTGCTGATACATGGCCGTCACCGAACAGGCGCACCCCGCCGTCATCGCAGGGCTCTCCCGGCTCGACAGACTCCTGCCGGTCTGGATCGGGCTCGCGATGGCGGCGGGCCTGCTGCTGGGCAGGTTCGTGCCCGGCCTCGACAGCGCACTGAATCGCATTCAGGTGGACGGCATTTCGCTGCCGATCGCGCTGGGGTTGCTCATCATGATGTACCCGGTGCTGGCCAAGGTCCGCTATGACCGACTGGACACCGTCACCGGCGATCGCCGGCTGCTGTTCAGCTCACTGCTGCTGAACTGGGTGCTGGGACCGGCATTGATGTTCGCACTGGCCTGGCTGCTCCTGCCGGACCTGCCGGAATACCGCACGGGCCTGATCATCGTCGGCCTGGCGCGCTGCATCGCCATGGTGATCATCTGGAACGACCTCGCCTGCGGGGACCGGGAGGCCGCGGCGGTCCTGGTCGCGCTCAACTCGATCTTCCAGGTCGCCATGTTCGCGGTGCTCGGTTGGTTCTACCTCTCGGTGCTCCCCGGCTGGCTGGGACTGGAACAGACCACCATCAGCACGTCACCGTGGCAGATCGCGAAGTCGGTGCTGATCTTCCTCGGCGTCCCGTTGTTGGCCGGGTACCTGTCGCGGCGCCTGGGGGAGAGGGCCAAGGGGCGTGACTGGTACGAGTCGACGTTCCTGCCCCGCGTCGGACCCTGGGCGCTGTACGGTCTGCTGTTCACCATCGTCGTGCTGTTCGCCCTGCAGGGTGAACAGATCACCAGCCGCCCAACCGATGTCGTGCGCATCGCACTGCCGCTGCTGGCGTACTTCGCGATCATGTGGGGAGGCGGCTACCTGCTGGGTGCAGCCCTGCGGCTCGGGTATCCGCGCACCACGACGCTCGCGTTCACCGCGGCGGGCAACAACTTCGAACTCGCCATCGCGGTCGCCATCGCCACGTACGGCGCGACCTCGGGTCAGGCGCTGGCCGGAGTGGTCGGCCCGCTCATCGAGGTGCCGGTGCTCGTCGCACTCGTCTACGTCTCACTGGCCCTGCGCCGCCGGTACACCGATCGCACACCGCAGGAGAGCGCGCCATGACAGCCAAACCCGCGGTGCTGTTCCTGTGCACCCACAACGCGGGCAGATCCCAGATGGCGATGGGCCTGTTCGCACATCTTGCGGGCGATCAGGCGGAGGTCTACTCCGGCGGGTCCGAACCCGCCGAGAGCGTCAACCCGGCCGCGGCGCAGGCCATGGCCGAGATCGGCATCGACATCACCGGCCAGACACCCCAGCGCTGGACCGAGGAGATGGTGCGGGCCGCCGACGTCGTCGTCTCCATGGGCTGCGGCGACAGCTGCCCGCTGTTCCCCGGAAAGCGTTACGAGAACTGGGAACTCGACGATCCCGCGGGCCAATCGGTCGACGTGGTGCGGCGCATTCGCGACGACATCGACAGCCGCGTGCGTCACCTTCTGCACGACCTCGACATCGCCGTCGCGCGTTGACCTCCTGCGGCCTGGGTGCTCAAGTCCACCTGACCGTCGCGGTGGCGACCTCGCTCAGCGCCTCGCCGTCATCGACCACGTAGGTGAAGGTCCAGGTCACAGGGACAAGCAGGCCCCCCAACAGGCCGCCCGGCACCCACCCCTCGATCACGAAGGTGCCGTCGGGAAGAAGCTGGAAATGTGTGATGGGCTGCAGGTCGAGGCCGAGCAGTGGATTGTCGATGGACGTCGGTGAACCCACCAGGAATGCGGTGAGATCCGAACGCGGATTGTCCACATCGGTGTCATTGTCGAGAACGTTTCCAGTGAACGTCATCGACGTGAGGCCCAACACTCCCGGCGAGGTTCCAAACATGTCGTCGTTGGCGACCGGGGCGTCGTTCACCGCCTGAATGTGGAATGTGAGGGTCGAGGTTGCGGTGGAGCCGGACTCATCGATCACGGTGTATTCCACAGTTTCGGTTCCGGCGAAGTCCGCGTTCGGCGCGTAGGCGAACTGGCCGTCGGCGGTCACCGTGAGCACACCGCCCACAGTCACGATCGTCGTTGTCCCTCCCGCCCCCACCGGCTGGCCCCCGATCGAGTGGAGCGTGACGTGTTCACCGTCCACATCGACCCCGGTCGGCAACAGAGCACCGGTCACCGCCGTGTCTTCGAGGGACTGAATCTCCACGGCGGGGGCCTCTGGCACGTCATCGACCGCGTGGATCGTGACCGGCACCGCGACCGAGGTGGTTGCACCCTCGCTGTCGGTGACGTGCACGCCGAACACATCGGTGCCGTTGTAGTTCAGGTCGGGGACGTAGACGAACGCTCCCGATTCGTCGACGGTGACGGTGCCGTGTTGTGGCGGCTCGTCGAGGCTGAACACCAGCGGGCCGCCCTCGGGGTCCACCGCCGTGATGACCCCGCTGACCGTCCCGTCCTCGTCCACGGTGACCTGAGGGACCGAGACCCCCGTTGGGGCGTCGTTCACCGGATTGATGATGAGACTGACGGTGGCGGTGGCGGCATTGCCGGCGGCGTCGTAGACGGTGTATGTGAACGAGTCAGTGCCGTTGTGGTTGGTCGTGGGCACATAGGTGATGGTGTTGTCGGGGTTCAGGGTTGCGGTGCCGTGCGAGGGCACAGAGACGTCGACGATCTGCAGGTGACCCACGTCGCCGGAGGTGTCATTGGCGAGCACGTCGACAGTGACGGCGTCGTCTTCGTCGAGAGTGACCTCATCGTCCTCGGCGTGCAGGTGAATCTCGGGCAGGAACACCTGGAACGTGGATTTGATGGCGCCCATGAGTTCGTACTCATCGCCGATGGTGTAGGTGAATTCATCCTCGCCGGAGAACCCCGGATTCGGGGTGTAGGTGAAGATGCCGTCGCCGTGATGGACCAGGGTGCCGTGAACGGGATCCGTGTATGAGATCACCGTCAGCGCGTCGTCGTCGGGGTCGAAGTCGTTGTCCAACACCGAGAATGTGACCGGGGTGTTGAACTCGGTCGTGATGTGCTCGGGAACCGCGACTGGGGCCCGGTTGGGCGCGGTGATGTCCAACGTGATGACGGCACTGCTGGTGTGGTTGAACACGCGGCCATGCAGGCCGTGCAGGTGCATGCCGGCGTCACTGATGGTGACGGTGAACTGATCGGTGCCGGTGTAGCCGGGATCGGTGAGTGTGTAGGTGAATTGGCCGGTCTGCTGGTCGACGGTGACGACACCGTGCTCCGGGGTGCTCACGGTGTAGGTCACCGGATTGCCGTCTGGATCGAAGCCGCCGAAGCTGATCGGTCCGCTGACCTGCCCGGCGTCCAGCGACAATTCGATCGTCTGGGCCACCACGCGTGGGCGCCGGTTGAAGAACGTGTTCTGGATCTCCCGAACGGCCCACGTCAGCACGTTCCAGAGGAACGGCGGTGCGGCGGGCACACCCGGGGACAGCAGGGGAGACAGGATCGCCGAGATCGCCGCGGAGACGACCGCGGGGACGGCCACCACAGCGGCGACGGGGATGGCGATGAGCCCAGCGAGCGGGTTGGACCGGCGGATCGCCGGCGGGGGCGCAGTTGTGGTCTGGCTCGCCTGTTCGATCTCTGGTGCGAGGGGGGAGTCCTCCACCGCGGCGGGGTCGGAGGGATCGAGGGTGGACGCCTCCGGGGGTGACGTCGTCGTGGACTGTGCGCCGCTCGTGGTGTGGGCCAGTGCTCTGGTGCCGTTGTCGGTCTGGATGTCGGTCCCGTTGTCGGAAACGTTGTCGGGAAGGATCACCTCGCCGACCGGCGGTGTCGAGATGTCAGTGCTGTCAGGGTCTTTGGGGCTTTCCCCCTCGACTGGAACCGGGGTGGGCTCCTCCACGATGACGACCTCGGGTGTCGTAGTCTGAGGCACGGATTCGGCTGGAGTCTGCGCCTGCAGCTCCGCGGTGGTCGTCGCGATGTCGCGCGGGTCCAGGGTCGCCGCGTCCTGGGCTTCGCCGGACACCGAGCCGGAGGTCTTCGAGTCGGTGTCGTTCGGCGCTTCGATGTCTGCGCGCGCGGTGCCCAGAGTGACCCCGTCGAGTGTTGTCTCGGCCGGTGAACTCACGTCACCTGTGCCGGTGGCTGCCGCGGTCCTGCTTCGCGTCCTCGGCAATGTCGGCCGGACCGTGGTCTCGGTGGATCTCCGGAGCCTGGGCGACCTCGTCTCGGTGCTGTCACCGTTGTCGCGCTGTGAGGAGGCGGATTGTCCAGCAGTGGAGTCAGACGTGCCCGAGCCCGCCTCTGTGTCGGCGTGCGCGATGCCGATGCCATGAAAGGTGCTTGCGGCAAGGCCGACGCCCAACGCGACGGCCAGTGCGCCCACTCGGCCGACATAGCGGGAGCAGTCGGCTGTCGATTGGTTGCGGGGGGTGGATGTGGGCACGGGGGCTCCTCGCTGCAGGGGAGTGGGCATGACTGATCGATACCCAGCGGTGTCCGGGACAGCGGACCCGAAAAGCCCTGCAACAGAGGGGCGGTGGCGCTATCGCCAGGGCCCCGGAACTCTGTGCAATCCGGCTGTGCGGACCGGGCGGTCCGCGCAGGTTCAATTTACCCACGCGTCGACGAGTTTGCGGGCCGAAACTGTGAAATTGCTGTATCCGCCTGAACTGTGTTCGGCCGTCGAACTGGGGACTTGTGACTCTGGTGGTCCGCATCGTGGCGCCGCACCGTGGAGGCGTGCCACTGCTTCGATCGTGAGTTGTGCTGATGTCGAACAAGAACATCCCGGACGACGACCCCGTGCTGGCCGCCCTCGCGTTGGCCACGCGGGCCCCCTCGGTGCACAACTCCCAGCCATGGCACTTCCGGGTCGGGTCACACAGCATCCAGGTCCACGCCGACACCGCCCGCCGCCTGCCTCACACGGACCCGGACAGCCGCGATCTCATCGTCAGTTGCGGTGTGGTGCTGCATCACTGCACGGTCGCGTTGGCGGCACTGGGGTGGCGCGCCACCATTCAGCGCATTCCCGATCCCGCACAGCCGGACCACCTCGCGGCTCTGCAACTGCACCGGGGGCCGCCGGACGCGGTCGACATCGCCATGGCGGCGGCGATCCCGCGGCGACGGACCGACCGGCGGCCCTACAGCACCTGGCCCGTGGCGCTGGGCGACATCGCGCTGATCGGGGCCCGCGCCGCTCGGCTCGGTGTGGTGATTCGGCGATGTGAGGTGGACGGCCCCCTGCGTTCAGTTTTCGCCGACGCGGTGCCCGCACCTCTCACCGACGATCGCCACCTCGCGGAGTTGCCGTCGTGGAGGGGGCACTACGCGGCGACCAGTGGTGTGCCCGCGCGCAACGCTCCGGCACCCGACCCGACCGACCGACTGCCGGGCCGGTTGTTCGCCGGTCCCGCCCCGGATGGTGGCGACCACGGTGTCCTGGTGGCGATGGGCACACGGGGGGACGACGACGTGGCACGGCTTCGCGCGGGTGAGGCCACCAGCGCTGCGCTGTTGACGGCCACCGCCAGCGGGCTCGCGACATGTCTGATGTCGGAGGTGTTGGAGGTGCCCGAAACCCGCGCACGGCTGCGGGAGGCGCTGTTCGACCACGCCCATGTCCCGCAGACGCTCCTTCGCATCGGATGGCCCTCGGTGAACTCAGATCCGCTGCCGGCCACGCCGCGTCGGCCACTGACGGAGATGGTGTTCAGGTTGGACGGCTCCCCGTTCAGGTAGCCGGCAGGATGGCCCGATCACAGCAGGGGTGCCCACCAACGCAGCTCGGTTCCTCCGGATTCGATTGCCGCCACTGACATTTCACCACCGCAGTCCTGTGCGCGCTTTCGAAGGTTGGCCAACCCGCTCTCGGTGCCGGTGTCGCCGATGCCGGAACCGTTGTCGATGACCGCGATGCACAGGTCGTCGTTCACGCTGACGCGGATGGTGATCTCGGTGGCGTGACCGTGCCGGACCGCATTGCTGACCGCCTCCCGGACCACCGCCTCGGCGTGGTCTGCCATGTCGGCCTCGATCACCGACAGCGGACCGCTGTAATGCGCCACCGTGCGGACTCCCGCGGTGTCGAACTGGGCCAGCACGTCGTCGAGTCGTTGCCGCAGCCGGGTGACGGTGCCGCCCTGCAGGTCGAAGACCGTGGTCCGGATGTCGGAGATGACCTTCTGCAGATCGTCGACGCATTGGGCGATCCGGCCTTGGACGTCGGTGGATCGTGCGCGTGGGATGGTGCCCTGCAGTGAGAGTCCAACGGCGAACAGTCGCTGAATGACCTGGTCATGCAAATCGCGAGCGATGCGATCGCGGTCGGTCAGAACGTCGAGGTCATGCATCCTGCGCTGCGTGGTCGCCAGTTCCCACGCCAACGCCGCCTGGTCCGCGAAACCGGCGACCATGTCGAGTTGTCCGTCGACGAACGGCGGACTCCCGGGTGCTCGCAGCGCGAAGAGGACCCCGGCGATGCCCTCGGAGGTCCGCAGCGGAAGCACCAGCGCTGGACCCGCCCCGCCGAGCACCCCGGACAGCACATCGAGTGCATCCGTTCGGAACGGTTCGAGCTCCGAGATCGCCTGCCCGACAGACGTTCCCGCCACGGACATCGAGGCACCGGCGACAGCGTCGAGGTCAACTGACCCGGCCACCGCGGTGATCAGCAGTTCGTCGGTGCTGCCGTGCGGGACGTCCTCGTAGGCGGGCACAGCGACCACAGTGGCGTCGGCGTTGGTCAGCTTCAACGTCTCGTCGGCGATGAGCTGGAAGACCCGGGCCGGGTCGGACCCGGACAGCAGCTCGGTGGCGATGTCGCGGGTGGCTGCGATCCAGGCCTGCCGGGTCTGCGCCTGCTGGTACAGCCGGGCATTCTCGATCGCAATGCCCGCGGCCGCGGCGAGCGCCTGTGCCAGCACCTCGTCGTCCTTGTTGAACGGCCGCCCCGTCCGCTTCTCGGTGAGGTACAGATTCCCGTACACGGTGTCCCGGATGCGCACTGGAACCCCGAGAAAGGTCCGCATCGGGGGATGGCCCTGGGGGAATCCGACCGATTCGGGGTGATCATGAATGTCGTCCAGCCGGATCGGTGTCGGGCGGTCGAAGAGCAGGCCCAGGACACCGCGGCCCGACGGCAGAGAGCCGATGGCCTCCCGGGTGGGATCGTCGATGCCCTCGTAGACGAATTCGATCAGCTGGTGTCCGGCGCCGCGCACGCCGAGGGCGCAGTATTCGGCGTCGAGCAGTTCACGGGCGGTGTGCACGATGGTGCGCAGCGTGTCGTCCAATTCCAGCTGTGCGGTGACCGTGAGTACGGCGTCCACCAGGCCGTCGAACCGGTCACGGCGGTTGATGATCTGTTGTATCCGGTCCTGGACCTCGCACAGCAGTTCACGCAGTCGCAGGTGCGACGACGCGTCACGCAGTGTCTCGTCGCCGTTCTCCCCGGGTGATGCCCCCATCCCCACTCACCGATTGTGTCACTCGCGTCTGCGGTGACAGCGGATTTCCGCTGTCAATCGTGCCGTGGCAGTCGGTGCTGGTCCTGATGGATTCTGGAGACGAACACCGCGGCCTGCGTCCGGCGTTGCATGCCGAGTTTGGCGAGCAGCCGCGACACGTAGTTCTTGACGGTCTTCTCCGCAAGGAACATGCGGTCGGCGATCTGCCTGTTGGTCAGTCCTTCGCCCAGCAGATCCAGCAGCACCCGTTCCTGCGGGGTCAGCCTCGCGGTGGGATCGGCCGGTCTGTCCAGGCCGCGCCGCAGTTTGGCCATCAGGACCGCGGCCGCGCGATTGTCGAGCAGCGATCGCCCCTCCCCGACATCCTTGATGGCCTGGGCCAACTCCATTCCCTTGATGTCCTTGATGACATAGCCGCTGGCGCCGGCCAGGATCGCGTCCAGCAGCGCCTCGTCTGAGGTGAACGACGTCAACATCAGGCAGTGCAGGTCCGGAAGCTCGGACAGCAGCTCACGGCACAGTTCGATGCCGCTGCCGTCGGGCAGACGAATGTCGAGGACAGCGACGTCGGGCCGCGCCGCCGGGATCCGGGCTCGCGCCTCGGCCACCGAACCCGCTTCGCCGACCACCGTCAGGTCCGCATCGGTGCTCAGCAGTTCGATCAGGCCGCGGCGGACGACCTCGTGGTCGTCGACGAGAAAGACGGTCACCATCGGGCTGCTCCTTTGACGAGCCGAGTCGGGCGGCGCCTCCCGTTGACCGGCCCGTCGCCATTGTGGACCCATGACCTCGCATCGCGCTGCTGACCGGGCCGATCGGCGGTGCCGGATCGAGCTGGCAGGATCAGGTCACGGCCACGCCGACGAGATGACCGATTGCGTAGGTGAGGGCCAGTGCCAGCCCACCGCCGACGAGATTGCGCACCATCGCGCGCTGCTTCGGTGCCCCACCGAGCGCCGCCGAGACGGCGCCCGTGCACAGCAGGGCCACCAGCACCGCCACCACGGTCACGGGAACTCGCCACGACAGTGGCGGTAGCGAGATGGCAAGCAGGGGAAGCAGCGCGCCGATGGTGAACGCCAGCGCCGAGGAGGCCGCAGCCTGCCAGGGATTGGTCAATTCGTCTGGGGTGAGGCCGAGTTCGATCTCAGCGTGGGCGGCGAACGCGTCGTGCTCGGTGAGTTCCTCGGCCACCAGGCGAGCGGTGCCCGCGTTGAGTCCCTTCGCCTCGTACAGCGCGGCCAGTTCGTCCAACTCCGCCGCCGGGTCCTCACGCAGTTCTCGGCGTTCTTTCGTGAGAAGCGCCTTCTCCGTGTCGCGTTGAGTACTGACCGACACGTATTCGCCCAATGCCATCGACACCGCACCCGCTGCCAACCCCGCGATTCCGGCGGTGAGGACGGGGCCGCGCTCGACAGCGGCGGCCGCCACGCCGACGACGATGCCCGCCGTCGACACGATCCCGTCGTTGGCGCCGAGGACTCCGGCCCGCAGCCAGTTCAGTTTCGAAGACACGGAACCCACATGGGGCTCCGCCGGATGGGCGGAATTCACCATGGAAGGAAGGTAGTCAGCGGCGCAGCCCTGTGCCAGCAAAGATAGCCTGTCATAACCCAGGTCCGGTGTGACGCAGCGACTTCGCGGGGGTGGTCCTCGCCGCGGCGCGGGGCGTTCCCGCGGGATGAATCAGAGTCGGTGCGCGGCGGCGGCCAGCGCTGGTTGAATGAGTGTGCGCGAGGATCGGGGTGGTCGGTGCGATGACAGCGGAGCATGCGAACGACACGGCCGGGCGGCTGCGGCCGTGGGCGGAACCTGCGCTCGTCGTCCTGACAGTGGGGGCGTTGGCCGGCGGTGGGGTGGCCTGGCTGGCGGGCGCGGACGCCGTCGCGGACCGATGGTGGATCGCGGGCACGGTGATCGCGGTGGTGCCCGCGGTCGTGTGGGTGCTTGCGGCGCTGCGCCGGGGCAGGCTCGGCGTGGACCTCATCGCCGTCCTCTCCCTCGTCGGCACTCTGCTCGTGGGGGAGTACCTCGCCGGTTCGCTCATCGCGGTGATGCTCGCCGGAGGGCGGGCCCTGGACGCCGCTGCGACGCGGCGGGCATCTCGGGATCTGCGGGCTCTGTTGGAGCGCTCGCCGCGGTTCGCCCGCCGCCGAGTCGGCGCCGAGGTCACTGTGATCCCGGTGGCAGAGGTGGCAGTGGACGATGTCCTCGTCGTGGTGTCCGGCGACGTCGTGCCGGTGGACGGCAGAGTCCTCAATGACCTTGCGGTGCTGGATGAGTCGGCGCTGACCGGAGAGTCGCTCAGCGTCGAACACAACCGCGGAGATCTGGTCCGAAGCGGTGTGGTCAACGCTGGTGCCGCCTTCGAGTTGCGGGCCACGGCGAGCGCCGAGGACAGCACCTACGCGGGGATCGTGCGCCTGGCGCAGCAGGCCGGAGCGGAGAACTCGCCGGTGGTGCGACTCGCCGACCGATACGCGGCGTGGTTCCTCCCACTGGCGCTGGTGATGGCGGCGGCAGCCTGGCTCGTGAGCGGGTCGGCGACGCGCGCGGTGGCGGTCCTGGTGGTTGCCACGCCGTGCCCACTGCTGTTGGCCGCGCCGGTGGCGATCGTGTCCGGGCTGTCCCGGGCATCGCGTGCCGGTGTCGTCATCCGCGGCGGCGGAGCCCTGGAGAACCTCGGCCACGCGACAACTCTCGTGATGGACAAGACGGGCACCCTGACGATGGGTCAGCCGACGGTCATCGACGTTCTCACCGCGCCACAGTGTGCCGCCGACGAGGTTCTGGGGCTGGCGGCCTCCGTCGACCAGGTGTCCCCGCACGTGCTGGCCGAGGCGATCGTCACCGAGGCGCTGGCCCGCGGACTGCGCCTCACGCTGCCCGGCGATGTCGCTGAGGTGGCGGGTCGAGGAGTCACCGCGACCGTGGCGGGAAAACGCGTTGGCGTCGGGAAACTGGTCGAGGGCATTCCCACCAGCCCCTGGGCGCAGTCCGCGGTGAACCGCGCCCGCCTGGACAGCGCCGCGCTGACGTGGGTGAGCGTCGACGGGACGCCGATCGGGGCGATTCTGCTGCGGGATCCGCTCCGCCGCCAGGCCCCTCGTACGATGCGGCGACTGCGGCAGGCCGGCTTCAACCGGCTGGTGATGCTCACCGGCGACCGGGTCGAACCCGCGCGCGAAGTCGCCACGGTGCTCGGCCTCGATGAGGTGTACGCGCACCAGAGCCCGGAAGACAAGGTCGCGGCGGTGCGCGCCGAGAAGCAGAAGGCCGTCACCGTGATGGTGGGC
Source organism: Mycobacterium sp. ACS4331 (assembly GCF_001667265.1). Classification (GTDB taxonomy): domain Bacteria; phylum Actinomycetota; class Actinomycetes; order Mycobacteriales; family Mycobacteriaceae; genus Mycobacterium. The sequence continues at coordinate 162,857 of NZ_LZHW01000031.1, read as the reverse complement.
GACGGTATCAACGACGCCCCGGCGCTGGCCGCGGCGACAGTGGGTGTCGCGATGGGGGCACGAGGTGCGACCGCGTCGTCGGAGGCCGCCGACATCGTGCTCACCACCGACCGCCTGGACCGGCTCGCCGACGCGATGGACATCGCCAGGCGCTCGCGGCGCATCGCGGTCCAGAGCGCGGTGGTCGGGATGAGCCTGTCACTGCTGGCGATGGCGGTCGCCGCGGTCGGCCTCCTGCCCCCAGCGCTGGGTGCGTTGCTGCAGGAGGCGATCGATGTGGCCGTCATTCTGAACGCGATTCGCGCGGTGCGTGGCGATCCGGACGCCCAGCTGACCCTGACGTCGAACACCGAAGCACTCCTGCGCCGCTTCTCGGCCGAACACGACGAGCTGCGGGAGGTGATCGCACTGGTCCGGGACAGTGCGGACCGGCTGGTCGAGGCGCCCGACGCCCGAGCGCTCGCAGCCGTCAAGGACGTCGAAAGGCAGTTGGAGCAAAGGATTCTGCCGCACGAGGAGGCGGAGGAGAATCAGCTGTATCCCGCGTTGGCCACCCCGCTGCGGAGCAGCGAGGCGACCGCGACCATGAGTCGCACGCACGCCGAGATCCGCCGTCTCACTGAGCGCATCGGCACCCACGTGCAACTGGCCGAGTCGGCCGGCGGCATCCAGCCTGACCAGGTCACCGACCTGCTGGCCTGCCTGTATGGCCTGTCCACCCTGTTGCGCCTGCACTTCGTGCAGGAGGAGGAGAACTACTTCGCGCTCGCCGATGACGAGGACGGCGGCTGAAAGCCCACGCTGCGGCCCCTGTGGTGCTCACCGACCGCACGGGAGCGGATGCCCAGCAGCATCCGTCTCTCCATGACGAAATGCGGTATGTCGAACCAGAAGTGGCCCGCCAAACCGCCGCACCCGCGCGCCAGGAGCCGAACACCGCCCTTCGCCGGAACAAGCGTGAAGCTCCATGTGCCGCGGGCCTTGTGCCCCTGCATCAGGCGGGTGAAGTCGGGCCTGGACACCAACACCAGGTGTGAGCCCGGCACCACCTCGGCGACCAGCTGGCACGCCGCCTCGCCGTAGCGGCGGGCCAGCCAGATGGTGTCCCCGACATGCAGGCGTTGCCACTCCAGATGAATGTGCTCGGCATTGTGGATGTCGGCACCCACGGCGCGCTCCAACCAGGAGTAGCTGTAGAACCCGCCTCGGTCTTCGCCGATCTGCGCCAACCACGGCCACACCGAATGGGGCGAAGCCGGGATCCAGACGGCGCGGGTGGTTCGCGGAACGGGGGAGTCGACCATCTCGTCGCCAGGCAGGGCGCCGACGACCTCGTCGGGAGTGGCGCCCCAGGTGTAGATCCACGGTCGCACCCAACCTCGATAGACCGCGGCCACCCACACCGCGGCCATCGCCGCGGCGATGCCGAACCGCTGCTTGCCCATCTCCACACCATCGCACGGACGGGCCGGTCTGCAGCAGGGTCGAAGGACCGCAGTCACAAGGTCCTTTGCGGGAGTCGCGGGCCCCGATCACCTCCGCGCGGCCGCTACTGCGAGTTGACCGCCTGATCGAAGACGAATCGGCGGCCGCTGACACGCACGGGACGGATTCGGACGTAGTGCTCCTTGTCGCTCGACACCCACGGGCGCAACCCGGTCTGCCTCGCCACGTCGATCTCTTCGTCGGAGTGCAGGATCCGGGCGACACCCCTGACGATGACGCTCCAGCCCTGCGCGTCATCGTGGGCGTCGACCTCGAACAGCACATTGCGGTTGATGGCCGAACTGACCAGTTTCGTGCCCTCGGCGGTGCGGAACACCACGCTGCGGTCCTGAACGGCGAAGTTCACCGGGAACACTTCGGGTTCACCGTCGGCGGCGGTGATCAGCCGTCCCAGCGAGGCGCTGGACATCAGAGTCCAGCACTCACTCTCCGGCAGAATGTTGGCGAGTCGGTTCCCGTCGGTCATGGTTGGTCAGATTACGCAACGATCGCCGGCCGGGATGCCCGAGGGCGGACCCATCGTCTGAACAGCGCACGGACATCGTGGGGGTTGAAGAAGGGACCAAAGCCCGTCGTCGGCGGTGCGGTTGCGGCAGGCTGTTCTCTGTGGGGCCGCGTTCGGGGTGCTTGAGCCGCCAGGAGGTCAGTCAATCCTCGGTCCCGGATGTGCTCGCAGCGCTGGGTGCGTCGACGGATGGCCTGTCGACTGAGGAGGCCGCCGCCCGACGGGCCGAGATGGGGTCGAACTCGGTTCGCACCCATGGCGTCAGCGTGATCCAGCTGCTCGGACGCCAGTTGAAGAACGCTGTGCTCGCGCTGCTGGCGGTCACGGCCGTGGCATCGTTCTTCCTCGGCGACAGCACCCAGGCGATCATCATCGGCGTCATCCTCGCCGTCAGCGTCGGCCTGGGATTCGTCAACGAGTACCGGGCCGAGCGCGCCACCGCGGCGCTGCACTCCCGCATCCGGCACACGGCATCGGCCCTGCGCGACAACCAGATGACCAAGGTCGATGTCGTCGACCTGGTTCCGGGGGACGTGATCCGTCTGGAGCTGGGTGAACTCGTGCCCGCCGATGTGCGTCTGCTCGAGGTCAACGGACTGGAATGCAATGAGAGCATCCTCACGGGCGAGTCCACCGCCGCTGAGAAGTCGGCAACCGAGCCCGCTGGGGCCGATCTGGCGGACGCGTCGAATCTCGCCTTCATGGGAACCGTGGTGAGCGCGGGCAGTGCCACTGCCGTGGTGTACGCGACCGGAGCCGACGCGGAGTTCGGCCGGATCGCGGCGGGCCTGGGGGAGCGCGAACCGGAGACCGAGTTCCAGCTCGGCCTGCGACAATTCTCCTACCTGCTGTTGCGAGTCGCGCTGACGCTGACGGTCGTCATTATCGCGATCAACCTGTTGCTGGACCGCCCGTTGATCGAGTCCGCGCTGTTCGGTCTGGCGATAGCTGTCGGTATCACGCCGCAGCTGTTGCCGGCCGTGGTCAGCACCAGCCTCGCGGCAGGTTCGCGCCGGCTGGCTCGGCGCCGAGTCCTGGTGAAACGACTGGTGTGCATCGAGGACCTCGGCGACATCGACATCCTGGTCACCGACAAGACCGGCACCCTGACCGAGGATCGGATCGTACTGATCGATGCCGTCGACCCCGGCGGTGACTATGCGGAGACGGTGCTGCGCCTCGGGATGCTGGCCACCGAGATCGACCCGTCGGTCGGGGGGACGTGCGCCAACCAGCTCGACGCGGCGTTGTGGGACGGTCGCGGGCCCATCGCGGATGCCAGGCGGATTGCGCTCCTCCCGTTCGACCACACCCGCCGGGCCACCACAGCGCTCGTCGAGGACTCGGCCGGACGCACCCTCGTCTGCAAGGGCGCGCCCGAGCAGATCATGGCGAAATGCGGTTCGTCGCCGGTCGTCGCCCATCAGACCCTGGCTGCCCTGTTCGCCCAGGGCAGGCGGGTGGTCGCGGTCGCTACGCGCCCGGCGCCGGAACTGTCCAGCGTGTCCGCCGCCGATGAGGAAGGTCTGGAACTTCGCGGCTTCCTGGTCTTCGCCGACACGCCCAAACCGGCCGCCCGCGAATCGCTTCGGCAGCTCGCGGCGTTGGGTATCGAGGTGAAGGTCGCCACTGGCGACAATCCGGCCGTCGCTGAAAAGGTCTGCGCTGAACTGGGTCTGCCGATCAAGGGGGTGGTCAGCGGCACCGATTTGGAGGGGTTGACCTCGGGTCAACTGGATGCCGTCACCGCCGACAGTACGATCTTCGCCCGCGTCTCACCGGAGCAGAAAGCCCGGGTGATCTCCTCGCTTCGCCGCCGCGGGCGGTCGGTGGGCTTCCTCGGGGACGGCGTCAACGATGCACTCGCGCTCCACTCCGCGGACGTGGGTATCTCGGTCGACAGTGCCACCGATGTGGCCAAGGATGCGGCCGACGTTGTGCTGCTGGACAAGGATCTCGGCGTGCTGGCGACGGGAGTGGCCGAAGGTCGGCGCATCTTCGCCAACACGATCAAGTACGTCCTCATGGGGACCTCGAGCAACTTCGGCAACATGTTCAGCGCGGCAGCGGCCTCGGCGGTCATCACCTTCCTGCCCATGCTGCCCAGCCAGATCCTGCTCAACAACCTGCTCTACGACACGTCGCAGCTGGCGATTCCGACCGACCGGGTCGATGAGGAACAGCTGCGCGCTCCATCGCACTGGAACATCGACTTCATTCGTCGCTTCATGCTCACCTTCGGGCCGATCAGTTCGTTGTTCGACTTCCTGACCTTCGGCCTCATGCTCGGGGTGCTGCATGCCGGACCGGTCGAGTTCCGCACGGGTTGGTTCGTGGAGTCGCTGGCCACCCAGACCCTGATCATCTTCGCGGTGAGGACGCGGCGGGTGCCGTTCCTCCGCAGCCGGCCGAGCACACCGCTGGTGCTGGCCACAGCCGCGGTGATCACCGCCGGCGTCGTGCTGACCGTATCGCCGCTGTCCGGGTCTCTCGGGTTCACACCGTTGCCGTGGCAGTTCTTCGTCGCGCTGCTGGCGCTGGCCGTCGCGTACCTGATCCTCGTCGAGGCGGTCAAGACGGCGTTCTACGCTGAGCCCGGACTGATCACGGCCCGATTGGGTCGGACCCGCGGTCATGCTCATCGGGTCCATCGTCGCGCGGCGCGGTTCAACTCACGCTGGGCGAGGGTTGCTTCTCCATCTTCGGGCGGGTGAGTCGCGGACCTTCGGGTCGGGAACGGGGTTGTCCAGACCGGGGCCGTTGCGTCAGCGCATGGAGTCCAGGTAGAAGACCTCATTGCCGGTCGGATAGCCCCCGCCGATGGTGGCGATGTGGACATGGTCGAAGTGATTGGCCGTCTCGTTGCCGTAGTCGGCGGTCCAGCTGGGTGCCCCGATGCCGGGGTAGTAGCCCTGCCGCCAGATGACGTGCAGCACGCCCCACCGTTCGGCGTTGGCCAACGCCAACCCGGCGATCTGGTTGCCCAGGTCGATTCCGGTCTGGCTGCCGTGGTTGGGAATCATGACGTCGATCGCAAGCCCGTTGGGATGCCACTTCAGCGGATCCTGACGGTAGCCGCCGATGGTCTTGATCTCGGGGAACATCGCGCTGATGGCCCGGGCAACCCAGATGGTCTTGACCTGCAGTCCCCCCTCCGGGGCCACGCCCCGCGGCAACTCGAGCTGGAACACCTTGGGGTCGGGCGGGCGGGTGGCCGCGAGCAGCTCGGCATGCGCCGGCGCGGGTGCTGCCATCCCTGGAGTCGATGGCGCCTGGGCCGCCGGTTTCGCGGCGTGAGGCTTCTCGGTGTTGGTGCCCTGCACGTAGAGCATGCCTGCGGACAGCGCAACGGAGGCCATGATCGCCAGCCAGCGACCCCGTCCGTTCCCCAGCAGCTTCTTAGGCACGGAAAGCACTTTAGCGCTGTGGATCGCGGGCAAAGTGCGGAACCGGCGCCCGGAGTTGGGATGTCGACGCGGAAGGCGGCTGCCGCCCCGCACCACGGGTTGCGGGGCCACCGCTGGATAGGGTGCACGAGTGGCGGATCTGGTCTTGACCGAGGAGTTCGGTGAGGCCCTGGCGCGGCTGGCCGCCGGCGAACACCTCTTCCTCACCGGCAAGGCCGGCACGGGTAAATCCACGTTGATCCGGCACTACATGGCCACCACCGACCGCAACGTGGTGGTCCTCGCCCCGACCGGCATCGCGGCGCTCAACGTCGACGGATACACCATCCACCGGCTGTTCGGGTTCCGCACCACCACGACGCTGGGCGATGTCACCGGCGGCGCCTACCGGCCGGGCAGGTTCGCCAAGACCCTGGCGTCGCTGCAGACACTGATCATCGATGAAGCCTCGATGGTGCGCGCGGACGTCTTCGACATGGTCGCCGCCGCGCTGCGACGGTACGGTCCGATCCCCGACACCCCGTTCGGCGGCGTCCAGATCGTGCTGGTCGGCGACCTGTACCAGCTTCCGCCGGTCGTCGCAGAAGGCGAGCAGCACTACTTCTCCACCACATATGCGACGCCGTACTTCTTCTCCGCGCGCAGTTTCGAGAGCGCGGTTTTTCCGACGGTGTCCTTGACGACGGTGTTCCGCCAGCTCGGTGACGACCGGATGACGGCCATCCTCAACGAGATCCGTGAAGGTGTGCTGCTCGGCCATGCGCAGGAGCACCTGAATTCACGCGTCGACGGTGACTTCGTGCCGCCCGAGGATGAGTTCTGGTTGACGCTGGCGCCGACGAATCGGCTTGTGGCGGCGCGCAACCGGCAGCAGTTGGAGCGCCTGCCCGGTGACGAGATGGTGCACCGCGCAACCGAGACCGGCGACCTGTCGCTGTTCGACAAGCCGATCGAGGAGGAACTGCGGTTCAAGGTCGGCGCCCAGGTCATGATGCTGAACAACGACCCGCGCAATCGCTGGGTCAACGGATCCATCGGACGGGTGGTCGGTGTCGGCTACGACCGCTACGGCGCGGTGGTCGACGTCGAGTTCCCAGACGGCACAGTGGCTGACGTCGCGCCGTTCGTCTGGGAAGCGACCCGGCCGGTCGTCGACGGCGGGTCGCTGCGCCGCGAGGTCGTCGGCACCTTCACCCAGTTGCCGTTCAAGCTGGCCTGGGCGATCACGATCCACAAGAGCCAGGGCCAGACCTTGGACCGCCTCGTCGTTGACCTGACCGGGGGCATGTTCTCGACCGGGCAGTTGTATGTCGCGTTGAGCAGGTGCACGTCGCTGGCCGGCCTGGTGCTCAAACGCCCTGTGCTGCCGAAGGATCTGAAGGTGGACCGGCGCATCGCCCGGTACCTGCGCGGATCGGCGGGTGGGGGGCAGGCTCGGCGGTTCTGCGCGATCGGGCTGCTGACAGTCGGCGACGAGGGCCGGATGTCCCGCCCGCGACCCGTGGAGTTGGCTGTCGCGTTCGACGACGGTACCGCGGTGTCGACCCTGATCAACCCGCAGCGGGATCTGGCCGACGCGAGGACCGCCTACGGCATCGGGGTCTCCGATGTGCTGTTGGCCCCCACGCTGCGCGAGGCGTGGGCGGTGATCGCGCCGATGTTGGCTGGGTGCACACCCGTCGGCGTGGGCGTGGACGAGACTCTGGGTCTGATCGACTTCGAACTCAAGCGCCTCGGCCACGTCACGCCGATGCCGTTGGGCGTCGAGCTGCGCGGAGCCCGGGTGACCGGTGACACCGCACTGGAGCGCGCCCGCTCTTTGTTGAAGGCCCACGCCGCAGCCGAGGTCTCGACCGGGTCCATCCCGTTCGACGAACCCGATGCCACCGAGATCCAGTCCGGCCTGCTGCTGAGCCGCGATCCCGGGGTGCCCACGCCGGTGGCGCGGCATCTGCCTGCGCTCTCGGCGCTGCTGAGGCTCAGCCGTCAGGTGGGTGCGGTGCTGCTCGGCGAAGAGGCCTCACCAGCAGCTCCCGACGGCGACTGGGATGCGGCGGCAGCGCAGGCGGTGGCAGACCAACTGCGCACCGCGGCTGGCCGAACACCGTTGCCGGAACAGGTCGTTGCGCGTCTGCACCACGTGTCGGCGCTGCTGGGAATCGATGTCGTCGCCGGCGTGGCCGACGCCGTGCGCCACGACATCGGTGAGGTGTTGGTGCCGGGCGCGCGCATCTGCTTCACCGGCACCGCGATGAACGACTCGGGTTGTGTCGTGGACCGTGAGGAGATGGAGCGGATGGCCGCATCCGCAGGGTTGGCGCCGGTGCGCACGGTCACCAAGACCCGATGTGAGGTCCTGGTGACCGCCGAGGCGGGCACACAGTCCGGCAAGGCGCGCAAAGCTCTGGACTACGGCAAACCGGTGTTCACCGCCGATGAGTTCTTCGCCTGGATCGAGCGGACCCGCACCGCATATTGACTGTGCCGCCCATCGGGAGTAGGCCTGAACCGACGGGCGGGGGCAGTCATGGATGTCGACTATTGCGTGGTGGGGGCGGGGTTTGCGGGTCTGACCGCGGCACTTCGACTCACCCAGGCCGGTCACTGCGTGGCACTGCTGGAGGCGCGAGATCGGGTGGGCGGGCGCACGTTCACCGAAGCCCGCGAAGATGGAACGTGGATCGACCGTGGCGGCGCGTGGATCGGGCCGGGGCAGGACCGCATCTATGCATTGATGGATGAGTTTGACGTCCTCAGCTGCAAGCAGTACGTCGACGGGGACGCGATGATGTTCGTCGACGGCAGGTCGTATCGCTATAAGGGCACGATCCCGTGGTCGATGAGTCCGTTCGCCGTCGCCAACATCGGGGCGGTGTTCCTCGAGCTCAGTCAGATGTGCAGAACCATCTCGCCGGAGGCGCCGTGGGATGCGCCGAAGGCCCGCAGGTGGGATCAACTGACATGGGCGAAATGGCTTGACAGCCACACCTTGTCGAAACCCGCACGGCTGCTGCTGGAGTCGAGTGTCGCGGGCCTGTACACGTCGGCGGCGTCGGAGATCTCGCTGCTGTTCGTGCTCTACCAGATGGCGTCCGCAGGTGGACCAGGGTTTGTGCTCGGGGTGAAGGACGGCGCCGAGGACGCCCGTCCCCTCGGCGGCATGGGGGCGATCCACCGGGCGGTGACGGCCGAACTCGGCGACACCGTGCACCTTTCTCAGCCCGTGCGGGCCGTCAGTCAGGACGCCGAGGGCGTGACCGTGCGGGCTGAGGACATGGTGGTCCGAGCTCGCCGGGCCATCGTCGCGGTGCCGATCTGCCTCGCGGCCCAGATCATCTACGACCCGATGCTTCCCGTCGATCGGTCGCTGCTGCACCAACGGATGCCCAGTGGGGCGGTGTTCAAGATCGCCCTGGTGTACGACGAACCGTTCTGGCGGGCCGACGGGTTGTCCGGCCAGTCCTTCTCACCTGGATCGCTGGCCGGTCTGACCATCGACTCCTGCACGCTCGCGGCTGAGCCCGGCATCCTGACCGTCATCACGGAGGGTCCCGCGGCGCGCGTGCTGTGCGCCATGTCCGAGGGGGAGCGCCGCCGCGCCGTCCTCAGCGCGGTGGCTCAGCGTTTCGGAGGCAGGGCCTTGGCGCCGCGGGACTGGATCGAACACAACTGGACCGTCGAGCGGTATTCCGGCGGCGGCATGATCTCGCACACCCCGCCGGGCGTGCTCACCGAGTTCGGTCCGGCGTTGCGCGCTCCCTGCGGGCGAATCCACTGGGCCGGTACGGAAACCTCGGCGGTCATGTACGGGTTCATCGACGGCGCGGTGCGTTCGGGCGAGCGGGCCGCGGCCGAGGTGGTGCAGGCCGAGACGTCCACCTCGGGCACGCCTGTGTGACGGAGTTCACCAAAGAGCTTGGGCCACAGTCACTGTGGACTGAGTGCGCAGCAGCTTGCCAGCCCCTTCACAGGGGCGCCGTTCGGTAAGCTCGACCAGGTGTCGCGAGTGTTCTCCACTCTGGTGCCGGTGTGGGTCACCGTCACCTACGCGACGGTGCTCGGTCTGGTCTCCACCGTGCTGTGGGTGCTGGGCCCCGAGGTGCGCGACCGTGTGGTCGGTCATCTGAGCACCAATGTGGAGAACCTGGGCCACGGTCATGTGGGCACGCTGCTCGGAAGCGCCTTCGTCACGGCCGAGGGCCCGATCTATCCGCTTCTTCCGGGTTTGGTGTGCCTGCTCGCGCTGGCCGAGCTCCTCTGGCGCGGCAGGCGCCTGGTGCAGGCCTTCATGCTCGGCCACGTCGGGGCCACCCTGATCGTCGCTGCCGGACTCGCCGCCGCGATCAGGGCCGGCTGGCTGCCGCTGTCGACCGCCGGTGCGACCGACGTCGGCCTCAGCTACGGAGCCGTCGGCGTCCTCGGCGCGTTGACCGCGGCGATGCCGACGGGATGGCGTCCGGCCTGGGCCGGCGGCTGGTTGACCGTCGCGTGGGTGGTGGCGTCGATGTCAGGATGGGACTTCACCGCCGTCGGGCATGCTGTCGCTCTGGTCCTGGGGATGCTGCTGTCGACGCGGCTCCATGCGGATGCGCACTGGTCCGCGCTGCGTCGGGTGCTGCTCGGGGTCGGCATCGCCTTCGGCCTTCTGCTGCTGGTCGGATCCTGGCTGTCGACGGCCCCCGCCGCGGTGCCCGCCGGACTGGGGGTGGCCCTGCTCGCGCTGTGGCCGATCCGCGATCGGCGGCGGAGTTCTCGCACTGATCCGATCCACGGCAAACCTGTGGCTCAGGCGATCTCCGTGACCTCCGGCCGCTGCCGCCAGGCGTCGAGCACGGGGGCGACGGCCTCGACCAGCATGGGCAGCTGAGTCGCCATGGCCAGCACCGCCACGCTGGCCAGTTGGCCCGCGGTCTCGGTCAGCCGGAGCACCCGCTGGTCAACATGGCGCAGCCCGAGTTCGGTGGCCGCCGCATCGTAGGCGGCCACGGCCTCCGGCCCGGCCATGGCCAGATCGGACTCAACGGCACCCACGCAGACCATCTCGAAGTCCGACCACAGCAGGCCGTCGGCAGTGGGGATCATGTTGTAGTACGGCGCATCGCCGTGGATCGGCTGGACCGTCACCCCGGGAAATGCCGCCTCGAACGTCTCGCGGTCGGTGAGCACCGGCGCCAACACCTCCCACTCACGTTGTGCCCGAGCCAGATCCGTGGCGTCGACCAGGCCAGGCAGATGCTCCAGCGCTGCCAGCGATGCCGGAATGTATGCGCCGAACGGCGTCCAGAAACCGAGGCCGCTCCCGTCGTACTCGCGAAGTTCGGCGTGCAGGCGTGCGGTGTAGGAGGCCCGGTGCACCAGGTCGAGTTCGGGTTCGGGCATCTCCTCGACCATGCCCCAGAACGTGATCGAGAAGCCGTCACGGGGCACGGGCTCGCGCGGCACCAGTGGGCTCGGCCCCACCACGGGGCAGCCACGGTCGGCCAGCCAACGCGCCACGGCCAACTCGGCGCACTGCTGTGCGGTCTGAAGATCAGGAGCGTCCAGATAGGCCTGCGGCAGCACGGTGGGAACCCGCGCCACCACCGGCGATGGCGCCAGATGCACGATGACGGAGAACATGTCGTGGAGCACGCGCGGACTCTCGACCGTCAGGCCGAGATCCGTGGCAGCCGCCGTGGCGGCGGCGACGGCACGGCTGGTCCGCCCGGCGAGGTCGTCTGGCGTGAGCATCCCTCCCAGTATCGGAAGGGATCACGCCCGCGTCGAATGAATAAATCAGACCGGGGCAGGAACGCGCGCCTTGGCCGCCGAGGCGCTCATCTCCTGGCGCAGCGCGGTGAAGTCCGAGATCGTCTTGGTCGACACGGTCGCGACCGGGCGGGCGTTGCGGCCGGTCGCGTCGGTCTTGGACACCATCACCACACTGTCGATGTAGGGCTGGATCGTCGTGGCGTTCTGCACCGTCGCGACGATGACCAGTTGGAAGCCGAACTTGCGGAACGCCTGCAGGGCCTGCTGCGCGAACTGCGGGTCGGACTTGGAGAACGCCTCGTCGAGCATCAGCTGGGCGAAGACCGGCCGGTTGTCGTCACTGTCGGGATTGGCCAGGTTGAAGCTCAGCGCGCCCGCGAGGCAGAACGCCATCAGCTTCTCCTGCTCACCGCCGGAGTTGTCGCCGGCGTTGCTGTGCGTGCGGATGAGCTCGTCGCTGCGCACATCCCATTCCGCGCAGTCGAACGTGAAGCGGTTGCGCACGTCGAGTGCATCGCGTGTCCACGCCTTGTCCTCAGGGGCGGTGGAGGCCAACCGGTTTCGCAGCCGGAGAATGTCGGCGTACTGATCGAGAATGGCCTGCTTGTCACCCAGGCCGACCTCGGCGATGCGGCGTGAGATGGCCCTGACGATCTCGGTCAGTTCGGCGACCGCGGGAAGATGCCGCGGCGTGGCACGGAGTGTCAGCCGGGTGCCGCGGTTGAACTCGACCGCCGCCAAACCCGTGTTGACGCGGGCGATCTGCTCACTGATGCGCCGGGTCTCCTGCTCGGCGACGCGGTGCAGCGTCAGGATCGCGTCGGGCGCCTGCTCGGTCACCAGCCGCATCATGCGCTCGTAGGCCTCGGGCAGTTCACGCTCATCGATGTGCCGGCACAGCGCCACATAGTCGTGCAACCGCTCGTCGAACACCTCGCTGTCGTTCGGGATGGCATCCGGGAACGCGGTGTCGAAGGTGTTGAGAATGCGCGCCAGTTCGTCGTAGGAGCGACGGCGGCTCTCGCGCAACTGTTCCCGCTCCCGGCGCACCGCGGTGAACAACGCATCGCGATGCGGTTCCGGGTCAAGCAGTTCCAGTGTCACCGGCACGTCGGCGGCATAGCGGTGCAGAAGTTCGGTCAACGGCTCGGAGACGAACGCGGGGGTCAGCCGCTCCTGCAGTTCCAACAGTCGGGTCCGTCGGGTGTCCAGGTCGTCCCGACGGGTCTGGATGGCACCGCGCCGGGTCATCAGCGCCTGAATCTCCTCCCAGCAGGCCTCCGCTCGCGCGTTGAGGGCCTCGATGTCGGGATGGTCGGCCATGAGCAGTTCGAACTGCTCACGCAGGCGCTCGGCGTGCCCGTCGGCGGTCTCGGTGTCCACCTGATTCCACTGCGGGAACTGATCGCAGATCGCCTTCCCCGCAGCGGCCCGGTCCCGCCACTGCTGGCGTTCGGCCGCAAGGTCGTCGGCGTTGCGCCGGGCCGACTGGTAGGCTTCCTCGGCCGCCGCGAGGTCGAGGGTCAGCGCGTCGATCTTCGTCGCGACGTCCCCCTGATAGATGTACTCCGACGGCTTGATCGGGCGCCGGTCATCCTTGACCGCCAGACGCTCGGAGTCCTTGTACAGGCCCGAGTCGGTGACGGCGCGCCGGAACCGGGGGAACGCGTCGGGGGAGTCGACGCAGACGTGGTCACCGGCCGCGGAGATGATGTCGAGCGCCTCGGCCGCACACGGGTGATCCGGGTCGACGACGAAAAGCTTGCCCGCCAACGTGTTCGGCGCGGGAGTGACCTCGTCCGAGCCCGGGCGCTGACGGCGGACGTGGTGCAGTTGCAGGCGCCCGCGCATGTTCGTCTCGTTGACGAACCGCAGGACCGCCGCGTAGTGCTGATCGGGGACCAACAGGCGCAGGCCAACGCCACGAAGCACTTTCTCCACGGCCACGCGCCAGCGGCTCTGCTCGGGCCGCAGATCCAGCAGTTCGGCGATGTAGGGCAGCTCACCGGGATCGACACCGACGGCCGAGCAGATGTGTTCGCGCATCATCAGGGCCGACTCCGGCAGGGCCGAGCCGACATGCTGCACGCGCTGAAGTTCCTTGGCGGCGTCGTCGCGGGCGATGCGCGCAACCTTCTGCGCGTACTCGGCGTCGGTGGACCGCTCGCGGCCACGTTCCAACCGGGCGAGCAGTTCGTTGGCCTGCGCGCTGAGTTCCTCACGCAGATTCCAGAACTCGTCGGCGGTCTCGGGGATGTCCAGACCCTGTGCGGTGAGCAGCGACTCGTAGGCGGCTCGGCGCCGTGAGATCTCCTCGGCCTTGGCCTCGGCAGCGGCCACCTGCGACTGCAGCGGGCCGATGCTGGAACTTGTGCCGCTGATCTGCGCGTTGAGCGAGTCCGCTTCGGCCTTGGCCAGATTCAGTTGCCGGGTGACATCCTCGTACTCGTCGCCGAGTTGATCGATCGTGGTGTCCAGCGCCTCGATCTGTGCCGGGCACTGCGACAGGCGGACGTGGTCGGTGTAGGCCCGCACCATCGGCTGATCGACCAGGTCGATGATGCCGAGGTCGGTGGACTCGCTGGCGTAGCGCTGCTGGATCTTCTCGATGTCGCCGAGGATCTTGCGTTTGCGCTGCGCCACCGCGAGCAGTTCGCGGGCCTCCACCAGCGGGTCGATCTGCTTGAGCGCCTCGGGAAGCCGGGCCAGGCTGTCGGGTTCGTCGAGCATGAACTCGCGGACGAACTGCTCCAACCCGCCCACGCTCTTGAGCGACTTCGCCTTGCCGAGCAGCTGCTGTGCGGCGTCGGACCCGCGGATGCCGATGGTGGCGTAGAGGTGGGCCAGATACTGCGACTCCACCTTGGTGGTGAACCGCCAGCCGTCCTCCTTGAACACACCGGTGTCGAATCGCCCTGCAGCCCAACGGTTGCAGACCTCTTCGATGTCGCGGTCCCCATCGGAGAGCACGAACCTGCTCGACGAATCCGAGCGCGATTCGCCCGTCAGCCACTTCAGCACCAGACCCGTGACGGTGCGTCCGCTGTCACTGCGGTAGGTGACGGCCACGGCCGACCACACGGTGCCGTCGCCGCGCAGGTACATCACCCTGCTGGTGGATCCGTCGCTGCGCTGCCCCCAGGCACCGCGGACGTACTTGTCGACGGTCCGTCGTCCCGCGCTGGACCCCGCGGCCGAGTTGTCGCCCGAGGCGTTGAAGTTACGCCGGTTGAACGGCAGGAACCCCAGCGAGATCGCGTCCAGCAGAGACGATTTACCGCTGCCCGAGGCGCCGGCGATCAGCGCGCCGCCCGCACTGAACGGGATCGAGTGGTAGCCGTCGAACACACCCCAGTTGATGATCTGCAGCCGCGAGAGGTGGAACTGCTCAGTCGTCTGCGTCATCGGTGCCGTCCTCCTCGTCCTGCGCCTCCTGCGGAGCGCCGCCCCGCAGCAGAAGCTCGAACTGCTGCTGCAGTTCGGTGATCACCGACGCCGTCATGACCGCGGTGATCACGGGGCTGATGGTGTAGCTGTCCTCGTCGTCACGGCTCTTGCGGAGGATCTCCAGCGAGGCCAACCGCGCGATCGCCGCGTCGATGCGGGCCGTGAAGGTGACGGTGTCCCGGTCGGTGTCGTTGAGCACGCCGGAGAACAGGCCGTGCATCTCGTCGCGGCTGATCAGCACGGCCTGATCACCGGAGGCCCGCATCATCTGCGCCAGGTGCAGCGCCAGGATCGAGTCATAGGTGCCCAACGGCTCGCGGCGCAGAAGCTTGACGCCGCGCGCGGAGTCGTATCGGGCCTGCTCGATGAAGGCGACGCCACCGTTGTCGAACACCCCCTCGACCACGCGCAGCATGAGGTCCAATTCGGACAGCCGCACATTCAGCTGGTTGCGGTACTCCAGCACCCAGCTGTACACGTCGGGTTCGGTCTCGCTGCTGAGGTAACGCCGCGTCAACAACTGCTGAAGCGCCCAGCAGGCGCGGTCGGGCAGCTCCGAGACGTCGCCGTCGAACCGCGGCCGACGGTGATGCGGCGGACGGGCGGTCTGATCGACCTGGGGCAGCGACGAGAAGTCGATGTCGGGTTCGGTGGTCATGTCGCAGCTCCCAGGAGGCTGGAGACGGGTTCGGTGAACATCAGGTCGGGCACCTCGATCTGCCGGTCCCGGCCGTCCAGGGACTGGAACCGCACGGTCACGGATTCGGCGGCGGCCGAGGCGTTGGGCTGTTTGAGGGCCCACGACCACAGCACGATGACGTGTCCGAGGTAGGCCGAGTCGAGCATGGACACGGCGTCCGGCAGCGACAGCGGTGCCTCGGTGATCGCGGCGTTGATCATGTCCGACATCGCGGGCGCGTCCACCTGCGTGGTCAGCGCCGCGAAGCTGGTCAGGTCGAGTTCACCGTGCGCGGCCTCGGCCGGCTTGGGGGCCGACAGGTCGCTGATCCGGAAGCTCAGCGCACCGACCGAACTGATGGTGTGCCGGGCCAACGGCACCTCGATGTCGAGACGGGAGTCGGTCAGCGACGACTTCAGCAGTGCCCGGGCCGCGGCGATCGCGTCGTTCAACTGGCGGGCCACGCCCCGGCTCTGCTCCAGGGTGCCGTACGCCGTGAAGCGTTTGACCCGCTGGGCGCAGCGCTGCTGGATGCGCTCCACCTCGTCGATCTGGTGTCCGACGAGTTCGAAGAAGCCCGCCATCATTCGGCGCAGAGCGGGATCGAGGGCCGGCAGCGCCTCGGCGACCGCGGCGACGTCGGCCTCGAACTCGGCACGCTGGTCGGGGTCGTTGATCATCCGCAGGAACGCCCGGTGAGAGTCGCGGCCCTGCGACTCCCAGGCGGCCTGGTAGTCGGCGTACATCTGGCGCTGCCGATCGCGGTATTCGATGTTGCTGTCGATCGGCTCGTCGAGCGCGGCGGTCGCCTGCTCGATCATCGTCCCGTACTGGCCGATGTCGGTGATCAGGCGCTCCATCTGCAGCGCGATGGCCCTGGCCTCGTCGTACATATCGGTGACCTCGAGGTCCGACTGGGCGCCGAGGTCCAGGCCCTGGTCGAGCTTGTCGAGTTCGGCGTTGAGCCTGGCGATCTCGGCCTCGATGCTCGCTCTGATCCGATCAGGGTCATTGCAGACCCGCACCGCGACCTGCTTGAGCCGTGACGCGATGCCGTTGATGGAGCCGCCGGTGGCGATGGTGTCGTTGCGGCGCATCCCGCGCAGGAAGTCGAGTGCGCGCCGGGCCTCCTGGGTGAGGTAGCAGACGTTGCGGTCGTGCCCGTCGCGCTGCTCGATCACGCGGTGCAGCCAGCCCTGGCTGGCCCACGTCTTGATCAGCGCCAGCCCGGACTGTCCGTCCGGATGGTCCAGGTCGTCGAGGTCGCGTTCCAGGGCGACCACGAGTTCGGTCTCGGGTACCAGGCCACCGGCCAGATGACGCTCCATCAGGGTCGCGTAGACGCCCAGGTTCAGGGTTGCGAGCAGGCGGATCGTGGGGGAGGACTGGATGTCGCGATTGAGTTCCAGAAGCTCGTCAGCCGACATCATGGTGTTGTCGTCCAATTGGCTCCCCTGCATCGACTCCCGGCCGATCCAAGATAGGCCACCGCGGGGCCATCAGAGCGGAGCGGGGGCGTGGTTGCCGGGTGGTGTCGGCCTCAGTGCTACCGGAGTTGCCGGTGGGGTTTCTGTGACTTCCAGTGGGGTGCTTCTGACGTCGGGCGGGTGAACGCGGGCTGTTCACCGCACTCCTCTGGCGATGGGCGTGGGTTCCCGTCGCGCTGAGCGGGGACCGGTGAACACGGAACCCCGAGGTTCGCCGGAGCCCTCGGCGGCGAAACGGCAGCGGACTGGCTTTTATTTATTTTCCAGGTATGGTCGCGATTGACGCTTCGATTGTGACTAATGCAAGGGAGCAGAGAATGGGTGTCAAGTCCAAGAACGGCGGTATGAAGAAGCCGCAGATGTCGCTCAAGGAGCGGCGGGCCGAAAAGCGTGCCAAGGTCGCCGAGGCGCAGGGCGTCGTGTCCCGCCGTAAGCACGACCGCGTCTGAAACAGACTGCACTGCAAGGTCGGCCGGGGAATTCCCCGGCCGACCGGCTCACATCTGTGGGCGGACGATCTGAGCCGGGCGGGCGGTGGCACGCAAGGTTCTCCACCTGAATTCTGGTGTGGCCATAAAATGGCGCATTTATGGAGTTCGTGCTTTTTCTCGAATTTGGAGGCGGGCTCATGGCTGCGCGGAAAATGCTTTCCACCGCGGACGCGGTTTCGTCGGCTCCGATCGTGGTGATCGGCCGTGCCGGCGACCTCTCGACGGCCATCTCCTGCGCGCTGGAGGGGGCCGGCATGACGGCGACGTTCGTGGGTGGGCCACTGCCGTCGCCGGACGCGGGGCAGCGCGGACCCGAACTCGACGACGTCCCGTCCGACGCCGAGGCCGTCGTGGTGCTTGTGGACCACGACGCGGTCGTGGACATCGTCGGCGGGTACGACTCGTGGTGGAAGCGCCGGGCGAACCGCACCCGCGAAGGTGACATCTGCGGCGTCGTGACCGATGCGGTGCTCGGCATCGGCGGGCGTCGGCTCCTGGTGCTGTGCGACGGTCGGGAAATCACCTCTCACCAGCGATCTCGGGTCATCCGCTGGGTGCGACAGCTGACGCTGCGCATCCACTATGAATGTTCGATCAACGGCCTCGACGGCCTGGCGATCGCCTACGAGGTCGTCGTGGATGACGCTGAGGTGCAGCGGGTCGCGCGATCAGTGGTGCAGTGGCACCTTGGTGTGACGGGCGGCACACCGAACCCCGTCGCGCCACACTGAGCACCCCGCGCGATACTGGTAGCCGTCACACTGGGGTAGCCGCCATCGCGATGGCGACGGCCGTGACATGACCTAAAACTGAACGCCGGGAGAGAATCAATGAGCGCCGAGCAGCCGACCATCATCTACACGCTGACGGACGAGGCGCCGTTGCTTGCGACCTACGGTTTCCTCCCGGTCATCCGCACTTTCGCCGACGCTGCCGGCATCGACGTCAAGACGAGCGACATCTCGGTGGCTGCGCGCATCCTCGCCGAGTTCGGCGACTACCTCACCGACGAGCAGAAGGTGCCCGACAACCTCGCTGCTCTCGGCGAGCTGACGCAGGATCCGTCGGCCAACATCATCAAGCTGCCGAACATCAGCGCCTCGGTGCCCCAGCTGCTGGCTGCCATCAAGGAGCTCAAGAGCAAGGGCTACGACCTGCCGGATTACCCGGGTGACCCGAAGTCCGAAGAGGAGGAGGCGATCAAGGCCCGTTACGGCAAGATCCTGGGCAGCGCAGTGAATCCCGTGCTGCGCGAAGGGAACTCGGACCGTCGCGCGCCCAAGGCCGTCAAGGAGTATGCCCGCAAGCACCCGCACAGCATGGGCGAGTGGAGCCAGGCCTCGCGCACCCACGTCGCGACCATGAAGACCGGCGACTTCTACCACGGCGAGAAGTCGATGACCCTGGACAAGGCGCGCAACGTACGCATGGAACTGGTCACTGCGGCAGGGCCGACCATCGTGCTCAAGCCCGAGGTCAAGCTCGATGCCGGTGACGTCATCGACAGCATGTACATGTCCAAGAAGGCGCTCATCGCGTTCTACGAGGAGCAGATCGAGGACGCCTACAAGACCGGCGTGATGTTCTCGCTGCACGTCAAGGCCACGATGATGAAGGTCAGCCACCCCATCGTGTTCGGGCACGCGGTCAAGGTGTTCTACAAGGACGCGTTCGCCAAGCACGGCAAGCTCTTCGACGAGTTGGGCGTCAACGTCAACAACGGCCTGTCGGACCTGTACGACAAGATCGAGGCGCTGCCGGCCTCGCAGCGTGAGGAGATCATCAACGATCTGCACGCCTGCCATGAGCACCGGCCGGAGCTGGCGATGGTCGACTCGGCCAAGGGCATCTCGAACTTCCATTCCCCGTCCGACGTGATCGTCGACGCCTCGATGCCGGCGATGATTCGCCTGGGCGGCAAGATGTACGGCGCCGACGGCCGCACCAAAGACACCAAGGCGGTCAACCCGGAGTCGACCTTCTCCCGGATGTACCAAGAGGTCATCAACTTCTGCAAGACGCACGGCCAGTTCGACCCGACCACCATGGGCACCGTGCCGAACGTCGGTCTGATGGCGCAGAAGGCCGAGGAGTACGGCAGCCATGACAAGACCTTCGAGATCCCCGAGCCCGGCTACGCGCGCATCGTCGACAACGACACCAATGAGGTGCTGCTGAGCCAGCAGGTCGAGGAGGGAGACATCTGGCGCATGCCGATCGTCAAGGACGCCCCGATCCGGGATTGGGTCAAGCTGGCCGTCACTCGGGCCCGGCTGTCCGGGATGCCGGTGGTGTTCTGGCTGGATGACGAGCGCCCGCACGAGAACGAACTGCGCAAGAAGGTCAAGACGTATCTGGCCGACCACGACACCGAGGGCCTGGAGATCACCATCCTGCCGCAGGTCTGGGCCATGCGGTACACACTGGAGCGGCTGATCCGCGGCCAGGACACCATCTCGGCCACCGGCAACATCCTGCGCGACTACCTGACCGACCTGTTCCCGATCCTGGAGCTGGGCACCAGCGCCAAGATGCTCTCGATCGTGCCGCTGATGGCCGGCGGCGGGCTGTACGAGACCGGTGCCGGCGGTTCGGCGCCCAAGCATGTCAGCCAGCTGATCGAGGAGAACCACCTGCGCTGGGACTCGCTGGGCGAGTTCCTGGCCATCGGTGCCAGCCTGGAGGATCTGGGCAACAAGACCGGCAACGCCAAGGCCAAGGTGCTTGCTGAAACGCTGGACACCGCGGTCGGAAAGCTGTTGGACGAGAACAAGAGTCCGTCCCGCAAGACCGGCGAGCTGGACAACCGGGGCAGTCAGTTCTACCTGTCGCTGTACTGGGCTCAGGCGTTGGCCGCGCAGAGCGAGGACAAGGAGCTGGCCGAGCAGTTCGCACCGTTGGCCAAGAGCCTGGCCGAGAACGAGGAGACCATCGTCGCCGAGCTCAACGAGGTGCAGGGTCGCGAGGCCGACATCGGTGGCTACTACTACCCGGATCCGGAGAAGACGGCTGCGGTGATGCGCCCGAGCAAGACGTTCAACACCGTGCTGGAGTCCGCCCGGACGTAGTCCGCGGACGGGTGGCACGTGTGGGTGGGGTGCTGGAGTCCGCCCGGACGTAGTCCGCGGACGGGGAGTAGGGTCAGTTCATCGGTGACCCACGCATGCGGAACTCTTCTCCGCGTCGTCGCCGGTTTGAACTGATCTGACCGATTCGCGGTCAAGACGGGAGCGTCGCGTGACGCTTATTTCGTGCCGGGGTTGTCAGCGGGCCGCGCTCTGATGCGCCGGTCGTGGACGTTTCCGGGGCGCCGGCCGACCGCCGCGTCGATGAGCGGTTGTCGATCCGATGCCTGCTGACAGGCCGGCGTCGCAGATCGCGTCGGCCGCACTGGGACCGCCGTCGTTGCCGCCGGCGGTGTCGTCCGTCGAGCAGGCGCACCGCCTCGTGCTGTGTCCGCAGGAGTCTCCGCGCGCCGGCGTCGACGGGGTGTGGTGGCCGCGGTCATCCAATTTGAGGACCGAACTGCCGGATCTGGTGGCCGTGTTCAGCAGATGGCTGGGCACAGTGCACCGGGTGGTCTACGACCCCACGGCGTGGCAGTCGGCGCCCTCGCGGATCATCCGCCACAATTCGGCGGTCACGGTCGATCCCTACCAGATGGTCGACCGCGAACTCGTCTACCTGCTCGGGACGCATTCCAGGGACGCGGTCCTGTTCGCTGTCCCGTCGTCGTGCGCGGATGGCGTGGCACGCCGGGTGCTGCGCCGGGCCGAGACGTCCGCGACGCCACTCGGCGCTCGTGATTTGAGACAGATCTGCGCTGAGTCCTCGCAGGTCGACGCCGGCTGATCAGGCGGGCTTTGCGGTCAGCGGAATCGTGACGGTGCCCTCGCAGGCGCCGGTGCTGATCGTGGTCTCGAACGATCCCTTGAGTGTGCCGTCCGGTTGCGGCGTGTAGGTGGTCACGGACTTGGCGGGGTCATAGGTGATGGTCCCGTCGGGCAGCAGGCAGTCCCAGTTCCAATTGTTGGAACGCGACCACACCGAGCCCGTCCAATCGAAACGCATTGCGCGCGTGACATTCTCCTTGGGCACGGGGCCGTCGGTCGCCGAGGCGACGCAGGTTCCAGAGGAACAGTCCGTGCTGAACATGTAGGACGCCGTGTATGGCGTCTCCGTCTGTGTCGCGGCGATGCTGGTTCCGGTCTTCTGGTCGGTGTGAAAGGTGACCTTGTACCGGCCGCCCCAGAACGCCTCGTCGGCGGCCTGGGCGGCGGGCACTGCGACCACTGCCGCGCCGGAGAGAGCGGTGGTGACGATCAGCGTGCGGATGGCGGGCCTGCTCATGGCTCCACTGTGACAGATGTGACCCACGGTGACGCAGTGAACCGCTGCGATGGGGGCCGGGTCACCCAGCGTGCACCCACGTACGGTCTGTGGGTCGCAGACCGTACGTGAGTGCGCGCTCGACGGAGGAAGGAGAAAAGTAGTCCTACTCACGTAAGCCGGGGCTCGCGTGGGGCAGGCTTTCGGCATGCCCCTCACCGTGCCCACGCCCGACCGCGCCCCCGACGCCTCCGTCTCGGCCCGCCGCGGAGGCGCTGCCGCAGCCCCGGTCGGACGGGATCGCGCCGTCGACGTCGCCCGTCTGGCCGCACTCGTCGTCGTCATGTTCGGGCACTGCGCACTGCTGCTCGCCACGATCACCGATCAGGGCCTGTGGGTGGGGAACATCCTCGGGGAGCTGCCCGCGATCGCGCCGATCACCTGGCTGGTGCAGGTCATGCCGTTGTTCTTTCTCGCAGGCGGCGCGGCTGGCGCATACGGCTGGAAGCCCGGAACGCCCTGGGGCGCATGGCTGTTCACTCGTTCGCAGCGGCTGTGCCGGCCCGTGTTCTGGTATCTGGCGGCGTGGACCGTGGGCCTGCTGGCCACGCGGGCCGTCCTGGGCGCTGAATCGGCCGATGGGCTTGGACGTGAGAGCGTGGCGCTGCTGTGGTTCCTCGGTGTCTACCTCGTGGTGCTCGGCTTCGTGCCGGCGTTGACGCACCTTCGCAGCGGACGGGCCACGGCTCTGGTCCTCGGGGCACTGCTGCAGGCGACCGCAGGGGTCGACGCGATCCGGTTCGCTGTGGGAACCCCGGAATCCGGGATCGCGAACTTCGTCATCGTCTGGCTCATCCCCGTGGTCATCGGTGTGGCCTATGCCCGCCGCCTGATACGACCGCTGACGGCCGCCCTGGCGGCCCTGACAGCATTGGCCGGCCAGGTCGCGCTGGCTGCGGCGGGGGTCTACGAGGTGTCGCTCGTCGTCACCGGAACCGAGCGCATGTCGAACGTCTCGCCGCCGACGCTGCTGCTTGCGCTGCAGTGCACCTGGATGTCGTGCGCGTTCGTCGCCGCGGCGGGGTGGGTGAACCGATGGGCCGCGCGGCCCGGTGTCTGGCGCGTCGTCGCGGTCGGCAACGGGGGAGCGATGACGCTCTATCTTTGGCACATCCCGGCGATCGCCGTCGCGGCCTTCTCGCTTCACGCGGTCGGTCTGGACGCCTACGACGTGCACGCCCCCGCGTTCTGGGGTCTGCTGGCGCTGCGGGGGCTGGTCTTCGCCGTGGTGATGGCAGTGCTGTTCCGGCTGCTGTCACCGCTGGAACACCGCCGTCTGCCCTGGTGGGACCGTCCCGCCACGGCCCGCGGCATCCGATCGGTGGCGGCGGGGACACTGGTGTGCGTCGCGGGTGCGCTGCTGGTGCTGATGGCGAAGAACGGATTGGCCGGCGGCGCGGGATGGGCGGCATTGGGCGGCTTTCTGGTGGCCGCGGCGACGGCCCGGATCTGCGCTGCGCCCAAACGCCCGGAGGCAGCTGAAGCCGGCTGATACGGGAATCACCACCTCGAGCGGTGTGGGGGACGGGTGGCCGAGGACTCGCCGCGTTTGACCCTGCGGCGGACGGGTAGTCGCTCCACACCGGCGTATGCGAGGAGAGCGGTCAGATGAAGGCAGTGACGTGGCAGGGCAAGCGCGATGTGCGAGTCGAAGAGGTGCCCGACCCGAAGATCGAAGAACCGACCGACGCGATCATCGAGGTGACGTCGACCAACATCTGCGGTTCCGATCTCCATCTCTATGAGGTTCTCGGTGCGTTCATGAACCCCGGTGACATCCTGGGCCACGAACCCATGGGCGTGGTCCGGGAGGTGGGTGCGGGCGTGGAAAACCTCAAAATCGGTGACCGGGTGGTGATTCCGTTCCAGATCTCGTGCGGTCACTGTCACATGTGCGGTCATCAGCTGTACACACAGTGCGAGACAACTCAGGTGCGTGACCAGGGGATGGGCGCCGCACTCTTCGGCTACTCCGAACTCTACGGTTCGGTGCCCGGCGGTCAGGCCGAACTTCTCCGCGTGCCGCAGGCGCAGTTCACCCACATCAAGGTGCCGGTGGGTCCGCCGGATTCCCGATTCGTCTACCTGTCCGACGTGCTGCCCACCGCATGGCAGGCCGTCGAATACGCCGACATCCCGGAGGGCGGTTCGGTCACCGTGCTTGGGCTTGGGCCCATCGGGGACATGGCCGCCCGGATCGCCAGCCGCCGCGGACATCGTGTGTTCGCGGTGGACCGTGTTCCCGAACGGTTGGCCCGAGCCGAAGTGTTCGGCGTGCAGACCATCGATCTCGAAGGGGTCGACGGATCGGTGGGCGAGCTCATCAGGTCGGAAACCGATGGCCGCGGCACCGATGCGGTGATCGACGCGGTGGGGATGGAGGCGCACGGGTCGCGGGTGGCCCAGATTGCCCAGCAGGCCAC
This sequence comes from Mycobacterium sp. ACS4331, assembly GCF_001667265.1. GTDB lineage: Bacteria > Actinomycetota > Actinomycetes > Mycobacteriales > Mycobacteriaceae > Mycobacterium. Next base: position 138,772 of record NZ_LZHW01000031.1, on the reverse strand, counting down.
CGGGCTGCTGCCCGACGCCCTGGCCAAACCGATGATGCGGAAGGCGGGCATCGACCGGCTCGACGCGCTCTATACGGCGATCGACGTGGTTCGGCGCGGCGGCACCATCTCCCTGATCGGGGTGTATGGCGGCATGGTCGATCCGATCCCGATGCTCACACTGTTCGATAAGCAGGTGACGCTGCGGATGGGGCAGGCGAACGTCAAGAGGTGGGTGGACGACATCATGCCGCTGCTCACCGATGAGGACCCACTCGGCGTCGACAGCTTCGCCACTCACGTCCTGCCACTGGACGAGGCACCCAAGGCCTACGAGATCTTCCAGAAGAAGACCGATGGGGCGGTGAAGGTCATCCTCAAGCCCTGACCGGGCCATCCACAGCCGTGCCGTGTCCCGCCCGGGATGTGTCGCAGAGGTTCGGTAGGGTCTCGCTCCGTGAATTCGAGCGCTGCCCTCAAGTCTGTGAACGCCCGCCTCGCCGAGGAACTGGAGATCAGAGAATCCCAGGTCGCGGCGGCGGTAAGCCTGCTCGACGACGGCGCCACCGTGCCGTTCATCGCGCGGTACCGCAAGGAGATCACCGGCAGCCTCGACGATGGCCAACTCCGCACTTTGGAGGAGCGCCTGCGCTACCTGCGCGAACTCGACGAGCGCCGGGCCGCCGTTCTGGCCTCTATCGAGGAGCAGGGCAAGCTCACCGACGAACTGCGTGCGGCCCTGCTCGCTGCGGACACCAAGGCCCGTGTCGAGGACATCTACCTGCCCTACAAGCCCAAGCGCCGGACCAAGGCGCAGATCGCCCGGGAAGCCGGTCTCGAGCCCCTGGCCGAACGCCTGCTCGCCGACCCGACGCTGGTCCCCGAGACCGAGGCCGCGGGATTCCTCAACGACGACGTGGCCGATGTCGCCGCGGCGCTCGAAGGTGCCCGTCACATCCTGGTCGAACGCGCGGCCGAGGACGCCGAACTGGTCGGCGCGATCCGCGAGAAGTTCTGGTCCAACGGGGCCCTGCGTACCGCGCCCTGGTCGGAAGAGACCGTCAAAAGTGCTGACGCACAGAAGTTTCGGGACTACTTCGATTTCAGCGAACCGCTGGAGAACATGCCGTCGCACCGAGTGCTCGCGGTGATGCGCGGCGAGAAGGAGAAGGTTCTGGCGCTCACCTTCGACGGGGGTGAGGACGACGGATACGAGGTCATGACCGCACAGGCGCTCGGCGTCGACCTCACGGCCGATGCCCCAGGTACTCCATGGTTGGCCAGCACCGTCCGGTTCGCGTGGCGGACCAGGCTGATGTTCTCCGCGTCGGTCGACGCCCGGGTGCGTCTGCGCCAACGGGCCGAGGAGGAGGCGGTGTCGGTGTTCGCCAAGAACCTCAAAGACCTGCTGCTGGCCGCGCCTGCCGGTGCGCGCACCACCCTCGGACTGGACCCGGGTTTCCGGACCGGCGTGAAGGTCGCCGTCGTCGACGGCACCGGCAAGGTCGTCGACACGTGCGCGATCTACCCCCACCAGCCCCAGAAGCAGTGGGACACGGCCAAGGCCACGCTCGCCGCATTGGTGGCGCGGCATGGTGTGGAGTTGATCGCGGTCGGCAACGGCACCGCATCCCGCGAGACCGACGCCCTGGCAACCGAACTCATCGCCGACATCCGGGCCGCCGGGGCCAAGCCACCCGCGAAGGCCATGGTCAGCGAAGCCGGCGCCTCGGTGTATTCAGCCTCGGCCTACGCCGCGCACGAACTGCCCGAACTCGACGTGACCCTGCGCGGCGCGGTGTCCATCGCCCGGCGCCTGCAGGATCCGCTGGCCGAGCTCGTCAAGATCGAGCCCAAGTCGATCGGGGTCGGCCAGTATCAGCACGACGTCACCCCCGGCACGCTGGCCCGCAGTCTCGACGCGGTGGTGGAGGACGCGGTGAACGCGGTCGGCGTGGATCTCAACACCGCCTCCGTCCCCCTGCTCACGCGGGTGTCGGGCATCTCCGAATCGCTGGCGGAGGCCATCGTCGCGCATCGCGACAAGACCGGCCCCTTCGGCAGCAGGCGCGGTCTGCTGGAGGTTCCGCGTCTGGGCCCCAAGGCTTTCGAGCAGTGCGCGGGATTTCTTCGGATTCGCGGGGGAGACGATCCCCTCGACGCGTCAGGCGTGCACCCCGAGGCCTACCCGGTGGTGCGGCGCATCCTCGACCGCGCGGGTGTGACGCTGGCCGAGATCATCGGCGATGAACGCTCACTGCGCGCCCTCAAACCCGCGGACTTCGCCGACGACAAGTTCGGCGTCCCCACGGTGACCGACATCCTCGCAGAGTTGGAGAAGCCGGGACGTGATCCGCGCCCCGCGTTCACCACCGCGACGTTCGCCGCCGGCGTCGAGAAGGTCGCCGACCTGAAGGTGGGCATGATCCTCGAAGGTGTCGTCACCAACGTCGCCGCCTTCGGCGCGTTCGTCGACGTCGGCGTGCACCAGGACGGGCTGGTGCACGTCTCGGCGATGTCCGACCGCTTCGTCTCCGATCCGCACGAGGTGGTGCGGTCCGGTCAGGTGGTGCGGGTCAAGGTCGTCGACGTGGACGTCGAACGTCAGCGCATCGGTCTGAGCCTGCGCCTGAACGACGAGCACCGCGGCGAACGAGGCAAACCGGCGCGTGACAACCGTGCGGCCTCCGGTGGTGGAGGCCGCGGCGGTCAGCAGCGAAACAACAACCGTGGCAAGGGGGCCGGGCGACGCGAGGCAAGCGCCCCGGCCGGGTCGATGGCCCAGGCGCTGCGCGACGCAGGGTTCGGGCGGTAGGGCTCAGTCCTCCTTGCGGATGAGCCGGCCCAGTGCCTCGCGGTCCGGTGCCAGGAGTTCGTCGATGCGTGGCTGGTTGACGTCGGCCACGATGATCTCGCCGACCTCCTGGTAGACGTTGCTGAAGATGCCGTGGGACTTCATCTTCTCGGTCTGATAGATGTTGTCCTCGGTGGGCGTCACGTAGTAGACGATCTCGGGCTTGAACCTGTGGATCAGCCAGAGGTGGATCACATCCATCAGCCGCTTCTGACGCATCTTCTCCGCGAATGTGTTCTGATCACGGACCGTCAGGATGTTGCGGCCATGCCGGTCCTTGATCGGATCGACGACCACGTTGGCCAGCGGATCCTCGCCGTCGCCGAGGATCTGGAGGTCCAGCACGTCGGACCCGGCGCGCCGTGGCCGGAGTTGGACCCGCAGGGTCTCGCCCAGCTTGTAGTGCTCGGCCCACATGGCCAGCCAGTCCTCGAGCAGCTTCTTGGGCACCTCGGTCTGGACCAGGTGCTGATGCTGTGTGGAGCCCTTGCCCATCGCCTTGGTGGTCGCGGTGCGACCCGACGAGGCCGCCAGTGCGGCGTCGCTGCGCGGGCCGCCCACGAGTGTCTGCGGGGTGCGGTAGGGCGATTCGACCAGGCGCATCTTGCGCTGCAGCCTGGCGAGCGCCAGCATGCCCTCCTGCCGCAGTGAGGTCGCGAACTCCTCGCACGCGACACCGTCGACCTGATGGCCGCCGTAGGTGATGAAGTTGAAGACGAAACCGAGCTTGCCGAGTTCCTCGGGGAAGGCCCGCATCTCCTCATCCGTCATACCGGTGGTGTCCCAGTTGAACGACGGCGAGAGGTTGTAAGCCAGCATCTTGTCGGGATAGACGGCATGGATCGCATCGGCGAACTCGCGTGCGTCGGCCAGATCGGCGGTCTTGGTCTCCATCCACAGGATGTCGGCAAATGGTGCTGCCGCAAGGGATTTGGCGATCGCGTAGGGGATGCCGCCGCGCACCTGGTAGTACCCCTCAGGGGTCTTGACGCGCTCGCAGTCCCACGCCACGTCGGCACCGAGTTCGCGCGCCTTCTCGCGGGCCGAGTACAGGGACGCCCGTTCGGCGAACTTCCGCCACTCGGCGGCGCTCATGCCGGCCGCCTCGCCGTCGCGCTCTCGGAACTCCAGCAGTTCGGCGACGGCTTCGCCGTAGGTGTTGAGTCCGGCATCCTCCTGCCATGCTTCGACAAAGCGGGATTCGGCCTTGTCGAACAGCGCGTCGACAGAGGTCTCCGTGCCGTCCAACCATGCCCTGGCCGACTCGGCGACCAACGCGCCGATGCCCTGGCGGTCCAGCCAGGCCTCCGCGGTTGCGTACTCGCCCTCCGGCAGTGCATAGAGCATGTGGCCGTTGAGGTCGGTGACGCCCTCGTTGTAGAACCGGCGCATGAGCGCCAGGAAACACGACTTGTAGGACGGCACTTTGAGGTTGGTGGCGCCCAGCAGGAACGGCTGATCTCGTTCGTCGGCGCGGCTGTCGATCAGGTTCGCGGCCTCGGCGTCGGTACGCGCGACGATGATGCCCGGCACTCGCATGATGTCGAGCTGGAATCGTGCGGTGTTGAGTCGCTTGATCTGTTCGTCGGACGGCACGAGCACCTTGCCGCCCTGGTGCCCGCATTTCTTGGTTCCGGGACGTTGGTCCTCGATGTGGTAACCGGGCACGCCGGCCTCGACGAATCGGCGAATCAGGTTGCGCACATGTGGATCTCCGCCATGACCGGTGTCGGCGTCGGCGATGATGAAGGGCCGATAGTCGTACTCCGGTGTGGTGGCGCGCTGCTGTTCAGTCATCCGCAGGCGCAGATACTGCTGATTGCGGTCGGCGGTGAGCAGGGCTCGAACCAGTCCGGCGGCCTCCTCCGGCACCTGGCTCAGCGGGTAGCTGGCGAGGTCGGGGCCCGGGTCTTCGCTGATCGACCCCTTGGCCGAGGTTGCCCAGCCGCCGAGGTAGATGCCTTCGATGCCCATGCGTTTCATGACCACCGCCTGGCCGGGGGAGTACGGCCCGAACGTCGTGATGCTCTTCTTCTTGGCGAACAGCTCGCGCAGGTGGGGGTGGAAGGCGGTCGCGGCCTCGCGCGCGATCGGGTAGTCGGACGGGATGGTGCCGCGCTGCTCGGCGACCTGCCGTGCTGAGTAGAGGCGGATGATGCCTTCGAACCGTGGGCTGTCGAAGTACGCCTGGGTGGCGGCGACGTCCTGCTCGAATGATGAGCTGAGGTCCGGGTGGGTTTCGATGGTCGACATGAGCAGTGCTCCTCTTCGAGCTCGGGTATGACTCGATTATCCAGAGCCGAGCGGGGTGGGCGGGGCGGATCCGGGTGCAGAGTTTCCTGTGGGTCGGTATACCCGCGGCCAGTCTTCGAGAATCCCTTCTGTCCCTTTGGTTTCTGGTGTCACATTGCGACGATTTGTGTCGGTGGGTCGAACTAGTGTTCGAGTATGACGTCAGTGGCCGCCCTGCTCTCTGAGCTTGAGGCTGTCCACGCCCGCCTGGCCGCCGCGTCCGTCGATGACCTCTCCGCCACGCAGGTGCTGACCGTGATGGAACGCCTCCAGAAGGTCGCGTGGGCTGATGCGGCTGTCGACCACAAACTCATCACCCGGCTGCAGGAGTGCGGGCCCGACGAGTTGGGTGGCGACAAGGTCGCCAAGGTCCTGACGCATCGGCTGCGGATCCCGGCCGAGGAGGCCCGCCTACGCGTCGCCGACGCCGAAGTCCTGGGACCACGACGGGCGATGACCGGCGAGGTGCTGGAACCGGTGCTGCCGAACGTCGCCGCCGGTGTGGCCGAGGGCCGGGTCGGACCCGCCCACGTGGACAGGATCCGGAAGTTCTTCAAAGCACTGCCCGACCACGTCGATCTGAGTGCTCGGGTGGAGGCGGAGCGGTTGGCCGCCGAGCACGCCGCCACGATGGGTGTGCCCGAGCTTCGGGCCGCACTGGAGCGGATGCTGTTGTGGCTGGATCCCGACGGGTCGTTCAATGACGCCGACATCCAACGCCGCCGCGGTATCACCTTCGGCAAGCAGGGTCCGGACGGACTCATCCGAGTCAGTGGACACCTCACCCCGGAAGCGTGGGCGGTCTGGGAGCCGGTGATGGCGACGAAGGCCGCCCCCGGGATGTGCAACCCCGACGATGAGAATCCGTGTGTGTCGGGGCGGCCGTCGGAGGAGCAGATCCAGGCTGATCAGCGCACCACAGCCCAACGCCAGCACGACGCGCTGGTCGCCGCCGGCCGCATGCTGCTGGCCTCGAAGAAGTTGGGCAAGCTCAACGGCCTACCGGTGACCGTCATCGTCTCCACCACCTTGAAGGAACTCGCCTCGGGGGCGGGGTTCGGGATCACCGCCGGTGGATCGCTGTTGCCGATGCGCGACCTCATCCGGATGGCCTCCCACGCCTTCCACTACCTGTCGGTGTTCGATGACGACGGCCAGGCCCTGTATCTGGGGCGGGCCAAGCGGATCGCCACCCCCGCCCAGCGGATCGTGCTGCACGCCCGAGATCGGGGCTGCACCGCACCGGGATGCACCGCCTCGGCCTACCAATCCCAAGTTCACCACGCCGTCCAGGACTGGGGCCAGGGCGGAGAAACCAACATCGATGAGTTGGCTTTGGCGTGCGGGCCCGACAACCGCAAAGTCGGCCCCACCAAATGGCAGACCCGCATGCGCCGCGGGCGGTGTGAATGGATTCCGCCGCCGCATCTGGACAATGGTGGACCACGGGTGAATGACTACCACCACCCCGAAAACCTCCTCGCACCCCGCGATCCGGAGGACAACCCAGGCGGCCCCGACCCACCCGACCCCGTCTGAGGCGAGGTTGGTGCGGGCGCCCCCTCCCGGCGGAACAGTCCGGCGGGAGGGACACGGTGCGCGTTCGACGCGGACCTGGAGGCGATGAAGTCCGGCAGGCGCAGGCCCCGACCCCAGCTGGCCGGCCGGGGTCGGAAGAACGGTGCATACGGCCTCGGCCCACCGCTGCCCGGAAAGGCAGTGCGCGCAGCCCAATTGGCGGAAGGGAACGAACGCGGCGCCGTCCCGCCTGACACAAGGACAGCGGACGCACCGCCGGTTGGCGAGGGAGCGTCGCCCCGGACAGAACCGTTCGGCTGTCCGATGGACCGAACCCCCGTGACGCAACACCGAACGCAGACCGGACCCGGGCCGGAGCCCAGGGCCGGACCCCGGGATTGCAGAGCACCAACCATCCCGATGGCGGCCGAGCAGTCTCAGCCCACCCTGGCGGAAACAGTGCCCGATGACGGTGCGGCCGAATCTCCACGCCCACGCATTCACCGGTGTAAGACAGACCCCATGACTGGTTCGCACGCCCGCGCGTCGCGCGAGGCGGGGTGGGTGAACTGATGTGCCGTCTGTTCGGCTTGCACGCCGGCCGACCCGTCACCGCGACGTTCTGGCTCCTGGACGCGCCGGACAGCCTGGCCGCGCAGAGCAGGCGCAACCCTGACGGCACGGGCCTGGGAGTGTTCGGGTCCGATGGGCAGCCGGTGGTGCGCAAGCAGCCGATCGCCGCGTGGCGCGACATCGCCTTCGCGACCGAAGCCCGTGAGATGTCGGGGACGACGTTCATCGCTCACGTCCGCTACGCCACCACCGGCCCGGCCAAGGACGTGAACACCCATCCGTTCCTCCAGGACGGCCGGATCTTCGCCCACAACGGCGTGGTCGAGGGCCTCGACCTCCTCGACGCCCGGCTCAGGCAACTCGGCGGCGCAGACCTGGTCCGCGGCGACACCGACTCCGAGCGCGTCTTCGCGCTGATCACGGCATCGATCCGCGGCCAGGACGGCGATGTGGGCGCGGGGTTGGAGGAGGCACTGCACTGGCTGGCCGAAAGCGTCCCGATTTACGCGGTCAACATTCTGCTGGCCACCAAGACCGACCTGTGGGCGCTGCGCTATCCCGACACCCACGAGCTCCACCTGCTCGACCGGACCGCCGGCGGTCAGGGCGAATTCGCCATGCACAGCACACGAATAACGGCGGACAGTCCCCACCTGCACGACGCGCCCGCGGTGGTCTTCGCCACTGAACCGATGGACGAAGGACCTTGGCGCATGGTGAAATCCGGCGAGTTGGTCCACGTGGGCGCCGACCTGACCATCACTGGTCGCACGGTGTTGCCCGACCCACCGCGTCACCTGCTCACGATGTCCGACCTCAGTCCCACCACGGTGCAGGCACAACACCCGCCAGCCTGACGCAGGCGTCGACAGCATTGCCCATCGCCGGGCAGACCGTCGTCAGGAATTGAGCGCGTCGGCCTCCGCACGAGCGGTGGCAGCGTCGAGGCAGGCCGCCGCGGCCTCCTCGACGGCACTGTCGGCGAACCAGATGGCGGACAGCGCGTACGCCTCAGCGTCCTCTGCGTGCCGTTCGGCGGCCTTCGCGTCGTGTTCCTCCTTCTTCTGCTCGATGTTTGACCGGACCTTGTCGATGTGGGCCTTCCATTGGCTGCGGAGTTCTGCCCACTGCGACGAGATCCTTTCTCCGGCGTCGTCGGCCTTCTCCTTGACGTGCTCCGCGGCCGACGCGGCACGTTCGCGCGCAGCGGCGGCGTCCGCCTTCAGTTCTGCCTTCTCCTGGCCCGCGGAGGCCTTGAGTCTGCTCGCTGATTCCTTCGCCTTTTCGGCGAGTGCATCGAATTTTTCGCTCAGACGATTGTCGGCCATGCGGTGCTCCTGACTCAGACTGTCGGCTCAGATAAGCGGAGCCGCTCCCGCTCCAGCGTGGCATTGTCGAACCGGCCCGGACCACACACGAAACAATGACGTTTCAATCCTGCCGCCCACCGACACGTAGCTCAATGACTGTCGCTGCGCGACAGCGGAACCCATTCCTCGCGAGGCGCGGGTTGGTGCGACGACGGGAAGTCCTCCAGCGCACCGGCACCCGAGACGTGCGCATCCCATTCGGCGAACGTCAGCGGCGAACGGATCCACGCGCGCAACAGACTGTAGGTGGCCCGCATCGACTCGATATGGGTTCTCTCCCATCCGTGGCTGCCGTCGACGCCGAATCCGACCAGGGCGGCCCTGGTGTTGGCGCCGGCCTCGATGGCCGCAGCGGCATCGGAACGGTAGTACCGGAACACGTCACGGGTGTAGGGGATGTGGTGCTCCTCGGCGAGCCTGCACAGCTTCCTGGTCAGGTGATAGTCGTAGGGGCCGTGCAGATCAGACATCGGGATCGTCACGGTGTCCTCCCGAGAGTTCTGCCCGGGGGCGCACACCGCGTTGTCCACCGTGACCATCTCCGCGATGTCCGGGGGCAGACCGGTGCTCGCTCCGTGCCCGACCTCCTCAGAGATGGTCACCATGACCGCGGTGCGGTGCGGCAGCTCAACGGGATTCTCGGTGAGGTTCTTCATCAGTGTGAGCACGACGGCGACGCCGGCCTTGTCGTCGAGGTGGCGCGACACGACGAAACCGTCCTCGGTCAGCACCGGGTTGGCCATCAGCGGCGCATAGTCACCGATCTGGATGCCCAACCGGATCAGGTCGTCGCGGCAGGACACCCTGCGGTCGACGCGGACTTCGACGTGGTCCCAGTCGGTGGCCTGGGTGTCCACCTCGTCGCCGAAGGCGTGGCCGCTGGCCTTGAGCGGCAGGATGGTTCCGGTGATGAACGCGTCGGCGTCCTCGGTGAGGATCCGCACCTGCGCGCCGGCGGCGAATCGCGCGGAGAAGGTGCCGACGGGAATCAATTCGAGCCGGCCGTTGTCCTTGAGTCCCTTCACCATGCAGCCGGTGGTGTCCGCGTGCACGACCAGGGCCCGGTCGGTGGTCGCCGACGCTCCTGGGAGTTCGACGATCAGCGCCCCTCGCCGGGTCAGCGAGAACGACAGGCCGAAACCTTCGAAGATCTCGCCGATCATCCGCATCACCGCATCGGTGCGCCCCGTCGGGCTGGGCGTCTGCAACAGTCTCAGCAGCGTGTCGAGCATCCACGTGCTGTCGGCTTCGGTCATGTCGGCGTCTCCGAGCATGGCGTCTCCTCTGCGCCGGGGGCCGTCGAGTCGCCGTGGGTCGCGGGCTGCGCCGGGGAAACAGACCCCCGCCCTCGAGGCTAACCGCGGCCGGTTCCGGTTCGCAGCGGTTCGGGGTCAGGGTTACGGAGTCGTCGACGGAGGCGCTCGGCTAGAACGAGTCCTCGGGCAGGTCCATCGCGTCGAGGCTGACCGACTCCACCACGGCCCGATCCGAGCTCAGCCGGGGAAGCACCGACTCCGCGAAGAACGTCGCCGTGGTGACCTTGCCGGTGTAGTACGCGCGATCCCTGTCCGACGGACTGGCATCCAATGCCTCGAGCGCCACCTCTGCCTGATGCAACAGCAGCCAGCCGATGAAGACGTCGCCGACGGCCAGCAGGAAGCGCACCGACTCAAGACCGAGCCGGTAGAGCTGGCGGGAATCCTGTTGGGAACCGGACAGATAGCCGATCATGGCGCCCACCATCGCCTGCAGATCGCCGAACGCGGCCGCAAGCAGTTCCCGCCCACGCGCGAGCTCGGGGCGCGCAGACTCGCGATCCAGAAACCCCTGGATCTGACTCGACACATGCGCCAGCGCACGCCCCTGGTCGCGGGCGATCTTGCGGAAGATGAAGTCCTGCGCCTGAATCGCCGTCGTGCCCTCGTACAGGGAATCGATCTTGGCATCGCGAATGTACTGCTCGATCGGATAGTCCTGCAGGAAACCCGATCCCCCGAACGTCTGCAACGACTCCGTCAGGCACTGATAGGCACGCTCGGACCCGACGCCCTTGACGATCGGCAGCAGCAGATCGTTCACCCGGTGCGCCATGTCCGCGTCCGCGCCGGAGACGATGGCCGCGGCCACGGGATCCTGGTGGGCGGCGGTGTACAGGTACAGCGCCCGCAGACCCTCGGCATAGGACTTCTGCACCAGCAGTGCCCGACGCACGTCGGGGTGGTGCAGGATGGTGACCCGCGGAGCGGTCTTGTCCGTCATCTGGGTGAGATCGGCACCCTGTACCCGGGTCTTGGCATAGTCCAGGGCATTCAGGTAACCCGTCGACAGCGTCGCGATGGCCTTGGTGCCCACCATCATTCGCGCGTACTCGATCACCTTGAACATCTGCGCGATGCCGTTGTGGACGTCGCCGACCAGATATCCGACCGCTGGGGTGCCGTGCTGCCCGAACGTCAGCTCGCACGTCGCGGACACCTTGAGACCCATCTTGTGTTCCAGCCCCGTGACGAACACACCGTTGCGCTCACCCGGTTCACCGGTCTCGGGGTCCGGCAGGTACTTGGGGACGAAGAACAGGCTCAGCCCCTTGGTGCCGGGCCCCGCACCCTCGGGCCGCGCCAGCACCACATGCATGATGTTCTCGAACAGATCGTCGGAGTCACCGGAGGTGATGAAGCGCTTCACACCGTCGAGATGCCAAGTGCCATCGGGCTGTTCGACCGCCTTCGTGCGCCCAGCACCGACATCCGAGCCGGCGTCGGGTTCGGTGAGCACCATGGTGGCACCCCAATTGCGCTCGCTCGCCAGTGCGGCCCAATGCTTCTGCTGCTCGTTGCCGATCTGGTACAGGATGTTGGCCAGGATGGGCCCGGCCAGGTACATGAACGCAGCCGGCTGCGCACCGAGCGGCAGCTCGTTGACGGCCCAGGCCACCATGGCGGGCGCGGGCACGCCGCCGACCTCCTCCGACAGCCCGATGCGGAACCACTCCCCCTGCTGCCACGCGCGGAACGAGGTCTTGAACGCCTCGGGAAGCGTGACGACGTGGGTGTCGGGGTCGAACGTCGGCGGGTGCCGATCGGCCTCGGCGAACGACTCCGCGAGGGGACCCTCGGCCAGGCGGGCCGCCTCGGCCAACATCTCGCGGACCGACGGCCCGTCGAGGTCCCCGAACTCTCCGGTCGCCAGCACCTTCTCCAGATCGAGCACCTCGAAGAGGTTGAACTCGAGATCACGCACGTTGCTCTTGTAGTGCCCCATGACCTTCGCCTCACCTGCGGTTACACCACCTGCGTTCCGCAGCCTAGTCCTGCGTACCCGTCGGTAACCTCGAAACCGCGGGGTTCCGTCAGGTCAGCGCACACCCTGCGGACGGGCAGTCCCGGTCCCGCTAGAGACCCTGCAGGTAGACAGCCTTGGTCGCAGTGAACTCCAGCGCGCCCTCGACACCGATCTCGGAGCCGTAGCCACTGTCCTTCATCCCGCCGAACGGCGCGGAGGGGGTCTCGGAGAGGTAGCTGTTCACCCACATCCGTCCGGCCTCCAAACCGTTGGCACACTTGAGTGCCCGGCCGATGTCCGTGGTCCAGACCCCGGCGGCCAGACCGTAGTCGGTGTTGTTTCCCTTCGCGATCGCATCGTCCTCGTCGGTGAACGTGTCGATGGTCAACACCGGACCGAAGATCTCGGTCTGGCAGATCTCCATATCCTCATGCACCGAGGTCAGGATGGTCGGCGGGTAGAAGTAGCCCTGCTCGGGGGCTGCCTTCACGGCGAGGACTTCGGCTCCGTCGGCGAGGGCGCGTTCCACCAGACCAGCGACTCGCTGCCGTTGACGCTCGGAGATGATCGGGTTGATGTCAGACTCCCGGTCCCCGACCGGACCGACCTGCAGCCCCTGCAGCCACTCCGCGGCCGCGGCACAGAACTCGTCGAAGATCGTCTCCTGCACCAGGATGCGGGCACCGCCGCAGCATTCCTGACCGCCGTTGACCAAACCCGCCATCAACACGCGTTCAACAACTTTCGGAATGTCGACGTCGTCGAAGACGATGTTGGGGCTCTTCCCGCCGAGCTCCATCACCACGGGCCGGCCGATCCGTGCCGCCGCACCCGCCACGGCGCGTCCGGCCGCGGTCGAGCCGGTGAAGGTGATCTTCGCGACCGCGCGGTGCTCGGCAAGTGCTGCCCCGGTGCGATCGTCACCGGCGACCACGTTGAGGACGCCCGCAGGCAGTCCCACCTCGTCGGCAAGGCGGGCCAGCAGAATGGTGGTGAGCGGTGTCTCGGGGGCCGGTTTGACCACCACGGTGCACCCGACACAGAGCGCCGCCGCGACCTTGCCGGCCGCGATCACCAGCGGATAGTTCCACGGCGTGATCGCGGCCACCACTCCCACGGGCTCGCGCACGGTGTACGCGACCGTCTCACCGTCGGGCATGGGGACCTGCTGGCCGAAGCGTTGCATCGCCACTCCTGAGTAGAAGTGGAACAGGTCGCCCGAGGCCACCACCTCCGCGCGTGCGTCGGCCACCGGTTTCCCGGCGTTGCGGGACTCGATGGCTGCGATCTCATCGGCCCGCTCGATCAGAGCGTCGCCGATGAGTCGCAGCAACCGTGCGCGTTCCGCTGGTGCCGCCGCCCGCCACGCCGGCAGCGCACCCCGCGCAGCACGCACCGCCGCGTCCACCTGATCAGCGGATCCAACCGGGACTGACTCGATCAGCTCACCGGTCACGGGTGCCCGAACCTCGGTCCGTTCGCCGTCCGACGGAATGAGGTGGTGGCCGTTGACGAAGTGACCGTAGGACATCTGCTGGTCGGGCCCTGCCATGGTTGATCGCCTGCCTTTCGTTGTGGACTCCGTCGATGACGGACGACTAGTCGCGGACCGCCAGGACCATCTCGATCTCGACCGAGATCCCCATCGGCAGAGCACCGAGACCCACCGCAGAGCGGGTGTGCAGGCCGGCGTCGCCGAAGATCTCCGCCAACAGATCGGAGGCGCCGTCGATCACCTTCGGCTGCGCGGCAAACCGCGGGTCGCTGTTCACCATGCCGAAGAGCTTGACGACGCGGACGACGCGGTCCAGGGTGCCCAGGGCGGCGCGCGCGCTGCCCAGGGCGTTGATGATCGTCAGCCGAGCGGCGGCCTGAGCGTCGGTGACGCTGACCTCGCTGTCGACCTTGCCCCGGTACAGGTACTCGCCATCGCGGTACGGACCGTGACCCGAGACGAACAGCAGATCACCGTGCTGCACCGTGGACAGATAGTTGCCGACGGCCGGCGGGGACTCCGGCAGGACGATTCCGAGTTCGGCCAGCTTCTGTTCAGGGGTCACATCAATCTCCTCTTCTCGGACGGGCGCGCCGTCACTTGGTGGGCTCCACGCGAATGAGCTCGCGGGGGTACTGTGTCAGTGCTTCGCAGCCGGTCTCGGTCACCAGGACCGTCTCCGACACACCGATTCCGGCGACATCCGGAATCATCACGTTGGGCACGATGTGGAAGACCATGCCGGGTTCGAGCGGCCGGGTCTCCATGTGCCGCAGGCTGTAGATGTGGCCCTCGCCCCAGTCCGGCGGGTAGCTCACGCCGATCGAGTAGCCGCTGCGGTTGCGGTGAATGTCGCCCCAGCCGGCACCCTTGATCACGTCGCGGTTCGCCAGATGCACCTCCTGCCCGGTGACTCCCGGCCGGATCGCGGCGATGAGCGCCTCGAGCGCGTCGGTCACGACGGCGACCGCGGAATCGACTGTGGCACGGATGGACTGGGGAACCTCGCCGACAACACCGACGCGGATCAATCCGGCACCGTACCGGCCTGCGCTGCCGCCCGGCTCGTAGAAGAGCATGTCGCCCTCCTGGATCGGTCGCCCGCTCCACGTCGCGTGTGGCTGCGCGGTCCGGGGACCGGTGGCCACGAACGGCGCAAGGCTGGGGTAGGACGAGCCTGCCGAGATCATGGCGTGATAGAGCGCGGCGGCAACGTCGTCCTCGGTGGACCCGACCCGGGAGGCGTCGAATGCGGCCGCCATCCCGGCCTCGGTGAATCGGCATGCGTGGCGGATCAATTCGATCTCGGTCGCGGACTTCACCAACCGGAGGCCTTCGACCAGACCACTGATCGGCGTCACCCGGCCATCAAGCGCGGCCGAGATTCGTGCAGCGATTCCTGGTGAGACCGACCAGGTCTCCGCCTCAGTCGCGACCCGCGGGCCGAACCTGGCCGCGACGCTGGCGACCACCTGAGCGATGTCCTCGTGATCGCGGTAGCCCACGTAACCGGTGAGCCACGTCTGCATTTCGACGTTGGGCGTCTCGAAATGGCGGATCACCAGAACCGGATCGGCATCCACGGAGGCCACCAGGCACTGCGGGAAGTAATAGCCGAGGGTGTCGAAGCCGGTCAGGTAATAGATGTTCTCCGGCGCCCAACTCAACAGAGTGTCGACGCCCGCGGCCGCCATGGCCTCCTGCAGCCTGCCGTACCTCTGCCGATGCTCAGCGTGCGATATCTCGAAATGCATGCGCATCCTTCCACCTGTTGACCAGGTTCTGTGACTGTTGTGCCGGGGGGATTTCGCCGCGATCTGCGGCTGCAGCTACATACAGCTTAACCACATTGTGCATAATCAGTCAATCAAAGTAGCTGTCGAATTCTGTTGTACGCGAGGTCTTTTGGCTAAATCGGCCGCGTCAACGCGGCGCGACGACGCGCTGCCGTTGCGTGCCGAGATGCTGGATGCCCGTGGTCAGCACATCGCCCGCGCTCAGCCACACCGGCGGGTCGAATCCCATCCCGACACCGGCCGGCGTCCCGGTGTTGATCAGGTCACCCGGCTCGAGGACCAGGAACTGGCTGAGGTAGTGCACGATGGAGTACGGATCAAAGATCATCTGCGCGGTGTTGCCGCGCTGCCTCGCCGTCCCGTTGACGTCGAGCCAGATCTCGAGTTGTCCGACGTCCGGGAGTTCATCCGGTGTCACCAACCACGGACCGGCCGGGTTGAACGTCTCCGCGGACTTCCCTTTGATCCACTGCCCACCGCGTTCGAGCTGAAATGCACGCTCGCTCAAATCGTTGACCACGGTCCAGCCGGCGATCACGTCCTTGGCCGCGTCGACGTCGGGCAGGTAACTCGCCCGGCGTCCGATCACGATTCCAAGCTCGGCCTCCCAGTCCACCTTCGTGCCTCCGCGTGGGATCCTGACGTCATCCTCGGGGCCCACCAACGTGTTCGGTGACTTGGTGAACACCACCGGTTCAACTGGGATGTCCAGACCGGCCTCGATGGCATGGTCCACGTAGTTCAGTCCGATGCAGAGGATCTGATGCGGGCGCGCGATCGGAGCGCCTATGCGGCGGCCCGCCAGCGACTCGACCCGCTCCCCGGATTCGGTCCGCTCGGACACGATCGCACGAATCCGCTCGATTCCACCGGATTCGAAGAAGGCCCCGTCGAAGTCGTCGACGACATCGGACAGATCCACATAACGTGAATCGTCCACGACGACACCGGGCTTCTCCTCGCCCGGATGACCGACTCTGAGCAGCTTCATCAGCGGCTCCTTTCCTTCAAGAGTTGGAACGTCCCTGCAGAACACGCTCTTTCGACCCTCATCGGCCGACCACCGAACTCCACTCCCGCGGATCGACATTCGAACCGCACAACACCACGACCACACGTTCGCCCGGTTTGATCACGCCCTCCTTGAAGGTGGCCGCCCAAGCGCACGCGGCGGCCGGCTCGACACACAGGCGCAGTCGGTCCCAGACGTCCTGCTGGGCGACGACGAGGTCGTCCTCGGTCACCTCGACAACCGGATCCCCGGCAGCCGAGAGGACGTTGAACGCGATCTCTCCGATGACCGGCGCTCCCAGTGCATCCCCGGAGAGGCCGCCCACCTCCACCCTGGTCGGTTCGCCGGCCTCCAGCGCCGCCGCGAGACTGCGGCACGTGACCGGTTCGGCGGCAACCACCCGGGCCGCACCGCCGAGGGCAACGGTGATTCCGGCGGCCAGCCCACCGCCGCCGACGGAGACCACCACCGCAGCGGTGTCGGGGCGCTGCGCCATCACCTCGAGCCCCAGAGTGCCTTGGCCGGCCACGGTTCCCGGGTCATCGAAGGGGTGGACGAACAACGCGTCGTGGGCCTCGGTGAACCCGGCGCACGCCTCGACGGCGTCTGAGAAGGTCCCGTCGATCAGATGCAGTTCGGCACCGAGCGATTCGATCAGCCTCAGTTTGTGTGCCGGCGAGGACTTCGGCAGGAAGATGTCGACGGGCAGACCGAATGTCCGACCGGCCAGCGCGACCCCGGCCCCGTGATTTCCGCCGGAGACCGCCGTGACTCGGCCGTGTCGGCCCTCGTCGAGGGCGATCCGGTTCGTGGCCCCCCGCGCCTTGAAGGACCCCGACAGCTGCAGGAACTCCAACTTCACCGAGATCAGCTCGCCGTTCGGGCCCGGCGGCAGGTCGAGCATCGGCGTGGTCCGGATCCGGCCGCTGAGGCGCTCCTGCGCCTGACGGACCTGCTCGCGGCTCACCGTCCGCAGCTGACTGTCGGTCATCGCAGCACCTCCTGGCGCGCCGTGCTGGAGGCACCGTCGAGCACGCCGTCGATCAGCACCGCCTTTGTCACCCTCGTCAGGATGCTTGCTGCCGAGCTGAATTCGTCGAGGGACAGTCGCTCGTCGGCGCAGTGGCATTCGCCGATGTCTCCGGGCCCGAAGGTCAGCGCCTGCATCCCGCCCTCGTTGACCAGGTTGCGCGTGTCGCTGCCGAAGGGCATGCCCACGGCGACCGGTGACCCGCCGACCTCGTCCCGCAGACACTGCAGCATCAGCTGCGCGAACGGCGAGTCGGCGTCGATCTCGGCCGGGTCCGCGGCCAGCAGGGTCGTCATCTCGATCTCGACGTCCTCGGGAAGCCCTGCGGCAGCGGCCTCCTGGAGGTGCGCGTTGAGGCGCTGTCCCTCGGTCACGGCGGACTCCCCCGGCACCAGGCGCCGGTCGATGAGGATGTCACACCAGTCCGGGATGGCGTTCTCGCTGGCACCGGCGCGCACCACGGTCGGGGTGCACGTCCCCGGCGGCAACATCGGATGCGTGACGCTTCCGACGCCGGCCCGGTACTTCTCCAGTGCTCCGATCACGTTGGACACCGCCCAGATCGGGTTCCGGCCGTACTCCGGTTTACTGGCATGGCCGGCCCTGCCCTTGACCCTGATGGTGTAACGGCCCACTCCCCTGGTCGCCGTCGCGACCTGCAGACAGGTCGGTTCCATGACGATGCCGTAGTCGCCGACGTGGCCCGCTTCGACGAGCGCCAAGGTGCCCGGCTCACCACGCTCCTCGCCGGCGGCGAAGTGTGCGATCAGCGTCCCGCGCTGCTCGGCGGGTACGTCGCGGGCCAGGTTCCGCAGGATCCCGATCGCGATCGCGAGGCCGGCCTTCATGTCGCAGGCACCTCGCCCATAGATGAAACCGTCCCGGACCTCCGCCTCGAATGGCTTCGTGGTCCAAAGGTTTTCATCGTCGATGGGCACCGTGTCGGTGTGCCCGTTGAGCACCAGCGTCGGGCCGCCGCGTTTTCCGGGCAGCACCGCGGCCAGCGACGGGCGGCCGGGCTCGTGCTCGACGACGTGCATCTCGACGCCGGTACCGTCGAGCAGCTGCCGGATCCGTTCCACCACCGCCCGCTCGTCGCCGCCCGGGTTGATGCTGGGGATGCGCACCAGCTGCTGCAGGACCGGTACCAGGTGGTCGAGGGAGGTGAAGTCCTCCCCGTCGTTGACGTCAGCGGACACTGTTTCTCCCAAGTGAAGTTCCAGACTCGGCGTCGAAGAAGTAGAGCGACGCGGGGTCGATGGCCAATTCGCACAGTTCGCCCTGCCGGACCTGCACAGCACCCGGCAGGCAGGCCGAGAGCGTCACCTCACCGTCGCCGTGCGCGGACTGGATCTGCACGATCTTCTCCGAGCCAAGGTCCTCGATCAGGCCGACGCGGCCGGTGATGCGCGGCGCCTCCCGGTCCCGGCACTGCTCCGAGGCCTCGAGTGCGGTGGGCCGAACGGCGACGGTGATCGGCCGGTTGTTCCACTCGCGCCCCAAGTCCGGACAGCGCACGGGCAGCGCGGCACCGCACACCTCGACGCGTCCGTCGCGAAGGACGACGCCGTCGATGAAGTTGATCGGCACCCGCCCGATGAACCCGGCCACGAACCGGTTCGCGGGGTTCTCGTAGAGGTCGGTGCCGGTGCCGACCTGCTGCAGCACACCGTCCCGCAGGACCGCGACGCGGTGCCCCAGGGTCATCGCCTCGACCTGGTCATGGGTGACGTAGACCGAGGAGACCCGCAGCCGGTCGCGCATCTGCGAGAGTTCTGTGCGGACCCGTCCCCGAAGCTCGGTGTCGAGGTTGGACAGCGGTTCGTCGAGCAGGAAGGCGCTGGGTTCCCGCACGATGGCGCGTCCCATCGCCACCCGCTGCCGCTGGCCTCCCGACAGCTGCCCCGGCCGGCGATCCAGCAGTTCCTCGAGACCGAGCTGCTGGGCCGCCCGCGCGATGCGGGTGGCGATCTCGGCCTTGGGCACCTTGCGGGTCTTCAGACCGAACGCGATGTTCTGGCGCACCGTCATATGCGGGTACAGCGCGTAGGACTGGAACACCATCGCGACATCTCGGTCCTGCGGCGCCAGCGAGGTGACATCCCGTCCGGCGATCCGGATTGAACCTCCGCTGACTGAGGTGAGCCCGGCGATCATGCTGAGGATCGTGGACTTTCCCGAACCCGAGGGCCCGACGAGGGCGACCCACTCGCCGTCCTCGACCGTGAGGTCGAGATCTTTGATCACCGAGCGCCCGCCGTAGGCCTTGGACACCGATTCCAGGTGAATTGTCATTTGACTGCTCCGTCTACGAGACCTCGGACAAAGAACCTGCGCGCGATGAGGAACAGAATGATCATCGGAAGGACCGAGATCGTCACCCCCGCCATCGCGATGGGCACGTCGACCCCGCCCTGCCGTCCGGGTGAGAGGCCGGCGAGGCCGACCATCAGGACCCGGAGATCCTCGCTCTGCCACATGATCAACGGCACGAGCAGGTCGTTCCAGGCCATCACCGAGGTCACCAGGGCGACTGTGCCGATCGCCGACACCGACAGCGGCGTCGCGATCCAGATCAGCTGGCGCCAGTACCCGGCGCCCTCCATCTGCGCGGCACGGAAGAGCTCACTCGGCAGGCCCCGCATGAAGGTGAACATCATGTAGATCCCGAACGGAAGTCCGAGTCCGGCTTCGACGATGATCGCCGACGGGAACGTGTTGATCAACTGCAGGTCCACCATGATCAGGAACAGCGGAACGACGATCACGATCGCCGGCACCGACATCAGCACGATGGTGGCGATCAGGATCCACCGGGCGCCGCGGAACTTGATGTGGGCCAAGGCGAAACCGCCCATCACCGAGAGCACGGTGACGATCACCGCCGAGGACGCACTCAGGATGAAGCTGTTCTGCATCTGCAGACCGAAGTCGAGTCGGGTCCACACCGTGCGGAAGTTCTCGAACGTCGGATCCGTGGCCGGGGCCAGCGAGGCCGGATTCTCCTCGAATTCGCTGCGGCTCTTGAATGCCGTGATCGCCATGAAATACAGCGGGGCGATCGAGAGCAGCGTGGCGATGATCATCACCAGGTGCTCGCTGATCCGGACCCGCATCCGAGCAAAGCGAGATCCCAGGTACGGAACCTGGTTCTCGTTCGGGTCTTTGGGAGATCGTGCTCGCCGAACCGAGCCGAGTCGCTGCACTCTCATCCCCTTCATTCCAGATCCAACGACGTGCGGCGTACCCGGAAGATCACCAGGATGCCGACCACCGCCATGATGAAGACCGCCACCGCCGCGGCCAGACCGGGCAGATTGGCCAGGAACACCTGGTTGTAGAGATAGGTCTCCAGCACGTGGTTGGACGGATCATTTGCACCCTGCGACAGCACGTAGACGTAGGCGAAGCTCCAGGCGAAGACCTCGACCACGCTGAGGATCGCCACGAACTCGATGGCCCCCTTGAGCTGGGGAAGGCCCACGCGAAGGAAGGTTCTGGTCCACGAGGCGCCGTCGACGAAGGCGGCCTGAAAGATGGTGCGGTCGACCGCGGCCAGGCGCGACGAGAAGATGATGAAGGTGAAACCCAGTCGGCTCCAAACGATCACGGCCATGATGCTCCACATCGCGAAACCGGGCTCGGTCAGCCAGCCGTGCTGCAGATCGGAGAATCCGAAGAATCCCAGGACCTGGTTCAGCGGCCCGTTGGCGTTCAGGATGTAGACGAAGATCACGCCGACCGCGGCGATCGAGGGTATGTAGGGCAGGAAGATCGCCGTCTCGTACAGCTTGGTGGCGGTCAGTCCTCGGTAGGCGATCGCCGCCAGGACGAGTCCGAGGATGATCCGGATCGGGATGCTGACGAGCAGAATCAGGTTGTTGCGGAACGCCACCCAGAAGTCCGAGTCCTCGAAGAGGGTGGCGAAGTTGGTCAGCCCGACGAACTGCCCGTTGAGGCGGAAGCTCTCGATCACCGAATCGACTGCCGGGTAGACGATCACCAGCGTCATCATCAGTACCGCGGGTGACACCAACAGGAATGCGGCAATCAGCCTCTTGCGCTGCGAGCCCAGCTGCGTTCGGCGCCCGGCGGCCCTCGTGATGCCGGTCATGACTCGGTCACCGTTGCGACCCCGGGGTCGCCACGTAGAACTCTCCGCGTGCGATCACCGGAGCCAGCATCTCCGGAGTGCCCAACTCGTCGGGGGATGCGAGACTGATCGGCCTCCGCGTCGGGCCGGGATAGCCCAGCTTCTTCGTCACTTCAGTGGACATGTAATAGGCGGCGTTCATAGCGAAAATCATTTTTTCACAGGCGATTTCGTCGGCCTCGTCGGACAGGTCGACGAACCCGCTCTCGGCGGCGGTGCGCGCCAGGGTCACCACCGCCTCGACCAGGTCGGCATCCGCCGCCAGGACGGCGTCGATCAGGTCCAGGTGGGCCCCGACGCTGCGCCCCGACGGCATCGTGGCGGTGCCGGGCAGCAGCGCGTCACACCACATCTCCAGTCCGCGTCGGGTGACGTCGTCGATGTCCACACCGTTCGCCGGCATCGGCCTCACAACGGAACCTCCTGATTAGATGCGTTCTCGATCAGATGCTCGACGGCACGGGCCGCGAACGCGACGATGGTCGACGTCGGGTTCACCGCCGACGACGTCACGAAGACGCTGCCGTCGAGGATGTACAGGTTCGGAACGTCGTGCGCCTGGCCGAATCCGTTCACCACCGAGGTCGCCGGATCATCGCCGCAGCGGGCCGTTCCCAGCATGTGCCAACCCGTCTCGGGCATCCAGTTGATGATCTTGGTCTCCACCGCACCCGATGCCTCATGGGCTTCGCGGGCCCGCTCTGCGTTCCACTCCAGGTTGCGCCGACTGTCCTCCGAGATGGAGTAGACGACCTTGGGAGCCGGCAGCCCGGAACTGTCCACGATGTCGTCACTGAGCGTCACGTAGTTGTTGTCGTCGGGGAGGTCCTCGATGGACACGCCCCATTCGAACGCCCTGCCCAGCGCCCGCTCCACCAGCGCCTGACCGGCGGCACCCGTGCGCTGTTCGCGGGGCAGGTCGTCGTAACGGCGCAGAATCTCCATCGGGCCGGTGATCGGCTGCGCCGACCAGCGGGCGCCGCGCGCGAATCCCCGGCTCAGATCCGTCTCGGCGAACTGCAGCGAGTAGATCGGAGCCCCGTACGGCCCGAGCCAACTCTCCAATGGTTCGTCGTAGACCCCCATCACCGCCAGGAACGGATGCATCATCAACCGCCGTCCGACCAGGCCGGAGGAGTTGGCGAGGCCGTTGGGGAAGCGGGCGGACGTCGAAAGCTGCAGCAGGCGCGGGGTTCCGACCCCGTTGGCGCACACGATCACGATCGGCGCCGCGGTGTGGTGCTCGACGCCCTCGGCGTCGATCCACGTCGCGCCGCTCGCGAGGCCCGCCTCATTCACGGTGATCTCCCGGACTCGTGCGTTCGTCACCACGCGCGCCCCGGCCGCGACGGCGGCGGGGAGCATGGCCACGTCGAACGAGGCCTTCGCGCCCTCCGGGCAGCCGGTCATGCAGGTCGCCCAGCGGCTGCAGGCTCCGCGATCGCCCACCGTCCTGCTCATGATCGCGTTGATCGCGGGCCACCAGTGCCAGCCCAGCTTGTTCATGCCCTCGGCGGCCTTGATGCCCATGCGTCCCATGGGCAGACCGGGCATCAGCTCTGACTCATTGGGGGGATAGGCCGGATCGCCCGGAGTGCCGGAGACGCCGACCGTCTCCTCCAGCAGGGCGTAGTAGGGCTCCAAGTCCTCGTAGCTGAACGGCCAGTCATCGGCCATGCCGTAGAGACTGTGCAACTTGAAGTCCGACGGGATGAACCTGGGCCACTCGGCGCCGTAGAGGATGGTGCTGCCGCCCGCGGCGTTGAAGTTGAGCGGGTACACGTCGGAATCCGCCACGTCGATCGGGTAGTCCCAGCTGCTGCGTCGCACGTTGGGGTTCGCCGACCATGGCCCATTGGTGAGTACATCGCGATCGGGGCGCTCGCTGGGGTAGTCGGCGCGGCCCACCCAGCCGCCCTGCTCCAGGACGGTGACCTGGAATCCGCTCTCCGCCAACATCCGGGCCGCTGTGGAGCCCGATGCTCCCGCCCCGATGATGAGGACGTCAGGATTCCCAGCCTCGTCCGTTTTAACCGCGGACACGTAATCTCCTTACAGTTCCAGTATTTTGGCATCGCGAATTCCACCCACGTGACCGGCAGACAGCCGTGACGCCAGTGGGCGCTGAGTGAGGGGACTCTCGGCGCCGCTGACGCGTGGTCGCGATCCGGGATGGCCGTCCATCGTCTGCAGGTCCGGGCAGACCCGCAGACGTCCTCACGAAGTCAGAAACCGCTGTCGCCTGAGCAGACCGCCCTCAACCATCGGTTTCAGTTGCCGTTCAGTCGTTGTCGGCCATCAGGATGTTTCGAGGGTCTTGGCGAAGGCACGCACGACGTCGAGTTCTCCGGGGTTCTGCTGGCGGAACTTGGCGAACACGTCATCGATCTTGGTCAACGTCTGATCGGCATTCGCCGCACCGGCGAACATCTGCTGCATCGCCCCGATCAGCGGCAACGCCACCGTCGACGGATAGAAATTGTCCGGCCACCACAACGAGTACTCGCCGCGCGCGCCACCGGTGATCATCGCCCACAACGTCTTCAACCGCTCCGGCAGCACTGAACTGTCGAAACGATCGTCGGCCGGCAGGCTGCCCGTCAGCTCCCACCACAACTGCAACTGCTCCGGCTGATGCAGGAACCGAATGACCTCACCCGCCTGCGCCTTGTCATCGGCGTACCCCATGATCATCACGGTGTCACCGGCGCCCAGCGCCTCACGATTCATCTTGGCCGCCGAGGCCGGGAAGCCGATCAGCTCGAACTCGGAACCGATGGCCGGATCAGCCATCGCCGCGGGCAGCATCAGGGCCATCGCCGCCCCGCCCCGCAGGAACTTGTTGACCGCATCCTGGTTGGTGTCGTTGTTCGGCGCCGCGTTGATGTACTTGTCCCGC
This sequence comes from Mycobacterium sp. ACS4331, assembly GCF_001667265.1. GTDB lineage: Bacteria > Actinomycetota > Actinomycetes > Mycobacteriales > Mycobacteriaceae > Mycobacterium. The sequence goes on along the minus strand of NZ_LZHW01000031.1, from coordinate 114,519 downwards.
AACACCGTCGCGTTCGACACCACGGGCGCATACAACGAATCCCGCACCGGCACGTCACCAGTGACCACCCGCAACAACTCGGCCGGGGAGTCGCACACCTGCAACTTCTCAAGCATGAACCAGCCCTCAGCGCCGATGCCGTCACTGGTGCCGGCCTGGATCGGCGTGATCCCCGCCGCCACCAGCCGATCGCAGGCCTCGATGAACGCCTCATAGGACTCAAATCGACCCTCGACCTTGACACCGGCGCGGTCGAACAACTTCCGGTTGATCACCAACCCCATCGCCTCGATCACGTGCGGCGCACCGTAATACGCACCGTCAGACTTCGTCGAGGCAAGCAGCCAGTGTCCCGTCTCTCCAGCACCGACGTACTCGTCCAACGGGGCGATCGACGACTTGTGCGCCAGGTCGAACGTGAAGAAATCGGAGTACCAGGTCGCCAGCGAGGGACCGGATTTCGCCCGCAGAGCCGCACCCACCGACTGGAAGATCGCCTCGAACGGAACCTCATTCAAACCGCCCAGACGAGCACCGCCGGCAGTCGCGAGTCGATCACGGACCTGAGACCAGTACTCGGCCACCGTCCCCGGCGGCCCGTTATAGGTCCAGTCGTACATCAGATCGACGGCTCCCGAGCTCGACCCACCACCGCCGCCACTGCCGCCGCGACCACACGCAGACAACAGCACAGCAGAGGCTCCCAAGCCCAACGCCCCGCCCAACAGCGACCGACGCGACAACGAAGACACCAAAACCACTCCATCCCGAAAGTCCAATCGAGGTGACGCGCACCACTACGCTTGCGCTACTGTATCTGACATCACCGGAATGTGCAGACTTAAACAAGAAAATGCACAATCTGCCGAAAACGGCACAGCCCGTACACTGTTCGGGCAGAAACGACTAGGGGGAACCTTGGGGACGAAGGCAGAACTGATCTTCAACACCCTGAAGGCCGAAATCACCTCCGGGAAGCTCCCGAAGGGCTCTCGGCTGCTGCAGGTGGAGATCGCCGAGCGGTTCGAGACCAGCACCACCCCGGCACGAGAAGCTCTGCGGCAACTGCTGACCGCCGGCCTGGTCGTGGGTTCCTCACACCACGGCGTATCCGTGACCGCCCCCGACTCGGATCAGATCCGTTCCACCTACGTGATGCTGCGCCTACTCGAGCCTTACGCGGCGCTGCGCGCGTCAAACCGGATGAGCCGGGTGGACTTCGCGGCCGTGCGCCGCATCAACACCGACTACGGCGACGCCTGCGCACGCGGCGACGAGGAGGCCGCCCGCCAACTCGACCAGGAGTTCCACTTCGGAATCTACGGTCACTGCGGGCTGGCGACGCTGACCAGGGAGATACAACGATTCTGGGACGCCTTTCCCTGGGGCGTGCAGGGGCGCGCGGAAGCCGCCAAGGAGCACGACGGCATCCTGGACGCCATGATCGCCGGTGACGAGTCGGAGATCCTGTCGCGGATGGAGGACCACGTGCGCGCCGAGTTCGAGACGCTGCTCACGCATCTGGGCCACGGACTGGACTCCGACCCGCTCCTGCTCGAAGCGGACTAGACCTTCACGTCAGCACACCGGGCACGCCAAAGCCGCACTGGCACAGGTGCTCACGATGACCCCGGCCCGTGCTTCTCCTCCGCGATGACCTGATACCAGGCGTGCGGCGCGTAGTACTCGTCCCATCGCGCCGGTTCACTGAACGACAGCCTGAGGACACCGTTGTCGAGGAACTCGAAGGTGTCGTCGTCGCCGTACTCCCCCGGCTGTTCGTTGCGTTCGAACTTCACTCGAAATGACATCGTGTGAGCCTTTCACTCCGAAGGTTCCGGCGAGGACGTAACGGCCGCGCCGTCCTTTTTGGGTCACTGGGCGGTTCAGCCCGCCGTACGTCGCGGCACGATCATCGCCGGCACCGGCGCATGCCGCAGGATCCGCGCCGCCGCCGAACCGAGGAACACTTGGGCAGCCGGTCCGGCCGCGCCGGAGCCGAGCACCAGGACGTCCCCGGCCCGCCACTCGACGGTCTCCACCGCATCCCGCCAGGTCACTCCCGCACCGATCACCACCTCAGCGGCCAGCACTCCGACCCCCGTACGGACCCGCTGCAACTGGGCGACGATGTTCTCCTGGGTCTGCCGCGCCCACTGCTGCACGACGAGGTCCTCCGCCGAGGTTTCGATGGAGCCGGCGAACATGGTCACCGGCCGCACGGTGAACGACGCGATCCGCAGCGCCGCCGACCATCGCTCGGCGAGTTCGGCGGTCGTGGCGACGAGTCCGACCTCATCGGCCTGCCCGCCGTAGGCCACCGTCAACCGGTCGATCCCGGCGCTCTGCAACGGATAGCCCCGCGGTGCGATGGCCACCGGGATGCTGGCGGTGTGCACGAGGCGGTCGGTGACGCTGCCCAGGGCGATGCGGCCCAGCAGACCCGAGGACGACGACCCGACGACCACCATGTCGGCGCTCAACTCCTCGGCGAGGTCGGTCAGTCCCGCCGGCACCGACTCGGCCTGATGGATCATGGTGCACACGTCGAGCTCACCGGACAGGCCGGCGACCAGTTCCTTGAGTGATCGCAGCGCCTGCCCGCCGACGTGGTCCAGGTACTCCCCCTCCGTCGGATCCAGACTGCGGGGCCAATGATCTTCGACGACCGCCACCGCGACGATCCGGTCTCCGGTGGCCCGAGCCAGCTGAGCGGCCAGATGCAGCGGAGCCGGCGCGTGTCCGGACGCGCTGAACCCCGCGAGAATCGTCATCTCGAAACCCTCTTCTCCGCAACGGATGTCGCGACCACATGGGTGACCGGAACGTCGAACTGGATGCGGGCCCGCTCCACGACGTCGAAACGCTGCCAGACCGAGAACTCCGGCGGCAGGGTGGCGATCACGATCTGGTCCGGCCGGTATCTCTGAACGGCGTCGGCCAGCGCGCGCAGCGGCCTGGCATCACCCAGTTCGCCCTCGACGTCCCGGTTTTCGGTGCGCAGCGCGGTCAGCGTGGTCTCCAACCGGGCCCTGGCGGCCTCCTCGGTGGCCTCGGAGACGTCACGTGGACCGTGCGTGGCCGCGGCGCCGGTGTCGACCGGACTCGCGGGCACCACCACCAGATACCGCGTGTCGCGGTCGACGCCGATCCGGGTCAACTCGGCCAGCAGTTCGTCGGAGTCGACGGTGTGGTTGGCCAACACGAGCACGCGGTGCGCGCGATCCGCGGGAACGTCGTCGGGGCGGACCGGACGCCTGCGGACGAACCACTTGTTGGCGCCGTACAGCAGCAGCACCACGGCCCAGGACAGCAGGCTGAGCACCAGTTGGGAACGCAGCGCGGGGTCGATGAACATCTGCACCAGGATCGCGACGATCCCCGCCGCGGTCAGCACCGAGAGCACCGGGAACAGCCACATCTTCACGCGCAGTTCGGAGTCCGGCGTGCGTCGGCGCAGCACGATCTGCGAGATCGCGATCAGCAGATAGACGAACAGGATGATGGCGCCGCTGGAGTTGAGCAGAAACGCGAAGATGGTGTCCGGGGAGGCCGCCGCGGCGATCACGCAGAGGAACCCGACGACCGAGGACGCCAGGATCGCATTGGTCGGTACGCCGCGCCGCGTCACCGTCACCAGTGCCGCCGGCGCCTCGCGGCGCGCCGCGAGCACAAAGAGCATGCGCGACGCCGTGTACATGCCCGAGTTCAGACAGCTGAGCACCGCGGTCAGCACCACGGCATTCATCACGTGGTCGGCGTACGGAATGCCCATCGCGTTGAAGGCCGCGACGAACGGGGACGCCGCCACGCTGTCGTCGTTCCAGGGCACGATCAGCACCAGCAGCAGCACGGCACCGACGTAGAAGATCAGGATGCGCAGGATCACCGAGTTGGCGGCTTTGGCCACCGCGCGTTCGGGATCCTGGGACTCCGCGGCGGCGATGGTTGCGATCTCGGCACCGACCATGGAGAAGATCACCGTCACGATGCCGACGGTGATCACTCCGAACCCCAGGGGCATGAAGCCGCCGTGGCTGGTCAGGTTGGAGAAGTCAGCCGACTTGTCCGGCCACAGGCCGAACACGTAGGCCCCGCCGACCGCGAGGAACGCGATGATCGCGGCCACCTTGATGCCGGCGAACCAGAACTCGAACTCGCCGTAGGAGGCCACCGAGAACAGGTTGGTGGCCGTCATCAGCACCATGAACACCAGCGCGGACAGCCACAGCGGTATGTCGATCCAGTACTGGATGATCTTGGCGCCCGCGATCGCCTCGAACCCGACGACGATGACCCAGAAGTACCAGTACAACCACCCGACGGAGAATCCCGCCCAATGCCCCAGTGCGTTGCGGGAGTAGTCCGCGAACGACCCCGTCGACGGGTTGGCCACCGCCATCTCCGCCAGCATGCGCATCACCATGATGATGAGCACGCCGGCCATGCCGTAGGTGAGGAAGGCGCCCGGTCCGGTGTCGCCGATGACGACGCCGGATCCGACGAACAGGCCGGCGCCGATCACCCCGCCGATGGCGATCATCGTCAGCTGGCGTTGGCTCAGTGCCTTCTTCAGGGTGGGTGCCGCGCTCATCATGACCTCCGCCGCCGATGTGAACCCCGCCCGCCGGGAGTACCCACACCGACACCACTCCATTCGGTTGCTTGCGCTGGGAAACTTCGGCGAGCGGTTGTGCCCTGGGGAGCTTCGGCGCGACGGCGTCGCGATCCCGTCCGGCCGAGCAGGACCCGTCGCCATGGTCGAGCAGGACTCGTCGCCGAGTCTTCACGCCGGAAGGCGACACTCTGGCAAGCCCGGCCATCGTGAATTGTCCTTAACCGGCGGTAACCGACTCCGCAGCGGTACGTCGTTGGACTGCGGAGTTCTCGGCCGTCACGGTCTCCAATGTTTGCATCTTGAAGCGAGGAAGGACTGGCTGGCACTTTCAGAGAACGCTTATCGCTCATGGTGCGTACGGTGCTGCGAGTTGGCTGTGACGGCACTGAAAGAACAGGGGAACAGGTGGGCGGCGTTCGCGCACTGATCGATCGCGGTGCGTCCGGAACATCGATGAGGCGTGGATACGGCGGCAACGGTGGCGACGGCGGTCAGGGCGGAAGCGGTGGCGCGGGTGTCGGCGGCCCCGACCAGTCTGGGAACCCCGACACCCCAGGCGATTCCGCAGCCGGACTGAACGGCGGCGAGGGTGTGGCCGGCGGTGGCGGCGGCCCGGGAGGTTCGGCCTGAACCATCTTCCAACCGAATAACGCCAGATCCACCGCCTCGAGGTCGATCGGTGGATCTCACGGGAAACCTGTTGGGAAGCAGACAGATTCCGGTGACGCGACAGAGCAGCGCGTCCCCCAGCGTCGTCGCGCTTCCCCAGCAGGCTCCGTCTGTACACCCACCCGCCCAGCCTCAAGCCATGGCCGGGTTTCGTCGAACTTGCCTGTCGGAGAACCACTCTCGTCCGTGAAGTCCGCGACACGCGCCCCATCGATACGTTGAAACCGACCTGTTGTCTGCGTCGCCGCGTTACTCTCACCGGCATGCTTTCACGACGCGCCTGGTTCGGAGTTGCCGGTACGACCGCGGCCGCCGCGGCTCTCAGCGCCTGCGGTGCGCCGGAGAGGACAACGGCCACCGAGACCGTCACAGTGCCCGCGGACGTTCCCATCAGGACCGAGACGCCAAGGCCCAACATCTCGGGTGCCGAGATGGCGCTGGCGGAGTTGAAACAGGGCAATCAGCGGTTCGTCGAGGGCCGCATGATGCACCCCGATCAATCACCGGACGCCCGTCAGCCGTTGTCGGAGGGTCAGTCGCCGTTCGCCATCGTGCTGAGCTGTTCGGACTCTCGGCTGCCCCCTGAGATCATCTTCGACCAGGGCCTCGGCGACCTGTTCGTCGTCCGCGTGGCCGGCAATGTCGTCGACCCTGCGGGCATGGGCAGCATCGAGTACGCGGTCGGCCACCTCGGCACGCACCTCATCATGGTCCTCGGGCACCAGGATTGTGGTGCGGTGTCGGCGACTCTCGCGTCCCTCCAGCAGCATTCGGAGCCACACGGTGACGTCGGTGCACTCATCAGCGCGATCACACCCGCCGTCGCGGTGGCCGAGAAGCGCCCGGGGAATCTGCTGACCAACTCCATCATGGCGAACGCGGAGCAGTCTCGTGATCAGATCATGGCGTCGAAGGAGCTGAAGCCCGCGTTGGACTCCGGCAAGCTGAAGGTGGTGGTCGGCTACTACAACTTGGCCGACGGCACAGTGGCCATCTCGTGACGGCGCGGTCACCGGAGGGGGCCGACGGTTCGCCGTAAGCCGTCGCGCCGGACACCCCGTCTGGATCAGCCGGGTCAGCCCGGACAGTTCCCCGGCGCCTGCCCGGAGCGCACGGCGTCCACGAAGTTCTGCACGTCGACCAACGAGGCGCCGATGACGCCGCGATGGTCCTGCCCGGCGTACACCCGGTAGTCCAGGGTGACGTCCTTGTCGCACAGCGCCTTGGCCAAATCATCGACCCCGGCCGGGGACACCGCCGCATCGGCGGTGCCCTGCACGAGCATGACGGGCACCCGCGGAGTCAGTCCGGTGGGATCCTGGCGGGCGAGGTGGGCCTGCAACCCATCCAGTTCCGCGTCGGGCGCGAACACCTGCCCCGGCGGCACCAGCGGCAGGGCGTTGACCTGCCCGACGCACTCGGTGCGGGCCGTGGTCAGCAGTGGCCGTGCTTGGTTGGAGAAGATCCGATCGGGATCGATCGACGGGTCCACCACCGCAGCCCCCAAGACCAACAGCGGCAGAAACCTCTGTGCCGCCTGCACTTCCGGCCGTCCGGTGCGGATGAGATCGACGGCCTGATCGAACCCCACCCCGCCCGGTGCGATCGACACCGCTGCCAGCAGGTTGAGTTCGGGGGCACGGTCTTCACCGTCCTGCGCGGTGAACAGCGCGGCCTGTCCGCCCTGACTGTGCCCGATGACCACCCAGTCGGTGCCGATGCTGGAATCGAGATTCCTTGCTGCCCTGACGATGTCGGTCACCGTGTTCGCTTCGCTGACACCGTCGACGTAGGGATGCCCGCCGGGCGTGCCCAGTCCCTGGTAGTCGGTCTGGACGACGGCGTAGCCACGGGTCAGCCAACTGTCCAGCATGGGATGGACCACGCCCACGTAGTCGTGAACGAGGCCGTCCGGGGTGTCGGCGGACGGGGCGCAGGTGTCGGCGTAGCCGGTGGTGCCGTGTGCCCAGCTGACGACCGGCCAGCCGCCGTCGGGCGGCGGCGACGTCGGCACCGACACGGTGCCCGAGACGACGATCGGCTCGCCGTGTGAGTCGTCGGAGACATAGGTGATCAGCTGGGTCTGCCCGCCAGGCAGTGCGGCCGAGGTGGTCAACGGACGCGCGGTGAGCAGCTGACCGGGATGCAGTTCCGGGTCACGGTGGGCGGTGCACCCGGTCAGCACGGCCACGGCGGCCACCACGGCGGACCACCGCCGGACGTGTTCACTCATCGACCAGCCTTCGGCGGCTGGCCGCAATCGGGCTCTGCGCGGTCAGGCCACCGTCGAGCACCAGGGTCTGCCCCGTCATGTAGCGGGACTCCTCGGAGGCGAGGTACACCATGGCCCAGCCGATGTCCTCCGGGTCGCCGATCAGGTCAAGGGCGTTGTGGCTGCGGATGGCGTCGATCGCCTCCGCCGGGAGGTTGTCACGCAGAGACGGCGTCATGACCGCACCAGGGGCAACGGCGTTGCACCGCACATTGTTTCGGCCGTACTGGGTGGCGATGTACTGGGTGAGGCGGATGACGGCGGCCTTGGCCGCGCCGTAGGCGCACTGCAGGGTGTCGCCCGCCAGACCGGCGACCGAGACGGTGTTGATGATCGAGCCGCCGCCGTCGGCGATCATGTGCGGCAGCGCCAACCGGGAGGCGACGACGGTGCTGCGCGCGTTGAGTGCCATGGTCCGGTCCCATTCGGCGAGGTCCAGCCGGAGAAGATCGAGGTCCTTGCGCGGGTTGCTGCCGCCCACGTGGTTGCACAGCACGTCGATGCCGCCGAACTCGGCGACGGCTCGTTCGACCATGCCGGCCACCGACTCCTCGTCCATCACGTCCACGGCGATGCCGAGTGCCTGGTCGCCGATCTCACCGGCGGTGCGGGTCGCCGCGGCGCCGTCCAGATCGGCGATGAGCACCCGAGCACCCTCGGCGGCCATCAGTTCGGCCGCCGAGCGGCCGATTCCACTGGCCGCCCCGGTGATGACAACTCTTTTACCCTGGAGCCGGTTCATCGCTTCCCACCCGTCGTAGTGCCTGCGGTCCCCTACCCCCCTCGCAGGCTATGTCGCCGGCCCGCGGAATGGTCCCGAACGCGAGAGTGGTCAGATTCGGCTCACGGTCATCGGAGGGCGGGCGCTCACTAGGGCCTCTGCCGCCGGCCCCGGACCTGCCGTCGTCCCCGGATCAGCGGTCGTCTCACCCTGCGGGGGCCACAAGGGCTGCGGCACCTCGACACCGAACGGCGCATCCCAGCGGTTGCGGGACGAAACCTCCTGCACTGGGCGCCGATTGGCTGCCACCCCCCACTTGCCCCGCGGGTACCCCAGGGCCAGCATCGCCGACATTTTCCAGCCCTCCCCGGTGGGCACCTGCAGCAGCTCGTTGACGCGGTCTTCGACGTTGCGCAGCACCATCGTCATCACACCGCCGACGCCCTCGGCCCGGGCCGCGAGCAGCAGGCTCCAGATCGCGGGGTAGATGTTGGCGCCGCCGAGGTCGTCGATCGCGAACACGAAGATCAGCAGGGGCACCTCCTCGAAGTGCTCGGCCAGGTGGTCCCCGGACCCCTTGATCCGGCGCATCGTCTCGGCGTGGGCGGCCGAGTCCGCCCCGGGTGCCGGTGCGGCCATCGGACCGGCGCCGTTCTCGAACTTCTGGTATTCGATCTGGCGGGACTGCCGGAACAGGCGGGCGAACTCCCGGATGAGCGCCGGATCGTCCACCGCGACAAAGTGCCAGCGCTGGGTGTTACCCCCGTTGGGGGCACGCACGGCCGCGTCGAGCATGCGGGCCTGGGCCTCGAGCGGAATCGGATCCGGCCGCAGCCGTCGCATCATCCTGGTGGTGTAAAGGGCTTCATGGATGTCCATCGTCGTACTCCTATTCGGGCCAGCTGTTGGTGACGATGAGGTCGACGAAGTCCTGCCGTTCGAAGGTGGGGTCGAAGTGCGCCAGCACGTCGTCGTTCATCGTCCCGAAGGTGGTGTCGGGCCGGTGTTTCATACCGTCGTTGAATGCCGCCAGGATGCGGTTCTTGAAGTCGGGCCGGGGGTGGGCGGCGGTCACCGCGGCGATGGCCTCCGGTGCGAGCTCGTCACGACCTGCGCCGAGCACGTCGGTCTCGACACCGGCGATGACCAGCGCGATCTCCGGCTCCAGGAGCTGCGGGACACCCGGGGTGGTGTGCAGTGCGATGCCCAGCCACACCTTGCGCGCATCGGCGGCGTCGACGCCGTGCTGCAGCAGGAAGTCGCGTGCCGCGTTGGCGCCGTCGACTTCGAAGCGCAGCTGCGAGGTGCGGTAGCGCTCGGTCAGGCCCAGATCGTGGAACATCGCGGCGACATAGAGCAGTTCAAGATCGGGCTGCAGGCCCAGGCGCTGACCACGCAGCGCACCGAACAGGTACACCCGGCGGGAATGGTCGAACAGCAGATCGTTCTCGGCGTCGCGGATGAAGTCGGTCGCCTCACGCACCAGGGCGCTGTCGGGGATCGTGATCCCGGCGATCGAGTGGATGGATTCGGTGCTCATGATCAACCTCCGTGAAGTGGACTCGTACGTTCGAGTCAACGCAGGTGGGGGTTGGTTCACCTACGGCTATTGCGCCGTGTGACCCACAGAATGCGACACAATGGCGCTGTGACAGCGGGGGGACGCTCGCGGGTGGTGGTGCTCGTCGTCTTCGATGACGTGACGCTGCTGGATGTCGCCGGTGCGGGCGAGGTGTTCGCAGAGGCCAACCGGTTCGGCGCCGACTACCGGATCAAGGTCGCGTCGGTGGACGGGCGCGACGTGACGACCTCCGTCGGGATGCGGTTGGGGGTCACCGACAGCATCGGGTCCATCGAGTCCGCCGACACGGTGCTGGTCGCCGGCAGCGACGCCATTCCCGCCCGGGCGATCGATCCGGCCCTGGTCGAGGCCGTGAAGTCCTTGGCCGGGCGCACCCGGCGGCTGGGGTCCATCTGCACCGGGTCGTTCATCCTGGCGCAGGCCGGCCTGCTCAGCGGCCGGCGCGCGACTACGCATTGGCGCAGCACCCGCTCGCTGGCCCGGGCCTTCCCCGACGTCACCGTCGAACCCGACGCGATCTTCGTCCGTGACGGGCACGTCTTCACCTCCGCCGGAATCTCGTCGGGCATCGACTTGGCGCTCGCGTTGGTCGAAGAGGATCACGGCCCCGACCTGGTGCGCGATGTCGCCCGCTGGCTGGTGGTCTATCTCAAACGCGCCGGCGGTCAGTCACAGTTCTCCGCGCTGGTCGAGGCCAACCCGCCACCGCAGTCCGCGCTGCGGGTGGTCACCGAGGCGATCGCCGCCGATCCCGGTGGAAACCACAGTGTGCGAAGCCTTGCCGCGAGAGCCTCCCTGAGTACGCGTCAGCTGACCCGGCTGTTCAGGGCCGAGTTCGGCATGACACCGGCGGACTACGTCGAGATGGTCCGCATCGACGTCGCCCGTGCCGCCCTGGACGCCGGCCGCACCGTCAGCGACACCGCGCATCTGGCGGGATTCGGCAGCACCGAAACCCTTCGGCGGGCATTCGTCGAACACCTCGGCGTCCCGCCCAAGGTGTATCGGGACAGGTTCGGCAGCGCCATTCGGACGTGAGGACGCTGGTTTGGTGACGTTCGGGCGTAGGTGCTTTCGTGTCCGCGCGCACGCAATGGTCTGTGCGGTGCCGGGATTCGGTTGGACGCCTGCGCCGACCAGACCGGAGCCCGCCGGCGACACGCGCACCTCAACTCGCTTGGCCTGACTGGTGAATATCGCTTGGCGCACAGCCGATATCGGCATTCACGCATGTCACGGCCTCGGGAATACGCCTCCGACATCCGCCGTTATATGCATAACTCTGCATGAATTAGGGAAGGGAGCATTATGACGACGAGCAGCACCACCACGCAGTCAACCCGAGGAACGATCGTTGAGCTGGGCAAGCCCTGGCGTGGCGTAGGACCGTTCCTGTTCGCCAGCAGGCACGTCGACAAGTACCCCCGCGGCAACGCGCAGGGCGGTCCCGCAACCGGTCTCAGCGGGCGACCGCTGGGCAATGACTTCAACCACCCCTCCGGGTGGAGCATGTATCACGGCGATCAGGTGCCCGGCTTCCCCGCGCACCCGCACCGCGGGTTCGAGACCGTGACGATCGTCCGTCACGGTGTCGTCGACCACGCCGACTCAACGGGCGCCGGCGCGCGTTACGGCGACGGCGATGTCCAGTGGGTGACCGCCGGCCGCGGCGTGATCCACTCCGAGATGTTCCCCCTGCTCCATCAGGACGCGGAGAACCCGTTCGAGCTCTACCAGCTGTGGCTGAACCTGCCCGCGCGCAACAAGGACGCGGCCCCCGAGTTCACCATGCAGTGGCATGAGGAGATCCCCGTCGTCGTCTCCGGGGGCGCGAAAGTCACCGTCATCGCCGGCGACTTCGACGGCACCGCACCGTTGGCTCCCCCGAACGCCTCGTGGGCCGCGGATCGTGATTCCGATGTCGCGATCTGGTTGATCGACCTCGCCGCCGGCGCGTCGATCGAGCTCCCGGACACGAACTCCGACGCCACCGAGCGCCTGCTGTACGTCCACGGTGACGCTGCGGCGTCCGTCTCCATCGACGGTTCGTCGGTGCGTGACGGCCAGGGATTCGCCCAGACCGCCCGGGGTCGCCTGACGCTGTCCACGGCGCAGGCCCCGGCCACCGTGCTGGTGCTGCAGGGGGTGCCGATCAACGAGCCGGTGGTGGCTCATGGCCCCTTCGTGATGAACACCGAAGCCGAGATCCGGCAGGCGTTCTCCGATTACCGCCGCGATCAGTTCGGCGGGTGGCCGTGGCCGGACAACGCCCCCGTGTACGACCTCGACACTCCTCGGTTCGCCAAGTTCGGCGACGGACGGGTCGAGCACCCGGCCACGGAGGCACCCGGTGTCCACGCCCCCGGTGATGTCAGCTGACGAAGACGTTCTGGTGGGCGACGCGGCGCTGACCGTGGTGGCGCCACTGCTGGTGCGAGTGGCCCTGCCACGGGGTGGCCTTGGTGGCGGTCTGGTGGTGCTGCGCCGAGGCGCTGATCGAGGTGCTGGTCGCTGAACCGGTGTCGGCACTGGCGCCGGAGGCGACGCCCAGCCCGATCAGGACCGGGGCGGCCAGCAGGGCGGTGGAGGCGGCGATGCGGCGGGTGATGGCGTTCATGATGAGTTCTCCTCTGTTGCTGAGCTTTTCAATTCTGCGGCCGGTGTGTTCCGGCGATGAGATAAGAATGCCCCGTGCCGAGGCGGACGTCTGTCAGTCGGCCGGTGGATCGGCGGGATGAACTCGTTGTCCACCGATCGGCGGACAGGAGGCCGCTGGCACCACAATCGCGGCGCGCGGCACGCCACCACGCGCCTTCTACGGGTCGGTGTTGAAATAGACGAATGCGATTCCTCCTGAAGGTGGCCGCTGTGGCCGCGGCTGTGTGCATGGCCACCGTTGCGACTGGGCCGGGCGCCGCGGCGCAGCCGGACCCGACCGCACCACCGGAGTTCGTCTCGCTCAGCGATGTCGATTCCACGATCCTGATGGACATCCGCTACGCCACACCACACAACTTCACCGGTGACCCGGTCGACGGGTACGAGGCACCGATGTGCCTTCTGACCCGTCCGGCGGCCGACGCCCTGCACCGCGCGCAGCAGGAGTTCCTGGCACAGGGCTACTCCTTGAAGATCTACGACTGTTATCGCCCGCAGCGCGCCGTGAACGAATTCGTCAACTGGGCAGCTGATCTGGCCGACCAGCGGATGAAAGCAGAGTTCTATCCGCGAGTGGACAAGGCGCGGTTGTTCGACGACGGCTACATTGCCGACAAGTCCGGGCACAGCCGAGGCAGCACTGTGGACCTCACCCTGGTCCGCCTGCCGGCGGCGCCCACCGCGCCCTACACCCCTGGCCTACCGCTGGTGGACTGTGCGGCACCGCAGCCCGAACGCTTCCCCGACAACAGCATCGACATGGGCACCGGCTACGACTGTTTCGACACCCTCTCGCACACCCTGGACCCCCGGGTGCAGGGCGAGCAGCTGAAGAATCGGCTGCTGCTCAAGGAGGGCCTCGAACGGCAGGGCCTGCAGAACTACGAATTGGAGTGGTGGCACTTCACCTTCAAGCCCGAGGCGTTTCCGGACACGTACTTCGATTTCCCCGTCGCGCCGACGTCGCTGAGCGACCAGGTGTCGTGACCTGAGAGGTGGTCGCCGGAACCGACTCCTCGGCCGTGGACGGTCAGATGTCCAGGGTCAGCCGACCGCCCAGGGTGGCGGCGCGGGAGACGCACACCAGCATCTGGCCGGCGTCGCGTTGCCGGTCGGTGAGGGTGTGGTCGCGGTGCTCGACGCGGCCGTCGAGCACCCGCTGTACGCAGGTGCCGCAGAACCCCTGTTGACAGGAGTATGCGATGTTGGCCCGCGCCTCGCGCAGGGCGGCGAGCGCACTCTGGTCCGCGGCGACCTGGACGATCACGCCGGTTCGGGCCAGTTCCAGCTCGAAGGGATCGCCGTCGACCACCGGCAGCGGCGAGAACCGTTCGATGTGCAACTCGGCCTCGGCGGGCACACCGCGGCGGACGAGTTCGATCAACGGTGTTGGGCCGCAGACGTACACCGCTGAGCGGGCGTCCACCCCGTCGAGAAGTTCTGCGGCCGTGGGCAGCCCGTGCTCGTCGTCGGTGCGCACCCGCACCTTCGATCCGAACGCGAGGACCTCGTCGAGGAACGGCAGGCTGGCCAGGTGCCTGCCGAGGTAGTGCAGCGACCACGGCACCCCGAGCCTGTCGGCGCGCCGGACCATCGGCAGGATGGGCGTGATGCCGATGCCTCCGGCCACGAACCGCAACCGATCGGCCTTGGAGCCCGATCCGGGGGCGGGCATCAGGAACCCGTTGCGGGGCGTGCTGATCTCCACCGTGTCCCCGACAACCAACTCGTGCATCTCGATCGATCCGCCGCCGCCCCGGGGGATGCGTCGCACTGCGATCCGGTATTCGTGCTGCCGCGCCGGATCCCCGCACAGCGAGTACTGACGAATCCGTCCGGACGGCAGGTGAATGTCGATGTGGGCTCCGGCGTGCCACCGGGGTAAGCCCGCACCGTCCGGGTCCACCAGGGTCAGCTGGGCGACGGTGTCGTCGCGCGCCACGATGCGCCGCTCCGCGATCCGCACCGGCCTGCGGTTTCGCACCTGCGGGAGGGCCGGCAGTTCACCGTCGCCTCCGAGTGCCATGACCACCGACACGAAGTGCGGGACCGCCGCCCCGGCGATTCGGGTCAGCAGATCTGGGCGCGACGAGCCGTCGAGGGCGGGTGGCGGCGTACCGGAATAGGGTTTGAGCAGTCGCGACAGTCGGCGACGCTCAGCCATGGGCGCGCGCCGCCGGCGAGGTCGCGAGATAGGCGATCGCCTGCGCGGTGCTGGCCTCGTTCACCGGTTCGTAGTCGCGGCGCAGCATCCGCGCTGCGGATGTGAGCAGGTAGCCGAGGGGCGGAACACTTCCGCGCCGGGCCGAGGCGCGCAGCTTCCACAGCAGCCGCACATATCCGAGGTTCGGCAGCGCCGGGTCCTGCCGGACAAGGTACTTCGTGCCGCGGAACACCATCGCGAAAGCGCCGGCGGTGACCAGCGCCCCCGACAGCGCCTGCGCGACATAGTCCATGGCGAAGTACTTCGCGACGTTGTAGGAGACGTGCCGGTGTTCGACCTCTTCGGCCCCGTGCCACCGGTAGAAGTCGGCCATCACCGGGTCCACATCCAGGTTGTCCCAGGTGTTGTTCAATGCCCAGTGACCCAGGATGCAGGTGAAATGCTCTGCGCCACAGAGTATATGGGTGGCCGATGCGATCGCCTTGCGCCGCTTGTTCGGTCCGGCGGCCGCGACGCGTTGATCGTAGAGCGACACGATCCAGTCGACCTGGCGGACGAAGGGCCCGGGATCGATCCCACGTTGCTTGAGGTAGTCGACGAGCACCCGCTCATGGGTGCTGGCGTGCACCGCCTCCTGGCCGATGAAACCGATGATCTCTGCGCGGACGGCGTCGTCGCGGACGTACTCCATTGCATCGACGAGCACCTTGCTGAACCACCGCTCCGCGGCGGGAACGATCAGGTTCAGCGCGGTGACCGCGTGCGAGCCGTACGGGTCGCCGGGGATCCAGTGCAGCGGGCACTCGTCCCAGCGGAACTCCACCTCACGGGGACGCAGGGCGACTTCCTCGGGAGCGAACTCGTCCGGTGCGCTCCGTGCCGTCGATCGTTTCGTGCCCATGTGTGAATTCGCCCCCTGGTCCGAGGGTGCCACACTGCGCGTCGATCCGACAGAAGTCCACGTCAGCACGACGCATCCCGCGGCGCTTCGAGTGTTCACCGTGCTGTGAGCAACGTGTGCCGGTCACATCGTCAGGGGCGGTCCGGGCCGGATCCGAGCAGGTCGAATCCGATCAGGACTACTCAAGATGAGTGATCCGGATCCCCGCGGTGCAGGGCGGAGCCCAACCCGGGCAGTCAGGGCTAGTGTGGTCTGGCATGGCCGAGTTGGACCGTCGAAGCATGCTGATGTTGTCGGGTCTGGGCGTGATGGCGGCGGCACTGCCTGCCACGCAAGCGCACGCCGTCCCGATCAAGCCCCAGACCCCGCCCGTTCCGGCGCCGGAGGCGCCGCAGGCGGCGATGAACTACCTGTTCGTCGACGAGTTCGACGGGCCCGCGGGCTCGGCGCCGAGCTCGTCGAAGTGGACCATCGCTAAGGCCCGCGAGACCATCAAGGACCCGACGTACTGGGAGCAGCCCGGCCGCATCGGCCAGTACCGCGACGACCGCAGGAACGTCTTCGTCGACGGCGGGTCGAACCTGGTCATCCGCGCCACCAAGGAGGGCGACACCTACTACGCCGCCAAGCTGGCCAGCGTGTGGGAGGGCGGCGCCGGACACACCTGGGAAGCCCGGATCAAGTTCAACTGCTTGACGGCGGGCGCCTGGCCGGCGTTCTGGCTGGGCAGCCTCGGCGAGGGTGAGCTCGACATCGTCGAGTGGTACGGCAACGGCAAATGGCCCTCGGCCACCACGGTGCATGCCAAGTCCAACGGCGGCGAGTGGGAGACGCACAACATCGCCGTGGACAACGCCTGGCACACGTGGCGCACCCAGTGGGATGCCGACGGCGCCCGCTTCTGGCGGGACTACACCGAGGGCGCGCAACCCTACTTCCAGGTGGCCGCGAGCCAGCTGCCGGACTGGCCGTTCAACCAGCCGGGCTACACGATGTTCGTGGTGCTCAACCTCGCGGTCGCGGGCTCCGGCGGAGAGGACCCCAGCGGCGGCACCTATCCGGCTGACATGCTCGTGGACTGGGTGCGGGTCTGGTAGCTCGGCTGCCCTGACGCGGCTACGGGAGCGCCTGAGGAGTCACCAGGAATGTCTCCCCGGCGGCCCGCTTGAGGTAGCTGTTGAATGCGTCGGGCGTGAGCATGCCGGCCAGTGAGACCTCTCGGCGGAGACCATCGCCAGTCTTTATCCGATCAGAATCGCGAAGCCGTCTCGCGTCTTGAACACCAGCAGCGGCGTTCGAAATCGGTTGCCCGACTTACGCCCGACTGGCTCGAGCGCCGCCAGTCCCGGAAGCCATGGTGTGAGCGAGCGCCCCAACGGATTGGTGACTCGCCTGTTGAAATGCGCCACATGCAGAGGCACTCGCATTCTTGGACTATAAGTCCGAATGAGCGACGCTAGTGCTCCACGTCGGACGCGAATTCACCGACCACTGGTCGCAGCCGCGTCCACCGTCGCCTCGACTATGTGAATGACGTTGTCGCGCGCCGTGAGTGTCAGCACGCCAACCAGTCGGCGGCGGAGGAACGCGAACACCACCGGCTGTCCGACCGGTGCGCTGACCAGCGTGCCCCGCGACAGGAACCGGAGAAGCGTGGGCTTTGCGAAGCGTTCCGGTAAGGTGCAGGACGGCACGTCGGACGAGTTCGCTGCGCTGGCAGGCAGACTCGCGGTGTTCCGGTTCGACCCGGAGGACTGAGCAGCGGCGGTTCGGTGGACCCTGACGACCACGTCGCACAAGGCTCAGCTTGGGAATCGGACGGTCCGCGTCACTGACTCCCCGTTGGCATGTTCGCGAGCTCGACGGCTCGACTCAGCGTCTGTCGGTCGACGACGTCGGCAGCATTCATCGGTTGGGTGAGGACGCCCGACTCGTTGGCGATGTCGATCATGAACTTCACGTCGTTGTCGGAGAGTCCGCCGTCGTCCGTCCAGAACGGATATCGCTGGATGAGTGCGAACAACTCTCTGAGTGATTCTTCGGAAGGGGGTGTTTCGACGTATTCGTCGACCGCGCTTTGATAGAGGGCGAAGTCGCTTTTCAGTGTCTTCATCGCGCGCAACGTGGTGGCGCAGTACCTGGCGGCGAGTTCGCCGTTCTGTGCGAGCCAATCCGTACGGGCGGCCTGGGCTACCTTGATGAATCCGGGGGCATTCTCATAGAGGGTGGCGATCAGCACCGGTCGGTCCACCGATGCCTGCGCGCCGTCGTACTGCGGTTCGTGAATCACCGTCGCATCGAGCTCACCGGAGGCCCACGCAACCGTTCGGGCGCTTGAGCTTTCGATGATCTGCTGGTTCGGAATCTCGTGGATGTCGCGGTGTTCGCCGATCCCGCTCAGCAGCGCGTTGAGCACGATGGCCCCAGCGCCACCCGGGCTGTCGATACCCACCCGGGTCGACGGTTCGAACAGCTGACTGGCGTTGTTCACACCGTTGGCGCCGGCCAGGACGAAGTCGTCCATGCTGACGTATGGGCAGAACACCTTGACGTCCTCTCCCCGCTCACGTGCGTCCAAGATCGCGGAGAACGACGTCGCCATGACCTGAGCCTCGCCGCCGAGCAGGGTCTGCACCGCATTGGTGTGGTCATCGAATTTCATGACGTTCGAGTCGACGCTGAGCGCCAGCCCGAAATCGCCGCCGTAGCGGTCTACGCCGTAGACCAGCGGGATCTGCGACGCGTGTGGCTGCGCGCCCAACACGATGCGCAGCGAATCCCCGCTCGGCTCGGCCGGTTCGGCTGAGGCGGAGCCACAGGCTACGAGTGTGAGCGCGCTGACGATGCTGACTGTGGTCACGCACGTCGCTCGCCGTCGACGGTTCTGGATGGACACGCGCCCTCTCATTCTGATTCTTCGCCGGTTTGTCGAGCAGGTGGGTGTTGTGCGGACTCGCAGTTGCAGACGCCCGATGCCTGGATCGGGGTCGAGCTGACCATACGCGGACGTGACCAGGCCGGAGCCCAAACGCGCAGTTCTGAGCGGCAGAGCCGGCGGACGGATCGCTCGGGGCGTTTCGTGGGTCACGGTGACGTTGACTCTCAACGGGATGAAATGCGGTTCCGTGGAGCCGATGACAGGGATCGAACCCTAAGGCGACGCCCGAGTGCGCCAGTTGTCAGCCCAGCCATTCGCCGCGGAACGCTTCTAACAGGTCATTTCCAGTGCCCCCAGTCGGACTCGAACCGACACTTGGCGGATTTTAAGATCGTCCAGTCCGCGTTCCCGCTGGTGAGGGTCCGTCGCGGGTTCCTACGGAAAATGCGGGTTGTTCGTTCTAACCTCTTGCAGCACAGGAGGTTTCTTCCGTGAATACTTGCGAGTGCTCGATGTCACTAATGGGTGCCGTGCGGACTGCGTGCGGACTGGCACCTGCCTGCGAGACCCAACCACACAGCATGGCAGCGCAGCGCGGTTGCTACGGAGCGCGCATCACATCTTCGACGGTTGCATCACCCGGGAGAAGTTGGCACCGGAGGCGAGCCGTGTTCCCAATGTGTCATACACCTGCACTAACGTCAGCGGGGTGGCAGCCGACCTTCTCGAAATGGCAGAACAGCACCGTGTGGACGCGCTCGCGGCGCTGGACCCGAAGACCCAGGACAAGCTGGGGCAGTTCTTCACACCATCCCGTGCGGCGGTGCTGATCGCATCAATGCCACGACTACCTGAAACCGGCATCATCCGCGTGCTGGACCCTGGCGCGGGGTCGGGTTCCCTGTCGGCGGCCCTGGTGGCGCGCGTGCTGATCGAGCGCCCAGACCTCTCCGTACACATCGTGACTGCCGAAGCCGACGAGGGTGTGCTCCCCTACCTCAGCAAGACCCTGGACGTGTGCACCTCAGCGGGCAACGGCAAAATCACCTACGAGATCGTGGTGGGGGACTTCATCACCGAATCGACGGGGTTGGTGCCGGATGCACGGCTGCGCGACTTCGACATCGTGATCCAGAACCCGCCGTACGCGAAGCTGGCCGCCTCCTCAGCACAGCGCGAAGCGGTGCGCGAGGTGGGTGCCGACGCACCTAATCTGTACGCCGCGTTCTTAGCGTTAGGTGCCGCCGCGCTCAAGCCTGGCGGGCAGTTGGTTGCGATCACGCCCCGCAGCTTTTGCAATGGTCCCTACTTCGGGCTGTTCCGTTCGTTCCTGCTGGACCGCGTCGCATTGGACCGCATTCACGTCTTCGAGTCCCGTAATACGGTGTTCGCCGACACAGGCGTGCTGCAAGAGAACGTGATCTTCTCAGGCACCCGCGACGGGAACCGCGACGAGGTGGTGCTGTCGGTGTCTGTGGGGCACACCGACGAGGTGACGGTGCGGAGTGTGCCGTACACCGACGTGGTGCACCCGACTGATCCCCAACGGTTCATTCGGCTGACAGTCAACGCTGAGGACACCGCTGTGGCTGAACGGATGATGTCGCTACCTGCCACGCTGGCTGACATGCGGGTCACCGCCAGCACGGGCAAGGTGGTGGACTTCCGGTCCCGTGCATGCTTGCTTACGGAACCTACCGACGGCGCGTTGCCTCTGGTGTACCCAGGCAACTTGCGTGGCGGGGTCATCGAGCACCCGCGCGAGATCCGCAAGCCGCAGTGGTTCCAACCGCACAGCGACAAGGACACCGCGATGCTGGTGCCCGAAGGTTGGTACTGCGTGGTCAAGCGGTTCTCGTCCAAAGAGGAGCGGCGGCGCATCGTCGCCGCAGTGTGGTCACCCGAACGTATCCCCGGCGCGGTGGCGTTCGAGAACCACCTCAACGTGTTCCATCACAAGGGCGGTGGGCTGGATCGAGACCTGGCTCACGGGCTGTGCTGGTGGCTGAACTCGACATTGGTTGACCAGTTCTTCCGTACCTTCTCGGGGCACACCCAAGTCAACGCCACCGACCTACGCACCCTGCGGTTCCCGACCGCCGACGCGTTGCGGGAGGTAGGACGTGACGCCCCGACTACACTGCCCGACCAAGAGAACATCGACGCGCGCATCACTAGCGTGCTGGACGTAACGGGGAGCGCTGCCTGATGGTCACACCTGCGGACAAGGTTACCGAGGCACGGGAACTGTTAGCGGCATTCGGGATGGATGACGAACGTTCCAACGAGCGCAGCGCCATGACCTTATTGTCGTTGCTGTCCCTGGCACCCGATGACCCGTGGTCCTCGGCGTCGAACCCGATGCTGGGCACCCGCGCCATCATGGACTGGATCAGAGATCAGTACGGCGTGGACTATAAGCCGAACACCCGCGAGACGGTGCGCCGGTTCACTCTGCACCAGTTCGCCGATGCGCAGCTTGTGGTTCAGAACCCTGACCAGCCCGACCGCCCGGTGAACTCACCAAAATGGAACTATCAGATCACCGCCGAGGCGCTGGAAGTGATCCGACTGTTCGGCACGCCTGGCTTTGAGTCGGCGGTGAAGGGTTACCTCGAGGACCTGCCCGGGTTGCGCGAAGCTTACGCGGCAGCTCGGGAGATGAACCGCGTTCCGGTGTTCCTGCCCGACGGAGACACGGTGCAACTGTCGCCCGGCGGCCAGAACGTGCTCATCAAACAGATCGTGGACGAGTTCTGTGCCATGTTCACCCCTGGCGCGGCGGTGCTGTACATCGGAGACGCGAGCGACAAATGGGCGGTGTTCGACGAGAATCAGCTCGCCGCGCTCGGTGTCGAGGTTGATCAGCACGGGAAGATGCCCGATCTTGTGGTGTACATGGCGGACAAAAACTGGCTGGTGCTGATCGAGGCGGCAAGCACTCATGGACCAGTGGACGCGAAGCGGCATCGAGAACTCGCGAAGCTATTCGAGGGCTGCACTGCGGGTCTGGTGTACGTGTCGGCGTTCCCCGACCGTGCCGAGATGCGCAAGTATCTGACACAGATCGCTTGGGAGACCGACGTGTGGTGCGCCGACGATGCCACCCACCTGATCCACTTCAACGGCGAACGGTTCTTGGGACCGTACTGAGCTGAGGACAGCACCCGACGAACGCGGTGGCGGTACCCAGCCCCCTGGGGGGTGCCCCCATTGGCACCCACTCGTCCGGCCTCATACAGCCAGCGTCCCTTCTCTCTCAATAAATCGGAGCGGTAGATAGTCATAGAGCGCGTAACCAACGCCGCGGTTCGAGGGCCTAAGGGTTGGCTCTCGGTGCCAATGACTTTGGCATTCAATGCCAAAGCGCGCGACATGAGACCCGGCTCTGTTTATGCCACACGTACTAAGTTCGACGAACCTGTCCGCCGCCCCATATGCACTGCGCACTTCTCGTACACGCTGCCCAATCCCCCCTCGATTGCGTGCGCAGGCACAACGAGACACCGCGAGTTCGATTCAACCGCTATCCACCCGGCATCTTTAGCGCGAGCAATGGCACGGCTAATTCTGTCTGCGGGCACGTAAGTCCAGTCGTCGCCCGGCTTACCTAAGAGATAAGCCAATTCACGATTCTTAGCAACAAAATTCGCGTGCCCATTGCGGCGATGACATGCGAATGCCAGCGCGGCGACGCGCTGCCACAACGGCAGGCTCGCGTCGGCCGCGACCTCTTCCCAGAAAGATTGTCGATGCATGGAGAACGGATTTTCCCTACTCATAACCGAGCCCTAAGCCGCGAACTGTTCATCAAGCCACGCTTCCACATCGGAGCGCCTGTAGCGCAGAGCTTTTCCGATCCTGGCCCCCTTTGGCCCCTTACCGACCTGCCGCCAGTAGTACGCGGTTGATTCGGAGATTCCCAGTTCTTTACACAGATCGGTCAGAGTCATCAGTTGTTGCTGTTCATGCATGACCAAAACCGTAGGCGGAAATTCGCGAAAACCCGGATTTTGTCCGAGAAGTCGGACACACTCATAGAGGAATTGGGCGGCTACCTGCGGATGTGGTGTCCGAAAACTCGGACAGTCCTACGACTCGGAGGCGGTGGCCTTTTCCATCGCAGCCGCGAGGTCGCCGAAGTCATCCGGCAGCATGTGGCTGTAGACGTCCATGGTGGTTGTAGCGTTCCGGTGCCCGAGGAGCTTCTGCACCGTCACCACGGACGCCCCCGCCGCCAGTGCCAGCGATCCGGCAGTGTGCCGCAGCGTGTGCGGTGTAACGCCCTCCAACCCAAGATGGGCAACGGCCTTATCAAACTTCCACCGGAACCGGCCCAGCGTCATAGCACCTCCACCAGGCCCCGAGAAAAGGTACTCAGACGGATCGCGGCCTGCGACGATGACGGCGAGTTCGTCAGCAAGTGCCGTCGTGAGGATTGGGACGGCGCGCCGTTGGTGAGTCTTAGTGTCCCCCTCGACATGGCCCAAGCGTTGAACGTGAGTGATCGACTTAGACACCATAATCCGGCGGCGCTCGATATCCACGTCCTCGACTCTTAGCGCGATGCACTCGCCGAATCGCAAGCCCGCGTAAGCCAAGAACCGCACCATCGTTCCCAGATCGCCGCTAGCGTCGGAAAGCTGTCTGACTTGGTCATGGCTAAGCGCTAAGTCTTTACCTTGGGGCTTACGCGGCAATTCGATGTTGTCAGCCGGATTCACGGCGAGATACTTGGCACGCACCGCGTACGAGAGTACCTGTCGCACAACTTGATACGCTTGAATCACCCGCGCAGCGGATAATCCCACCTGCCCGCCATCACCCTTAGGAGCACTGTCACGCTTAGCTTTCCGAGCAGCGGGGTCGGTCGATAGCCAGTTGACCCAGGCTTGGAGCCGCTCATGGTCAATGTCGCGAAGGCGCTCGTTGCCCCATTTGGGCAGGACCACGACGTCGAGCAATCCTCGGTAACCCGCAACCGTCTTAGGTGCCCGGTTAGCCGCCTTAGCGCTAAGCCACGCTTCTGCCACAGCTTTGAACGTGATCGCAGAGCGCTGCGGATCGGCGTACGTGCCGGTGTTGAGCGCGGTCGTGGTGCCGTCGATGTGCCGCTGCGCGTCCGCTCGCTTGTCGAACGCTTTGGTTCGTTCCTGGCCGTCGTGGTCAACCCACCGGGCGAGCCACCGCTTGCCCTGGCCATGACGCACCGTGCAGACCATCGTGCCCGACGACCTGCCGTGCTTTGGATCTGTACACCAGACCGGACCAGGCATTTGATCGGCGGGCCAGTTGACCTCTTCACCACGGCGGGGTGGCCGATGCCAGCGGTCCTCAACACCAGCTCGAACATTGCGCTTCACGGTCGCCATAGTCCGCAGTGTAAAAGAATCCTGCGGACTGTGTGCGGACTGGGGTCACTACACAAATCAGTGCTTCTGAGCCTAGACCATCTCTGAACTGGACCTTTCTCCGTGCCCCCAGTCGGACTCGAACCGACACTTGGCGGATTTTAAGTCCGCTGCCTCTGCCAATTGGGCTATGGGGGCGTTGCAGGCCAGAGCATAGTTCAGCCCGTTCAGCCTTCTTCTGACGTCCTGAATACCGCAGTGTTATCGATGGCCTTGCCCAGAGCATCGACGACACCACTCAAATCGTCGTTGAGAAGATGGCCGTAGCGGTCGGCGTCATCGCGGCGGTTGCACGCCCAAGCAGTCTCTGCGCCCTTGACGGTAGCGCCTGCACTGATTGCCAGTGCCGCCGTGGTGTGTCTCAGGCGGGTGCGCTCGTCCGCAACAGCTTTCACCGGTAAGGGCATCGTGGAGTCGGCGATCGACAGAGAGCGCCCCAGCTGTCTCGAACAAGACTCGTAGTCAGTCGATTTCAGGCTGAACACTCTCCCACTTCGGCAGCAACACAGTGTCGAGCGAAGAGCTCCACCCGGCAACGGTTTTCGGCTTTCGGTGCTGGCTGGTTGCGAACCACTGCGGCCACCGACCCAAACGTCTCCGAACTCTTCCGAGGATCTACATACTCACCGCGCTGAAGAGCGGCGGTCAGCCCGTTGAGGTATGCCTGTGCGTTGCGCGGAGTTCACCTTCCCGGTCAGCCGGGCGTACCGTTCGCGCCCCGATAACCCGACTGACCGTCCGCACCGGGAGCGCCGGTCGGCCCGACGTCGTCATGAACCCCGCCGGCCGCACCGCCCACGCCGCCGGCGCCGTCGCTCCCGGCCGCGCCACCCGCGGTGCCGTTGCCGCCGCTGCCGCCGGCACCGAACAGCGACGTACCACCGTCGCCACCGCTGCCGCCGTTGCCGCCGTAACCGCCGTCGCCGCCCCTTCCACCGGCACCGCCGTCAGCGTCATTGCCATTGCCGCCGGCACCGCCATCGCCGCCGTCGCCGCCCGCACCGGCGCCGCCGGCGTCGCCGCCGTCGCCACCGGGTCCGGCCTCGGCGTTGCCGCCGCGACCACCATGACCACCGTTGCCGCCCCAGCCGCCCTCGCCCCCGGTATTGCCGAGGCCACCGTCGACGACGCTGATGTAGTCGTCACCGCCGCGGCCACCGGTGCCGCCGGTCCCGCCGGCGCCGCCCGTGCCACCCGTGCCGCCATCGCCTGCGGCGCCGTCTGCCACCGCGCTGCCGCCGGCACCGCCCGCTCCTCCGTCGCTACCGTCGCCGGCGTCGCCGCCCAGACCCCCGATCTCGGCCACGACGGTGCCTCCTTGCCCACCGACACCACCGTTGCCGCCTCGGCCGCCGTCACCGCCGGACCCGCCCGTGCCGCCGTCGCCGCCGCCCAGTGCCGCGCCACCGGCACCGCCGTCCCCGGCGGTACCCGCGTCGCCGCCAGCCCCGGCGTGGCCACCGAGGGCTCGACCTTCGGGCCTGCCGCCTTCGCCGGCGAGTCCGCCGTTACCGCCGACGCCGCCTGCGCCGGCGTCGCCGCCTTCCCCGCCTGCCCCGGCGTTCCCCGATCCGTGGGCCACGCCACCGGCTCCCCCGGCGCCGCCGTCGCCACCCGCTCCCGCGACACCACCGCGACCGCCGGCACCACCGGAAACCTGGCCCTCGGGGGTTTGCCAACCCTGACCGCCGCTGCCGCCCAGGCCGCCGCTTCCGCCGACAGCACCTGCGCCGCCTGCGCCGCCGACACCGCCGTTGCCCGACCCCAGCGCCGCACCACCGGCACCGCCGCTACCGCCGCCTCCACCGACAGCGCCGTCACCGCCGGCGCCGCCGGGCATGCCCGTGTTTCCGGCGCCGAACAAGCCCTCGCCCGACCTGCCGTTGCCGCCGTTGCCGCCGTTGCCAGCCGGGCCACCTGCCCCGCCGCGACCGCCGTTACCCCCGTCGCCCGAGATCGAGCCACCCGTGCCGCCCGCTCCGCCATTCCCGCCGACCCCGCCGGCCGTACCGTCGCCGCCGCCGGCGCCGGCCCCGTCGGGTCCGCCCCCAACGGCACCCTGACCGCCGACAGTGCCAGCCACGCCGCGGCCGCCGTCGCCGCCGTTGCCGCCGTTGCCGACCGACCCGCCGTCGCCGCCGTTGCCGCCGTGCCCGCCACTGCCCATCGAGCCGTCGCCGCCGTCGCCGCCGTTGCCGCCGCTCGTCACCTGGAGACCGTCCGCGCCCCTGACGCCGGCACTGCCGCTGCCGGCATAGCCACCCGCGCCCGCCGCTCCGCCAGCGCCGCCTTCTCCGCGCGTGCCCGGGTCGCCGCCGTCGCCGCCGTCGGCACCGTCACCGACGAGCGCGTTGCCCCCTCTGCCGCCGTTGCCCGGCGTGCCGGCGTTGCCGCCGGCCCCACCCGCGCCGCCGTCACCGTTGCGGCCCGCCTCGCCCGACCCGCCGGTTGCCGTGCCGCCACCGGCGCCACCCCGGCCGCCCATGCCGCCGTCGGCCCCGTTGCCGCCGTTAGTGCCGTTCCCGCCTGCGCCGGGAGGAAGAACGACGAAGGTGATGACGTCGATGGAACCGTTTGCGCCGTTGACGCCGTCTGCTCCGGCACCACCGTGCCCGCCGGCGCCACCGGTCCCGCCGCTCCCGCCAACGCCGCCGTCACCGGAGATCGAGCCGCCCAAACCGCCCGCGCCACCGTCGCCGCCGTGCCCGCCGGCAGTGCCGTTCCCCGCGGGGACGACGCCCGCGGCGTTGGATCCGTTGGTTCCCGCGACGCCCGCGCCGCCGGCGCCGCCCGCGCCGCCGTTGCCGATCGCGCCGCCGTTACCGCCCGCACCGCCGTCACCGCCGCTGGCCCCGGTGGTGGTGGGGCTGTATCCGGTCCCGCCGGCCCCGCCGCTGCCGGCCGCGCCGACCACCATCGCTCCGTCGCTGCCGTCAGCACCGGCCTGCCCGGTGCCGGACGCTCCACCGGTGCCCGCTGCCCCGCCCGCTCCGCCGGCGCCTGCCGCGCCGGGATCGGCGCCGTCGCCGCCTCTTCCGCCGTTGGGTCGGCCGGTGTCACCGGCTGCCCCTGCCCCACCGTCGCCGGGGGTGCCCGCAGCACCGCCTCGACCCCCGGACCCGCCGTCGCCGTTGGCTCCCGCCAGGCCGTGCGCGGCCGTACCTCCGTTACCACCGTCGCCGCCGGCCCCGCCGGAGCCGCCATCACCGCCCCGACCGCCGTTGCCGCCGATGCCGCCGTCGACCCCGGCCACCCCGAGGGCGCCGGTGATCCCGTCACCGCCGCGGCCACCATCGGCGCCTGCTCCGCCCTTGCCGCCGGCCCCGCCGTCACCGGAGACCGAGCCGCCTCGACCGCCGTCACCGCCCGCACCGCCGCTGCTGCCCGCGGTGCCGCTGGTGCCCGCAGCACCCGCGACGGCCCCGTCGACACCCTCGACGCCGGCGACGCCCGCGCCGCCGGCACCGCCCGCACCGCCGTTGCCGATCGCGCCGCCGTCGCCGCCCGCACCACCGTCACCGCCGTTGACGCCCGCGACGGTGGAGCGGAAGCCCGATCCGCCGTCGCCGCCGTTGCCGACTGGACCGACCACCGCTTCGCCGGCATCGCCGCGCGCACCCACCGTGCCGCCGCCGAACCTGCGAGTGCCTGCGGCACCGCCCAACCCGCCGGCGCCCGCCGTGCCGGGATTGCCACCGCTGCCGCCCGCACCGCCGTTGACGATCAGTGCGCCACCGGCCTTGCCGTCGCCGCCGTCGCCCGGAATGCCCGCATCGCCACCCCGGCCGCCGGCACCGCCGTCACCGTTGGCGCCCACCGACGCGAACAACCCGCGCGCCCCCGCACTGCCACCGGCCCCGCCCACACCGCCCGCTCCGCCGCTGGCGCCATCGCCGCCTCGGCCGCCCGCACCGCCAGTGATCGTGGCGTCTGCGCCGTGAACTCCGTTGCCGCCCCTACCGCCGATGCCGGCCGCACCGCCGTCGCCGCCGGCACCGGCATTTCCGAACAGCAGGCCGCTGTGCCCACCGGCTCCGCCTGCGCCGCCGTCCCCGCCGGCGACACCGTCGGTGCCCGACGCACCCGCTGTAACACCGTCTATACCGTCCGCACCGTTGGCGCCTGCGCCGCCGGCACCGCCCTTGCCGCCGTCACTGAATATCGACATCAGTCCGGCGTGGCCGCCCGCACCGCCGGCGCCACCATTTCCGCCGTTCACACCGGCGACACCGGCCGCGCCGGCGCCGCCCGCGCCACCGTCGCCGAACAGCAGGCCGCCGTTGCCGCCACGGCCGCCCGCGCCGTTGTTGACACCGATCTCGCCCGCCCCGCCTGCGCCACCGTGACCGAGCAACCCGGCGTTGCCGCCGTTGCCACCGCGAAATCCACTGCCGCCGTTGCCCAATAGCAGACCGCCCCGGCCGCCGGTGCACACCGTGCTCTGCGGGCACGTGTCTGCGGTGTAGCTGAAACCGGTGCCGATCAGCAGACCCGCGTTGGGACGATCAGCGGTGCCGTTGCTGATGAACACTTCAAGCATGGTCCGGATCGCGGCAGCCGGGTCGGGCGGCAGGGGCGCCGCGGCGGGCGCCGTACTACGGAACGCCGCCGGGATTCTGGTGTCCAGGGCTGCGCGGGAGGCAAGGTCCGCCAGTGTCGTGCCGGCTTCCGAGTCGGCGGCGACGCGCGCACTGCCCTCGACCTGCCGCGACTGAGAGGCTGCCTGCACGGCACTCGGCGATTCCGGCGTCGGTGATCCCGAGCGCTCGTGTGCGGTAACGCCTTTGGCGGTCGTCGCGGCGCCGTGAGAGGTTGTGGAACCGAAGTCCTCATTCGACATTCGAGAGGACTCGGGTCGAGACGCGCGTCCCCGTCGCTTCAACTGCTTCGAATCGTCGTCCTTCGAACGGAAACCAGGCCCGCGCCGCTTCTCGTCGGTGTTCTCGGCTTCGGCGGCAGTCTCCTCGGAGTGAGTGCGTCCCCTGGCGGGTCGCTTCTTCGCCGTCCCGTCGTTCCGCGCCGACCGATCGCCGTCAGCGGACGCGGCGGTCTCGCCCTTGGCCGATTGTGATGTCGCCGCGGAATCCGACGTCGATTCGGCCTGCGCCATACCGGCGCAGGCGATCATCGCTGCACCCAACCCGACGGTGACCGCGCCTGCTCGCAACCAGTCCGACACGGGGAGAACGCGAGGAGCGGTCCCATGATGTCGATTCTGGTGCCTGCCGCTCTTGCGATGCCTACCCGCCACGGGACCCTCTCTTACGACACGGAATCGGGAGGTTCTAGCCGTGTCCCCCAGCGAGCCATGCCGGTTACGAGATCTGAGTGACGTCCTCCAGAGAGGTCAAGTTAGCAAGAAATTCGAAAATGACGGTCAAAATGGTCTTTCTGCGCACGTGACCCGATCCGTGTCGCCTTCCAGCGGATGAAGCCAAGCGACCTCGGCCTCGTGACCATTACCCGGGCCCGCCCGAGAACGCCGCGCCGTCAAGACCAGCCCCGCCCCCGTCAAGAAACCGTCAAGGTCCTCCTCGGTCACCCCCGCTCACCCCAGAACGGGCCTAGCGTCGATATGTGAGTGCGCTCAACTCCAGCACCACCCGGCCCGGCGAGCCCGATCCCCATGTCGGACTCCTGGGCCGGGCCTGGGATCTGCTCATCGACAGTCGCGACCCGTGGGGCACGCTGCAGATCCGCCCCGACCGGTTCGGCACGCGCTACCTGCTGGTCGTCTACCCGCCGGGGATCACAGCGGCAGAACGCCGCCGAGTCCGGATCTGGCGCGGTTGGCCGCTGTGGGGCCTCATGTTCGGGCTCATCATGGCCGCGCCGCTGACCCGCACCCTGGGGACCCTGACGGGCGTGGTCGTCGCCGCCGGGCTGGCGCTGGTCGCGGGCGCGGTGGCGTTCTCCCGCGCGGGCCACGCCAGAATCCAGGTGCGCACCGCCGGCGGGCTGATGTTGGCCACCGCCTACGACCCGGCGGCCGCGCGGGCCTGCCGCAGAATCGAAACTCTGGCGTCCACGTTGCTGCAGGCCGACGGTCACCTGCGCGCCGGTGACATCACCCCCACCGAACACGAATTGATCTGGTGGAGCGTCTATGACGCGATCGACCACAGAGCGTCAAGATAGCCGCGGACCAGGTCAAGAAACCGTCAACGCCAGCCCCACGGGCCCGCCACAAGCGCACGGTGACGTCATGACACTTCTCGACTTCCTCCCGTCCCTGCAGCACGCGGCCACCACCCGCATCGACCCCACCGTCTGGCCGCTGACCACTCAGACAGACGACCTGGGCCGCCTGACGGTCGGCGGTGTCGCGCTCACCAACCTCGCGAATCAGTACGGCACCCCGGCATATGTGCTGGACGAGAAGGACTTCCGCCGCCGCATCCGCGACTACCGTGCCCTGGTTCCCAACGCCGCGATCGTCTACGCCGGGAAGTCACTGCTGACCCCGACGATCGCATCGTGGGCCGCCGAGGAGCAGGTCGGCATCGACGTGTGCTCGGAAGGGGAACTCGCCGCGGCCCTACATGGCGGCTTCGATCCGGCCCGAATCGTGCTGCACGGCAACGCCAAACCGCCCAGCCTGCTGCGCCAGGCCACGGCAGCACACGTCGGCCGCATCGTGATCGACTCCCCCATCGAGATCGCGTTCCTGGCGTGTGAGACGCCGCGCCCGCAACCGGTGCTCATCCGCGTCACACCCGACATCGACATCCACGGCCACGCCTCGGTCACCACCGGCGTCACCGACCAGAAGTTCGGCTTCGCCCTGGCGGACGGCCACGCCGAGCAGGCCGTGGCCCGCATCATCAAACAACCCCAGCTGATCCTCGCCGGCGTGCACTGCCACCTGGGCTCGCAGATCGCCGACCCGGACCTCTACCGCGAAGCCGTCGGTCGCCTCATCGCGTTCATGGCCGACGTCCGGTCCCGGTACGGCATCACGCTCAACGAACTCAACCTCGGCGGTGGCCACGCCATCGCCTACCGCAGCGGCGACCCGACGCTGCACCTGGCCGAACTGTCGGCCACCGTCGACGACGCACTGGAGCAGGCCTGCATCAGCGAACGATTCCCCAAGCCGCGCATCGTGATCGAACCCGGCCGGGCCATCAGCGGACACGCCGGGGTCACGCTCTACCGCGTCGTCGCCGTCAAGACCCAACCGGGCGGGCGCACGTTCGTCGCCGTCGACGGCGGTATGAGCGACCATCCCCGCACGCAGCTCTACGGCGCGAAATACACCGTGGCCCTGGCCAATCGGCACCCCATCGGCGCCACCATGCGGGTGACGGTCGCCGGCCGGCACTGCGAGTCCGGCGACGAGATCGCCCGAGACGTCGAACTGCCCGCCGACACCCACCCCGGGGACCTGCTGGCGGTCGCCTGCACCGGCGCCTACCACCACGCCATGGCGTCCAACTACAACATGGTGGGCCGCCCACCGTTGATCGGCGTCCACCACGGCGACGCCACCGAGATCATCCGCCGCGAGACCGTCGAGGACCTGCTGGCGCGTGACGTGGCATGGCAGAAGAAGCGCCGCAGCTTCGACGCCCTCCTGCACGGCGAGTGAACCCGTAAAGGTCTGGCGCAGCGCCGTAAAGAAACCGTCAAGGCCGCGGTCAGGGCCATTTTTCGAGCCTAGTTTTCCTCATGTGATGCCCCACGCAGAAGGGCACTGTCAAGAAATGGAGCCGACATGTCGGTATTGGTCTTCGTCGTGCTGACGGTGGCGATCTTCGCCGTCCTGGCCATGGTGCAGAGGTGGGTCGAGGACCGGTGAGCCTGCAGAACACCGTCGGCCTGATCCTGGCCGTCCTCATCGCGCTGTTCATGTTCGCCGCGCTGCTGTTCCCAGAGAGGTTCTGACGTGTCGACGACCACCGCGGGGATCTGTTTCCTCGTCCTGCTCATCGCCGCCCTGGCGGCTGTCCACGTTCCCTTGGGCGACTACATGTTCCGCGTCTACTCATCCGAAAAGCACTCGCGCGGTGAGCGGCTGCTCTACCGCGCCGTCGGCGCGGACCCCGACGCCGAGCAGACCTGGGGTTCCTACGCCCGCAGCGTGCTGGCGTTCTCCGCTGTCAGCGTCCTGCTGCTGTTCACGCTGCAACTCATCCAGGGCCGCCTGCCGCTGCACCTGAACGACCCCGCCACCCCGATGACCCCGGCCCTGGCGTGGAACACCGCGATCAGCTTCGTCACCAACACCAACTGGCAGGCCTACTCCGGGGAGTCCACCCAGGGCCACCTGGTCCAGATGGCCGGCCTGGCGGTGCAGAACTTCGTCTCCGCCGCGGTCGGCATGGCCGTCGCGATGGCGTTCGTCCGTGGTCTGGCCCGGCGCAGCACCGGTGAACTCGGCAACTTCTGGGTCGACCTGGTCCGCGGCACCCTGCGCATCCTGCTGCCGATCGCGATCATCGGCGCGGTGGTCCTGGTGGCCGGCGGCGCGATCCAGAACTTCGACCTGCACACCACCGTCGCGCAGACCGTCACCGGCGGCCAGCAGGTCATCCCGGGGGGTCCCGTCGCCAGCCAGGAGGTCATCAAGGAGCTCGGCACCAACGGCGGCGGCTTCTTCAACGTCAACTCCGCGCACCCGTTCGAGAACCCCACCACGTGGACCAACTGGGTGGAGATCTTCCTGTTGACGGTCATCGCCTTCTCGCTGCCCCGCACCTTCGGCCGGATGGTCGGCAGCACCAGGCAGGGCTACGCGATCGTCGCGGTGATGGCCACCATCGCGACGCTGAGCACCAGCCTGATGATGCTGGTCCAACTGCAGCACCACGGCACCGTGCCCACCGCGGTCGGCGCCGCGATGGAAGGTGTCGAACAGCGTTTCGGCGTCGCCGACTCGGCGGTGTTCGCCAGCACGACGACGCTGACCTCCACCGGCGCGGTGGACTCGTTCCATGACTCCTACACCAGCCTCGGCGGCCTGCTGACGATGTTCAACATGCAGCTGGGTGAGGTCGCACCCGGCGGTGTGGGGTCGGGCCTGTACGGCATGCTGATCCTGGCGATCATCACGGTGTTCATCGCCGGGCTGATGGTCGGGCGCACCCCGGAGTACCTCGGCAAGAAGATCACGCCCCGCGAGATCAAGCTTGCGGCAACGTATTTCCTGATCACCCCGCTGATCGTGCTGACCGGCACCGCCGTCGCGATGGCCATGCCCGGACAACGCGCCGGGATGCTCAACACCGGACCGCACGGTCTGTCGGAGGTGCTGTACGCCTTCACCTCGGCCGCCAACAACAACGGCTCGGCGTTCTCGGGCATCACGGTCAACACCGACTGGTACAACACGGCCCTCGGCCTGGCCATGGTGTTCGGCAGGTTCCTGCCCATCATCCTGGTGCTGGCGCTGGCCGGATCGCTGGCCGCACAGGCCAAGACGCCGGAGTCCGTCGGCACCCTGCCCACCCACCGGCCACAGTTCGTCGGCATGACCGCCGGCGTCACGCTGATCCTGGTCGCCCTGACCTTCCTGCCGATGCTCGCCCTCGGCCCCCTCGCTGAAGGAATTCACTGATGACCTCCCCCACCCTCGATTCCGCCTCGCCGGCGCACCCGGCGACGACACCGCCCACCCGCGTTCAGGGCGGACTGCTCGACCCGAAGATGCTGCTGCAGTCGCTGCCCGACGCGGTGCGCAAACTGGATCCACGCACCATGTGGCGCAACCCGGTGATGTTCGTCGTCGAGGTCGGGGCCGTATGGGCCACCGTCCTGGCCGTCGTCGACCCGACGTGGTTCGCGTGGCTGATCGTCGCGTGGCTGTGGCTGACGGTCGTCTTCGCCAACCTGGCCGAGGCCGTCGCCGAGGGCCGCGGCAAGGCGCAGGCCGACACGCTGCGAAAAGCCAAGTCCGACACCATCGCCCGGCGCATCACCGCGTCCGGGGAGGAGCAGATCCCAGCCGCCCAACTGGCCCAAGGCGACGTCGTCGTGGTCGAGGCGGGCCAGGTGATCCCCGGTGACGGCGACGTCATCGAGGGCATCGCCTCGGTCGACGAGTCGGCCATCACCGGCGAATCCGCGCCCGTCATCCGCGAATCCGGTGGCGACCGCTGCGCCGTGACCGGCGGGACGACGGTCCTGTCGGACCGCATCGTCGTGCGCATCACCCAGAAGCCCGGCGACAGCTTCATCGACCGGATGATCGCGCTGGTCGAGGGCGCCAACCGGCAGAAGACCCCCAACGAGATCGCGCTGAACATCCTGCTGGCGTCGCTGACCATCATCTTCGTGTTCGCCGTGGCCACGCTGCAGCCACTGGCCATCTACTCGAAGATGAACAACCCCGGTGTGCCCGACAGCGCGGCCCTGACCGCCGACGGCGTCACCGGCATCGTGATGGTGGCGCTGCTGGTGTGCCTGATCCCCACCACCATCGGCGCGCTGCTGTCGGCCATCGGCATCGCCGGAATGGACCGCCTGGTGCAGCGCAACGTGCTGGCCATGTCGGGACGCGCGGTCGAAGCCGCCGGCGATGTCAACACGCTGCTGCTGGACAAGACCGGCACCATCACGTTGGGCAACCGGCAGGCCGCCGAGTTCACCCCGCTGAGCGGCGTCACCCCCGACGAACTGGCCGACGCCGCGCAGTTGTCCAGCCTGTCCGACGAGACCCCCGAGGGCCGCTCCATCGTCGTGCTCGCCAAACAGCGCCACGGCCTGCGGGGCCGCAGCCCCGGTGAGCTGGCCCACGCACAGTGGGTCACCTTCAGCGCGACGACCCGGATGTCGGGTGTCGACCTCGACGGTCACCGACTTCGCAAGGGCGCGGCCAGTGCCGTCGCGGAATGGGTGCGCGCCGCGGGCGGCGAGGTGCCGGCCGAACTCGGGCAGATCGTCGACGGGATCGCCGCCGCGGGCGGCACTCCCCTGGTGGTCGGTGAGGTCCAGGATGGCCGGGCCCGCGTGCTGGGCGTGATCCACCTCAAGGACGTGGTCAAACAGGGCATGCGGGAACGGTTCGACGAGATGCGCCGGATGGGCATCCGTACCGTGATGATCACCGGCGACAACCCGTTGACCGCCAAGGCCATTGCGGACGAGGCCGGTGTCGACGACTTCCTGGCCGAGGCCACGCCCGAGGACAAGATGGCGTTGATCAAGAAGGAGCAGGCCGGCGGCCGGCTCGTCGCGATGACGGGCGACGGCACCAACGACGCGCCCGCACTGGCCCAGGCCGACGTCGGCGTCGCGATGAACACCGGCACCTCGGCGGCCAAAGAGGCCGGCAACATGGTCGATCTCGACTCGGATCCGACCAAGCTGATCGAGATCGTGGAGATCGGCAAACAGCTGCTCATCACTCGCGGCGCACTGACCACTTTCTCGATCGCCAACGACATCGCCAAGTACTTCGCGATCATCCCGGCGCTGTTCGTCGCGGTGTTCCCCGGCCTGGAGGCCCTCAACGTCATGCGCCTGCACAGTCCGCAGTCGGCGATCGCCTCGGCGGTCATCTTCAACGCGCTCGTGATCATCGCGCTGATCCCGCTGTCCCTGCGCGGCGTCCGTTACCGGCCCAGCAGTGCCTCGAAACTGTTGAGCCGCAACCTGTATATCTACGGCCTCGGCGGGATCATCGCGCCGTTCGTCGGCATCAAACTCATCGACCTGATCATCCAATTCTTCCCGGGAATGTGACATGAAACCGTCTGCCATCCTCCGCCAGCACTGGGCCGCACTGCGCGCGCTGCTGATCCTCACGGTGATCCTCGGACTGGCCTACCCCGTCCTGGTCTGGCTGATCGCACAGCTGCCGGGACTGCGCGACAAGGCCGACGGGTCGCTGCTGGCCGTCGACGGAAAGATCGTCGGCAGCAGCCTGATCGGGCAATCGTTCACCGACGCCGACGGCGCCGCGCTGCCGCAGTACTTCCAGAGCCGCCCCTCGGCGGCCGGTGACGGCTACGACCCGATGGCCACCAGCGCCAGCAACCTCGGCCCGGAAAGCATTGTGGACCAACCGGACAAACCCAGCCTGCTCACCACCGTCTGCGCCCGCAGCCACCAGATCGGCGAGACAGAAAAGGTCAGCGGCGCGCGCCCGTTCTGCACCGACGACGGCGTCGGCGCGGTGCTGTCGGTGCTGGGCTCGCGGGCGATCAGCGTCAACGAACCCTGCGCGACGACCCCCACCCCGTTCCTGACCACCTACCGGGGCCTGCCGGTCGAGTGCGCCAAGACCGGCGAGGACTACAGCGCGGGCCGGATCATCCCGATCCGCGGTGACGCACCCGCAGACCCCGCGGTGCCCGCCGACGCCGTCACCGCCAGCGGCAGCGGCCTGGACCCGGACATCTCGCCCGCCTACGCGGACCTGCAGGTGCCGCGGGTGGCCGCGGCGCGCGGGCTGAGCCTCGAGCAGGTCCGCGCCGTCGTCGCGGCCCACACACAGGGCCGTGACCTGGGGATATTCGGCGAACCGCGGGTCAACGTGCTTGCTGTCAACCTCGCCCTCGACCACCTGTCGCCATGACGGCTATGCGCGAAGACCACGTTATGGCTGCGGTTGCGGCGGGTATCGCTGGAATCGACGACCATAACGTGCTTCTCGGCGATGGCACCACAAACCGGACCTGCCCGAGAGGATGATGGTGAGCGTGGGGACGTCGGGAACCAAACGCGGGGAGCTGCGCATCTACCTGGGTGCGGCGCCCGGCGTCGGGAAGACCTACGCGATGCTCGGCGAGGCGCACCGGCGCCTGGAACGCGGCACCGATCTGGTCGCGGCGGTGGTGGAGACCCACGGCCGTCAGAAGACCGCCGAACTGCTCACCGGCATCGAGGTCATCCCGCCGCGCTACATCGACTACCGGGGCGCGACGTTCCCCGAACTCGACGTCCCCGCGGTGCTGAAGCGGGCACCCGAAGTGGTTCTGGTCGACGAACTGGCCCACACCAACACTCCAGGCAGTCGAAATGCCAAGCGCTGGCAGGACATCCAGGAACTGCTCGACGCCGGCATCACCGTGATCACCACGGTCAACGTCCAGCATCTGGAGAGTCTCAACGACGTCGTCACCGGCATCACCGGGATCGAGCAGCAGGAGAAGGTGCCCGACGAGGTGGTCCGCTCCGCGGATCAGATCGAACTCGTCGACATCACCCCGGAAGCACTGCGGCGCAGGCTGTCCCACGGCAACGTCTACGCACCGGACCGCATCGACGCGGCCCTGAGCAACTACTTTCGGCGCGGCAACCTCACCGCGCTGCGCGAGCTGGCGCTGCTGTGGCTGGCCGACCAGGTGGACGCCGCACTGGCGAAGTACCGGGCCGACAACAACATCACCGAAACCTGGGAGGCCCGCGAACGCGTCGTCGTCGCTGTCACGGGCGGCCCGGAATCGGAGACCCTGGTGCGCCGGGCATCCCGGATCGCCGCGAAGGCCAGCGCCGAACTGATGGTGGTGCACGTCGTCCGCGGCGACGGCCTCACCGGCGTGTCGGCGCCCGAGATGGGCCGGATCCGCGACCTGGCCACCAGCCTCGGGGCCAGCCTGCACACCGTCGTCGGCGAGGATGTGCCCACCGCGCTGCTGGACTTCGCCCGCGACGTCAACGCCACCCAGCTGGTGGTCGGCACGTCCCGGCGGTCCCGGTGGGCGCGGATCTTCGACGAGGGCATCGGCGCGGCCGTGGTGCAGAACTCCGGCCGGATCGACGTGCACATGGTCACCCACGAGCACGCCCGGCACACGACGGCGTGGGCCGATGCCAGCCTGTGGCAGCGCAACGCCGCGTCGTGGGCCGCCGCGGTGGTGGTGCCGTCGGCCATCTGCGCGGTGACGGCGCTGGCGCTGGACCCCCTCCTCGGCATCGGCGGCGAGAGCGCGCTGATGTTCATCGGCGTGCTGGCGGTGGCCCTGCTGGGCGGTGTCGTGCCCGCCGCGGTCTCGGCCGTGTTGTCGGGCATGCTGCTCAACTACTTCCTGGTCACTCCGCGGCACACCTTCACCATCTCCGACCCGGACAGCGCCCTGACCATCGTGGTGCTGCTGCTCGTCGCGGTCGCGGTCGCCGCGTTGGTGGACAGTGCCGCCAAACGGGCCCGCGAGGCGAAGCGGGCGGCGCAGGAGGCCGAACTGCTGGCCCTGTTCGCGGGGTCGGTGCTGCGGGGCGCGGATCTGACGGCGCTGCTTGAACGCGTGCGCGAGGTGTACTCGCAGCGCGCGGTCACCCTGATGCGCCGCGGATCCGACGGGCCGACGGTCAGTGCGTGTGTCGGGCAGGCGCCGTGCACCGACCTCGACGGGGCCGACACCGCGATCGAAGTCGGCGACGACGAGTTCTGGCTGCTGCTCGCCGGACGCCGACTCCCGGCCCGGGACCGCCGGGTGCTGGGCGCGGTCGCCATGCAGGCCGCCAGCCTGGTCCGCCAGCGTGAACTGTCCCAGGAGGCCAGCCAGGCCGCCGCGATCGCACAGGCCGACGAACTGCGCCGCTCGCTGCTGTCGGCGGTCAGCCACGACCTGCGCACACCCCTGGCCGCCGCCAAGGCCGCGGTGTCCAGCCTGCGCGGCGGCGACGTCGGGTTCTCCCCCGAGGACACCGCCGAACTGCTGGCCACCATCGAGGAGTCCGTCGACCAGTTGACCGCGCTGGTGGGCAACCTGCTGGACTCCTCGCGGTTGGCCGCGGGGGTGGTGAGCCCAGACCTGCAGCGGGTGTACCTGGAGGAGGTCGTGCAGCGCGCGCTGCTGGGCATCAGCCGCGGCACCACCGGATTCGGCCGCGGCGAACTCGACCGGGTGAAGGTCGAGGTCAACGACGCCGTCGTGATGGCCGACAGCGGCCTGCTGGAACGGGTGCTGGCAAACCTGATCGACAACGCGCTGCGGTACGCGGCGGACGCCCCGGTGCGGGTGACGGCCGGACGGGTCGGCGACCGCGTCCTGATCGCCGTCGCCGACGAGGGGCCGGGGGTCCCTCGCGGAGCCGAGGAGCAGCTCTTCGCCCCGTTCCAGCGGCTCGGCGACGCCAACACCGGAAGTGGTGTGGGACTGGGCCTTTCGGTGGCTCGTGGTTTCGTTGAGGCCATGGGCGGGACGATATCGGCGGGCGACACCCCCGGCGGCGGGCTGACGGTCGAGATCGACCTCGCGGCCCCACCGAAGGATCTGCGATGACCCGGGTGCTGGTGATCGACGACGAACCCCAGATCCTTCGGGCTCTGCGGATCAACCTCTCGGTGCGCGGCTACGACGTCACGACGGCGGCGACGGGTGCCGCGGCGCTGCGCGCGGCCGCCGACCATCGCCCCGACGTGGTCATTCTGGACCTGGGCCTGCCCGACATGTCCGGCATCGACGTGCTGGCGGGCCTGCGTGGGTGGCTGACGGTGCCGGTGATCGTGTTGTCGGCGCGCACCGACTCCTCGGACAAGGTCGAGGCCCTCGACGCCGGCGCCGACGACTACGTCACCAAGCCGTTCGGTATGGACGAGTTCCTCGCGCGGCTGCGGGCCGCGGTCCGGCGTGGCGCCGCCTCCACCGAGGTCGACGAGCCGATCGTCGAAACCTCGTCGTTCACCGTCGATCTGGCGGCCAAGAAGGTCACCCGCAGCGGCGTCGAGGTGCACTTGACCCCCACCGAGTGGGGCATGCTGGAGATGCTGGTGCGCAATCGCGGCAAGCTCGTCGGCCGCGAGGAACTGCTCAAGGAGGTCTGGGGCCCGGCGTACGCCAAGGAGACCCACTACCTGCGGGTGTACCTGGCGCAGTTGCGTCGCAAACTCGAAGTGGACCCGTCGCACCCCAAACATCTGCTCACCGAGGCCGGAATGGGATACCGCTTCCAGGAGTGAGGATCTACCCGATCACCATCGGCAGCCGTTCCCACCCGCGGACCGTCGAGGTCGGCGAGAGCGCGGCGTCGTCGAGGTCAACACCCCAGTCCGGGAACCGGGTCAGGATCTCCTCGAGCGCGATCCGGCCCTCGAGGCGCGCGAGGGCCGCCCCCAGGCAGAAATGTGCGCCGTGCCCGAACGTCACGCGGGCGCCGATGTCGCGGTGGATATCGAAGACGTCGGGCTCGTCGTAGACCCGCTCATCCCGGTTGGCCGAGGCCATCAGCAGGAGGATCGCACTGTCCTGGGGCACGGTCTGCCCGTGGAACTCGGCGTCGGCGGCCACGTACCGGGCCACGTGCGGCGCCGGGGTCTCGAACCGCAGGATCTCCTCGACGGCGTTGGGGATCAGCGCGTGGTCCCCGGCCAGTTCCCGGCGTTGCGCGGGACGCTCGGCCAGGACCTTGACCGCCCAGCCGATCAGGCGTGCCGTCGTCTCATTGCCGGCGCCGGCGATGACGTGGACATAGGTCAGCAGTTCTCGGCGCGACAGCCGCCGCCGGGTGCCGTCGGTGTCCTCGAACTCCGCGTGCAGCAGATCGGTCATGATGTCGTCGGACGGGTGTTCGACGCGCCAGTCGATGTACTCGGCGAACTCGTCGCCGAGTACCAGGCCCCGGCGATTGAGGCGCATACCCTTCCCCGGTTCGGTGCGCATGTCGTCGTTGCTGATGTCGCGGACGGCCGTCTGATCCGCCTCCGGGATGCCCATCAGCATGCTGATGACGCGCATCGGCATCTGCGCGGCGAACTCGGCGATCACGTCGAACCGGTCGGTGCCCACCAACGGGTCGAGGCACTCCGCGCAGAACACACGGATGCTGGGCTCCAGTGCGGCCACCTTGCGCGGCGTGAACACCCGTGACATCAGGCGCCGGTGGATGGTGTGGCTGGGCGCGTCCTCACCGGCCACGATGCCCGGCGGCATCTCCAGGCCTGACTGGATGAACTCAAGCACGTTGCCGCGTCCGGATCGGAACGTCGCGCGGTCGCCGAAGGCCCGTTCGACGTCGGTGTAGCGGCTGACGGCGTAGAAGTCGTGCGCCTCGTTGTAGTAGACCGGCGCCTCATCCCGTAATCGCTGATAAACCGGGTAGGGATCCAGGGCGATGTCGCGGTCGTACGGGTCGAAGTACACGTCGCTGGATGACGGCGCAGCAGTCATACCGGTAACCCCCCGATCGTCCGGTGGGTCTGAGTATGCGCCACGAGCAGCGATTGACGCCACCACAAGCCGGGTATCCCTGGGCCTACGAAACCGTCAATACGGTGAGGAGGGATTCCGCGATGTCACCACGAGTCGGACTGCTGGCCGACCAATGTGCCGCGATCCTCGTCGCTGCGGTGTTCCTGGTCGTGGGCATCGCCGG
This sequence comes from Mycobacterium sp. ACS4331, assembly GCF_001667265.1. Lineage (GTDB taxonomy): Bacteria > Actinomycetota > Actinomycetes > Mycobacteriales > Mycobacteriaceae > Mycobacterium. The sequence goes on along the minus strand of NZ_LZHW01000031.1, from coordinate 73,386 downwards.
TGCGGCCGTCTACGACGGCAGGCTGCTCGGGGCTTTCGCAACCTCGCTGTGGCTCAGCCTCATTCATATCACGTTCGGCATCGCCGGTCTGGTGATGTCGCGCAGCTTCCACGCGGCCCGGCTGTATCTGTTCGGCGGCGGACTGCTGTGCCTGGGCCTGTGGCTGTTCGGCTCGCTGACGGGACCAGGAGTGCTGCGGCTCAACGGCGCTGACAACTGGCTGCACTTCGGCATCGGCGTGGCGATGCTGATCTTCGGGCTGACCCTGGCCGGGACCAGGGTGCCCCGGGGCGCCCGTGGTGAACCGCTGCTGCCGTGACCACCGCGCCGCTGATTCAGCGCGCGCGGCGTCGGCGCCACTGGAGCGCGACGGCGATCGCGGTGCCGACCCCGGCGGCCAGGGCACCGGCCCGGATCGGCCCCGGGATGTCCGACACACCCATCTCGATGCGGGCCGGCCAGGTGCCCATTCGGCCCTCGGCGACGAGGTGAGTGCCTTCGAACCGGATACGTTCGAAGACATACGGAAACTCCCCGACGGGTGAGGTGACTTTCACAGCGGTTGTCCAATCCTGGGTGCCACGGCGGTGCGGGCGTGGGGTCGGGTCTGGGCGTACTCGAGCGCCGACCGGGCCGCCCGCCGCCCGATCTGCGCCGAGTCCTCGGTGCTTCCGTTCTCTCGCTGCGCGTAGACGACGGCCGTGTCCTCGAACACCGCGCCGTCGACGTTGCGGTACGGGACGGCAGGCCCCGCGAGAATCAAGCAGTCGCAGGCGATGTGCTCCAGCGCGCCCCCGGCGTCGACGGCGACACCGGTGATCCGCGGCATGCCGTGGGCGGCGATGATGCGCACGCCCGGACGCACCGTCACCGAGGGGTTCGAGATCGTGGCGGAGTCAGCGAGCCACAGCACGGAGGACGCGCGCGGCCCCCACCCCGCCGTCATGAGCTCGATGCATTCCGCAGCCCACGGTGCGTCACCGGCGATGATGACGTTGGCGCCCAGCCGAACTCGCTGCTGCAACAGGTGCACAGCCAGTGTTGCGGGCATAATGCCGGCGCAGCGGTGACCGTCGATGCGCAACTCCGCGCGAGTCGGCGGCCGATGCCCGGTGGCGATGACGAGCGCGTCCGCCTCCGCCGTCCCGCCGAAGCCACCGATGGCCAGCAGTCGGTCTCCCTCCCACCGGATCACCTGCGTGCCGGGGGCGAATCGCACTCCCTGGCGCTGGGCCTGACGGATGAGGCTCGCGTGGGCCCGGTCCTCCCAGTGTTCGCCGCCGGCGACCGGAAGGCGCTCGTACACGGTGACCTCGCCCGAGGCGGCGAGTTCCACCGCGCAGTGCAGTCCGGCCAACCCGGACCCGGCGATGGCGATACGGGTTCTCATGTCGCCGGGGTCTCCCACTGTGATCCGGGTTCGCCCTGCCGGACCTGCCCGGGCTGGTCACCCGTGGCCGCGGACAGGATGAAGCTGACGCCGACCGAGCAGTAGGCGCCCTGGCAGCGGCCCGCGGTCGCCCGGGTGCGCTTGCGCACCGCGTCCAGCGACGTGGCCGGGACGGGTCCGCGGCATTCCGCCGCGATCTCCGCGGCGGTCACATGCTCACACGCACACACCACCATCGGCTGCTGATCCGGCCTGGCCCCGGAGCTCGCGGTGAAGGCGGTCGCGGCGGCGTCGGTGTCGATCTCAGCCAGTCGCGGGATGGCCGGAATAGACTCGCGCGCCGAGGTTTTCATCGGCAGGTCCATGATCTGGGCACCGATGAGGTCTGCGACGAGGGATGCGACCGCGGGTGCCGACGACACGCCGGTCGACCGAATCCCGGCCGCGTGCACCAGGTTCGGCACCTGTGCGGAGACCTCGATGCGATAGGTGCGATCACTGGCCGGGCGCAGCCCGGAGAACGTCTTGGTGACGTGGCGACGGTCCACCCCGCTGGGGAGCAGTCGCGCGGCTCGCGCCCATACCGCGTCCAGGGTGTCGCCGTCGGTGGATTTGTCGGAGCGGTCCTGTCCGTCGACCGCGGTGGGCCCGACCAGGACGGTCCGATTGGTCGTCGGCACGGCGTAGATTCCGCGCGTGTGCGGCGTCGGGGCGGTGCACATGATCTTGGGCACCAGGTGGCCCACCGCGCGGTCCAGCAGCAGGAACTGCCCCTTGCGCGGCCACATCGTGAACGGTTCGGCGACAGCGGCATCGGAGATGACGTCGGCGTTCACACCGGCGGCATTGACCACCGCGCCCACCGCGGTGACACCCGTGGGCGTGACGACGTGGCTGATCGCGCCGGACGGGTGGTGCCGGAAGCCCGTCACCGGGGTCGAGCGCCGCAGTTCCACCCCGTTGAGCACCGCAAGTTTCGCCAGACCGACGGTGAGCCTGATCGGATCGATGATTCCTTCACCGGGGACGTGCAGGGCCTCGATCGCGGTGGGAGCGGCACTGCGGGCTTCACGCCGCAGTGCGTCGCCGGAGATCAGCTCGGCCTCAATCCCCGATGCGGAGGCCTGGTTGAGCAGATTGCGCAGCGATTCCGAGTCGCCGTCGTCGAAGGCCAACGACAGCGCCCCGATCCGCCGGAACGGCACATCCAGTGCGCGGCAGAGGCTCTCCCACTGTGGGTTGGCCTGCCGGACCAGGTCGGATTCCAGGCTTCCCGGCGCCATGTCGAACCCGGTGCAGGCGATCGCCGAGTTCGCCTTGCTGGCACCTTCGGCGACATCGTGGGCGGCCTCGAACCAGACCACCCGCACGGTGCGGCGGGACAGGTGCGCGGCGATCGCCGCACCGATGACTCCGCCGCCGATCACGGCGATGTCGTAGCTTCGAGAACTCATCGCGTCCGTTCGTCGGTTCGCCGGTGCGCGGCATCGATCAACGCCGACGGCTCCAGGCTGATGGTGGATTCCACGAATTCACGCCAGCGCTCCCGCTCGAGAGCACGCTGTGACTCCGGCAGCGTCGGCTCGACGGTGTGGGTGAACTTCGCCCGTGCGGCCATTCCGGCCAGGTCCAGTTCGCCCGCGCCGATGGCGGCCAGTCCTGCCGCGCCGGCGGCCGTGTTGTCGTGGTGATCGGCGATGGCGACCGGACGTCCGCACAGATCGGCCTGACGCTGCATGAGAACCCGGTTTCTGCTCAGGCCGCCGTCGGCGCGCAACGCCGCCGGCGCCCCGAGTTCGGCGTCCACGGAGTCGATCACGTCGGTGACGCGGTGCGCGATGCCGTCGAGCACGGCATATGCGATGTCGTTTCGGTCGGTGGACGCCCGCAGGCCGCTCAACACGCCGGCCGCGTCGGCGCGCCACCACGGCGCGCCCACCCCGGTGAAGCTGGGCAGGAAGAGCGGATGCTGCATGCGCAGAACGGAATTCGTCGCCGCGGCCGACGACGCCGCCAGCTCCGCGACGTGAGGGGCATTGTCGGCGAGACCGAGGCGCACCAACCAGTCGACGGCCGTGGCGGCGCTGAAGACCCCGCCCTCGATCGCCCACGCCCTGGGTTCACCGGGCACCGTCCAGCCATAGGTGGGCATCAGTCCATGACCGGGCCGCCGGGGAGCGGGGCCGACATTGCTGTCGATGAAACAGCCTGTGCCATAGGTCATCTTTGTGTCACCCGGTGAGACCGCACCGAGAGCGGCCAGTGCGGCCAACTGGTCGACCGCGCTTGCGTACAGCGGCGCGCCCAAGGTGGTCGGCAGCGGTTCGGTGAAGACGGTGTCGACCATGGTGGGCAGCAGTCCCATGTCGATGCCGAACGCCGCGGCGACCTGCGCGTCGAACTGAAGGTCGTCGAGCGACATCAACTGGGTGCGACTTCCGGTGGACGGGTCGGTGACGTAGGCGCCGTGGGCCAACCGGTGAATGTAGAAGGCGTCCAGCGTGCTGATCGCCAATGTCCCGTCGGCGGCGGCGGCCGCGACCTCGGGCAGGTTGAGCAGCATCCACGCGATCCGGGCGGCCGAATAGTAGGGGTCGAGACGCAGACCGGTGATCTGCTCGATCTCGGCGGCCGCAGGGGTGGCGGCGATGCGGTCCACGACCGTGGCCGCGCGACGGTCGGACCACAGGATCACCTTGGACAACGGCTCCCCGGTGTGCCGGTTGAACGCGATGATCGACTCACCCTGGTTCGCCAGACCGATCCCGGCCAGTTCGGCGCCGGGAACCGACGCGACGGCTTCGCGCACGGTCTCCTCGATGGCGGTCACCAGGGCATCGCCGTCCTGCTCATCCCAGCCCGGATTCGGGTGCGCCGTCACCGAGGGCCGGGTGGACGTCGCGACGCAGCGGCCGTCGTCGTCGTACAGGTTGGTGCGGGTGCTCGTGGTGCCCTGGTCGACACCCGCCCACACCCGGACGGACGGTGTGGTCAATTCTCACCTCCAGACGAGACAACGACGTGGATGATGGAATCACAACCGCTCATCTCAAGCAACAGAGTGATCGTTGTTGATCGTTTACTAGGATGTGGACCCATGCCGGAGAGACATGCCGAGGAGCGCCACGCCCTGCTGCTCGGACTGGTCTCACGGCAGCAGTTCGCCTCGTTGGAGGAGATGCAGCGCGTCACCGGCGCCAGTCCGCCGACCATTCGCCGTGACCTGTCGGCGCTGGAACGGCAGGGCCTGCTGAAGCGGGTGCGCGGCGGTGCCTCCCCCGCGGCGGTGTCGAGCACGCTCGACGAGGCCTTCGACCTGCGCCGCCGACGCAACGCCCGGGAGAAGGGCGCCATCGCGCTCGCGGCCGCCGACCTCGTCATGAACCGCACGTCGCTGCTGCTCAATGACGGCAGCACCACACTCGCGCTGGCCGAGGAACTGTGCTCGCGAGCGCAGGCGCTGTGGATCGCCACCACCGGGTTGAACATCGGCGAACGGTTGGCCAGCGTCCCGTCGTTCGAGGTGAACGTGATCGGCGGTGCGCTTCGCGGGTCCTCGTTCGGCACCAGCGGACCGCTGGCCACCGCCGCGATATCCCAACTCAGCGTGGACATCACGTTCATCAGCTGCGACGGCGCCGACCTCGATCTCGGGGTGCGGTTCAACACCCTGGCCGACGCCGAGATCGCCGCGACGATGGCCCGGCAGGCCGGACGGGTGGTGGTGCTGGCCGACAGTTCGAAGATCGGCCAGCCGGCCATCGCCGGGACATTGGGGTGGGCCGACGTCGACGTTCTGGTCACCAACGAGTGCGACGAACAGTGGGCCGAACGCCTGAGAGACCACCGGGTCGAGGTGATCATCGCGAAACCGCCAGCGGCACAGTCTTAACCCGCAGTGCACCGTCGACGGCTAACACCCGCGGTGCAGCCACGCCTTCGCATAACCCGCGCTCTGATAGAGATACATCCACACCCAGTACGGAATCGAGAGGTCCAGGGGCGCGGCGGACATGATCACCTCACCGTCAAAACACCTGCCCATGATGTAGCGCGCCCGCGAGATGTGCGGCGGGTAGGTGACCACAATGACTGTGCGCCAACTCCTCTCGGCCGCAAGCCGGCCGAGCTCTCGGGCTTCGCCCAGGGTGCTGCGGGGATCTGGATCGAAGCACTCCACGGTGAACGCCGGATCATCCAGATTGCACAGCTGTCCGACCTGGCCACCCGGATTGGACAGGACGACGTGCGGCGCCCAGCCCTGGCGGGCCAGATCCAGACCGTGCCGCACCCGGGCCGCCGGACCGTCGCCGCCGACCACCAGAATCGCGTCGGCCACGCGCGGGTCGTCCACCCGCGGGGCGACGAACACCGGGTACCCCGCCAGGCCGACCACCACGACGATGGCCAGCAGCAGGGCCGCCAGTCGGCGCATCACCCAGGCAGGATTGAGAGCACGATTCCGTCCAGGATGTCGTGTTCACTGACGGTGAGCGAACTGATGCCGGCCCGTTCTCCGAGTTCACGTGCCAACTCCTCGACGACGATCGCACCGCCGCCGATGACGTCGACCCGTCCCTCGTGCATCGGGCCCAGTGCCGCACGCTGTTTGCGGGTCATCGCGATCAGCTCGTCGCAGACCGGCAGGAGGTCACCGAAGCCGACCTTCGACAGATGGATGGCGTCGGAGTCGTACGTCGTCATCCGCCGGGCCAGGGCCGCGATCGTGGTGAAGGTGCCCGCGACCCCCACCCAGGTCTTGGCGTGCTGCACCGGCACCGCGTCCAACGCCTCAGACAGGCGCTCCCGCACCACATCACGTGCGGCCGCCACCTCCGCCTGGGTCGGCGGGTCACTGTGCAGACAGCGCTCGGTGAGCCGCACGCACCCGATGTCCGCCGAGAACGACGCCTGCACACGGTCCGATCCCAGCACCACCTCGGTCGAGCCACCGCCGAGGTCCACGACGACGAAAGGCCCTGCGGTATCGTCCAATTCAGCCACCGCACCCAGGAAGGACAGCTCGGCCTCCTCGGTGCCCGTGATCACCTCGGCGATCGCGCCGGGCAGCACCGCGCCGAGAACGTCGGAGGTCATCGCGAAGAAGTCGTCCCGGTTGGCCGCATCTCGGGTCGCCGACGTCGCCACCATCCGCACGCCACTGACATCGTTGGCGCACAACAACTCCGCGTAATCGACCAGGGCGACGCGGGTCCGCTCGATCGCGTCGGGGTCGAACTTCCCCGTCGCGTCGACACCCTGGCCCAACCGCACGATCCGCATCTCGCGGTGCACGTCGGTCATGCTGCCGTCGGCGGCCACGTCCGAGATCAGCAGTCGGATCGAATTCGTGCCACAGTCGATCCCCGCCAACCGGGTCATGCCCACTGCTCCTTCACCAGAATTCCCGCCATTCCCGGTTCCTGCGCGAGGATCGCCAGCGCCTCATCCCCGAACGGGTTGACCCCCGGACCCTTGGCCAGCGAATGCGCGATCACCACGTGCAGGCACTTCACCCGGTCAGGCATGCCGCCGCCGGTGAACGTCGTGCCCAGGGGTTCGATGGCGTCGCGTTCGGCCAGATAACTCTCATGAGCCCGCCGGTAGGACGCCGCCAGCTCCGGGTCCTGCTCCAGGCGGTCGGTCATGTCCTTCATCAGCCCCGAGGACTCCAGCCGGCTCGCGGCCGCGGTCAGCGCGGGGTGTGTCAGGTAGTACAGCGTCGGAAACGGTGTTCCGTCAGGGAGTTTCGGCGCGGTCTTGACCACGGCGGGTTCACCGTTGGGGCAGCGGTAGGCGATCTCCAGCACACCGCGCGGGGTGCGCCCGAGTTGAGCTTCGACCGCCGCCAAGTCGTCGGGATCAACCACCTGGGGTGCTCGGATCTGCCGGGGGCGGTGGCGGAACCTCGCCCGGGACGACCGCGGGAGGCGGCGGTGGAATCGGTGGCGGCGGGGCGCCGTGCGGGGTGTCGGCGATGGTCTTCCACAGCGACGTGTACCACGGGTCGGTGTTGGCGACAGCCTCCGGCGCCTGTTCGGGGCCGTCGGTCACCACCGCACCGGGCGGCAGCTGCACCTGATACGGAATGTCGCCGGGCATCACGAAGCCCAACCGTTCCCTGGCCTGCGCCGCGATGTACTTCGGGTCTGCCAGCTTGTCCTTCTGCGCCTGCAGCTCCGCGATCTGCGCCTCGAGCGCCTGCCGGCTGGCCGCCATCTGCTGCATCTCGGTGCGCTGCGCGAAGTAGGTGCGGACCGGACCGGCGATGGTCAGCGTCAGCACGCAGACCACCGCCGCCAGGATCGCCGCGCGCCGCGCGGTGAACCCCAACCGCTGCTCGGAGGACAGTTCGGCCGATTCGGCGATCGACTGCCGGATCGGCTCGAGTGCCTCAGTGTTGGCGTCGGGCTCACCTGTGTCCTTACGGGGTTCTTTGCGGGGTTCCCTGCGCGCCGACGTCGGCGACGTCGCGGCGGGCTTCTTACGCGCAGTGCCGCGACCCGACGCTCCGGCCCGTCCCCCGGCACCGGGCCGTGAGGTCGGTGACCGTCGTTTCGGATCGGGCCGCTTCGCGTCGGACATCAATTGCCCACGCTACCGCCTACTTGGCCTCGTACCGAGGAAAGGCCAGGTCACCGGCGTAGCGCGCGGCGTCGCCGAGGGCCTCTTCGATGCGCAGGAGCTGGTTGTACTTGGCGACGCGCTCGCTGCGGGCGGGGGCACCGGTCTTGATCTGGCCGCTGCCGACCGCGACGGCCAGATCGGCGATCGTGGTGTCCTCGGTCTCGCCCGAGCGGTGGCTCATCATCGTGCGGTAGCCGCTGTTGTGGGCCAGCGCGACGGCGTCCAGGGTCTCGGTGAGCGTGCCGATCTGGTTGACCTTCACCAGCAGCGCGTTGGCCGCACCCTTGACGATGCCCTCTTCCAGGCGCTCCGGGTTGGTGACGAACAGGTCGTCGCCGACCAGCTGGATGCGGTCACCGATCGCGGCGGTCAGCGCGACCCAGCCGTCCCAGTCGTCCTCGGACAGCGGATCCTCGATCGACACCAGCGGGTAGGCGTCGATCAGGCCGGCGTAGAACTCCGCCATCTGCTCGGCGGTGCGGGTCTCCTTCTCGAACGCATAGCCGGTGCCCTCGGTGTAGAACTCGGTGGCCGCGACGTCGAGCGCGAGCGTCACATCCGAGCCCAACTTGAGGCCCGTCGCCTCGATGGCCGAGCTGATCAGGTCCAGGGCGGCGCGGGTGCCCGCGACATCGGGGGCGAAGCCGCCCTCGTCGCCCAGGCCGGTGGCCAGGCCCTGCTTCTTGAGCACGGACTTCAGCGAGTGGTAGACCTCAGCGCCCCAGCGCAGCGACTCCTTGAAGGACGGCGCGCCGATGGGGGCGACCATGAACTCCTGGACGTCGACACCGGTGTCGGCGTGGGCGCCGCCGTTGAGGATGTTCATCATCGGCACCGGAAGGATGTGCGCGTTCGGCCCGCCGAGGTAGCGGAACAGCGGCAGCGCGGCGCTGTCGGCGGCGGCCTTGGCCACCGCAAGCGACACGCCGAGGATCGCGTTGGCGCCCAGGCGGGACTTGTCGGGGGTGCCGTCGAGGTCGACCAGGGCCTGATCGACGACACGCTGCTCGTCGGCGGACAACCCGATCACCGCGGGGGCGATCTCGTCGAGCACGGCCTCGACGGCCTTCTCCACGCCCTTGCCGCCGTAGCGGTCGCCGCCGTCGCGGAGTTCGACGGCCTCATGCTCGCCCGTCGACGCCCCGGAGGGCACCGCGGCGCGCGCGAACGTGCCGTCGATCAGCGCAACCTCGACCTCGACCGTCGGATTGCCGCGGGAATCGAGGATCTCCCGGGCCGCGACCTGCTCGATGATGGGCACTGAAGTCTCCTTAGACGTCGGATGGCGTAGCGCTCAACAGCCTAGAACGTGCAGTGCAATGCCGCGCCGCACGGGTTGGCTTGTATTCGAGGCCTGGCCCGCCGAGATGTCTTGATTGGCGGTGAAAACAGCGTTTGCGCGACCATTACGGACAATTCGATGACAAGCGGAGGCATCTACAGCGAATGCCCGGTGGCGTAGGCAGTGGCCCAATCACGGACCATGCGGGCGTACTGATCGGAATAGTTGTAGGCCCGCAGCGCCGCCATCCACCCCTTCGGCGTGGACAGGTCCTTGCCGCGCGAGCACAGGTACCCCGCGGCGGACAGTGCCGCGTCGTCGATGTTGTCGGGGCTGATCTCGCCGTCATTGTTGGCGTCGACGCCGTAGAGCTTCCAGGTCTCGGGAATGAACTGCATGGGCCCCATCGCGCGGTCCAGGTGGTCATCGCCGTCGAGTTCACCGGCATCGGTGTCCGGAATCTTCATGTTGCCGGCGGTGCCGTCGAGTCGGACACCCCGAATCGGCGGGCGGACATCGCCATTGGGCTTCACGACCGACCCGCGGTAAGTTCCGTGATGGCTCTCCACCATGCCGATGCCGGCCAGGGTGGGCCATGCGAGCTGACACTTGGGGTTCACCACCTCCGCCACGCGGGCCGCGTAGGCGTAGGCCTCCAGCGCGGTCACCGGCATCTCCAGCGATGGCGCCCGCGCGGCAGCCCAGTCGTGAAGTTGGTCTGCGGGACGGCCCTTCGCCTCGATGTCGACCGCGGGCACCGGGTCACCCGTGGGGGGCGGAACGCCCTCCGGAATGGGGGTGCCGACCTGCCAGGAGCAGCTTGCGGCCAGCAGCAGGGCTGTCGCGGCCACAACGGCGGCAGTCTGCAGCCAACGCACCGACACGGCCTCCCTCACCCCGTTGTAGATCAGGACCATCGTCCCACGACGGCGGAGCAGTTCGTCTCTTCGGGAGGCGTGGCATGAAGTTGTACTCTGCCTGTTGGGCCGCTGCTAAGGTGAGCCACACCTAGCTATGGCAAGCCAAAGCTGGGTGAAAAAAACTCACGTCAAGGGACGACGATATGACTTCCCTCGGGGATCTGCCGGTCACAGCGCTGATGGCGGGTCCGAGCATCTCGACTCAGGTCTTCGGCAGTGGCCTGATAGGCCTTCGCGAAGGCTTGGAAGCCTCGATAGTGGTCATGATCCTGGTGGCCTTCCTGGTGAAATCGGACCGCCGCGACGCGCTCAAATGGGTGTGGCTCGGCGTGGGCGCAGCAATCACGATGACGATTGCCGTGTTCCTCGTCATCCAGTTCGGCGAGAACACCGTCACCGGCCTGGCGGCCGAGGCCATCGCCGGTGTGGCGTCCCTCATCGCCGTCGTCATCGTCACGACCATGGTCCTGTGGATGAAGAAGGCCGCGGCCGGCATGTCGGGGCAGCTGAAATCCGAGATGACGCAGGCACTGGAGACCGGCGCGCTGGCCGTGGCCACGCTGTCCTTCCTGGCGGTGGGCCGCGAGGGGGTGGAGACCGCGCTGTTCATGGTCGGCTACGCCGAGGCTGAGACGCTGTGGCCGCTGGTCGGGCTGATCGTGGGCGTGCTCGTCGCCGCGGCGATCGCCTACGGCATGTACCGGGGTGCCGTCCGCCTGGACCTCGGGAAGTTCTTCACATACACGGGCGTGTTCCTGATCCTGGTGGCCGCGGGCATCCTGTCCTACGGCGTCGGCGCCCTGCAGACGGTCGGCTGGCTGCCCGGCCTGGCCAGCCGGGCGTTCGACATCACGTCCTGGTTCAACTGGTCATCCTGGTACGGCGAGGCCATCCAGGGGATCTTCAACATCTCCCCCACGCCCACGGTGCTTCAGCTGGTGTGCTGGCTGACCTACATCGTCGTCGTGCTCGCACTGTTCCTGCGTCCGCAGAGCAGTGCCGCCAGACCTGATCCGACTCCGGACCCGAAACCCAGCACCGAACCTGAAAGGTCAACCAAGTGAACGTTGTCTCCCCGATGACCGCCAAGGCCGCCGCGGCCGCCGCCACCGCGATCCTTGCCGGGCTCTCCCTGACCGCCTGCACGGCCAAGGAGTCCACCGACAGCGCCGACGGCGCCAAGTCGGCCAACGAGGTGAAGGTCACGGCAACCGACGACGCATGCGAACTGTCGTCGACCGAGGGGACGACGGGCGCCAACACCTTCCTGGTCACCAACAACGGGAACAAGGTCACCGAGTTCTACGTCTACGGCGAGGGCGAGCGGGTGATGGGCGAGGTCGAGAACATCTCCCCCGGACTGAACCGCAAGCTGATCGTGCAGCTGTCCCAGCCCGGCACCTACCAGCTCGCGTGCAAGCCGGGCATGGTCGGCGACGGCATCCGCTCGGAGTTCACCGTCACCGGCGACGCCGTCGACGTCGACACCGAGGGCAAGTTCAAGGAGGCCGCCGACAGCTACAAGCGGTACGTCAACAGCCAGGTGGACGCGCTGATCCCCGCCACCCAGCAGTTCGTCGACGCCATCAAGCGCAAAGACATCGAGGCCGCCAAGGCGCAGTACCCGATCGCGCGCACCTACTACGAGCGCATCGAGCCCGTCGCCGAGTCCTTCCCCAATGACCTCGACCCGCGCATCGACCTGCGCGAGGCCGACCTCGAAGAGGGCCAGAAGTGGACCGGCTTCCACCGGCTGGAGAAGGACCTGTGGGTCAGCGGCCTGCAGCCGGACACCAACGCGATCGCCGACCAGCTGCTGGCCGACGTGAAGGAGCTCGAGGCGGGCGTCAAGGCCCCCGACTACAAGATCGACTCCACGCAGATCGCCGGCGGCGCGCAGGGTCTCCTTGATGAGGTCGCGGCCAGCAAGATCACCGGCGAAGAGGACATCTTCAGCCACACCGACCTGTGGGACTTCAACGCCAACGTGCAGGGCAGCCAGACTGCCGTCGCCTCGGTGCGCCCCATCCTCGACGAGCGCAACCCCGAACTGGGCAAGCGTGTCGATCAACGATTCGCCGAAGTCGAGGCGCTGCTGATGAGGCTGCGCGCCGGTGACGGCTTTGTGTCCTACGACAAGGTGACCGAGCCGCAGCGCCAAGAGCTTTCGCGAGCCATCGACGCCCTGTCCAAGGAGGTCAGTCAGGTGCAGGGTGTCATCGCAGGACAGTGAGACAGCTCAGGCGGTGACCCCCTCCGGTCTCTCGCGCCGAAAGCTTCTCGGCGCGGCCGGAGTGGGCGCCGCCCTGGTGGGGACGGCCACGGCCGGCGTTGTCGCCGGTCGTGCGTCGGCCGCCGACAGCGGCCATGTGCTGCTGCAGTCTCCGGTGCCGTTCCGCGGCGAACGGCAGGCGGGCATCATCACCGAGGCCCAGGACCGGATGCACTTCGCCACGTTCGACGTCACCAGCGACCGGCGCGAGGATCTGGTCGAGATGCTGCGCGAGTGGACGCATATGGCCGAGCGGATGACGCGCGGTGAGGAGACCTTTGAGGACGGCGCCGTCGGGCTCAACCCCTACGCCCCGCCGTCGGACACCGGAGAAGCGTTGGGCCTACCCGCTTCTCAGCTCACCCTGACCATCGGTTTCGGCCCGTCGCTGTTCCTCAAGGACGGCAAGGACAGGTTCGGCATCGCCGACAAGCGTCCCGAGATACTCAAGGACCTGCCGAAGTTCGGCAACGAGACCATGGACCCGGCGCGGTCCGGTGGCGACATCTGCATCCAGGCCTGCGCCAACGACCCCCAGGTCGCGGTGCACGCCGTGCGCAATCTGGCCCGCGTCGCGTTCGGGACGGCCGCGGTGCGCTACTCGCAGCTGGGGTTCGGCCGCACCTCCTCGACCACCCGAGACCAGGCCACACCGCGAAACCTGTTCGGCTTCAAGGACGGAACCAACAACCTCAAGGCCGAGGACACCGGCAAGCTGGACCGGCATGTGTGGGTCGCCGACGGTGACGGACCGGCCTGGATGACCGGCGGCACCTACATGCTGACTCGTCGCATCCGGATGCGGATCGAGTCGTGGGACCGCACCACCCTGCTCGAGCAGGAGCGTGTCATCGGCAGGCACAAGGGCAGCGGCGCGCCGATCGGGTTGGCCCAGGAGTTCGAACCGCTGAACCTCGATGCGGTCAACGGCGACGGCGAACCGCTGATCGACCCGACCGCGCACGTTCGACTGGCGTCACCCGAGGACAACAACGGCATCGAAATGCTGCGTCGCGGTTACAACTTCACCGACGGCACGGACGGGTTCGGCCACCTCGACGCGGGCCTGTTCTTCATCGCCTTCGTCCGCAACCCGGAGACGCAGTTCATTCCGCTTCAGTCGCGGTTGGCCCGCAGCGACCTGCTCAACGAGTACATCACCCACACGGGCACCGGGATCTTCGCCGTGCCGCCGGGGATTCGCGAGGGCGACAAGGACGCCTACTGGGGTTCGACGCTGTTCGGCTGATCTTCGCCGGCCGGCGCGGGCTGCACCGGCCACGCCGCGCGCCACTCCTCGACGCTGACCTCACCCAGCGCATTGCTGTCGATGTCGCCGCGCTGGAATCCGACGGCCCTCTCGGCGGCGTGCACGGTCTCGATGAACCGCAGGACCGTGCAGCGCAGGGCATTCTCGGCGTCGACGTCCTCGGAGACGGTGATCGACGTCAGTTCCGGCGGGATCAGGTCGGCGGGAAGCCCGGCCTGCCGCACCCGGCTGATCACCTTCTGCGCCAACGCCAACGCGGGCTGGGCCGTCGGGATGCCCTCGAGCACGGACTCCCGCGAGGACTTCTCCAGCGCCTTGCGCTCCTCCCATTGGGCCAGTTGATCGGCCAGCGAGATCTCCTCGCCCGCGAGCACCGCGGGCACGCGGTTCACGAGCTTGCGCACCAGCGCGTCGGCCACGTCGTCGATCGAAAAGGCGTTCTCCGGTGCCTCTTCGGCGATGCGGGCGTGGAACAGCACCTGCAGCAGCACATCCCCGAGTTCGTCGCGCAACTCCTCGGCGTCACCGCGGTGCACGGCGTCGAAGACCTCGTAGGTCTCCTCGAGCAGGTAGCGGCGCAGCGAATCGTGGGTCTGCTCGCTCTCCCACGGGCCGTTGGTCCGCAGCTTGTCCATGATCGCGACGGCCTCGAGCAGGCGCTCACCGGGGTGTGGGTCGGGCGCGGAGATCACCGGCTCCCCCGCGACGATGCGCGCCACGACGGCGGGATGGGTGGGGTCCGAGGACAGCAGCACCGGCGCATCCTCGCCGGTGCCGACGGGCCGGGCACCGGGCAGCGACCACGGCACCTTGACAGGTATCTCCTCGGTGTACTGCACCTCACCGACAAGCAGTTCGACCGCGTCGACCGGGATCAGGGTCGGTCGCGCAGGGTCCAGCAGAACAACTGTCACCGTCCCATCATCCCTCCCGACACTGCCGACAGCCGAATCATCGTCCACCGACCAGGTCAGACCACCGCGTTGAGCGTGTCGAAGCCGCCGCTCACCGGTCGGCTGCGGGGAGGGTGTCGGGAGCGGGGTCGTCCTCGCGAAGCCGAACGGCGAGGTCGGCGCGACCGCGCGCTCCGAGCTTGACGCACACCTGTCGGACGTGCCGCTCGATGGTCGGCACCGTGACCGACAGGGCTGCGGCGATCTCACGGTTCGTCATTCCCCGGGCGACCAGCGTCGCCACCTCCCGTTGCCGACCGGTCAGCACGGAGGCCAGCGTGAGTTCCGCGACCACCGGGCCCTGAGTCGCACCGCAGCGCCGCGCGAGGTCCATCGCGCGGTCACCCGCGGTCAGAGCACTCCCCCGCAGGCCCTGTGACCTGAAGACCATGGTTGCCGCCGCCGCCGCGTGAGCGGCTGCGACCGTGTCCCCGATGTGTTCGAATTCCTTTGACACGCATTCCAATTCCCTGCCATCCCGCGCGGTGACGGCGCGGGCGTAGCGCAGGACGATCGGGCACCTCGGGCCGTACACCGACTCGGCCAGCGCGGACAGGGTCGCCTCGACGCCGGTCTGCCCGAAGGCCACCGCGGTCTGCAGGCAGAGCACTGCGGGCGCGCGCTGACCGCGAGACAGCGCGAGGTCGGCAGCACGCACAGCCGTCTGGCGTGCGCGGCTGACGTGACCATGAGCGGCGTGCACCCACGCCTCGGCGTGGAGCAGCGCGTAATCCAGATGGGCGTGGCCCGGGTGCCGGTCGGCCATGGCCGCCGCCAAAGCCTCGGTGGCGTCGTCGGCGCGCCCCGCCACCGCGAGTGCCTCCGCGTAATAGATGCGGTAGCGATAGGCCATTCCGATGTTTTGGCCGTACTCGTCGAAGTTCAGCCGGGCCGGCTCCAGATCGCGCACCGCGGCGCGGATGTCGCCGCTGCGCAGCGAGGCCATCCCGGCGATCCCGCGGGCTGCGGCGGCCGCGGTGCCCGGCAGGTCCGCGCACCGCCGCCAGCATCCGCCGACCACGGCGTCCACCTTGTCGAGGCTGCCGGCGAGCGTCAATGCGTGCATTCGAGCACCCGCGGCCACGACGATATGGAATGACGCGAGCTCACCGTCACCGACGAGCCGTTCGTACTCCTCGACGTCGGCATCGCAGTATTCGATGCCGAGTTCACCCAGGGCAATCATCTCGACCTGCCGCGCGGCGATGGTGTCGTGGAGCATCGATTGACCGAAATCAACGGTGCGCACGATGTCCATCGCCGCGGCGGGATACCCCGTCAGTGCCCGCTGCAGCGCCTTGAACACCAGCAACGCGCGATACCGCGAGCCGGTGGCGCCGGCCGCCAACGCCGCCTCGACAACCTCGCGAGCCTCGTCTGGCCGGCGCAGTCCCCAGAACAGATTCGAGGCGCGCATGAGCACGTCATCAAGCTCATCGTCTCGGACAGGGGCGTCGGTGACGGTGTCCAACACCGCCGCGGCGTCGTCCCCCTTCCCGAGGTAGTGCAGGGCACGCGCGTGGCGCATCCGCGCTGCGGTTCCACCGCCCGCGGAGACCGCGGCGCGCGCGAGGTGTTCGCTCAGGGCCGTGTCCAGGCGCCGGGCGGCCTCGTCCGCTGCGGACAGCAGGATGTCGGGATCGGGCGGCAGCGCCGACTGATGCCACAGGACCCCCAACCGCACCGGGTCCACTGGGATCACCGGTTGCGCACCCGCCATGGCGGTGGCCACTCGGGCGCGCACCTGCCGCAGTTCGGCGACCGAGGACGACAGCGCGACCTCGGCGTACAGGGGGTGCCCGATCCGGATCTCCCCCGCGCCGTCGGCGACGATCAATCCTCGCGCAACGGCGTCCGCCACCGCATCCGCAGGCGCAAGCTGCGCCAGCAGGTCAGGGTGGAGCACCTCGGCGACGGCGACGATGTCCAACACCGTGCGCACATCGTCGCCCGCCGCATCGATGTGCACCTCCACCAGATCCCGAAGCGAGTCCGAGAGCTCTGTCGAGTACGCCCAATCCCAGTGATCGCCTTGGGAACACAGCCGCCCGGCGTGTCGCTCCTGATCCACCAGGTGTCGCAGGAACATGGCGTTGCCCTGGGTCTTGAGCCACATACGTTGAGCACTCTCGCCGTTCAACGGTGCGCCGAGCACATCAGCGAGGAGTCGATCCACGGCACTGCGCGACAGCGGCGACAGATCCAACCGAGTCAGCCCGAGTGCCAGGAACGATTCGATCACGCCGTCGGCACCCGGTTCCCCGGACCGCACCGTCGCGACGACTTTGACCGGCGTGCTGCGCAGCAGTGTTGCGATCAGATCGCGCGACTGGGTGTCCAGATGGTGGGCGTCATCGACGACGAGGAGCAGACCACCCGCGTCGGCCTGCGCGCGCAGCCCTTGGGTCAATTCCTCCGCCGTGGCCTTCGAGCCGGCGTCGTCGGCGCCGAAGGTGAACGCAGCCAACGGGATCGACCGTCCCACCGGGAAACCGACGATGCGCTGCACCCGCCAGCCTCGATCGGCCGCGCCACCGGCCACAGCGTCAGCCAACCGAGTCTTTCCGATACCGGCGACGCCCGCGACAACGATCCCTGCACCCGTTCCGCCGCCGAAGACTTCGTCGGCGAGTTCCAGTTCAGCCTCGCGCCCGACGAGGGGCCAGGTGTCGTACACGACCACCACCTCTCCTGCTCTGTTGCGATTCGCCGGTCATCGATTCGCGAACTCGGTGATGAGATCGGCCAGCTCCCGGCGCCCCTGCACACCCGTCCGCTGGCTGGCCCGGTAGATGTGCCCCTCGACGGTGCGCACCGAGAGCGACAACGCCGCCCCGATCTCGCGGTTGGTGCGCCCCTGGCGGATGAGCTCCGCGATGGCCAACTGGCGCGGCGTGAACAGTTCCGGGACGGCGCTGCCGGCCAGTGCCGGCAGGAACTCCACGCCGCACCTGGCCGCCAGTCTGCGAGCCCGCGCAGTGCAGACCAGCATCCGGTCAGGCGCGCCCTGCGCGCGGTACGCCCTGGCGGCATGTGCCGCCGCGTCCGCGGCCACCAGGAATTCGCCGGCGATCTCGAACTGTGCCGAGGCCTCCGCGAGCCCATCACCACAGCCCTTCGACAGGGCGCGGGCGAAGCGGGCCGCATCGGTGGCCCGTTGACTCCCCATCTTGGTGGCCAGGTGCGCCAGTCTGGGGGCGGCGTCGGTGTCGCCGAGCAGCGCCGAAGTCTGCAGGCACACCGCCTCGCTGGCAAGTTGGCCGTTGCGGCGCGCCTGGGCCACGCCAGCTCTGGCCGCCTCGCACGCCGCACCGAGCTCGCCCCGGGCCGCTGCGACCCAGGCGTGCGCGAGGGCAAGCACCGGATCGTTGTCGTATTCCACCTCGCCGCGCACAGGTGGGACCGTGTCCAGAACCGTCGCGGCCTCGGCCACGCTGCCTGCGCGCGCCGCCGCAATGGCGTACAGCAGACGGTACCGGTACGAAAGCGCTTGCGCGACAACGCTGTCTCCGAGGTCGACCGCCGCCGGACGCAGCCGACGGACAGCGGTGCCGATGTCGCCCGCGGCCAGCGCGGTGACCCCTGTGACCGCCGACAGCAGTCGCCGCGCCGACTCGGACGCGCCGGTCAAGGCCGCGTCGGCTCGTTCGGTGACCGCCGCGGCCTGGGCGGTGCGGCCGGCCAGCACCAACGCCCGCACATAGAGTTCCACCGCGATGACGATGCCGAGCGGGTCACCGGCACTCTCGAGGTGCGTCCAGTCGTGTTCCACGTCATCGAGCACCGAATCCAGCTGTCCACGCTCGACGTGCGCCACCGCCCGGGTGGCCAGGAAGGTCGACCGTCCCAACGCATCCAGATCCGAATAGTCTACGGCGTCAATGGATTCGAGTATCCCCGCGGGATCGTTGGCATAGGCGGAGTGCAGCGCCCGGATCACAGCCGCCTGCTTCTCCTGCCGGCGCCCACCCGCCACGGGCGCATGCGGTTCCGCGGATCCGCCGGCGCTGCCCGACAGAGCGGTCAGCTCGCGGGCATTGACGTACCGTCGGTACACGTCGTCGTCCAACGTGGGCGTGCACACCTCGGAGAGCGCGTTCGCCGCCTCCGCTCCCCGCCCCAGCAATGCCAGACAGTAGGCGTACCGGACTCTGGAGCGGTCGGTGCCATCGGCCGAAACCGCCGCCCGCGCACACAGTTCCGCACTGGCCAGGTCCATCCGAGCCAGAGCGGCCTCCGCCGCGGCGGAGAATACGACCGGGTCGGCCGGCAGATCCGAATCCAGCCACAACAGCCCGAGTCGGACGTCGTCGACACGCCGGGCCCGGTCGGGTGCGGACAGCACCGAGGCGATGCGGCCGCGCAGGTGACGAGTCTGCAGTGGCCCCTGCTGGGCCAGCGCCACCCTCGCATAGAGCGGATGTGACACGACGATGAGTTCGCCGGAGTCGTCGATGGTGGTCACCAGGCCGGCACGCTCGGCGTCGGCGATGGCCCGCCGATCCACCAACTCAGCGAGGTGACGGTGTTCGATCCACTCCGCCGCAGCCACGGCGTCGACGACATCCCACACCGGTCCGGTGGCGAAACCCGTTTCCACCACCACCAGGTCACGCAGCGCCGGTGACACGACCGGGTCGTCCCGAAGCTCCCAGCGTTGATCGACCTTCACCAGATTGCCGCGCTGACCCTCGTGTCCGAGCAGGTGCATGAGGTACACCAAGTTGCCACGGCTCAAATCCCACAGCGCGGCAAGAGATTTCTCCGACACCTGGCCGCCGAGTGCGGCTCCCACCAGTTCGTCACACCGGCGCCGCGGCAGGGCTTTGACGTCGATGCGACGCAGCACGCCGTCCTTCCACAGTCGCAGAACGGCATTGGAGGGCGGGTTGCCGGTGCGCGTCGCGAGCACCGCCCTGGCAAGCCGTCGCTGCAGCACCTGCCCCAAGAGGTGGGTCGACATCTCGTCGAGCAGATGGGCGTCGTCGATGACGAGCACCACGGTTCGGCCGGCGGTGACCTCCGCGAAGCGTGCCAGCGCCCCGTCGATTCGCGCCGATTCCGAGAACAGTTCGGACAGGAGCGCATTCGCCTCGACATCGGCGAGCGCGCCGAAAGGGACACACCGTCCGGCAGACACCGCCCGGACTCCATAACCGGTCCAATCGGCCTGGGCCGCCAGGTCCAGCGCCTCCTCGAGCAGCCTGGTCCGGCCAACCCCGGGGGGCCCGACCATCAGGAGCCCCGGCGGGCCCACCGGATCGAGCACTTCGGTGACCGAGCCGAGTTCGGCCTCACGTCCGATGACCGGCCAGCACATGACGGTGCCCGGCGTCCCGACCATGGGGTCAGTGTGTCAGGTCCGAGCCGATCCCGCTCGATTTTGAATTGGACTCTGCGTCAAGGTGTTTAGCCGATGGAAACGACCGGGATCGCGCTGTCAGAACCACGGGGCGCCCTGACCGCCGGCGCCGCCGGTACCGCCGGCTCCTCCGTTAGGAGCGACCGGGTCTCCTCCAGCGGTGCCGACCGCGCCCGGCTGGCCCCCGCCGATCAAGTTGCCGTACGGTCCGCCGTCACCACCC
The DNA here is from genome assembly GCF_001667265.1 of Mycobacterium sp. ACS4331. GTDB lineage: Bacteria > Actinomycetota > Actinomycetes > Mycobacteriales > Mycobacteriaceae > Mycobacterium. Next base: position 53,087 of record NZ_LZHW01000031.1, on the reverse strand, counting down.
CTGCCACCCGCTCCACCGGGCGCGCCGCCGTCATCACCGAAAGGTCCGCCGTTTCCGCCGTCACCGCCACCGCCACCGTTCCCACCGGCTCCGCCGTCACCGCCCTTGACGGCGCCATAACCACCGTCGCCGCCCCGGCCTCCATCGCCACCCGGCGTGGAGTGTTCTCCGAGTGGGCCGCCCCAGTCGGCACCCGAGCCGCCGTTGCCGCCTCGGCCACCGTCGCCGCCCAGCGTGCCGGAGCCGCCCTGACCGCCGTCACCACCGTCGCCGCCGGCGTCACCCTCGTCGCCGGCTTGGCCGTGGCCACCGTTGCCGCCGGCACCGCCGTTGCCACTGACTCCGGTTGCTCCAGTGACACCGTTCGTGAAGCCACCCGTGCCGGCTGCCCCGCCGAGGCCGCCTGCGCCGGCGGTGCCGCCCTTGCCGCCGTTGCCACCGCTGCCGCCGCTGGTGGTGGCGTTGCCGCCGTCGGCGCCTCTCCCGCCGTCGCCCCCATTGCCGCCCGCACCGCCATTGCCGGCGCTGCTGTTCCAGGCGGTGGCGTTGCCGCCGGCGCCGCCCTTGCCGCCAGCGCCGCCGGTGAAGCCGGCACCTCCGGGTCCGCTGCCGATCGCGCTGATGCCGTCGGCGCCGTTGCCACCGTCACCACCGCGCCCACCGTCACCGCCGTCTCCGAAGAGCGATCCGCCGGCACCGCCGGCACCACCGTCACCACCCGGTGTGCCCCAGGTTCCACCCGCGCCACCGTCGCCGCCGTCACCGCCGTTTCCGCGGTTGCCGCCGGCACCGCCCGCGCCGCCCACGCCGCCGACGTTGACCTCCCCGCCGTCGCCGCCGTCGCCGCCGCGACCGCCGTTTCCGCCGTCGACCCCGCCGGAGGACTGACCGCCGTTGCCACCCGCTCCGCCCTGGGCGCCCGGCTGGCCGGCGTAACCGTTGCCGCCGTCACCGCCGGCACCGCCGTGACCGCCGTCGCCACCGGCGGCACCCTGCCCAACTTGGCCGGCACTTCCGGTCACGGCACCGGCACCGCCGACACCGCCCGTACCACCCGCGCCGGCGTTGCCGCCGTCACCGCCGTCACCGCCCGCCGTCGCCGGCGATTCGAGTCCGGGTCCTCGGTCAATGCCGTCGGCACCGTCGCCACCGCGCCCGCCGGCGCCGGCCGCACCGCCGTGGCCGCCGTTGCCACCGTTGCCACCGGCGCCGACAGTGCCGTTGGCCCAGCCGACGGCCTGCGCGACGCCGCCGAGACCAGCCGTTCCGCTGGCTCCACCGGCTCCGCCACTGCCGCCGTCACCCCCGTCGCTCCCATCGCCGCCGGCCACAGTCGCCGAGGCGCCCGTTCCCCCGGAACCGCCATGACCACCGTTGCCACCGTTGCCGCTGTTGCCGCCGTCGCCACCGGAGCCGGCCAACGCACCGCCGCTGCCACCGGCACCGCCGTCGCCGCCGGCGCCGCCCGCCTGGCCGTCGGTGCCGTCCAAGCCGTTGCCGTTGGCGTCGTTGCCGCCGTTGGCACCATCACCGCCGTTGGCGCCGTCACCACCCGCGCCACCGTGGCCGCCGTTGCCGAGCAGGCCGCCCGCGCCGCCGTCTCCGCCATCTCCCCCGGCGGCGCCCGGTGCGGTCCCGCCGGCACCGTTGCCGCCGTTGCCGCCATTGCCGCCGTTGGTGGCGTTCGCGCCGTCGGCGCCGTCAGCGCCCTGGGTGGATCCGGACCCACCGGCACCGCCCTGACCCGTGGCACCGGGATCGCCGCCCTGACCGCCGTCGCCACCGTCGGCTCCTGAACCCGCCTGGGCATGCGCGCCGGCACCGCCGTGGCCGCCGGCACCCGCTTGGCCACCCTTGCCGCCCGCACCGCCCGCACCCTGCACGCCGTCCTGCCAGTTGCCGCCGGCCAGGGCGATGCCGCCGAGTCCGCCGTCACCGCCGGCGGCTCCGTCACCGCCGTCGCCACCCTGGCCGCCCAAACCACCGTCGCCGCCTGCGCCACTGGCCTGCACCATGCCGGCGGCCCCGTTTCCTCCGGCACCGCCACCGGCGCCGTCTCCGCCCGCGCCACCGGTGCCACCGTTGCCCGCGTCACCGGCAAGCGCTCCGCCGTTTCCGCCTGCGCCACCGTGCCCACCACGGCCGCCGTCGGGGCCCGCGACTCCGGTCACGCCGTTGCCGAATTCATCGGTGGTTCCGCCCGGAATGAGGATGCCGAGTGAGCCCGCCGAACCGTTGCCGCCGTTGCCGCCGTCACCGCCGTCACCAACGAGTCCGCCGTCACCGCCCCGGCCGCCGGCGCCGCCGGCACTGCCGGGCGTCCGGAACACCGCCAGAGTGCTGGCGTTGCCGCCGTCACCGCCGCGGCCGCCGTTGCCGCCACTGGTCACCGCCGCGCCCGAAACGCCGCTCTGGCCGACGACCGAACCGGCACCGCCGGCACCGCCGAGACCGACCTGCCCGGGGTTGCCGCCCGCACCGCCGGCCCCACCGTCGACGCCTGCACCGACGACGGGCGATTCGTAACCGTGGGCACCGGCACCGCCGTCGCCGGCCATGCCGGCTGCTCCGCCGGCACCGCCGTCTCCACCGACGCCCAGTCTCCCGACACTGCCGAGAATACCGCCGCCGCCGCCGGCACCTCCGGCACCACCTGAACCGCCGGTGCCACCCGTGCCACCCGAACCGCCGGCTCCACCGGCACCGCTGCCGCCACCGGAGAAGGTTCCGCGGCCGCCCGCAGCGCCGACACCGCCGGCGCCACCGACACCGCCGACACCACCAGCCCCTCCGGCGCCACCGAATCCGAGCAGCCAACCACCGCGACCCCCCGCACCACCGGCGCCACCCAGGCCGCCGACGCCACCGGCACCGCCGGACTCCCCGGCCGCGCCATCGGCGCTGGGTGCGCCATCGGCGCCGTCCAGCCCCATCCCGCCCGCACCGCCGGTGCCACCGGCTCCGCCCCAGCCGATCAGCAGCGCGCCCGCGCCGCCCGCACCACCGGCGCCACCGGTGCCGCCGCTGTCGGCAGCTGCTCCGCCGTCGCCGCCCGCACCGCCGACACCGAGGATCAGGCCGCCGCGGCCGCCCGCACCTCCGGTGCCGCCGACTCCGGCATCGCCGCCGTCACCGCCTCGCCCGAGCAGCAACCCACCCCGGCCACCGGCACCACCGTTCTGCCCCGCCACGGTCGCCGACCCACCCAGACCGCCCCGACCGATCAGGCCCGCGTCGCCGCCGGCACCGCCGACGCCGCCCGCGCCTGCGGCACCACCGTCACCACCACGGCCGAACAGCAGTCCACCCCGGCCACCGGCACCACCGTTCTGCCCCGCTATGGTCGCCGACCCACCGAGACCACCGTTGCCGATCAGGCCCGCGTTTCCGCCCGCGCCACCGTTGGCACCGTTGCCGCCATTGCCGATCAGCCAACCGCCGTTGCCGCCGTTGCAGGCGGTGCCCACGCAGTCATCCGGAGCATCCAGACCATTGCCGATCAGCCAGCCGCCGGGCCCGATCATCGGGCGCCGCGGTGTCACCGCCACGGCCCAGGCGTCGAGCAGATCCGACTGGTTCGAAAGGTCGCCGACGCTGTCGGTCAGCGCGATGCGGGTGGTGCCCCGATCCCCGCGAAGGGCGAACGCCTCGGTCACCTCCCGGTTGCCGACCTGACGCCGCGCGAACCCCAGCACCACCCAATCCAGCGGTGTGTCCGTCGACGAGCGGCCCCCGTACCCCGCCGTGTCGATCCCGATCGCGCTCAGCAGATGTTCGACCACCGACCGAACGCTGGGGGCCGGCACCTCCGCCGAACTCACGGCGGACACCGGCTCCGACGGCGACGTCACGATCTGCGTCACGACCACATCAGGCCGGTTCGGCCGCGCCGCGCCGAGCGCCTCACCGGATCGCAACGCCGCCAGCGTCTTTCGCTGACCGTCGGTGGCCGGCGCCGAGGTGCGCGGCACGGTTGCCAGCGGCCGCCAGCCCTCAACGGCGGCGGCCTGACGCGCCCTGGCGCGAGTGTGCGCACCCGGACGGTCTGCAGCCGCTCCCGCACCGGGCCGGCCCAGCACCGTGTCCAGCACCCAATCCAGAACCGGGACGTCGGCGTCGGCCAACGTCTTGGCCGCCTCCGACACGACCCGCTCGGCGGGATCTGCGGACGGGACCGTGTTGACCTCGGTGGTCGCGCCGTCGGTTTCGGCAACGCCGGATGTCGGCTCCCCGGCTGTCGGCGCGGTCCCGGACTCGTCCCGGCCCACCGCACCGACCCTGTCGGCGAGGTCCCGCTTCCTGCCCCACTGGCCCGCGCGCCGGCCATCGGGCGCAGACGACTCCGCGGCCCCCGCCGAGACGGATCCCTGCGAACCGCGAACTCGCGGCCCCACCCGCCGGCGCTGCTCACCGGACGAGGACGCCGCGGACCCGGGCGAGGCCGACGGCGCGGACGACGACGGGGCCTCAGATGAGGCAGTCGACGACGACTCCTCCGCGTGCGCGACGCCCTGTCCCGTGGTGAAGGCGACCCCGAGTCCGGCGGCGACCGCACCGGCCTGCAACCAGCGAATGACGGGGTGGCCCGCCGACCGCCGTGACCTGCGCGCCCGACGCTGCGCCGACGTTGCGCACTTACCAGCCATGAGCCCCAACTCCTCAGTCGTCACCAGATGCACACGTGTTTGCAGAGACGCTGGCATCAGTGACGGCCCACCGAGGTGGGGCCCAACTACCCCACTTTGCCGGTGACCACTCGAGGGACTACTCCATTGGGGCCGAAGCGGCCTAGGCCTGCGGGGCGACGAGGGCGGGCAGCGCCGACAGGTCGACCTCACCCTTGGGTCTGCCGTCGAGCGCCAGCAACAGGTCGGCCACCATCTGAGCCAACTCGAGGTCGCGGATGCGGGGCGCCCCGATTCCGCTGCCCGCGCGCGGGATCGGAACCTGAATGGTGGCCGTGGTGGCGCGGTAGGTCGCGCCCGGGTACATGCGGGCGAGCCTCAGCTGGCCCGAGTCGGGCAGGGTCAGCGGGGACATCCGCAGTGTCGACGGCTGCCCCGCCGACCCGGTGGCCGACAGTTCGGTGATCCCGTACTGGCGGCACAACAGACGAAGCCGGGCCACCGCGACAAGACGCTGCGCGGGCTCGGGCAGCGGTCCGTAGCGGTCGACGAGTTCCTCGACGACACCGAGCACCGCGGCGTCGTCGGCGGCTGCCGCCAGCCTGCGGTAGCCCTCCAGACGCAGCCTGTCGCTGCCGATGTAGTCGGGCGGCAGGTTCGCATCGATCGGCAGATCGATCCGCACCTCTTTGGGTTCGGTTGGGCCCGTGACGGTTTCGCCGTCGGCGGCCGCACGATAGGCCTCCACGGCCTCACCGACGAGCCGCACGTACAGGTCGAACCCGACGCCGGCGACGTGCCCGGACTGCTCGACGCCCAGGACGTTGCCCGCGCCGCGGATCTCCAGGTCCTTCATCGCCACGGCCATGCCCGCGCCCAGGTCGTTGTTCTGCGCAATCGTGGCCAGGCGGTCATAGGCCGTCTCGGTGAGCGGCACCTCGGGCGGATACAGGAAGTAGGCGTATCCGCGCTCCCGGCTGCGGCCCACGCGGCCCCGCAACTGGTGCAGCTGCGACAGACCGAAGGTGTCGGCGCGCTCCACGATGAGGGTGTTGGCGTTGGAGATGTCCAGGCCGGTCTCGACGATCGTCGTGCAGACCAGGATGTCGAACTCGCGGTTCCAGAAACCTTCGACGGTCTTCTCCAGCAGTTCCTCGGGCATCTGACCGTGCGCCACGACGACGCGGGCCTCGGGCACCATCTGCCGCACCCGGGCGGCGGCGGAGTCGATCGAACTGACCCGGTTGTGGATGAAGAACGCCTGCCCGTCGCGCAGCAGTTCGCGGCGCAGGGCCGCGGCGACCTGCTTCTCGTCGTACGGCCCGACGTAGGTCAGCACGGGGTGGCGTTCCTCGGGCGGGGTCAGGATCGTCGACATCTCCCTGATCCCGGCCAGGCTCATCTCGAGCGTGCGCGGGATCGGGGTGGCGCTCATGGTCAGCACGTCGACGTGGCTGCGCAGGCTCTTGATGTGCTCCTTGTGCTCGACACCGAAGCGCTGCTCCTCGTCGACGATCACCAGGCCCAGGTCCTTCCACCGCACCCCGGTCTGCAGCAGGCGGTGGGTGCCGATCACGACGTCGACGGAACCGTCGGCCAGACCTTCGATGACGGCCTTGGACTCGGTCGGGTCGGTGAACCGCGAGAGTCCCTTGACGGTGACGGGGAAGCCGGCCATGCGCGCGGTGAAGGTCTGCAGGTGCTGATCCGCCAGCAGCGTCGTGGGCACCAGCACCGCAACCTGCTTGCCGTCCTGGACGGCCTTGAACGCCGCGCGGACCGCGATCTCGGTCTTGCCGTAGCCGACGTCGCCGCAGATCACGCGGTCCATCGGGACGGGCTTCTCCATGTCGGCCTTGACCTCGGCGATCGCGGTCATCTGGTCGACGGTCTCGGTGAATCCGAAGGCGTCCTCCATCTCGGCCTGCCACGGGGTGTCGGGTCCGAACGCGTGCCCGGGCGCGGCCTGGCGCTTGGCGTAGAGCGCCACGAGTTCGGTCGCGATCTCACGAACGGCCTTGCGCGCCTTGGTCTTCGTGTTGGTCCAGTCACTGCCGCCGAGCCGGCTCAGGGTGGGCGCCTGGCCGCCGACGTAGCGGGACAGCTGATCCAGCGAGTCCATCGGGACGTACAGCTTGTCGGTGCCGCCGCCGCGCTTGCTCGACGCGTACTCCAGCACCAGGTATTCGCGACGCGCTCCCCCGACCGTGCGTTCGGTCATCTCGACGAACTTGCCGATGCCGTGCTGGTCGTGGACGACGAGGTCGCCGGCGGTCAGGGCCAACGGGTCGACGGTGTTGCGGCGCTTGGCCGCCAGGCGCCTGCCCTCGGTGGCGGTGACCCGGTTGCCGGTCAGGTCGGTCTCGGTGATGACCACCAGTTCGGCGCCGGGGATCACCAGGCCGTCGTGCAGCTGACCCTTCAGCACCCCGACAACGCCCGGCTTGGGCTGCTCGCCCGGGTCGAGAATGGTTGCGGCGACGTCGGATTCACCCAGCTGCTCGACCACGCGGTGCGCGGTGCCGGTGCCGGGCGTCACGACGGCCGCGCGTCCGCCGGTGGCCGCGTGCGCGCGCAGCATCGCGAAGATCTCGTCGAGGCTCTGCTGGCTTCGCGCCGACGGCGACGGCCGCACGTCGAGTTCGATGGCCGACTCGTCGGGCAGTTGACTCAGGGTCCACCACGGCGTGCCGTTGGCCTTCGCCGCGGCCCGCACCTCGTCGAGTTCCCGGAATCCGGATCCGCCCAACCGCTCGACGTCCACGGGTGCGTCGCCGCCGATCGCGGCCACCGACCAGGACGCCTCGAGGAACTCCCGGCCCGTCTTGATCAGGTCGGCCGCGCGGGTGCGCACCTTCTCCGGGTCGCACACCAGCACCGGGGTGCCCTCGGCCAGCTGGTCGACCAGCAGCGCCGGGTCGTCCGGGCGCAGCACCGGCAGCAGGGCCTCCATACCGTCGACGGGGATGCCCTCGGACAGCTTGGCCAGCATGTCGCCGACGCTGCCCGCGACGGTGTTGTCGGTCAGTGGGCTCGACTCCGCCAACTGCGCGGCGCGCTGCCGCACGTCCTCGGTGAGCAGGAGCTCGCGGCACGGCACCGCGACCAGGCTGTGGACCGGGATCTCGGTGATGGAGCGCTGGTCGGCGACCGAGAACATCCGCATCTCGGACACCTCGTCGCCCCAGAACTCCACGCGCACGGGATGTTCCGAGGTGGGCGCGAAGACGTCGAGGATGCCGCCGCGGACCGCGAATTCGCCGCGCTTGCCGACCATGTCGACGCGGGTGTAGGCCAGTTCGACCAGGCGGGCGATGGTGTCGTCGAATCCGATCTCGGCGCCGACCGCCAGGCGCACCGGCGCGGCGTGCTCGGCGGTGGCCAGGCCCGGGGCCATGGGCTGCAGCAGCGAACGCACGGTCGTGACGACCACGCGCAGGGGCGGACCCAGTTCGGCGTCGTCGGGGTGCGCCAGCCGGTGCAGCAGCATCAGCCGAGCGCCGACGGTCTCGACCCCCGGGGACAGTCGTTCGTGGGGCAGCGTCTCCCAGGACGGGAACAGCGCGGCCGAGTCGCCGAACACGCCCTTGAGTTCGCCCGTCAGGTCCTCGGCCTCGCGCCCGGTGGCCGTGACCACCAGCAACGGCTGATGGCGCGCCAGCGCCGAGGCCACGAAGACCCGCGCCGCCGACGGCCCGACGAGATTCAGCTCGGCCGGTTTGTCGGCACTGCGTTCGATGAGTTCGGCGAAGGTCGGCGCGGTCAGCGCCGCCTCGATGAGACCCGCTGTCGGGGTCTGGACATACTGCGGCCCCGGTGCGGTCATGATGCGCTCCATTCTAGGGCGGGCCGTGTCGTGACCTCGCTCACGTTCCGTCGTCCGAAACCGCCGCCACGGTGGTGGGTTTGCCCGAAACTCCGCCCGATATGCAGTCTCGGCGGCCGGGCCGCGGCGTCACTCCGCTGCGCCGGCGCGTCCCTCGGCTGAGTCGGCGCGTCCCTCACCCTGCAGGTGCGGGTCCGCCTCGAGATGGGTCAGGCCGTTCCACACCAGGTTGACCAGGTGCGCGGCCACCACCTCCTTCTTGGGCTCGCGGGCATCCAGCCACCACTGCGCGGTCATCGAGACCGATCCGACCAGCGCCTGGGCGTACAACGGCGCCAGGTCTGGGTCCAGGCCGCGCCGCGAGAAGTCGCCGGCCAAGATCGAGCTGACCTGGCTGACGGCATCGTTGAGCAGGCTGGAGTAGGTGCCCGAACTGATCGACGCCGGTGAGTCGCGGATCATGATCCGGAATCCGTCGGTGCGCTCCTCGACGTAGGTCAGCAGCGCCAGCGCGACGCGTTCGATGCGCACCCGGGACCGGTTGTTGGTCAGCGACGCCGTGATGCCGTCCAGCAATGCCGACATCTCACGGTCGACCACCACCGCATACAGCCCCTCCTTGCCGCCGAAGTGCTCGTAGACGACGGGTTTGGAGACGTTGGCCCGGAGCGCGATCTCCTCGATCGAGGTCGCGTCGTAACCGCGTTCGGCGAACAGCGAGCGGGCGATGTCGATGAGTTGGCGACGACGCTCGCTGCCGGTCATGCGCGCTCTCGGCGCGCGCGCATCCTTCTCGGGTTTCTCGGGCGCTCCCACGGTCTCCAACCCTATCGACACCCGATAGACTCCGTGGGCGCCTCAGTCCGTCGTGGTGTAATCGGCAGCACCTCTGATTTTGGTTCAGATAGTTCAGGTTCGAGTCCTGGCGACGGAACGCGCACATCCCCGCCCCGGCCCTCATGCGGCCCTGGCGAAGGCCCCCGCTCAAGCTGCACCAGTTTTGCGACGCAGGCGAGCACAATGACACGCTGGGGGCGGCGCCGAGCGCCGAAGGCTGTGAGGAAAGAGGGGCCATGACGACACACCGCGGGTCCGCAGTGGTGGTGCTGGCGGCGGGTGCGGGCACCCGGATGCGCTCAGACACTCCCAAGGTGCTGCACACGCTGGCCGGACGCAGCATGCTCTCGCATGCCCTGCACGCCGTCGCCAAAGTCGCGCCGGACCACTTCGTGGTGGTGCTGGGCAACGAGCGCGAACGCATCGCCCCCGTCGTGACCGACCTGGCGGGCACGCTTGGCCGCCGGATCGACATCGCCATCCAGGACCAGCAGCTGGGCACGGGCCATGCGGTGCTGTGCGGGCTGTCGGCCCTGCCCGCCGACTTCGCCGGCACCGTCGTGGTCACCTCGGGCGACATCCCGCTGCTGGACGCCGAGACGCTGGCCGCCCTGACCGACACGCACACCGCCGAACCGGCCGCGGTCACGGTGCTGACCACGACATTGGCCGATTCGACGGGGTACGGCCGCATCCTGCGCACGCAGGACGGCGAAGTCATCGCGATCGTCGAGGAGGCCGACGCCACGCCGCAACAGCGTGCGATCCGCGAGGTCAACGCCGGTGTGTACGCGTTCGACATCGCCGCGTTGCGCAGTGCGCTGGACCAGTTGTCCTCCGACAACGCCCAGCACGAGCTGTACCTGACCGACGTCATCTCGATCGTCCGCGGGGCCGGGCAGATCGTGCACGCCAAGCACATCGATGACCACGTGCTGGTGGCCGGCGTCAACGACCGCGTGCAGCTGTCGGCGTTGGGCGCCGAACTGAACCGCCGCCTGGTGGCGCGACTGCAGCGCTCGGGTGTGACGGTCGTCGACCCCGCCACCACATGGGTCGACGTCGACGTGACGGTCGGGCGGGACACCCAGATCATGCCGGGCACCCAACTGCTCGGCTCGACCACGATCGGCAGCCACTGCGTGATCGGCCCGGACACCACGCTGGCCGACGTCACGGTCGGTGACGGTGCCTCGGTGGTGCGCACGCACGGCGGGCAGTCGACGATCGGCGCCGGCGCGACGGTGGGTCCGTTCGCCTACCTGCGGCCGGGCACCCACCTCGGTGCGGACGGCAAGCTCGGCGCCTTCGTCGAGGTCAAGAACTCCACCATCGGCGAGGGCACGAAGGTGCCGCACCTGACCTACGTCGGGGACGCCGACATCGGCGAGCACAGCAACATCGGCGCCTCGAGCGTCTTCGTCAACTACGACGGCGAGACCAAACGCCGGACGACGATCGGCTCCCACGTGCGCACGGGCTCGGACACGATGTTCGTGGCACCCGTGCGGGTCGGCGACGGCGCCTACACCGGAGCGGGCACCGTGCTGCGCGAAGATGTGCCGCCCGGCGCGCTGGCTGTGTCCGAGAACGCACAGCGCACCGTCGAGGGCTGGGTCGAGCGCAAACGCCCCGGCAGCGCCGCCGCCGAGGCTGCGCGCCGCGCCCTGGAGGCCGAGCAGGGCTGAGCTCCTGCGGCCAATCTGGCGAGCAGTTAACGCTGCGCGCGTGAACATACGTACCATTGCCCCGTACCGATCCCCGACCGCAAGGGCAGCGCAGCAGTGAGTCACGACTGGACCGACAACCGCAAGAATCTGATGTTGTTCTCGGGTCGTGCGCACCCCGAACTCGCCGAGCAGGTGGCCAAAGAGCTCGACGTGCACGTCACCGCGCAGACCGCCCGCGACTTCGCCAATGGCGAGATCTTCGTCCGGTTCGATGAATCGGTGCGTGGCTGCGACGCCTTCGTCCTGCAGAGCCATCCCGCGCCGCTGAATCAGTGGCTCATGGAGCAGCTCATCATGATCGACGCGCTCAAGCGCGGCAGCGCCAAGCGGATCACCGCGATCCTGCCGTTCTACCCGTATGCGCGCCAGGACAAGAAGCATCGCGGTCGCGAGCCCATCTCGGCGCGCCTGGTCGCCGACCTGCTCAAGACCGCGGGCGCCGACCGCATCGTCTCGGTCGACCTGCACACCGACCAGATCCAGGGCTTCTTCGACGGCCCCGTCGACCACATGCGCGGGCAGTCGCTGCTGTGCGGATACATCGCGGAGAACTACGCCGACCACGACATGGTGGTCGTCTCGCCCGACTCGGGCCGCGTGCGCGTGGCGGAGAAGTGGGCCGACGCCCTCGGCGGGGTTCCGCTGGCGTTCATCCACAAGACCCGCGACCCGCTGGTGCCGAATCAGGTCAAGTCCAACCGTGTCGTCGGCGAGGTCAAGGGCAAGACCTGCATCCTGACCGACGACATGATCGACACCGGCGGCACCATCGCCGGAGCGGTCAAGCTGCTCAAGGAGGACGGCGCGGCCGACGTGATCATCGCCGCCACCCACGGTGTGCTGTCCGACCCGGCGGCGCAGCGCCTGGCCGAGTGCGGGGCCCGCGAGGTGATCGTGACCAACACCCTGCCGATCACCGAGGACAAGCAGTTCCCGACGCTGACCGTGCTCTCGATCGCGCCGCTGCTGGCCAGCACCATCCGCGCCGTCTTCGAAAACGGCTCCGTGACTGGGCTTTTCGACGGATCCGCCTAAGCGCCGATGACCGACGCGACGATCTTCCACAACCCGAAGTGCAGCACGTCCCGCAAGACGCTGGACCTGCTGCGCGAGAACGGCATCGAGCCGACCGTCGTGCAGTACCTCAAGACCCCGCCCTCGCGCGCCGAGTTGGCCGCGATGATCGCCGACGCCGGGATCGAGGTCCGCAAAGCCGTGCGCAGGCGCGAGTCGCTGTATGCGGAGTTGAACTTGGACGACGCCAGCGATGACGAACTGCTCGATGCCATGGCCGAGCACCCCATCCTGATCGAGCGGCCCTTCGTCGTGACCGACAAGGGCACCCGACTGGCCCGACCGATCGACGCGGTGCACGAGATTCTGTGATCTGGCGGCCGGCCCTGGCACTCGCCGTCGCCTCGGCGGCGCTCGTCGGGTGCGGTGCGCCGGCTCCGGACTATCAGTCCATCTGGTCGACCTCGGCCACCACGTCGGCCGTGCCGACGACACCACCTCCCGTCGTGCCGTTCTCGCAGTACCTGGAGGGCCGGGGGGTGCGGGGCGTGCCCGTCGCCCCCGCCGAGCTGACCGACATCAAGGTCACGCTGGTGCGGCCGCCCGGGTGGCAGCCGTATCGCAATGAGAACCTGCTCCCGCAGACCGAGGCCATCGCGAAGAACGGCGCCTACCCGACCGCACAGGTGCTGGTGTTCCGACTGCACGGCGGCTTCGACGTCCCGGCCGCGATCCGCCAGGCCAACGCCGACGCCATGCTGTCGCCGGGATTCAAGAAACTGGGCGAGTCCTTCGACGATTTCGACGGGTTCCCGTCGGCGATGATCGAGGGCAGCTACACCGGTCCGAACGACCGCAGGCTGCACACCTACAGCCGCATCGTCATCCCCGTCACCCCCGCGCCGGATTTCCAGCGCTACCTGGTGCAGCTGACCGTGACGAGCCTGGCCGATCAGGCCGTCGCCGACTCCGAGGCCATCGAGGCGATCATCGGCGGCTTCAGGGTGACCCTTACTTGACCGCGAGCTCCCTTTCTTGACCGCGAGCCCCTTTCTTGACCGCGAGCAGACACAAACTCGCACGGATCGGGGGCGGATCGTGCGAGTTTGTGTCTGCTCGCGGGGGATTCTGCGCCCCGTTAGGGTGGCACCATGGCCACCTGGACTGCTGCTGACCTGCCCTCATTCGCCGGGCGCACCGTCATCGTCACGGGTGCCAACAGCGGCCTCGGCGAGGTCACCGCGCGCGAGTTGGCCCGTGTCGGGGCATCGGTGATCCTCGCGGTGCGCAACACCGAGAAGGGCGCGGCCGCCGCTGCGGGCATGCCCGGCGAGGTGGAGGTGCGCAGGCTCGACCTGCAGGACCTGGCCTCGGTGCGGGAGTTCGCCGACGGCGTCGAGGACGTGGACGTGCTGATCAACAACGCCGGCGTGATGGCCGTGCCGTTCGCGCTGACCAGGGACGGCTTCGAAAGCCAGATCGGCACCAACCACCTCGGGCATTTCGCGCTGACCAACCTGCTGCTGCCCAGGATCGGCGACCGCGTGGTCACGGTGTCGTCGATGATGCACCTGTTCGGCCGGGTCAACCTCAAGGACTTGAACTGGAAGACCCGGCCCTACTCGGCGTGGGGCGCCTACGGGCAGTCCAAGCTGGCCAACCTGCTGTTCACCAGCGCACTGCAGCGCCGCCTCGACGGCGTGGGGTCGGCGGTGCGGGCGGTCGCGGCGCACCCCGGCTATTCGGCGACCAACCTGCAGACGCACTCGACGGGGGCGTTCAGTTCGCGATTCATGGCGATCGGCAACCGCCTCTTCGCCACCGACGCCGACTTCGGGGCGCGGCAGACACTGTTCGCGGCCTCGCAGGATGTCCCCGGCGACACGGTGATCGGTCCGCGTTTCGGCCAGCAGGGGCCGACGGGTCCGACGTTCCGCAGCCCGCTGGCCCGCAGCACCGCCAAGGCCGAGGGGCTCTGGGAGCTGTCCGCCCAGCTCACAGGGACACAATTTCCGCTCTGACCCGCCGATGCGTTAACCTTGCCGGGCGTCACGGCGAGGGTGGCTTGACCACCGTTATCGACGGGGACCCGCATCCGATGCGGTTTTGTCTGCTCCTGCCGTGCTCCACATCCTCGACACGGTTTCACAAGGAGCAACACCATGGCTAAGGCCGCCGCCACCACCAACAATCTCGTCGCCACCGTGCGCACCAAGACCGGCAAGGGCGCCTCGCGCCAGGCCCGCCGCGACGGCCAGGTGCCCGCGGTGCTCTACGGACACGGCACCGATCCCCAGCACCTGCTGCTGCCGGCCCGTGACTTCGCCGCGGTCCTGCGCCACGCCGGCACCAACGCCGTCCTCGTGCTCGACATCGAGGGCAAAGAGCAGCTGGCGCTGACCAAGGCGCTCGAGATCCACCCGATCCGCCGCAACATCCAGCACGCCGACCTGCTGGTCGTCCGCCGCGGTGAGAAGGTCACCGTCGAGGTCACCGTCACCGTCGAGGGCGACGCCGCCCCGGGCACCTTGGTGACCCAGGACGCCAACACCATCGAGATCGAGGCCGAGGCCCTGTCGATCCCCGAGCACCTGACGCTGTCGGTGGAGGGCCTCGAGGCCGGCACCCAGATCACCGCGGCCGACATCGAACTGCCCTCGGGCGTCACGCTGACCTCGGACCCCGAACTGCTCGTGGTCAACGTCGTCGTCGCTCCCACCGCCGAGGATCTCGAGGCTGAGGGCGCCGGCGAAGAGGGCGCGGCCGCAGCTCCCGCCGAGGAGCCGGCCGAGGCTGCCGCCGAGTCCGAGTCCGAGTAATCCGACGAAGGGTTGTCCGACAACATGGCCGAGCCCCTGTTGGTGGTCGGCCTGGGCAATCCCGGACCGAACTACGCCAAGACCCGACACAACCTCGGGTTCATGGTCGTCGACATCCTCGCCGACCGCATGCGCGAAACGTTCAAAGTGCACAAGCGCTCCGGCGCCGAGGTGGCCACCGGCAGCGTCGGCGGCCGGGCGGTTGTGCTGGCCAAGCCCCGGGTCTACATGAATGAGTCCGGGCGCCAGGTCGGTCCGCTGGCGAAGTTCTACTCCGTCGCGCCGGCCGACGTGATCGTCATCCATGACGAGCTGGACATCGACTTCGGTCGCATCAGGCTCAAGGCCGGCGGCGGCGTGGCCGGCCACAACGGCCTGCGCTCCGTCGCTTCGGCGTTGAGCAGCAACGACTTTGCCCGCGTCCGGGTCGGTATCGGCCGACCGCCCGGGCAGAAGTCCGGCGCGGCGTTCGTCCTGGAGCAGTTCAATGCCGCCGAGCGCAAAGAGGTTCCGACGATCTGCGAACTGGCCGCCGACGCGACCGAGCTGCTGATCGAGAAGGGCATCGAACCGGCGCAGAACGTCGTGCACGCCTGGGGCTGAAGCCCTTTTCCGGCGAGCGCCCGTGTTTGTACACAGAACCGCGGCGTGTCGCGTACAGAGTGAGGCGCTCGCGAGAGCCCCAGGGGGCGCTCGCGGAGGACGCGAGGCGGCCCAGTTTGGCACTCACAGGCCATCTTTGGCGCGCACAGTCCGGACCGCCCGATGCGGGGTGGTTCCATACTCACAGCCATGAAGATCACCGTCGATTACGACCTGTGTGACGGACACGGTCAGTGTCTGCTGGCAGCACCCGATGTCTTCGACCTGCCCGACGACTCCGAACACGTCGTCGTGCTGGACCCGGATCCGCCACACAGCGCTCACGACGCCGTCGTGCGGGCCGCGGCGATGTGCCCCGCACAGGCCCTGCGCGTCACCTGACGGCGCTCAGTCGTCGAGTATTCCGCTGCGACCGGCCAACGCGGCGGCGGCGATTCGGTTGCTGACCCCCAGCTTGTTCAACAGCGAGGCCACCATGCGCTTGGCAGTGCGTTCCGACACCACCATGCGCGCGGCGATGTCGGCGGTCTCCATGCCGGTCGACAACAGCGCCCACAGTTTGAGCTCGGCCGGCGTCAACGAGGTCAGCACGTCGCCCGACGGTTTACGCGTACCGGACAACAGTGCGTCGAGCAGGGCGGGATCCACCACCCGTAGCCCCGCCGCGATGGAGGTCAGCGGCCCCACCAGCGCCTCGGGTCGCAGCGTCTTCGGCAGGAATCCGTCCGCCCCTGCCCGCAGCGCCTCCTCCGCCAACTGCATGTCCCCCGTCCCCGACAACGCCAGCACCCGGGTTCGAGGATGGCGCGCCTTGATGTGCCGGATTGCGGCCACCCCACCCAGCGGCGGCATGGACAGGTCGACGATGGCCAGGTCGGCGTCGCGCGACGTCGCCAGGTCGGCGGCCTCCTCGACGAAGGTGGTGCGGCCGCCGATGACGAACTGCTCGGCCCAGTCGCGGGCGAACAGCAGTTCCAGGCCCTCGGCGAACAGTTCGTGATCGTCGACGATCACCACGACGAGGGGTGTGCGGCCGGGCCCAGATATCACCCGCCGGATGGTAGTGCCCGCCCCGGCGGCCGTCGGCGATATCCACGACATGGCGTCCTCCGGTGTCTAAGGTCGGCCCCGTGAGCAGGTTGCGCCGACTCCGGTCGCTCGTGGTGCCCACCGGCGACAACTACGGCCTGGCGCGCGTCGTGGTGGCGGTGCGGGTCGCGGTGGTGCTGTCCATCATCGTGTTGGCCGTCGTCGGCCCGGACGATATGCGCCGGCATCCCCTACCGCTCACGCTCGCACTCGGCGGGGCCCTGCTGTACGCGGCCGCCTTGATGATGCAGCCACGCTTCGAGGTGCGCCGCACGCGCTTCGCGTGGCTGGTGGCGGTAGTGGACGCGATATTCACCTTGACCCTGATCGGGCTGACCGGTGGTGCCAACAGTCCCGTCGTCGCGGTACTGGCGCTGGCCGTCATCGCCTCTGCCGCCCGCCTGACGTTCACCGAATGTCTATTCCTGGCAGTGTTTTTGGGCTTGGGATATCTGGGCGTCGTGCTGTGGACCCCGGAGGCCGACACCACGTTGGCGGCACCGGCACAGGGGGTGTGGTGGGCGCTGTACATGGTGTTCATCGCGGTGCTGTCCGGCGGGTTGGCGGTGCTGATCGAACGCGAACACCGGTCGCGCGTCGACGCTCTGGTCGAGGCCCAGGCCGAGCACGCCGCCGCCGAGGAGGAGCGCGACCTGCGCGCCCGACTGCTGCGGTCCTACGAGGCACAGCAGGAGGGCCTGCAGGTTCTGCTGCACGAATTCCGTACGCCCGTCGCCTCACTCGACGCGCTGGCCGGTGCGCTCACCGACACCACCCCGATGTCCGAGGCCGACCGCGACGCCGCCATCGGTCTGGCCGGCCGGCACGCGCGGCACCTGTCCGACATGCTCGACGCGCTGTCGGACGTGAATCTGAGCCGCCGGCCCGCGTTCTCGTCGGGCCGGGTGCGCCGCGTCGACGTGGCCGCCCTGGTCGCCGAGGCCGGTCACGCCGTCTCACTGGCTCCGCAACGGCTGCGGGTGCGCACCGTCGGTGACGTGTCCGCGGTGCAGGTCGACGCCCAGGGGCTGCGCCGGGTGTTGACCAACCTGCTGGAGAACGCCGCGCGGCACGGCCGGGACCGGCCCATCGACGTGGTGTGCGAACGCGACGAGAACGCCCTGAGAGTCGACGTCCTCGACCGTGGCCCGGGGGTGCCGGAATCCGCCCTCGGGGAGTTGACCGGCAAGTTCGTCAGCCTGTCCGACCGGCGCGGCACCGCGGGCCTGGGGTTATGGATCGTGCAGCAGATCATCGACGCCCTCGGCGGCACGCTGCAGTTCTCCGCGCGCGACGAGGGTGGTCTGACCGCGTCATTCACCGTCCCGGTGGCCTGACCCGCGGGCTCGGCAGGGTGGCCCGCGCGGGCCGCAGGTTGGCCCGCACGCCGGGTCATTTTCTCGTCACGGTGACCAAGACTGGCTCCGATCCGCCGCGTGATCTGCGACACACGGCGGCGGCCTCGGCACCGGAAGGACACCCCATGACCACCGTCTTCCCCCCTACCACGCACGGCGACATCGACCTCGCCGCGCGCGAGTTCTGGGCCAAAACGCCCGCGGCGCGCGACGAGGCGTTCGCGGTGCTCCGCCGGGAGAACCCGGTGGCCTGGAGTAGGCCCGCCGACTCCGACCTGCTGCCACCGGAACAGAACCTCAAGGGCTTCTGGTCGCTGACCAAGCACGAGGACATCCGCTACGCCAGCCGGCATCCCGAAATCTTCTCCTCGGCGCAGGGCATCACCATGGAGGACTTCCCGCAGGAGATCCTGCTGATGTCGCAGTCCTTCATCGCCATGGACGCCCCGCGGCACACCCAGTTGCGGGGCATCACCCTCGATGCGTTCAAGCCCCGCAATATGCGTCGGCTGCAGGACTGGATTCAGGGCCACGCACGCGACCTGATCAGCGAGATGTCCGCCCTCGGCGAAGGCGATTTCGTCGAGTTGGTGTCGGTGCAGCTGCCGGGCCGTATCTTCGGCAGCTTCTTCGGCCTGCCGCCCGGTGAGGTGCACGACAGGACCATCGCTGCCGCCCAGCGCACGCTGGGCTGGACCGACCCCGAGGTGCGCGGGGACCGAACCGCGCTGGAACTGTTCGCCGGGGCGGTGATGGACCTGCACCAGACGGTGGCGACGCTCGCCCCGGAGCGGCGCGCCAACCCGGGTGACGACCTGCTGTCGTGGATGGTGCAGGCCGAGTTCGACGGCGAGAAGATGACCGACGACGAACTCAAGGCGTTCTTCGTGCTGCTCGCCGTGGCCGCCAATGACACCACCAGACATGCCTCGGCACAGGCGATCTATGCGTTCTCGCAGTTCCCCGAGCAGCGCGACCTGCTGGTCGCCGACGTCGAAGGCCGGGTCGACGGCGCGGTCGAGGAGGCCCTGCGGTGGGCCTCCCCGCTGATTCACATGCGGCGCACCGCGACCCGGGACGTCACCGTGCGTGGCTCGGAGATCAAGGCCGGCGACAAGGTGGTGCTGTGGTACAGCTCCGCCAACCGCGACGAGGACGTGTTCGAGGATCCGTTCACCTTCGACATCACTCGCAAGTCCAACCCTCACTTGGCTTTCGGTGGTGGCGGGCCGCACTTCTGCCTCGGAGCGGCGCTGGCCCGCACCATGCTGCGCTCGCTGCTGACCGAGGTGTACACCCGTATCCCCGACATCACCGCCGCCGAACCCCACTTCCAGGTCGCCAACTTCATCAACGGCATCAACAGCCTGCCCGTGACCTGGACCCCCGAGAACCGCTGATCCACCCCCAGAGGAGCCACATTCCATGAAGACCAAAGCTGCCGTCCTGTGGGGTCTGCACCAGAAATGGGAGGTCACCGAACTCGAACTCGACGCGCCCCGCGCGCAGGAGGTCCTGGTCAAGCTGACCGCCTCAGGCTTGTGCCATTCCGATGACCACCTGGTCACCGGTGACATGCCGATGAACCTCCCCGTCGTGGGCGGGCACGAGGGTGCCGGTGTGGTCGCCGAAGTGGGTCCCGGGGTGACCGAGGTCGAGGTCGGCGACCACGTCGTGCTGAGCTTCATCCCGGCCTGTGGCCGATGCACCGAATGTGCGCGCGGACGCAGCAATCTGTGCGTGTACGGCGCCGCGATCGTCGCCGGACCGCAACTCGACGGCACCCACCGTTTCCATGGACGCGGGCAGGACATCGGCCAGATGTGCGTGCTGGGCACGTTCTCGGAGTACACCGTCGTGCCGATCTCCTCGGTGGTCAAGGTGGACAGGGACATTCCGCTGGACAAGGCCGCGCTGGTGGGCTGCGGCGTCACCACCGGATACGGCGCCGCGGTGCGCACCGGCGAGGCCCGCGACGGGGACACCGTCGTGGTCATGGGCGTCGGTGGACTCGGCATCAACGCCGTCCAGGGCGCCAAGCTCGCCGGTGCCCGCAACGTCATCGCCTTGGATCCGGTGGCCTACAAGCGCGAGCGCTCCTTCGAATTCGGTGCGACGCACGCCGCCGCCACCGTCGAGGAGGCGCAGGCACTGATCACCGACCTGACCCGCGGCACCATGGCCGACGTCTGCGTCGTCACCACTTCGAGTGCCGAGGGCGCCTACGTGGCGCAGGGCCTGAGCCTGGTGGGCAAGCGGGGGCGCGTGGTCATGACCGCGATTCCGCATCCCACCGACATGCAGGTCGACATGTCGCTGTTCGACCTGACGCTTTATGAGAAGCAGGTTCGCGGTTGCCTTTTCGGTTCGTCGAACCCGCGCCTGGACATCCCACGGATGCTTGAGATGTACCAGGCCGGCCGAATCAAGCTCGACGAGTTGGTCACCCGCGAGTACACGCTCGAGGAGATCAACGAGGGCTACGAGGACATGCACGCCGGGCGCAACCTGCGCGGTCTGATCAAGTTCTGAGCCGGCACGGCCCTCCCCACCCGACGACAGAGACGAGAGCAGCCAGCATGAACGAACTCCCGCACTACCGGATGTACATCGACGGCGCGTGGCGTGACGCCACCGAGTCCATCGAGGTGCGCTCACCGGCCACCGGTGCCGCCGTCGCGACCGTGGCCTACGGGGATCTGGCCACGGTCGACGCGGCGGTCGCGGGGGGCTCCGGCCTCCTGTTCGTGCACTCAGTAGACGGTCGGCTCGCCTTCGGCCACGGGACCGGCCTCAACCGGTGCGTGATCGATGATCGCCTGATACGCCCGGTTCTCGTGCTGGATCATCCGCGCGAAGAACCCGACGAACAGCAGCACCGCCAGAATGAACGACACCCAGACGCCCACCGAGTATCCACCGAACGTGAACACCACGGTCGCATCGTCGTACGAGTCGATGGGACTGAACATCTACTTCACCTCCTCGCCGGCCTTGACCAGCACATGACCGTTGGTCTTCATGACCGTGACCGGGACACCTTCGGGGTACGGCGTGGCAGGAACCTCGGACAGATCCAGCCCCTGCTCCTCCACCTCCTTCGGAATGCGCAGCAGGTTGGCCTTCTTCAGGCCCAGCGACACGAGGTATGCCGGGATGAAGCCCAGCGCCGCGAAGACCAGGGCGCCAATTGCCTGACCCCAGAACGAGACTGACGGGTTGCCGTCGGTGTTGGGGTAGCCGTGCAGGAACACGCCGGCCACCAGCACCGAGTAGAGGCCGACGCCGCCGTGCACGGAGACCGCGCCCACCACGTCGTCGATCTTGAACTTCTCGAGCAGTCGACCGATGAACGGGGCGATGGCGCCCGCGGTGAATGCGATGACGAAGGCCAGTGCCGGGTGGTACAGATCCATGCCGGAGGCCACACCGATGACACCGCACAGGCCGCCGGAGATGGTCCAGAACGGTTCGCCCTTCGAGGTCAGGTAGGCGCCGATGATGCCGCCACCCAAGCCCATCAGGGTGTTGAATGCGAACGCACTCAACGTGGTTGGGCTGGCGTAGATGGTGGAGTAACCGCCCGCGCCGTAGATGACACAGCCCATCAGGAATCCGAAGAAGCCAGTGAAGATCAGCATCAGACCCAGCATGGTCAGGGGCAGGTTGTGCGGTCGAATCGTCACCGGGGTGCCGTCCGGCAGGAACCGGCCGATGCGCGGACCGAGGTTGATCAGCACACCCAGTGTGGCGAAGCCCGCGATCATGTGCACGCACCCAGCGGCGCCCACATCGTGGAAGCCCAACTGCGTCAGCATCCAACCCGCGCCGTGCCAACCCCATGCCGCACCGATGATCCAGACCACCGAACCGACCAGGACCGTCAGCACCAGGAACCCGCTCGTGCGAATGCGTTCCAGGACCGCGCCCGACATGATCGAGCCCGTCGTCGCGGCGAACAGCGCGAAGGCGCCCCAGAAGATGCCGCTCGCCGAATCCTCGACGTTGGGCCCCATGTTGTCGCTCCACGGCAGCGCAGCCTTGGCCGCATCGTTGAATTCGATGAAGCCGCTGGGCATCGCGTTGTAGAGGAACCACCCGACGAAGTAGAACGACACCACGATCGTGGCGAATGCGAGGAGGTTCTTCATCGCGGTCGCCAGCACGTTCTTCGATCGCGACGCTCCCATCTCGTACGCGAGGAAGCCCGCGTGGATGAGCATCATCAGAGCGATGGACATCCAGTAGAAAAATTCGTTGTTGACGGTCGCCATCTGTGTGATGGCGTCCTCGACTTCAGGGGGCAAGACAGACCTCCGCCTTAGATGGTTTCTTCTCGGTGTTCGCCGAGCACTGACGGTTTACGAGGTTGAAAGTAGCGTTGGGCACGTTTCACCTGGATCACTGTGTGTTAAGTTGCGGTGAAGTCCGTCGAAGCTCAGATCGCACGCCGGATGACGCGGAATTTTCCTGGTGTTTACCGTGGTTCACGACAGCGACGATCGGCACTGGCCACGATGGGCGAGTGACGTTACGCAGAACTACGCTCGCCGGCCGCGGTTACTCCTTCACTGGACTGGTCGATCTGCTGGCCAAGGCGTCCCCGGCCCGGTCAGGCGATCAGTTGGCGGGCTGCGCGGCCGCATCCGACGCCGAGCGCGCCGCGGCCCGCATGGTGCTCGCCGACGTGGAGCTCTCAGAGTTCCTTCGGGAGGCGGTCGTTCCCTATGAGAGCGACGAGGTCACCCGGCTGATCGTCGACTCCCACGACCGGGCGGCCTTCGCGCCGGTGGCCGGGATGACGGTGGGGGAGTTCCGAAACTGGTTGCTGCGTCAGGTCATTGAACCCGACGGGCCCGAGGTCGTCACGGCGTTGGCGCCCGGTCTGACCCCGGAGATGGTCGCGGCCGTGAGCAAGTTGATGGGCAACCAGGATCTGGTGGCGGTCTCTCGACTTCCCCGGGTGACAACGGGATTCCGGTCGACCATCGGTCTGCCCGGCCGGCTCGCGAGCCGGCTGCAGCCCAACCACCCGACGGACAGCCCGCGCGGAGTCGCGGCGGCCACCCTGGACGGCCTGCTGATGGGCAGCGGGGACGCGGTGATCGGGATCAACCCGGCCTCAGATTCACCACGTGCGGTCAGCGATCTGCTGCACCTGCTCGACGACATCCGGTCCCGCTACGAGATCCCCACACAGTCCTGCGTGCTGACCCACGTCACCACCACAATCGATCTGGTCTCCGCCGGTGCCCCAGTCGATCTGGTGTTCCAGTCGGTGGCTGGAACCGAGGCCGCCAACCGGGGTTTCGGAGTGAATCTGGCGCTGCTGCGTGAGGGTATGGAGGCCGGACGCTCCCTGCACCGTGGCACCGTCGGGGACAACGTCATGTACCTCGAGACGGGTCAGGGGTCGGCGTTGAGCGCCAACGCACATCTGGGCGTGGACGGGATGCCGGTCGACCAGCAGACGCTGGAGGCCCGCGCCTACGCGGTGGCCCGTGCGGTGGAACCGCTGTTGGTCAACACCGTCGTGGGCTTCATCGGCCCGGAGTATCTCTATGACGGCAAGCAGATCATCCGGGCCGGGTTGGAGGACAACTTCTGCGGGCGGCTGCTGGGGCTGCCGATGGGCGTCGATGTCTGTTACACCAACCACGCCGAAGCCGACGGCGACGATATGGACGTCCTGCTGACCATGCTGGCCGCGGCGGGCACAGCCTTCGTCATCGCCGTGCCGGGCGCCGACGACGTCATGCTCGGATACCAGAGTCTGTCCTTCCACGACGTCCTCTATGCCCGCCGCACGCTCGGGCTGCGGCCCGCCCCCGAGTTCGAGACGTGGCTGGCGGCCCAGGACATGATCGGCGCCGACGGACTGGTGCGGCCGCTCGCGGCGAGCGCGTCGGCGCTGCGCGCACTGGCGGCGACGGCATGACGCGCGACGCCGAGCACGCGCTGTGGGATCGGCTACGAGCGCACACGCGGTCCCGGATCGGCCTGGGCCGCGCCGGCGACGCGTTGGACACCGCGGCCAGACTGGACCTCGGTGCGGCCCATGCCGCCGCGCGCGACGCCGTGCACTCCGCCATCGACGTCGCGACGTTGATCAGTGAACTGTCCGAACTCGGGCTCGGTGCGGCCGCGGCTGTGCACAGCCGCGCCCCCGACCGACCCAGCTACCTGCGCAGGCCGGACCTCGGGCGGCTTCCGGCCGATCTGTCGGTGCTGCCGAGGAGCAACGCCGAGCTGGTGATCGTCGTGGCCGACGGGTTGTCGGCGCGCGCGGTGGCCGACCACGCGGTGCCGACCGTGCGCGCGATCCTCGCGGAACTTCCGCCCGCGATGACGGTGGCGCCGCCCGTCGTGGCGGTGCAGGCCCGCGTGGCGCTCGGCGATCACATCGCCGCGCGCGTCGGTGCCTCGGCCGTGGTCGTGCTGATCGGTGAACGCCCGGGCTTGTCGGTGGCCGACAGCCTCGGCGCCTACCTGACCTATCGGCCCAAACCGGGAATGGCTGACTCCGAACGCAACTGCGTATCCAATATCCATCCGCCCGACGGACTGAGCCACCGCCGCGCGGCGCAGACCATCGCCTCGCTGCTCGCCGGGGCACGGGCGCTCGGTCGGTCCGGTGTGGAGCTCAAGGACACCTCGTCGGGACAGCTCGCCGACGGCGAGCAGGTCGCCCTGGCCTGATCGGGTTTCCGCACCGAGGCTGTCGTGTGGCCTCGCCGTGGCCGGGCGGGGTCTCGGCGAGGGGCGGGAATGTGGGTAGGTTCGGGGCGTGGCCGCGACGCAGCGTGAATTCGACATCGTCCTGTACGGCGCGACGGGTTTCGTCGGCAGGTTGACCGCCGACTACCTCGCCAGGACCAGCGAGGGCGTGCGGATCGCCCTCGCGGGTCGCTCACCCGAGAAAGTGCTGGCCGTACGCGACTCCCTGGGTGAGGCGGCCCAGGACTGGCCCATCCTCACCGCCGACGCCGCGTCCCCGTCGACGCTCAACGACCTGGCCGCCCGCACGCGGGTGGTGGTGACGACGGTCGGCCCGTATGCCAAGTACGGACTGCCCCTGGTCGCCGCGTGTGCCGCGGCCGGCACCGACTACGCCGACCTGACGGGGGAGACCAACTTCATCCGCGAGAGCATCGACCTGTACCACCAGCAGGCTGCCGACACCGGGGCCCGGATCGTGCACTCCTGCGGATTCGATTCCATCCCGTCCGATCTGGCGGTGTATGCGCTGTACCGGCGGGCGCAGGACGACGGTGCGGGCCACCTGCTGGACACCAACATGGTGTTGCGCGCCATCTCCGGTGGCGTCTCCGGCGGCACCACGGCCTCGATGCTGGACGTGCTGACCGCCGCGTCGAACGACCCCGAACTGCGCCGTGCCCTCGAGGACCCGTACACGTTGAGTCCCGACCGCGCGGCCGAACCCGAACTCGGCGGACAGAACGACGTGCGGTGGCGGCGGGGTGCCGAGATAGCCCCTGAGTTGGCCGGCCACTGGACCGGCGCCTTCGCGATGGCCATGCCGAACAGCCGAATCGTGCGGCGCAGCAACGCACTGCTCGATTACGCGTACGGGCGGCGATTCGCCTACGGCGAGCAGATATCCGTCGGTCGGTCGGTGGCCGCACCGGTGTTCGCGGCAGCGGTCACCGGTGTCAGCGCACTCACGATGGGCCTGGGCAGCCGATACTTCAAGCACCTGCCACGCACCCTGATCGACCGCGTGGTGCCCAAGCCCGGCGAGGGCCCCAGCGAAGCCGCGCGAGAACGCGGGCACTACACCGTCGAGACGTACACCACGACCGAATCCGGGACCCGCTACCGGGCCACCTTCGCGCAGAGGGGTGACTTCGGCTACAAGGCGACTTCGGTGCTCCTCGGGGAGAGCGCGCTGGCGCTGGCACTCGACCGCGACGCGTTGTCCCCGCTCACGGGTGTGCTCACGCCCGCGGTGGCCATCGGCGACGCCCTGCTGACCCGGTTGCCCGCGGCCGGGG
Organism: Mycobacterium sp. ACS4331; assembly: GCF_001667265.1. GTDB lineage: Bacteria > Actinomycetota > Actinomycetes > Mycobacteriales > Mycobacteriaceae > Mycobacterium. Next base: position 27,171 of record NZ_LZHW01000031.1, on the reverse strand, counting down.
TGGATCTGCGAACCGAGCGCCTGGGCTGAAATCAGTGCGCGGCAAACCGCACTGAACGCCTTCGGGGTGGACTAGTGTTCTCCGCGAGGTTTTCAAACAACGCAGCAAAGAAGGTGAACAGCCATGGCAGGTCTGGACGATCTGATTGCGCAGATCCCGGTTCAGGACATCGCTAGCAAACTCGGTGCGGACCAGGGTGAGGTCAGCGCGGCAATCCAACAGTTGGTTCCGGCCCTGGTCGGCGGCCTGCAGGTCAACGCCCAGACTGACGACCAGCTCGCGGGCAAGATCGCATCCTCGGCCGAGCAGCACGCCAGCCTGCTCGACGGCGGTGTGACGGTCGACGACGTCGACGAGAACGACGGCGACAAGATCGTCGCCAACATCTTCGGCGGCAACGACAGCACCGCGGTGGCGTCCGCCCTGGCCGGTCAGGCCCCCGGAGGCAGTGGTCTGGTGCAGAAGCTGCTGCCGATCCTGGCGCCGATCGTGCTGGCCTACATCGGTCAGCAGTTCTCGAAGAACAACGCCCCCGCGCAGGAGCAGGCTGCGCAGTCCGGCGGTGGCGGGATCGGCGACATCCTCGGCAGCATCCTCGGTGGTGCCACCGGCGGTGGCGGCGGCAACAATGCGCTGGGCAGCATCCTCGGCAGCGTGCTCGGCGGTGGCGGCGGCAACAGCAACCCGATCGGGGAGATCCTCGGCGGGCTGCTGGGCGGCAAGCGCTGAGACCTGAGCAACATCGCATTCCGCGGGGCCCCCGACTTCACCCGAGGTCGGGGGCCTTCGCGTCGGTTTGGCGGCCTCAATAGAATCAACGGGTGACCGCCACCCCCAATACGCGCGCCGAGTCCCTGCCCAAGTCGTGGGATCCGAGCGCGGTAGAGACCGAGCTGTATCAGGGGTGGGTCGACGCCGGCTACTTCACCGCCGATCCGACCAGCGACAAGCCGGCCTACTCGATCGTGCTCCCGCCGCCCAACGTCACCGGCAGCCTGCACATGGGGCATGCGCTCGACCACACGCTGATGGACGCGCTGACCCGACGCAAGCGGATGCAGGGCTTCGAGGTGCTCTGGCTGCCCGGCATGGACCACGCCGGCATCGCCACCCAGTCGGTCGTCGAGAAGCAGCTGGCCGCCGACGGCAAGACCAAAGAGGACTTCGGTCGCGAACTGTTCGTGGAGAAGGTCTGGGATTGGAAGCGCGAGTCCGGTGGGACCATCGGCGGGCAGATGCGCCGCCTCGGCGACGGCGTCGACTGGAGCCGTGACCGGTTCACCATGGACGAGGGCCTGTCCCGCGCCGTCCGCACGATCTTCAAACGCCTCTACGACGCCGGCCTGATCTACCAGGCCGAACGGCTCGTCAACTGGTCGCCGGTGCTGGAGACCGCGATCAGCGATCTCGAGGTGAAGTATGAGGACGTCGAGGGTGAGCTGGTGTCCTTCCGGTACGGCTCGATGTCCGACGACGAGCCGCACCTGGTGGTGGCGACCACCCGTATCGAGACGATGCTGGGTGACACCGCGATCGCGGTGCATCCCGACGACGAGCGGTACCGCGCGCTGGTCGGCACCACGCTGCCGCATCCCTTCCAGGACCGCGAGATCGTGGTCGTCGCCGACGAGCACGTCGACCCCGAGTTCGGCACCGGTGCCGTCAAGGTCACCCCGGCGCACGACCCCAACGACTTCGAGATCGGTCTGCGGCACAACCTTCCGATGCCGACGATGATGGACACCAAGGGCCGGATCGCCGACACCGGAACCCAATTCGACGGCATGGACCGGTTCGAGGCGCGGGTCGCGGTCCGCGAGGCGTTGGCCGCCCAGGGCCGCATCGTCGCCGAGAAGCGGCCCTATCTGCACAGCGTCGGGCACTCCGAGCGCAGCGGTGAGCCCATCGAACCGCGCCTCTCGCTGCAGTGGTGGGTCAAGGTCGACTCCCTGGCGAAGGCCGCCGGTGACGCGGTCCGCAACGGCGACACCGTGATTCATCCGCCCAGCCTCGAGCCGCGGTGGTTCGGCTGGGTGGACGACATGCACGACTGGTGCATCTCGCGCCAGCTGTGGTGGGGGCACCGCATCCCGATCTGGCACGGTCCCGACGGCGAGAAGGTGTGCGTCGGGCCCGATGAGACGCCGCCGGAGGGCTGGGAACAGGATCCCGATGTGCTCGACACGTGGTTCTCGTCGGCGCTGTGGCCGTTCTCCACGATGGGCTGGCCCGACCGCACCCCCGAACTCGAGAAGTTCTATCCGACCAGTGTTCTGGTGACGGGATACGACATCCTGTTCTTCTGGGTGGCGCGCATGATGATGTTCGGCACCTTCGTCGGCGGCGACGACACCATCACCCTCGGCGGAACCCGGCCGGCTCAGGTGCCGTTCCAGAATGTGTTCCTGCACGGCCTGATTCGTGACGAGTTCGGCCGCAAGATGAGCAAGTCGAAGGGCAACGGCATCGACCCGCTGGACTGGGTCGAGGCGTTCGGCGCCGACGCGCTGCGGTTCACCCTGGCCCGCGGTGCCAGTCCCGGCGGAGACCTGTCGATCGGTGAGGACCACGCCCGGGCCTCGCGCAACTTCGCGACCAAGGTGTTCAACGCCACGCGCTTCGCACTGATGAACGGCGCGGCGCCGGCCGACCTGCCGGACGCGACGGCGCTGACCGACGCCGACCGCTGGATTCTGGGCCGTCTGGAGCAGGTGCGCGCCGAGGTCGACGCGGCCTTCGACGCCTACGAGTTCAGCCGGGCGTGTGAGTCGCTGTACCACTTCGCGTGGGACGAATTCTGTGACTGGTATGTCGAGTTGGCCAAAGTTCAGCTCGCCCAGGGCGTTTCGGGTACCACCGCGGTGTTGGCCGTTGTCCTGGACAACCTGCTCAAACTCCTGCACCCGGTCATGCCGTTCGTCACCGAGGTGCTGTGGAAGGCCCTGACCGAGGGCGAGGCAGGGGCTGAGTCGCTGGTGATCGCGACCTGGCCGACGCCGTCCGGCATCGCACTCGACGCGGTGGCGGAAAGGCGCATCGCCGACATGCAGAAGTTGGTCACCGAGGTGCGCCGCTTCCGCAGTGATCAGGGCCTGGCCGACCGGCAGCGGGTTCCGGCGCGACTGTCCGGCATCGCCGAGGCGGACCTGACCCAACAGGTGCCCGCCGTCACCGCGCTGTCCTGGCTCACCGACGCCGACGAGGGCTTCGCGGCCAGCGCGTCGATCGAGGTGCGGTTGTCGCAGGGCACGGTCCTGGTCGAGGTCGACACCTCCGGCACCGTCGACGTGGCCGCCGAGCGTCGCCGGCTGGAGAAGGATCTGGCCGCCGCGCAGAAGGAATTGGCAGGGACCACAGCCAAACTCGGGAACGAGGCGTTCCTGGCCAAGGCGCCCGAGGCCGTCGTCGCAAAGATCCGGGACCGGCAGCAGTTGGCCGGCGAAGAAGTGGAGCGCATCACCGCGAGGCTGGGCGCTCTGCAGTGAGCCTCGACGACGACGACGTCCCGGCCGACGAGCCCACCCTCGCCGACGAGCCCACGCCCGACGAGGTGGCGGCTCTGCTGCAGGTCGAGCATCTGCTCGACCAGCGCTGGCCGGAGACCAAGATCGAGCCGTCGACCGCGCGTATCACCGCCCTGATGGAGATGCTCGGCTCACCGCAGTTGAGCTATCCGAGCATCCACATCGCCGGGACGAACGGAAAGACGTCGGTGGCTCGGATGGTCGACGCCCTCCTGACCGCGTTCAGCAGGCGCACGGGCCGCACCACGAGCCCGCATCTGCAGTCGGCCACCGAGCGCATCTCGATCGACGGGAAGCCGATCAGTCCCGCGCGGTACGTCGAGACCTACCGCGAGATCGAACCCTTCGTGCATCTGGTCGATCAGCAGTCGCAGGCGGCGGGCGGGCCCGCGATGAGCAAGTTCGAGGTCGTCACGGCGATGGCATTCGCGGCCTTCGCCGACGCACCCGTGGACGTCGGCGTCATCGAAGTCGGTCTCGGCGGGCGGTGGGATGCCACCAACGTCGTCGATGCACCCGTCGCCGTCATCACGCCGATCGGGATGGACCACACCGAGTTCCTCGGCGAGGACCTGGCCACGATCGCGGCCGAGAAGGCCGGCATCATCAAGAAGCACGCCGGGGACCCGGTGGCCGCCGAACTCGACCTGAGCACCGTGGCGATCATCGGAGAGCAGGCGCCTGAGGTCATGGAGGTGCTGCTGGCGCGCACCGTCGAGGCCGATGCGGCCGTGGCGCGCGCGGGTTCGGAGTTCGCGGTGCTGACCCGACAGACCGCCGTCGGCGGACAGCTTCTCGAGATCCAGGGCCTGGGCGGGGTGTACTCCGACATCTTCCTTCCCCTGCACGGCGAGCATCAGGCGCACAACGCGGCGCTGGCGCTGGCCGCGGTGGAGGCGTTCTTCGGCGCCGGCGCGGCACGCCAACTCGACATCGACACCGTGCGCGCCGGTTTCGCGTCGGTGGCCAGTCCGGGCCGCCTGGAGCGGATGCGCAGCGCCCCGACGGTCTTCATCGACGCCGCGCACAACCCGGCCGGTGCCACCGCCCTGGCCGCTGCGCTTGCGGCCGAGTTCGACTTCAGCTTCCTGGTCGGTGTGGTCTCGGTGATGGCGGACAAGGACGTGGACGGACTCCTCGCCGCGCTGGAACCCGCCTTCGATCAGATCGTGGTGACGCACAACGGTTCTCCGCGTGCGATGGCCGTCGAGGAGCTGGCGCTGCGGGCCGAGGAGCGGTTCGGCCAGGAACGCGTGATCGTGGCGCCGACCCTGGCCGACGCCATCGAGACCGCGACCGCGGTGGTGGAGGACGCCGGGGCCGGCGAGGGCCTGTCGGGGACGGGCATAGTGATCACCGGTTCGGTCGTCACCGCGGGTGCGGCGCGAACCCTGTTCGGCAAGGACCCCCAATGAGCGAGCAGACACCGGCACCGTCGGATCCCTGGAAGAGCTTCCGCGGCGTGATGGCGGGCACGCTCATCCTCGAGGCGATCGTCGTCCTGCTCGCGCTGCCGGTGGTCGGATCGGTCGGCGGCGGACTGACCGGACTCTCGACGGCGTACCTGATCGGGTTCGCCGTGCTTCTGGTGCTGATGAGCGGTGTCCAGGGCCGGCCGTGGGCGATCTGGGCCAACGTCGGTGTGCAGGTGGCGCTGATCGCGGGCTGGGCCATCTATCCCGGCATCGGGATCATCGGGATCATCTTCGCCGTGGTGTGGCTGATGATCGTCTACCTGCGTGCGGAAGTCCTGCGCAGGCAGCGCCGCGGGCTGCTGCCGGGACAGCAGCAGCCACGCGACTGACGCGCTACCCCGCGGCGGTGGCCGTCTCCGGCGTGTCCGCGGCGGCGCTCTGCCGGGTCGGCACGGTCGCCGCGGCCACGAGGCTCGCGATCGCGACGACAAAGCACGCGACGGTGTACCAGAGGCTTCCGGTCGGGTCGCCGTTCGCCGTCATCCCGTCCACCGCGCCGAAGTACGCGGGCATCGCCGTCGCCCACAACAGGGCCATCACACCGAGGTAGACCGCGGCATACCCGAGGATCAGCGTGGGGGCGGGGTGCGTGCTGCCCGCCCCGCCGCGCAGGCGCCGCCACTGTGCGATGAGCACTACGGCTGAGATGGCGCTGAGCACAACCAGTTCCAGTGCGTACACGACACCTCCGATCGTGGTGTCGCCGGTGAGGCTGCCCGTCACGGTCGCCGGAAGCGGCAGGATGAACGTGCCGATCGCGGCGAGCACACCCACCACGATCGTGCGCAGCACCACCTGACCGCCGGTGAAGGACCTGCCGGCATCGACGTGGCGGCCGACGAAGAACTGCACGCAGAACGCCAGCGACGTGGGCCACAGGGCCGCGAACACCACGACGCTGGGCAGCGGCACCGAATCGAAGAAGGGCTGGTTCAGCGGGTGGTCCAGGGTCCACTCCCACCACCGCAGTTGTGGCCCGAGGTGGTCGAAGATCTCGTAGAACGCGTGGTGCACGAACCCGACGCACAGCGCCCCGATGAACGACCCGTAGCGGGCGAAAACCCCAAGCCTGCGCACGATTTCGAAGGAGATCGTCGCCATGATCGGGTAGATCGCGATGATGTACAGCGGCAGTCGGTCCCAGAGGAATTCGACCGTGAACACGTTGTGGGCGAACATCGTGTCGACGTAGTCGCTGATGCCGAAGGCCGACGGGAAGTACAGCGGCGGTTCGATGATCAGCAGGTAGGCGATGGCGCCGAACCACAGCACCAGGTTGGTGGGATCGCCGTGCCTGCGCTGACGGTTGATCGCATACACCAGGGCCAGCACCGCGCCGGTGACGATCAGCACCTCGAGCACCAGCAGAGTCCAGTTCTCCAGGCCGAACGGGTTGCGGAGGTTGACCAGCCCGCCGACCTCCTCACACGAGAAGCCGAGCCGGGCAGCGAGATCGGCGAAGGTCGGTGTGCACAGATCAGACATGGGTGCTGTCCTTTGTCACGGCGTCCACCTTGTTCCCCGCGGTGTACCACCGCGTCACTTCGTACCCCTGGTCGTACCGATCGAACCACTCCTGGGCCAACGCGGGGAGCTTTTCGTGCGCGGGATCGTGGCCCGGGATCTGACTGCGCACCACGCCGGACATCGCCGTCAGCATCTCGCGTACCGGCAGGTGCCGGAAGGCGTTCTCGCAGGGGCCGTCATAGGGCGCCTTGGTGAACGGAAGCTTCTGCAGCAGAGACTTTTTCCGGGCCTGCATGCCGAACATCGACATCGCGTCGATCTGGCGTTCCGCGAGGGGGACATGCTCGTTGAAGCCCTCGCAGGCGACCTTGAGCGCGGCCCACACGTGCTTGAAGACCGACGGCGCCACCCGCATCCGGTACCACGGGTCATCGACCACCGCGTCGTAGATGATCAGTGCCGAACTGCGGTGCTCGACCTCTTCGACGAAGTGCCACAGGAACAGTGAGGCCACGCGGTCGTCACCCGGGGCGAACAGGGTGTCGTCGTGGTCGAGCATCAGCTTGAAGACCGGGGTGAAGGTGGCCTCCAGGTCGGCCGTGTAGGCCAGCCGGTACTTCAGCGGGGTGTTTTCGGTGAGGTCGTCGTAGGCGGCGATCACCGCACCGAGGGTCTCCTTGAGGCCCGGATAGCTCTTGATGAGCGCCTTGACGTGCTGACGGTGGGCCATCGAGTGCTGGCCCTCCTGCCGCGTGAAGGCGTCGGCCTCGGCGGCGACCTCAGGGTCGGTGATCAGCGGCATGGCCTCGGTGATCATCGCGCCGATCATCTTCTCGAAGGCGACGGCCAGGAAGGACACCGCATTGGCCATGCTCGCGAACGCTGGGTTGGCCTCGTTCCACAGGAACGGCACGGGGGATTCGGCGAATGCGAACCGCATCTTGCGGACGATCAGGTCGGTCATCGGGGGAGCACCTCGCTTGGTAATCATACAAAGATGACGATCGATGTATGATTGTATGGTGGCGCGTGCCACGTCAAGCCGCGGCATGCCGATTCCGGCCCGCGAGCGTGCACCTGCGTACGGATCTCCCCGGCAGATGCGTACGTGGTTGCGGGCTCGGCGATGGGAGAGGTGCGCGCGGCGACGGCGGGGGCCTCGGCCTCCTCGCTATCCTGCAGAAATGCCGTCAGAGGGTGGGTCGACCAGTGGCTCGTAGGCGAGGATGGAACGGCAGTCCGCCGGCCGACGACGACGAGGCGTCACGGCGCATCGTCGAGGCCGCCGTGGGACTCCTCGCGCAGACCGGGACCGCGATCAGCATCTCCGACGTCGCGGCGTCGCTCGGTGTCATCCGTCAGACCGTGTACCGCTACTACCCGACGGCCGATGCGCTCATGCGGGCCGCCGCGATCGCCTCGGTCGACGACTTCCTCGACCGTCTCGCCGAGGCCGTCCGCGGCATCAAGGATCCCGCGGAGGCGATGACCGAGGGGGTGTTGTATTCGCTCGACGAGGTGGCGCGCACCCCCCACCTCGGAATCCTGCTGTCCGAGCCCTACGTCAGCACCCACTCTGGGGCGATCGCCTCGGACGAGGCGCGGGAGATCGGCATGCGGATGATCAACCGCTTCGACGTCGACTGGGCGCACTACGGTTACGACGACGCGGCGCTGACCGACCTGGTGGAGTTCACGCTGCGGACCATGCTGTCCTTCTTCGTGGCGCCCAACCCTGCGTCCCGTTCCCGTGACGATCTGCGGGCGTTCCTGAACCGGTGGCTCGGCGGCGCGATTCTTGCCCAGAACCGGTCCTGACCTGGCAGTTGACGTTTGGTCAACCGGGCCGGGTACGCTGTCCGCCGTGACTGAGCGGACTCTTGCCCTGATCAAGCCCGACGGTGTGCAGCGACAGCTGGTGGGGGAGATCATCGCCCGCATCGAGCGCAAGGGGCTGTCTATCGCGGCCCTTGAGCTGAAGAACGTCGACGACGCCCTGGCCCGGGCACACTACGCCGAGCACGACGGCAAGCCGTTCTTCGACTCGCTGCTGGAGTTCATCACCTCGGGCCCCGTCGTGGCCGCCATCCTCGAAGGGCCGCGCGCGGTCGCCGCCTTCCGGCAGTTGGCCGGTGGCACCGATCCGGTCGAGAAGGCCGTGCCGGGCACGATCCGGGGCGACTTCGGCCTCGAAACCCAGTTCAACCTGGTGCACGGCTCGGACTCGACCGAGTCCGCAGAGCGCGAGATCGCGCTCTGGTTCCCCGGTCGCTGATCCGCGGCGCACCGGCAAAATCTCCACCTGGTCGGACCACGCGATCCCGTATGGGATACTGACTGTCGGGTGTACGTCGTCACACCGGCGGCTGACACTCGGATGAAGACTTCGACGAGCGCGACCATCGCTACCAGCGGTGTGGCGCCGACCGTCCCAGCCATCATTCCAACCAGGCACCGAACAGGGTCGCTGACTCCGAACAGGATGTCCGCGAGCCTCTCGGGGCGAGACCATACAAGCCCGGCCATCCACCGGGTACATAGCGGAGGCCCTCGCGCGGCCGCGTCACAAAGACGCGCCCGGGGGCTAAGGAGACTACGTGGACGACGATGCCCAAAACACTGACCGCACCGACAACGACACCGCAGAAGCTGCGGTGGAGGGCCAGGCCTCAGGCACTGAGCAGCCTGAACTGCCCGATCGCCTGAGGGTTCATTCCCTGGCTCGGGTGCTCGGCACCACCAGTCGGCGGGTCCTCGATGCGCTGATCGAGCTGGACGGCCGCTCCCGCAGCGCGCATTCGAGCGTCGACCGAGTCGATGCGGTACGGGTCCGCGACGTGCTCGCCGCCAACGACGCCGAGGCCGGCGCCGCAACACCTGAACCCGCTGAGGCCCCGGCACCCGCTGAGGCCCCCGCACCCGTCGAGGCGCCTGCCCCCGCCGAGGTTGAGGTGGTCGCGGCCGAATCGGGCGCCACCGACACCCCTGAGTCCGGCGACGGTGACCACGCCACGCTGCTCAACCCCTTCTCGCCCTTCTCGGCTCCCGAGGAGCCGGAATCCAGGCTGCTGCTCGAGACGCCGGCCGGCCAGGCCGAGTCCGAGGCTTCGGCCGCCGACTACCTTCCGTTGTTCGTCGCACCCCAGCCCGTCGAGGCCCGGCCGAAGCCCGTCGCCGACGAGCAGGAGGCCGACCACGACGAGCCCGTCGCCGATGAGTCGGGCGCCGATGAGGGTGAGGATTCGGCGGAAGCCGACGACAGCGACGATTCGGAGCGGCCGGCCAACCGGCGCCGCCGCCGGGGTCGCCGCGGCCGCGGCCGCGGGCGTGGCGGAGACAGCGCCTCCGATTCCGACGGTGACGACGACGACTCCGACGCCTCGCCCGAGTCCGCCGAAACGGACTCCGACTCCGACTCTGACTCCGACGCCGCGGAGTCCGAGGACTCCGACGAGCAGGGTGATGACGAGGCCGGCGGTTCCGATGGGACCACCCGTCGCCGCCGTCGCCGCAGGCGCCGCAAGTCCGGCTCCAGCGACGACGGTGAGGCCGCATCGCCGGACGATCCGCCCAACACGGTCGTCCACGAGCGCGCGCCCCGCGAGAAGAGTCGCAACGACAACGACGAGATCCAGGGCATCAGTGGATCGACGCGCCTGGAGGCCAAGCGGCAGCGCCGCCGGGACGGCCGGGACGCGGGCCGTCGCCGTCCGCCGATCCTGAGCGAGGCCGAGTTCCTGGCCCGCCGTGAAGCCGTCGAGCGCACCATGATCGTGCGTGACAAGGTCCGCACCGAACCCCCGCACGAAGGCGCTCGCTACACCCAGATCGCGGTCCTCGAGGACGGCGTCGTGGTGGAGCACTTTGTGACTTCGGCCGCTTCGGCCTCGCTGGTCGGCAACATCTACCTGGGCATCGTGCAGAACGTGCTGCCGTCGATGGAGGCGGCCTTCGTCGACATCGGCCGCGGTCGCAACGGCGTGCTCTACGCGGGTGAGGTCAACTGGGAGGCCGCCGGCCTGGGCGGCAGCAACCGCAAGATCGAGCAGGCCCTCAAGCCGGGCGACTACGTCGTCGTGCAGGTGAGCAAGGATCCGGTGGGGCACAAGGGTGCTCGCCTCACCACCCAGGTGTCACTGGCGGGCCGCTACCTGGTCTACGTGCCGGGTGCCTCGTCGACCGGCATCAGCCGCAAGCTCCCCGACACCGAGCGACAGCGGCTCAAGGAGATCCTGCGCGAGGTCGTCCCATCGGATGCCGGCGTGATCATCCGCACCGCGTCGGAGGGCGTGAAGGAAGAGGACATCCGGTCCGACGTCACCCGCCTGCAGGAGCGCTGGACGCAGATCGAGGCCACGGCCGTCGAGACCAAGAAGAAGGCCGCCGGTGCGGCGGTCGCCCTCTACGAGGAGCCCGATGTCCTGGTCAAGGTCATCCGCGATCTGTTCAACGAGGACTTCTCCAATCTGATCGTCTCGGGCGATGATGCCTGGAACACGATCAACGACTACGTGAACTCTGTTGCGCCCGAGCTTCTTCCGAAGCTCACCAAGTACGAGAACGAGTCCGGCCCCGACGTGTTCGCGGTGCACCGCATCGATGAGCAGCTGGCCAAGGCGATGGACCGCAAGGTGTGGCTGCCCTCGGGCGGCACGCTGGTGATCGACCGGACCGAGGCGATGACCGTCGTCGACGTCAACACCGGAAAGTTCACGGGCGCAGGCGGAAACCTCGAGCAGACCGTCACCAAGAACAACCTCGAGGCGGCCGAGGAGATCGTTCGGCAGCTGCGGTTGCGCGACATCGGCGGAATCGTGGTCATCGACTTCATCGACATGGTGCTGGAGTCCAACCGGGATCTGGTGCTGCGCCGCCTCACCGAGGCGCTGGGCCGCGACCGCACCCGGCATCAGGTGTCGGAGGTGACCTCCCTGGGCCTGGTGCAGCTGACCCGGAAGCGCCTGGGCACCGGCCTGATCGAAGCGTTCTCCACCACCTGCACGCACTGTGCCGGACGAGGCATCGTGCTGCATGCCGACCCGGTGGACTCCGCTGCGCCCTCGGCGCGCAAGTCGGAGTCCGGAGGCGGCAGCGGCGGCGGACGGCGCGGTAAGCGCGGCAAGAAGGCCAAGGTCGAAGAGCCGCAGCCGGTCGCGAAGATCCCCGCGCACGCCGCTGGTGATCACCCGATGTTCAAGGCGATGGCTGCGGCCAACGGCAAGCACGACGACGACGAGAACGACACGGTGGAGACCGACGAGGGCGACCTGCGCAACCTCGACGAGGATTCCGTGCACGAGTCCGTCGGCGAGGAGCGTGTCGAGGACGCCGGTTTCGAGGAGCCGGATGACTTCGACGAGTCCGACGACGCCGATGAGGCCGACGAGGACGCCGACGTCGAAGACGAGGACTCGGACGAGGACGCCGTCGATGAACTCGACCTCGACGATGACGACGAGGAATCCGAGGACGACATCGACGAGGTGGACTTCGTCGACGACGACACCGACGACGACGACGGTGATGAGGACGACACCGACGGTGACGAGGACGACACCGACGATGACGACGACACCGACGATGACGACGACGATGGTGACGAGGACGACACCGACGGTGACGACGAGGACGTCGACGACGAGGATGACGCCGCCGACGACGAGGACACCGTCGACGATTCCGGGGTCGAGGAACCCGTGGTCGTGGCACGTCCACGCCGCAGAAGGGCCGCGGTCCGGGCCGCGGGCCCCCCGCGCTGACAGGCGGTTTGACCCTCTACCCGCTGGTCACGTAACCTTGAGCAGTTGTCTGCAGGCCCTGCGCCCGCAGCGGCGGACTTCCGCGGTGTGAGCCGCAGCTCCGCCACCACAGACCCGCGTTCGCAGCCTTCGGGTGGCGCGCGCCCACCAGAAGCACGACGAGACGAGGACAGGCAAAACGATGGCGACATACGCAATCGTCAAGACCGGCGGCAAGCAGTACAAGGTCGCCGCGGGTGACGTGGTCAAGGTCGAGAAGCTCGACGTCGAGCCCGGCGCCAAGGTTGAGCTGCCCGTCGCGCTCGTCGTCGATGGTGCGAAGGTCACCACCGACGCCAAGGATCTGGCCAAGGTCGCCGTCACCGGCGAGGTGCTCGAGCACACCAAGGGTCCCAAGATCCGCATCCACAAGTTCAAGAACAAGACCGGCTATCACAAGCGGCAGGGCCACCGTCAGCAGTTGACGGTGCTCAAGGTCACCGGCATCAAGTAACGACGGAGCGAACGACATGGCACATAAGAAGGGCGCTTCCAGCTCACGCAACGGTCGCGACTCAGCCGCCCAGCGGCTCGGCGTCAAGCGCTTCGGCGGACAGGTCGTCAAGGCCGGCGAGATCATCGTCCGCCAGCGCGGCACTCACTTCCACCCCGGCGTCAACGTCGGTCGTGGCGGCGACGACACCCTGTTCGCGCTGTCGGCCGGCGCGGTCGAGTTCGGCCAGAAGCGTGGCCGCAAGACCGTCAACATCGTTCCGGCAGAAGTCTGAGTTCTCCACCGCGAATGTGAAGCCCGCTGCGGGATCTCGGAGTATTCGGCGATCTCTCGCAGTAGCTTCACAATCGAGGTGAAAGGACCATCCCATGCCCCGCTTTGTCGATCGTGTCGTGATCCACGCGCGAGCGGGTTCGGGCGGCAACGGCTGCGCCTCGGTGCACCGCGAGAAGTTCAAGCCGCTCGGCGGCCCCGACGGCGGTAACGGCGGCCGGGGCGGCAGCATCGTGCTCGTCGTCGACCCGCAGGTCCACACGCTGCTGGATTTCCACTTCCACCCGCACGTCGTCGCGCCCTCCGGTAAGCAGGGCGCGGGCAGCAACCGCGACGGTGCAGCAGGAGCCGATCTCGAGGTGAAGGTGCCCGACGGCACCGTCGTCCTCGATGAGCAGGGCCGCCTGCTGGCCGATCTGGTCGGCGCGGGCACCCGCTTCGAGGCCGCCGCGGGAGGTCGCGGCGGACTCGGCAACGCCGCCTTGGCGTCACGGGCCCGCAAGGCCCCCGGTTTCGCCCTGCTCGGTGAGAAGGGCGAAGAACGGGACCTGACGCTCGAACTCAAGACCGTGGCCGACGTCGGTCTGGTGGGGTTCCCGTCGGCCGGCAAGTCCTCGTTGGTGTCGGCAATCTCGGCGGCCAAGCCGAAGGTGGCCGACTACCCCTTCACGACACTGGTGCCCAATCTGGGTGTGGTGTCGGCGGGGGAGCACACGTTCACCGTGGCCGACGTCCCCGGCCTGATCCCGGGCGCCTCCGAGGGCCGTGGGCTGGGTCTGGACTTCCTCCGGCACATCGAGCGGTGCGCCGTGCTGGTGCACGTCATCGACTGCGCCACCCTGGAACCCGGGCGTGACCCGATCTCCGACATCGATGCCCTCGAGGCTGAGTTGGCCGCCTATCAACCCACCCTGCAGGGTGATTCGACGCTGGGCGACCTGGCCGACCGGCCGCGCGCGGTGGTGCTGAACAAGATCGACATACCCGACGCCAGGGAGTTGGCCGAATTCGTCCGCGCCGATGTCGCCGAACGGGGCTGGCCGGTCTTCGAGGTGTCGACAGTGAGCCGAGAAGGATTGCGGCCGTTGATCTTCGGTCTGTGGGACATGGTTTCGGCCTACCGGGCGGCCCAGCCGGTGCTGACGCCTCGCCGCCCCGTCATCCGGCCGATCCCGGTGGACGAGACCAGCTTCTCGGTCGAGACCGACGGCCACGGCGGTTTCATCGTGCGTGGCACGCGGCCCGAACGGTGGATCGCCCAGACCAACTTCGACAACGACGAGGCCGTGGGCTATCTGGGTGACCGGTTGGCACGCCTGGGCGTCGAGGAGAAACTGTTGAAGCTCGGTGCCACCCCAGGGTGCGCGGTGACGATCGGCGACATGACCTTCGACTGGGAGCCGCAGACCCCGGCGGGCGTCGACGTCACGATGACCGGTCGCGGCACGGACATCCGTCTCGACCGCAGCGACCGCGTCGGGGCCGCGGAACGCAAGATCGCGCGCAAGCAGCGCCGGCAGTCCGACGAGGACGACTCAGAGCAGTGAGCACGCATCGCGAGGCCATCAGGACCGCGCGGTCTGTGGTGGTGAAGATCGGCACGACGGCACTGACCACCCCCAGCGGGGTGTTCGACACCTCCAGGCTGCAGTACCTCGCCGACGCCATCGAGGCGCGGATGAGGGCGGGATCCGATGTGGTCATCGTGTCCTCGGGTGCGATAGCCGCGGGCATTGAGCCGCTGGGGCTGACCAAGCGGCCGGCTGACCTCGCCACCAAACAGGCCGCCGCCAGTGTCGGCCAGGTCGCACTGGTGAACTCGTGGAGTGCGGCGTTCGGCCATTACGGGCGCACCGTCGGGCAGGTTCTGTTGACGGCGCACGACATCTCGATGCGCGTGCAGCACAACAATGCCCAGCGCACGCTGGACCGGTTGCGCGCGTTGCATGCGGTGGCGATCGTCAACGAGAACGACACCGTCGCGACCAACGAGATTCGGTTCGGCGACAACGACCGCCTCTCGGCGCTGGTCGCGCATCTGGTCGGGGCGGACGCCCTGATTCTGCTGAGTGACATCGACGGCCTGTATGACGGCGATCCCCGCAAGGCCACGGCGGACAAGCCCGCACGCTTCATCCCGGAAGTCGCCGGTCCCGACGACCTCGCCGATGTCACCGCCGGACGGGGCAGCAGCCTCGGCACCGGCGGCATGGTGTCGAAGCTGTCGTCGGCTCTGCTGGCCGCCGACGCCGGCGTGCCGGTGCTGCTGGCCGCCGCCTCGGACGCGGCCGCGGCGCTGGCGGACGCATCGGTGGGCACGGTGTTCGCCCCGCGTGCCGAACGGATGTCGGCCCGCCGGTTCTGGGTCCGCTACGCGGCCGAGAGCTCCGGTGCCCTGACCCTCGACGACGGTGCCGTGCGAGCCGTCCTCAAACAGCGTCGCTCGCTGCTTCCGGCCGGGATCACCGCGGTGAGCGGCCACTTCCACGGTGGCGACGTCGTCGAACTCCGCGGCGCCGACTCGACGGTGGTGGCCCGCGGCGTGGCGGCCTATGACGCCGCCGAGTTGTCGACCATGATCGGTCGGTCAACCTCCGATCTGCCCGTCGAACTGCGCAGGCCCGCGGTCCACGCCGACGATCTGGTGGCCCTCTAGGTCAACCGCTGAGACCGCAGTGTGGGGCGGCGGCCCCCGCCTGGGAGCTCAACGCGCCGGTGCGGGTTTCAGATACAGTGCGCCCCAGATGATCTCGGTCAGCACGTCGGCGAGTTCGGCGTCATACCTGCGCGGGTTCTGCGGCAGGTTCTGCTGGCAGGAGCGTTCCACCATCCAGGTCAGGGCCGCGGCCGTGGTGGCGGCGGGCAGTTCGGGACGGATGGTGCCCGCGGCCTGTCCGCCCTCGATCACCGCGGTCACCCCCTCGGCCACACCGTCGAGCAGTTCGCGATAGGTCCCGCGGACGTCCGCGTCGTAGGGCGCCATCTCGTTGAGCGCGACGAGCACGGGTTGATGGGCGCGGTAGGCCGCGATGATCTTGGTGATGCCGGCGTGCGCATCGGCGTAGTCGTGGCGATCGGCCACCGACCACCACGTCTGGGCGGCCGCGGTGAGATCGGCGAAGACCTGGATCGCGAGGCGACGGAGCAGGTGCCCCTTGTCCTCGAAGTAGATGTAGAAGCTGGCGCGCGAGATCCCAGCCTCAGTGGCGAGTCGATCCACGCTCAATTCGGTGAAACTCGACCCGTCGGCCATCAGTCGATCGGTCGCCTCAAGCAGTCGACGTTCGATCTGCTGGCGGCGTTCCTTGCGGTTGGCCTGCGGCTTTCTGGTCACCGACGGCATGGCAGCAGAGTAGTCGATACGCGAGCACCTTGACTAGACATAGTGTCTAGTCGTACGGTCTCGGCCATGAGCGTCTCCGATGTGACTCCGAACACAGCCGCCCCGGCCAGTGGCGTGGATCGCACCTACGACTCGATCGACCTGTCGTCGAGGGCGTTCTGGGCCCGCACGGCCGATCATCGCGAACGGGCGTTCGCCGAACTGCGCGAACAGCGCCCGGTCAGCTGGCATCCGCCCGTCGAGGACTCGCTGATGCCCGATCCCGCCGACCGCGGCTACTGGGCCGTCACCCGGCACGCCGACGTCGCCGAGGTGAGCCGCAACAGCGAGGTGTTCCTGTCGGGACAGGGAGTGCTGTTCGAGAACATCCCCGAGGAACTGCTCGAGGCGTCGCAGTCCTTCCTGGCGATGGACCCGCCCCGGCACACGCTGATCCGCAAGGTGGTGCATGCCGCGTTCACTCCCCGGCAGGTGCGCCGCATCGAGGAGTCGATCAAGGCCAACGCCAAGGAAATCGTCACCGAGATGCGCGCCGCGGGCAGTGGTGTCGACTTCGTCGACCACTGCGCCAAAGAGTTGCCCATTCGGACCCTGTCGGACATGGTCGGCATCCCGGAGTCGGAGCGCCACAGGGTCGCCGAGGCCGCCGACGCGCTGGTGTCGTGGAGCGACGAGGTCTACCTCGACGGCCGCAACCCGCTCGAGGTGCTGGTCGCCAACCAGATGTACCTGCACCAGGTGGCGCTGACGCTCGCGGCCGAACGCCGCACCAACCCGGGCGACGACCTGCTCAGCGCCCTGGTGCAGGCCGAGGTCGAGGGTTCACGCCTGACCGACCCCGAGGTGGCCGCGTTCTTCGTCCTGCTCGCGGTGGCCGGCAACGACACCACGCGCCAGACCACCAGCCATGCCATGAAGGCGCTGACCGATCATCCCGAGCAGCGGGCCTGGCTGCTCGAGGACTTCGACGGCCGCATCGGCATGGCGGTCGAGGAGTTCATCCGCTGGGCCACCCCCGTCATGACCTTCCGGCGCACCGCCGCCGTCGACTGCGAACTCGGCGGGCAGCAGATCCGCGCGGGTGAGAAGGTCGTGATGTTCTACTCGTCGAGCAACCGAGACGCCGAGGTCTTCGACCGGCCGCAGGAGTTCGACCTGAGCCGCAGCCCCAATCCGCACCAGGGATTCGGCGGTGGCGGGCGGCACTTCTGCCTCGGTGCACACGTCGCACGCGCCCAGCTGAGGGCCATCTTCGGGGAACTGCTGGCGCAGATCCCGGACCTGCAGGCTGGGGAACCCGCTTATGTGCCGGGCAATTTCATCCACGGCGTGCGGTCCATGCCGGTCACCTGGTGAGTGAGGCCGGCGCCGCGGGCCTCAGCTCGTCGGCCAGCAGTGCCAGCATCTCCGAGCACCCACTGTCGACCTTGACCGTCGCGTCGGCGTCGCCGCGGGTCGGGCCCCGGTTGACGATCGCCACCGGCAGTCCGTGCGACACGGCGTGCCGGGCGAAGCGGTAGCCGGAGAACACCGTCAGCGACGAACCCGCCACCAGAACCGCATCGGACCGCTCAATCAGCGAATAGGCCTGCTGAACAACGTCTTTGGCCACGCTTTCGCCGAAGTAGACGATGTCGGGCTTGAGCATCCCACCGCACCGCGGGCAGTCGAGATGGCGGAACGTCGCCGTGTCCGCGAGCACCGCGTCAGCATCGGGTGCCACCGCGATGCCGCCCACCGCTTCGGCGCGTTCGAGGAAGCCGGGATTGAGAGCCTCGAGTTCGTCGGCCAGCGCGGTCCTGCTCATGCGCAACCGGCACGACAGGCACACCACCCGGTCGTAGGTGCCGTGCAGATTGATCACGTTGCGACTGCCGGCCTTGGTGTGCAGCAGGTCGACGTTCTGGGTGATCACCCCGGTGACAACCCCGGCGTGTTCCAGCGCCGCCAGAGCGCGGTGCCCGGCATTGGGCGCACAGGCGGCCATGTGCCGCCAGCCGACGTGATTGCGCGCCCAGTAGCGCTGGCGGAACTGCGGGTCGGAGGTGAACTGCTGGATCGTCATCGGATTGCTCGGCGGCGAATCGGGGCCGCGGTAGTCCGGAATCCCCGAGTCGGTGGACAGCCCCGCGCCGGTGAGCACCGCGATTCGCTTACCTGACAGGACGGCGATCAACTCAGGAGCTTCTGGGCCATGCATCGACTCCACCCTACGGCGTTGGGCCACAATGGCCCAGTGAGCTTCTATTCCGCATACCGGCATGGTTTCGTCCGCGTCGCCGCGTGCACGCTGCACACGACGATCGCCGATCCGGCGGCCAACGCCGAGGCGGTGCTGGCGACGGCACTGGAATGCCATGACGACGCCGTCGCCCTTGCGGTGTTCCCCGAACTGACGCTGACCGGTTATTCGATCGACGACATCCTGCTGCAGGACAGCCTGCTGGAGGCGGTCGAGGAGGCCCTGTCTCACATCGTGGCGGCCTCGACCGACCTGCTGCCGGTGCTCGTCGTGGGGGCACCGCTGCGCTGGCGCAACCGGGTCTACAACACCGCCGTCGTCATTCACCGCGGCGCGGTGCTGGGTGTGGTGCCCAAGTCGTACCTGCCGACCTACCGCGAGTTCTACGAGCGCAGGCAGATGGCCCCCGGGGACGACGTGCGGGGCGTCATCGGCTTCGCCGGCCTCGAGGCGCCGTTCGGGCCCGACCTGCTGTTCGCCTGCGCCGACGTGCCCGAATTCGTGCTGCACGTCGAGATCTGCGAGGACATGTGGGTGCCGGTGCCGCCGAGTGCGCGGGCCGCACTGGCGGGGGCGACGGTGCTGGCCAACCTGTCGGGCAGCCCCATCACGGTCGGTCGGGCCGAGGACCGCAAGCTGATGGCCCGGTCGGCGTCATCGCGGTGCCTGGCGGCCTACGTCTACGCCGCGGCCGGAGAGGGCGAGTCGAGTACGGATCTGGCCTGGGACGGCCAGACGATGATCTACGAGAACGGCGTCCTGCTCGCGGAATCCGAGCGTTTCCCGAAGGGCCCACTGCGCAGCGTCGCCGACGTCGACGTCGCCCTGCTGCGCGCGGAGCGGTTGCGGATGGGCACATTCGACGACAACCGCCGCACCTACGGCATCGAGGACACCGCGACGCGGCGCGTGCCGTTCCGGCTCGATCCGCCCGACGACGACATCGGACTGCGCCGCCGGATCGAACGGTTCCCGTTTGTGCCGTCGGATCCCACCCGGCTGCAGCAGGACTGCTACGAGGCCTACAACATCCAGGTCGCCGGCCTGGAGCAGCGGTTGCGCGCGCTGAAGTACCCGAAGGTCGTGATCGGGGTGTCGGGAGGGTTGGACTCCACCCACGCCCTGATCGTCGCGGCCCGAGCGATGGACCGAGAGGGACGGCCCCGCAGCGACATTCTGGCCTTCACGATGCCCGGCTTCGCCACCGGCGACCGGACCAAGGGCAACGCCATCGCGTTGTCCAAGGCGCTCGGTGTGACGTTCGAGGAGATCGACATCCGTGACACCGCGTCGCTCATGCTCACCGAGATGGGCCACCCGTTCGGTCGCGGCGAGAAGGTCTACGACGTGACGTTCGAGAACGTGCAGGCCGGTCTGCGCACCGACTACCTGTTCCGGTTGGCCAATCAACGCGGTGGCATCGTGCTGGGCACCGGTGATCTCTCCGAACTGGCGCTCGGGTGGTCGACCTACGGCGTCGGCGACCAGATGTCGCACTACAACGTCAACGGCGGCGTGCCGAAGACGTTGATCCAGCATCTGATCCGATGGGTCATCTCCAGCGGCGAGTTCGAGGACGCCGTCGGGCAGGTGCTGCAGTCGGTGCTCGACACCGAGATCACCCCCGAACTGGTGCCCACCGGCGAGGACGAGGAGATCCAGAGCAGCGAGGCCAAGGTCGGACCCTATGTGCTGCAGGACTTCTCGCTGTTCCAGGTGCTCCGCTACGGCTTCGGCCCGGCGAAGGTGGCCTTCCTGGCGTGGCACGCCTGGCGGGATGCCGAGCAGGGGCACTGGCCGATGGGCTATCCCGTGGACAAGCGGCCGTCCTACTCGCTGACCGAGATCCGGAGCTGGCTGCAGGTGTTCGTCCAGAGGTTCTACTCCTTCTCCCAGTTCAAACGTTCTGCACTGCCCAACGGGCCCAAGGTGTCGGCCGGGGGAGCGCTGTCGCCGCGCGGAGACTGGCGGGCACCGTCGGACATGTCCGCGCGGGTCTGGCTCGACGCGATCGAACGGGAGATCCCGCAGGACCCGCAGAAGTAGCCGCCGCCTCCGTTTTCCGCCCCGTGGGAGTGGGTACAGCGATGGGAACAGTTCTGCGCGTCGTTGCACCGACAGGAGGGTGGCGCCATGATCACCCCTCTGATCAGCGGCGGGGCACCGGAATCAGCCTCTGTCGACGTCGACCACCAGGGGCAGGTGGTCGGAGATGGCTGCCACGGGGGTGGCGCAGCGCCGGGCCCGCAGCGCCGGGTCGTCGGTCAGTACATGGTCGAGCTGGCGGTCCGGCCTCGGACTGGGAAACGTCTTCGCGACGGCCAGGGGGCGCAGACCCGACCAGCGGGCCGCGGGGCGCACGGTCAGGTTGAGATCCCCGGTGAGCAGACGCGGCCCCGGCATCGCCAGCAGATCGCGTGCCAGGCCGCGCAGTTGGTGGCGATTCCAGCCGGGGACGAACGACAGATGGGTGTTGGCCACCGACATCGTGCCCAGCGGCGTGGCCAACTGCGCGATCACCGCCGCCCGGGGCTCCTCGTCGACGATCATCACGCGCCCGGGGCCGGGCAGGTACATCGGGAAACGCGCCGGGATCCGCGGAAGCCGGACCACCTGCCAGTGCTCGGCGGGGAAGCGCGAGAGCAGCGCGATGCCGTAGGCGGCCGTGCCGGGCTGTTCGTCTCCCGTGGCCGCCATCCAGGTCGCGCCGGGCGTCCCGGAGATCGCCGCGACGAAGCGGTGCGTGACGGCGCCCATGGCCTCGGCGGCCACCGCCGTCAGATCCGCGTTGCCGGACCGCTCCTGATCGCAGTCGACCTCCTGGAGGGACAGCACGTCGGGGTCGAGTTCACGGATGCAGGCACGCAGCCGATCGAGCACCACGCCGTCGCCGACCGTGCGCCCGTGCAGGATGTTGAACGTTGCGACTCGCATGCTCCTGAGTTACCCACGGGTGGCGCTCCTGACTCTGGGGACGCCCATGCCGCCGCGTAACGACCTGCTGCGGGCTGCGCTGAAATCCGGCGCGTCGGCGCTCAAGGAGCACGGACCGCGATTCGCCCTCGCCGGCAGTTACGCCCTGTGGGTGTTCGGCGCACCCGAACCCGTGCACGATGTGGACTTCGTCGTCGCCGAGGCCGACACCGAGTCGGCGGCCACGACTCTGGCCAAGGCCGGGTTCACGATCGAACGCACACCCGAGGACTGGTTGTTCAAGGCGCACCTGGCTGACGTGGTGGTCGATGTGCTGCATCGGATCAACGGCGCACCGGTCACCGACACCGACCTCGACAGGGCGCACGAGCAGGACGTCCTGGCCATCCGGATACCGGTCCTGCCACCGACTCTGGTGGTCGCGCAGAAGTTGCGCGCCCTTGGTGAGCATTACTGCGACTTCGCCTCGCTGCTGCCCGCGGTGCGGGCCGTCCGCGAGCGGGTCGACTGGCACGAGATCCGTTGTGTGACTGCCGACAACGACTTCGCGGCGGCCTTTCTGCATCTGGTCGACCGCCTTGGCATCAGCACGCCCACCCACGGTAATGACGAGGAGAAGGAATGATCTGTGGCTGAACCGCTCGCGATCGTCATCCGCACCGAGAAGCACGACGGTTGCACGGTGCTGTCCGTCCGCGGTGACATCGATCTGGCGACCGCGCCGGCCCTCCAGGAGGCGGTCGACGGGGTGCTCTCGGAGGATCCGCCCGCACTCGTCCTCGACCTGTCCGAGGTGGACTTCCTCGGGTCGGTGGGCATGACGATCCTGGTCTCGGCGCACGAGGCGTTCGGACGCACGCACCGCTTCGCGGTGGTCGCCGACGGGCCGGGCACCAGTCGGCCCCTTCAGCTGACCAAACTGGACGAGATCATCCCGATCGTCGCGACGCTGACCGAGGCGATGACGACGGTGCGGGGCCGGCGGTGACCGCGGCCGACGATCGCCGGAGCCACCGTCCGATCTGAGGTCCGGATGCACTCGGTCCGGAGAGCGACGCTCTACGGCCCCAGCGCGAGCACGTCCTCGATGGCCTCGTCGGTGGGTGCGCACTCGCCGGCGCCGGGCGCCAGGGTCGCGAGCGCTCCCGCCGCGCACGCCCGCCGCAGCGCATGCCGGCGGTCGCCGGTCCAGCCCGCGGCCAGCACACCGGCGAACACGTCGCCGGCGCCGCTGGTGTCGACGGCCTCCACCGAGGGGGCGGACACCTCGAACCCGCCGTCGTTGCCGGCGTAGACGGCACCGCGCGCGCCCAGGGTGGTCACCAGGTGCGCGACGTCCCACTCCCACTGCGCGGCCTCGGTCTCGTTGACCACGACGACGTCGACCTCACGCGCCAGCTCCGCCAGGCTCGCGGTGTCGGTGCCGAGCGGGGAGGCGTTGAGCATCACGACCGCGCCGGCGCGGCGGGCCTGGCGCGCCGCGGCCAGGGCGGTGTCGATCGGTATCTCCAGCTGGAGCAGCAGCACGTCGCAGTCGGCGACGATGTCGCGGACGAGCTGGGAGTCCAGCGTCAGGTGAGCGTTGGCACCGGGGGCCACCACGATGACGTTCTCGGCGCTGTCCTGCTCGACGAGGATGACCGCGGCGCCGCTGGCCACGGGAAGCTCCACCACCCCCTCGAGGTCGACCCCGTTGGCCTCCAGGTGGGCGCGCAGCATGTGTGCGGCGGCGTCTTGGCCAACGGCCGCCACGAGGTGCACGTCGGCGCCCGCGCGGGCCGCGGCCACAGCCTGGTTCGCTCCCTTGCCGCCGGGCCCGACGGTGGTCGTCACCGCCAACACCGTCTGACCGGGCCGGGGCAGGCGCGGCACCCCGTACACCGTGTCGAAGTTCACGCTGCCGACAACGCATACCCGAGCCACCCGGCCAGGCTAACCCGCCGCATACCCGATAAGCTGCGATGATGAATCTGCAAGCAGCGACGCTTCCGGATGCCGCCTCCGATCTCCGGGCGCAGGTGCATGACGCCGCCCGCCGCGCGCGGGTCGCCGCGCGCACGTTGGCCACCCTGACCACCACCGTCAAGGACCGTGCGCTGCACGCCGCGGCCGACGCCGTCCTGGCCGCGGCCGACGACATTCTGGAAGCCAACGCCAAGGACCTCGAGGCCGCCCGCGCGGCCGGCACCGCCGAAGCCATGCTGGACCGGTTGGCGCTCAACCCACAGCGCATCGACGGCATCGCCGCCGGCCTTCGCCAGGTGGCCGGACTGCCCGATCCGATCGGCGAGGTGCTGCGCGGCCGCACCCTGCCCAACGGCCTGCAACTGCGGCAGCAGCGCGTCCCCCTCGGTGTCGTCGGCATCGTCTACGAAGGCCGTCCCAACGTCACGGTGGACGCCTTCGGGCTCACCCTCAAGTCGGGCAACGCGGTGCTGCTGCGCGGCAGTTCGTCGGCCGCCCACTCGAACGCGGCCCTGGTGGCCGTGCTGCGCGCCGCGGTGACCGCGGAGGGCCTACCCGCCGACACCGTTCAACTGCTGCCCAGCGCCGACCGCGCCAGTGTCACGCACCTGATCCAGGCCCGCGGTCTGGTCGACGTCGTGATCCCGCGCGGCGGAGCGGGACTGATCGACGCCGTGGTGCGCGATGCCACGGTGCCCACCATCGAGACCGGCGTCGGCAACTGCCACGTCTACGTCCATTCCGCCGCGGATCTCGATGTGGCCGAACGGATTCTGTTGAACTCCAAGACTCGGCGGCCCAGCGTGTGCAATGCCGCCGAGACGCTGTTGGTGGACGCGGGTATCGCGCCCACGGCGTTGCCGCGCCTGACCGCCGCACTGGTGGACGCGGGCGTGACCCTGCACACCGATCCCAGTGAGGACGAACTGCGGGCCGAATTCCTGTCGATGGACATCGCAGTCGCCGTGGTCGACGGAATCGACGCCGCGATCGCCCACGTCAACGAGTACGGCACCGGCCACACCGAAGCCATCGTCACCACCGATCTGGCTGCGGCGCAACGCTTCACCGAACGGGTCGATGCCGCCGCGGTGATGGTGAACGCCGCGACCTCCTTCACCGACGGTGAACAGTTCGGGTTCGGCGCGGAGATCGGCATCTCGACCCAGAAGCTCCACGCCCGCGGCCCGATGGGGCTGCCCGAACTGACCTCGACCAAGTGGATCGTCTGGGGAGACGGCCACACCCGGCCTGCCTAGAGAAGGAATTCCGTTGGAGAACCCAGCCACCCCGGCGAAGTCCGCGCCCCTGTTCACCGACATCGACGATGTCGCCCGCAGGCTCACGGAGACCGGGTACCTGCCAGACACCGCCACGGCCACCGCGGTGTTCCTCGCCGACCGGTTGGGTAAGCCGCTCCTGGTCGAGGGTCCCGCCGGTGTCGGCAAGACCGAACTGGCGCGCGCCGTCGCGCAGACCACCGGAGCCGAGCTGGTGCGCCTGCAGTGCTACGAGGGGGTCGACGAGGCCCGCGCGCTGTACGAGTGGAACCACGCCAAGCAGATCCTGCGCATCCAATCCGGCTCTGGGGACTGGGATCAGACCAAGACCGACGTGTTCAGCGAGGAGTTCCTGCTGTCTCGCCCGCTGCTGACCGCGATTCGGCGCACCGAGCCCACCGTGCTGCTGATCGACGAGACCGACAAGGCCGACATCGAGATCGAGGGCCTGCTGCTGGAGGTGCTGTCGGACTTCGCGGTCACCGTGCCCGAACTCGGCACCATCACGGCCGAACGCAAACCCTTCGTGGTGCTGACGTCCAACGCCACGCGTGAACTCTCGGAGGCGCTCAAGCGCCGCTGCCTGTTCCTGCACATCGATTTCCCCGATGCGGACCTGGAGCGCCGGATCCTGCTGTCTCGGGTGCCGGAACTGCCGGAGAAGCTGGCCGAGGAACTCGTCCGGATCATCGGTGTGCTGCGCGGAATGCAGCTCAAGAAGCTGCCGTCGGTGGCCGAGACCATCGACTGGGGGCGCACGATCCTGGCCCTGGGCATGGACACCATCGACGACGCCACCATCGCGGCGACGCTCGGCGTGGTGCTCAAACACCAGTCCGACCAGAACAAGGCGAGCGGGGAGCTGAGGCTCAACTGATGGCCGCCCGACGCACCCGACCCCCGCAGCCGCTCGCGCCGCACGGCCTGCCGGGACATCTCGTCGAGTTCGTCGAAGCTCTGCGCGGCCAGGGCATCTCGGTGGGGCCATCGGAGACCGTCGATGCCGGCCAGGTGATGGCGGCACTGGGCCTGTCCAACCGCGAAGTGCTGCGGGAGGGCTTGGCGTGCGCGGTGCTGCGCCGGTCCGACCACCGCGAAACCTATGACGCGCTGTTCGACCTGTGGTGGCCCGCCGCGCTGGGGGACCGCACCATCCTCGGAGATGATGCCTCCGCTGATGAGGCGGACGGCGAACCGCAGGGTCTGCCGCCCGAGGACGTCGAGGCCATGCGGGCCATGCTCTTGGACCTGTTGTCGGAGAACGAAGACCTGGCGAACATGGACCAGCGGCTGGCGGCCATGGTCGCCCAGATCGTCGAGCAGTATGGCAAGTACAACTCCAGTCGCGGGCCGTCGTACTCGTCGTATCAGGCGCTCAAGTCCATGGCGTTGGACGAACTCGAGGGCAAGCTGCTCGCCGGGCTGTTGGCGCCCTATGGCGACGCGCCCACGCCGACTCAGGAGGAGATCGCCAAGGCACTTGCCGCGCAGCGGATTTCGCAGATCCGAAAGATGGTCGAGTCCGAGACCAAGCGCCGCACCGCCGAGCAGCTGGGTCGCGATCACGTGCAGATGTACGGCATCCCGCAGCTGAGCGAGAACGTCGAGTTCCTGCGGGCCTCCGGGGAGCAGCTGCGCCAGATGCGCAAGACGGTCCAGCCGTTGGCGCGGACCCTGGCGACCCGGCTGGCCGCCAAGCGGCGCCGGCACCGAGCCGGTCAGATCGACCTGCGCAAGACGCTGCGCAAGTCGATGTCGACCGGTGGCGTACCCATTGACGTCGTGCTGGCCAAACCGCGGCCCGCGCGCCCCGAACTCGTGGTGCTGTGCGACGTGTCCGGTTCGGTCGCCGGTTTCAGCCACTTCACGCTGCTGCTGGTCAGTGCGCTGCGCCAACAGTTTTCGCGGGTCCGGGTGTTCGCGTTCATCGACACCACCGACGAGGTCACCCACATGTTCGGGCCCGACGCCGACCTGGCGGTCGCGGTGCAGCGCATCACGCGGGAGTCGGAGGTCTACACCCGCGACGGGCACAGCGACTACGGGCACGCATTCGTGTCGTTCCTGCAGAAGTACCCGAATGTGCTGTCGCCGCGCAGCTCTCTGCTGGTGCTCGGCGACGGCCGCAACAACTACCGCAATCCCGAGGTGGAACTGCTGACCCGGATGGTCAA
This sequence comes from Mycobacterium sp. ACS4331, assembly GCF_001667265.1. GTDB lineage: Bacteria > Actinomycetota > Actinomycetes > Mycobacteriales > Mycobacteriaceae > Mycobacterium. The sequence goes on along the minus strand of NZ_LZHW01000031.1, from coordinate 242 downwards.
CGCCAGCAGGCATGCGCACTGGCTGAATCCGGAGCCGCGCCATTTGTGGGGCAGCGGGGACTCCGCGGTTCCGCGGTACGCCGACGCGATCACCATGCACGAATGCCGGTCGGCTCGGCAGTTGGCGTCGGTGATCGACGGGCTGCTGCCGGTTTAGTTTTCTCCCCGCGAGCCGCCCCCGCAAAGCCCAGGTTTGGGGGGCATATTAGGGGATTTGGGGGGGTGGGGGGGGGGGGGGGGGG
>NZ_LZHW01000030.1 GCF_001667265.1 Mycobacterium sp. ACS4331 | reverse complement strand
GGGACGCGGGGGGGGGGGGCCCCCCCGGGGGGGGGGCCCGGCCCCGGCACCCGGGGCGCCGCGGGGGCCCCCCGGTCCCCGCCCCGCGTCCCCGTCGTCACAATCACTGCACCTTGTACACCCAGATCAAGGTGTTGGTGAGTTCACCATTGGGTGTCCACTCGTACTTGCGGGCCACACCCTGACCGCTGTAGGTCCGCACGAAGTCGAGCAGTTCGGCGCGCGTGTGCTTTCCGGCGTCGATGCCCTTCAGCAGGATCGTGCCGAGGTCGTAGCCCTCAGTGCTGTAGGTGCCCGGCTCCATGTTCCACTTCGCGGTGTACTCCTCGGCGAACTTGCCGGTGGCCGGACCACAGGGGCAGGACAGGATCGCGTCCTTGGACGCCTCGCCCGCCTGCTTGACGAACTCCGGATCCTTGGTGCCGTCGGCGCTGACGAAGGTGGCCGTCACGCCCGCGTCACGCAACTGCTGGACGAACGGCGCGGCCTCGGCGTAGTAGCCGCTGAAGAACACCGATTCCGGTGCGATGCCCTTGATCTGGTTCACCGCCGCCGAGAAGTCCTTGTCGCCCTTCTTCACCGAGATGTTGCATGCGCCGTCGGCGACGGGGCCGAGGGTGTCGCGCACGGCCTGGGCCAGACCCAGTCCGTAGTCGGTGCTGTCGTCGACGACGCAGACCTTGGTGTTGCCGAGGTTGTTCTTGAGGTAGTTGGCCACCGAGGGACCCTGCACACCGTCATTGGCCAAACCGCGGAAGAAGGTCCTCCAACCGTTCTCCGACAGCGTGACATTGGTGGCCGACGCCGTCGTGGCCACCAGGCCCGCCTGGTCGAAGACCTGACCGGTGGCCTTGGTCTCGCCCGAGAACGCGGGCCCGATCAAGCCGATGGTGTAGGCGTCCGAGACGATCTGCGGTGCGACCTGGGTGGCCTTCTGCGGGTCACCCTCGGTGTCGAAGGTCTTCAACTGAACCTGGCAGCCCGGGTTGGCCTCGTTGTGCTGGTCGACGGCCAACTGCACGCCGTTGCGGATGTTGATACCCAGTGCAGCGTCAGGGCCGGTGAGCGCACCGGCCATCGCGAGACTCAGGGGCGAGCACGCCGCCTTGCCATCGCCGCGAGGATCGGCCGGAGCCTGGCTGGCGTCCGCCTTGACCTCGCTGCCGTTCTCGTCGATCTGGATCTGCTCGACGATCTTCAGGCCCGTCTGGGACTGCTCCTCTTCCGGACTCGACTGGTTACAGCCGGCAACCCCGAATACGAGCAGGGCCGCCGAGCCAAGAGCGAATGCACTGCGTGTCGCGCGACCGCGCACGTTTCACCTCCGGGTCGATGTTCATGACGGCTTTGGCGATCTGGCCGGGTGTGGCCGAGACCATCAACGCTTCCGAAAGAACATAGCGGTCACACCGCGGAATCGCGTGGTGGTTGATGAACGCGCGCTGCCCGACGTCCGATAGATGCACCTAAACCGAACGGTCAGCGTCGTACTCCAGGCCAGAACCGCACGTCAGGAAACGCACTTTTTACGCGTGCCGGCCGGGATTCAGGTGGTGGGCGGCTGGGTTTGCGGCGTGTCGAGGGTCTCGAGCACCACTTCGGCGACACGCTTCATGGTCGTGCGCCGGTCCATCGCGGCGCGCTGGATCCATTTGAACGCCTCAGGCTCGGTCATCCCCTGGTTGGCCTGCAGCAAACCCTTTGCGCGTTCGACGAGCTTGCGCGTCTCCAGGCGGTCCGACAGCGTCGCGACCTCCTTCTCCAGCGCGCTGACCTCACTGAACCTGCTGACCGCGAGTTCGATGGCCGGGATCAGGTCGGTGATCGAGAACGGCTTCACCAGGTATGCCATGGCTCCGGCGTCGCGCGCTCGTTCGACCAGATCCCGCTGGCTGAACGCGGTCAGCACCACGATCGGCGCGATGCGCTTGCTGGCGATCTCTGCGGCCGCGTCGATGCCGTCGCGACGCGGCATCTTGACGTCCATGATCACCAGATCGGGCATCAGCTTCTCGGCGAGTTCCACCGCCTCCTGCCCGTCGCCGGCCTCCCCGACGACCTCATATCCCTCCTCGCGGAGCATCTCCGCCAAGTCCAGGCGAATGAGCGCCTCATCCTCGGCGATAAGCACTCGATGGGGTTTGACCTCGTCGGCGGTTCCCGTCATGGGGACCATTGTCGCGTGAGGCGGGCGAATGGGCGAGCGCGGGAGTCCGAAACGGCATCGACTATGGTGGGTACTCGCACCGACCGGGTGCATGCCCTCGTATCCCAATTGGCAGAGGAAACGGATTCAAAACCCGTCCAGTGTGAGTTCGAGTCTCACCGAGGGCACCAGGATTGAAGTGTTGAACCGCGGTGAGGGGCTTGCGGTTCGGAGCTAACCGAACGCGATGGCACACAGGAACACCGCGACCGGCGCATAGAACAACAGCACGCACGTCGCGAGCACGACCACCACCCACACCAGAGCGGTCCGCTGGGTGGCAGCCGCTTTGGCCAGGGACACACAGCCGACGAGGGCCGCGACGATGCTGACGACCATCAGCGCCCGGGGCAGCAGCGCGTCAGCCCCCGGCGGATACCGCCCATCCATCAGATTCGCCGTCAACGCACTGCTCGTGCCCACCGGGTACAGCAGTGCCACCGCGATCAGCAGCGCGGCGACTGCCGCGGCCGCATAGATGTTGGCCCGCTTGGCGATGTCCATCCACTGATCTTCGGGCATCTCACGGGGGTGTTCCGACGGGAGTTGTCCCCAATTGAGACTTCATCCACAGATCGGCGGCCTGGTGATGGTCCAGGGGTCACCCCGGGACAACAATCGAACGTATGTGCGAACTGATCTTTGATGCGGAGGACGACGCGGCTGTCGTCTCCGCGATCAGCGGTTTCGCACGGGCGGAGGCGGCTGCCGCTGCGGGTCGGCTGGCGGCGATCCATGCGCTGATGGAACTGCGGGTCACCGATGAGGACGAACGCGCCCGGTGGGCCTGCGACACCTGGGACGCCTGCGCGGCCGAAATCGGCGCCGCGCTGAGCATCAGCAGCCGCAGA